>JBFMDQ010000023.1:0-16685 GCA_040753955.1 Nitrospirota bacterium | reverse complement strand
CAGTGAACAGTGAAAAAAACTGACACTGACACTAATCACTGGCACCAAGATCTGGAGGAGAAATGATAAAACACGACATAAAAGATATCGATTTAGCAAAGAGGGGAAGGTTGCGAATTGAATGGGCTGCCCAGGAGATGCCTGTACTCAGAAGCATTGCAGAACGTTTTAAAAGAGAAAAACCCCTGAAGGGTTTCAGGCTCTCTGCATGCCTTCATGTTACAACAGAGACAGCTATCCTTATGAAAACCCTGAGGGTAGGTGGTGCAGAGGTATTTCTCTGTGCCTCTAACCCCTTAAGCACACAGGACGATGTTGCTGCCTCTCTTGTCAGATTTTCTAAGATCCCTGTCTTTGCAATAAAGGGAGAGGACAGGAGAACCTACTACAGGCACATTAAGGCTGCCCTCTCATTGAAGCCTCATATTACTATGGATGATGGCGCTGACCTTGTTTCTACTCTTCATAAACAGAGGCGAGGGCTACTGAAGGGCTTGTCAGGCGGCACAGAAGAGACAACAACTGGGGTAATAAGGTTAAGGGCAATGGCTGAAAATAGAGCTCTGAGATATCCGATAATAGCAGTAAATGATGCGTACACAAAATATCTTTTTGACAATCGTTACGGTACAGGTCAGTCTACGGTTGATGGCATATTGAGGGCCACAAACAGGTTGATTGCTGGCTGTAGCTTTGTTGTCTCGGGTTACGGGTGGTGCGGCAAAGGCATAGCGATGAGGGCAAAAGGTATGGGTGCAAGGGTTATCATCACAGAAGTAGACCCCTTAAGGGCACTTGAAGCGACAATGGATGGGTTTGAGGTGATGCCCATCAGAGAGGCCTCAAAGATAGGAGACATCTTCGTTACGGCAACGGGAGATATCAATGTCATTTCAAAAGAATGCTTCTCTCTTATGAAAGATGGCGCTATACTCTGTAATTCAGGCCACTTCAATGTAGAGATATCCATAGATGCCCTTAGGAAGATGTCAAAGAATAAGAGGGTTATAAGAGACTTTGTCGAGGAGTATACCCTGAAGAATAATAAAAAGATATACCTTCTTGCTGAAGGAAGGCTTATTAACTTATCGGCAGCAGAGGGGCATCCTTCTGCCGTCATGGATATGAGTTTTGCAAACCAGGCCCTTTGTGTTGAGTATATAGCAAAGAATTATAAGAGGCTTGAAAATAAGGTTTATAGTGTTCCAGAGGAGATCGACAGTGAGATTGCAAGACTTAAGCTCAAAGCACTGGGAATAACAATAGATAGATTGACAAAGGAGCAGAAGAGGTATTTAGAGAGCTGGGAGATGGGGACATAATAAAAGTGAGAAGTAAGAAGTAAGAAGTGAAGGGCAGAGTAGTTTCTATAAATATAAGTAATGAGAAGGGTATCCGGAAAAAGCCTGTAAAAGAGGCAGAAATCATCACAGACCTTGGCATCAAAGGTGATGCCCATGCTTCAAATAAATGGCACAGGCAGATTAGCCTTCTTGCACTTGAAAGTATCAAGAAGATGCAAAACTTAGGCCTTAATGTTAATCCAGGTGATTTTGCAGAAAATATTACAACAGAAGGCATCGACCTTTTAGGACTCTCCGTTGGAACACGGATGAAAATTGGCAATGTAGAAGTGGAAGTAAGTCAGAGAGGGAAAAAATGCCATACCAGATGTGCAATATATTATCAGGCTGGTGATTGTGTGATGCCAAAGGAGGGAATTTTTGCAAAGGTCTTGAGAGGTGGAAAGATAAGAGAAGGAGACCTTATAGAGGTAAATATATGATAACTGTTGCTGTCTTGACCATAAGCGATAAAGGCTCAATGGGTAAGCGCAAAGACCTTAGCGGACCTTTGATTGCTGAGATCCTTAAGCCTATCGGTGCTGATGTCAAATATTATGAAATCCTGCCTGACGAAAAAGAGTTGATAAAAGAGAAGCTTATCAAATACTGTGAAAAGGTTGATTTGATACTTACTACAGGCGGAACAGGACTTGCACCGAGAGATGTCACGCCAGATGCAACCTTAGAGGTTATTGATAGGGAGGTTTCAGGAATTGCTGAGGTGATGCGGGTAGAAGGTTTCAAAAAGACGAGCAGGTCTATACTTTCGAGGGCTGTCGCAGGCATAAAAGGAGGGACATTAATTATCAACATTCCAGGAAGTCCAAAAGCGGTGAGAGAAAACCTCGAAGTTATATTAGACGTAATTCCCCATGCCATTGAGAAGATAAAGGGAGACACTACCGAATGTGCAATGCCGTAGTGTTACGAGGAGGAGTGCAAGATGAAAGACGTAAGCATTCCAATGGCCTTTCTTGCAGGTCTTTTGTCCTTCCTTTCCCCCTGCGTTTTTCCTCTTTTACCATCCTATGTCTCATATATAACAGGGATATCTTTTGAAAATCTTACCTCAGGTGATGACAGAAAAAGGGTAAGATTTCTTACTTTTACGAATTCCGTCTCATTCATATTTGGATTTTCCGCAGTCTTTATCTCCTTAGGGGCTTCTTCTTCTCTTATCGGTCAGTTGCTTCTTGAGTATCGGGACTGGATAAGGATAGGCGGGGGTATCCTCGTAATAATCTTTGGTCTCTTCATATCAGACATCATCAAGTTCGGTTTTCTCATGAGGGAAAGGAGGTTCCATCTCCGTGGAAGACCTGCAGGATATTTAGGCTCTTTCATTATAGGAATAACCTTTGCAGCCGCCTGGTCGCCATGCATAGGGCCAATATTGGGTTCAATCCTTCTTTATGCAGCATCTGAAGGGTCGACCTCATACGGCCTGAAGCTCCTCTTCTTTTACTCCTTCGGTTTTGCCCTACCCTTCTTTCTATCTTCCCTTGCCATAAACACCTTTCTCAGTTACTCAAGAATCCTTTACAGGTTTATGCGGTTAATCATGCTTTTGAGCGGCCTGCTCCTTATCATCTTCGGGATAATGCTACTCAGCAACAAGGTGCGTGAGCTCTCCAGGCTTTTCCCTGACTTCGGGATTCCCTACAGGTCGTAGACCTTTCCGCTAATTACTGATTGTTCCACGTGGAACATTTAAATAATATTCTTATCCTGTAACCTCTCTAAGCCACTTCAGGTAGTCTTCAGAGCCCTCGATTATTGGGAGTGCGATTATTTCGGGAACTGTGTAACTATGGAGTTCTTTTACCTTTTCCATGAGGGAATCAAAGAGGGTTTTCTGAGTCTTTGCAATCATTAGAACTTCCCTCTCATCCTCGATTTTACCTTGCCAGCTATAGATGGAACGGATGTCTTTGATAATATTTACACAACCTGCAAGCCTGCTATCTACAAGTGCTTTGGCTATTTTGGCAGCTTCATCCTCACTCGAAGCGGTTATAAAGACAATTATCTCATTATTACCCATTAGGAGAAATGAGTGGTTTTTGTAAAAATGGGCAGTGTGGTTTTTAATGCCTGTTAATCGACGACCTTATAGACAAGGTCGTGTTCTCTAACCTCGCCGTTTACCTTCAGACCTATGCTCTGGCCCCGTTCTGCTCTTTGGATATTCTGGTGTTCTATCTGCATAGACTCAACCTTTTGAGTAAGATCAGTATGAGACCCGCTGATATGTATAGTATCTCCGGTCTGCAGGGGTTCTGAAAGCTCCACAACTGCCACACCTATTTTCTTATAAACGTGAGATATGGTGCCAACCTTTATTTCCATGGGATTAATATTACCAGAATTTAAGAAATATTCAAGTCTTTTTTGCTAATTTTATATAGTATTCAATCTCAAGCAGTCTTCTTTTAATATCAACGCCAGAAGAGTACCCCCCGATTGAGCCGTTAGATTCGATAATGCGGTGGCATGGAAGGAGAATAGGTATCGGATTTCTGCTGAGGGCCTGACCAACCGCCCTATAGGCAGAGGGCCTTCCAACCTTTTCAGCAAGCCATTTATATGTCCTTGTTTCTCCATAGGGAACCTCCTTCAGGGCAAGCCAGACCTTCCTATCGAATTCTGTGCCTTTAGTAAACCCTATCTTCTGTGTGAACTCCTCTCTGCCATCTTCAAAATATTCCTTAAGCTCTTTCTTTATCAGAGGGGGTGCTTCCCTTTTTCGGGGTATTACGCCAGGTTTTTTAAAAGAAACCTCTCTGAGGGTTTTCCCAGTGAATACGAGATATAGTGTCCCTATAGGGCTTTCAAAAGTATCATAGAAAGACTCGGTACTGCTTGACCTCTTCTTTCTCATTCTTCCTCAGGGTAACTCCGTTAGAAAGCTCGACCTCTCAGAGATTGGGGTAAACCCAACCTCTTGACCACCCTTTTGATAAAGAGGGAGAGTAGAATTACGGGAAAGTGAAGGGCAGTTTAAAGGGGCCGCTCAATCTCAGTCCTGCATAATAACAGCAGCATTCACTATTAAGGTCATTTATGAAGGCCCTTTCTATTCCGTCCTCGAATAGCACCCTTACAAGGCACAACCCACCCGGTAGGTTTGAATGTTTCTCCTCGATAACCTCCCCGTCACCCCATCCACTGTGACGCATGTGCCTGACAACATCACCCACTTTAAGGTAGAGTCTCGGTCTCATGTCATGACTCAATCTTAATGCATAAATAATACATAGCCAAGCTTCAGCCACTTATCTTACGTAGTAGCCATAAATAGTGTATATGAAATGACCCTCTATTGTATAGGCCTCCATATTCCATTCATCAGGCAGAGGCCAGAATGGTTCAGCATCCCTGAGTGCTCTCAAAGCAGCATCATCAAGGTTTTTGTGCCCTGATGTCCTGATAAGTTCAACCGGCCCCAACCTGCCATTTTTCTTTATGGTAAATTTTATAATTAGGTCTCCGTAGATTCCCCTTGCTGCTGCATCAGGAGGATAAATCCAGATACTTTCTATCCTCTCCTTCAGCCTCCTCAAATATCCTAAATACCGCAACTCCTTCATGTCAAAGGCAAAAGTTCTCTCTTCCTTTTTAACCTCCCTCTTTGCGAGCTCGCCAATAATACTTTTGTCGAAGAGTCTTTCTCTTATGGAAGGCATCGGCACATCAGGCTTCTGCATGGTCTCTTTAATTTCTGATCTGCCTTCTGCCCCCCGGCCAGAAGCAAGAACTGAAGGAGACTGGGGAGAGGGGATGTCAGGCGAAAGGGAGGGAGAGGGAGGTGAAGACTCAAAGGTTTTGGGCCGGACAGGCTGAACAGGTCTTACCTCAGGGATTGGAGAAATGAGAGGTGCTGGGGCAAAAATTTCTTCAGGGGATACGAGGCTCGCAAAAAATTCTCCACCCCTTTTACCCTTAACAGGTGAAACAAATGAAAGGGCAACAATGAGGGTAGTAATATGTAGTGCTATGGAATAGGCAAAAAATCTCTTTATAGTTAACATAAGAATTTCCTAAATAGTTTTATATAACTCTGAAGTCCTTCTCTGCTACTGTCTTTCCTTAGCCAGAGCCTCATGGATGCTTCCTGAACCTCAGGTCTTCTGTGTAAAGCAACAAGTCTCTCAGCAGAGAGATCGTTCTTTAAAAAATAATTCCCTATCTTATCCATAAGGGAAAATCTCTTCTGAAATCTAATCTTCCACATCCTCTTGTAATTAGCCACCTTCTTTTCTATTATCGCCCTTGCAGCGAACTCCCCAGCCTTCATTGCATAATAGATGCCTTCATAAGTAAGGGGCATCACATGACCAGCCGAATCCCCTGCAAAGATAATATTACCTTTATTATATAAGTCTCCTGTCCATATTGGAATCTTATATACCCTCCTTAGACCTTCCTGGGCTATCCCCCTTTTCTCTTTGAATCTTTTAAATAAGGCGAGTACCTTCCTCGGTTCAGAACTCCCTGTACCTGCAGAAATTCCCTCTCTTGCAGGAAAAACCCACGAATAAAAACCTGGTGCATGGAGCGAACCAAACCAGAACTCACAGAAGTCTGTCTTTACTCCCCCTATCCTTTCAGACAATGTAAAAAGGCATTTGGATGATTTTATACCGAGGGCAGCCTTAATCCTCGAGTTCACGCCGTCAGCAGCTATAACGTATTCTGTCATTATCTCGGTCCTTACCCCTTTAACATTAGCTACAATTCTGTGTTCTTTGCCATCCGTTATGATCCCTGTAAACTCCCCTTCTATTATCTCCACACCCTTCTTTTCTGCCTCATCCCTTAGCATTCTGTCAAATTCCTCCCTCTCAACGATTGCGAGGCTCCCGCCTCTTAGCTCTATATCAAGTCTTTCACCCATTGGCGAGACCATCCTGATGCACTTAACCTCTTTTCTGATTGCCATTTTAGGGATGCCAAGTTCATCAAAGGCACTTAACGGGACACATCCACCACAGGGTTTTTTAAAGGAGAGGTTTCTTTCAAGCAGTACGACTTCTACCCCCCATTCCGCAAGATACCTTGCTGCAATAGCACCTGCAGGGCCCCCACCCACTGCAAGAACTTTGGTTTTGAGTTTCACATTAAACTGAGTAACGAGTTTGTAATTAAGAATGCTGTTTTATCTCGTAACTCGTCACTCATTACCCGTTACTGTCTAAAACTCTGGCGGGAATGGACAGTGTATCCTCGCCTTTTTTACAGAGGTAACACCATTAAGGAAATAAGCGGATATCTTGAAGAAGAATTCACTAACAGAGCCTGATATTGTACCATCTCTGTTTTCGCCCCACGGCATGGTCTTTTGGTTATTGTTTATCGCAACTATCAGGTATATATGGTCAGGAGCCATCCCTTCGATATCCTCAGTGCTCGGTATCGGAAGCCCCTTCGTTAGGCCGAACTGTGTATGAGAATGAAAATCACCTATTATCTGTAACTTATCGAACCTCGCAAGTATTGGCTCTATCTTCTTGTGGTTCTTTCTGTTATAGACAACCCCTTTGTGCCTCCTGTTGGCAGTCTGTACGGTGAATGCGTGTTCTACAATGAACCGGTCTTCAAGCTTGTATCCGAGGAGAAAACCAAGACACTCTTTCTTGTATACCTCTGCCGAACTCAGGAGGAGGTCAATAAAGGCATTCTCTGAGAGATATACACGCAATAGCTCTACTCCTGATACATTGGAAGCCTCACAATAAGGACAGGGCATGGCGAATGTCTTACAACCGGTGTCGCAGTGCTTCCAAAGAGTATCCTACTTACACCTTTTTTAATAGTTGAACCCATAATAATGAGGTCAATCCTATTGTCTTTGGCAAATTTTACTATCTCTTCATGAGGGGTGCCTTTAAGGACAGTGTGTTGTACATCCTTTTGGCCCCTCAGTTGCTCGAGGCCGTATCTATCTATTTCCTTTTTTGCAGCCTTTTCTATATCCTTGTACATTTCATCCAAGGAGGCATGCGGTATAAACAAACCTCCTGCCTTTACTACGTCGTAAATAACATGAAGAAGATAAAGCTTGGCTCCATAACGTTTAGCCATGTCAATAGCATACTCCAGTGCATGTGATGAGCCCTCAGAAAAGTCTGTCGGAAAAAGAATCCTCTTAATCTCCATCATCCTACCTCCCTTAGGTATTTTGCCGCCTTTTCAGGCGATGTAGTCAGGATAAAAAATCCTGAACCCCATTCAAACCCGCTCCTCCTTATAAGCCTCGGAATTATCTCGAGATGCCAGTGAAAATCTTCACCGAGCGTATGCCAGTGGTTTCTCCTTGGCACCCTGTTTGGGGCAGTGTGTATAAAGTAGTTAAAAGGAGGTTCTACTTTGAATAGACCTCTCAAATTTTTTAACACACTCATGAGCGTAAACCCCATGTCTTCGATCTCCTCATTTGAGATCTCATGAAAGTCACAACTATGTCTCTTCGGGATTATCCATGACTCGAAAGGGAACGTAGATGCATAGGGACAGAAGCAAAGGAAGTTTCTTGTCTCGAGGATTATCCTGTCTCCTACCCTCAGTTCTTCCCTTATGATATCGCAGAATATACACCTTTCTTTGTAATTATAATACTGTTTTGCATTCTCAAGTTCGTCTTTGATCTTTTTAGGGATTACAGGTGTTGCTACTAAAGATGATGTGGGATGAAAGAAGGTCTCATCTGGATCCAGCTTCGAGTTTTTGAATATGAGTATATATCTCAATCTCAAATCCTTATTAAGGTCAGCAATGCGGTCTCTGTAAAGCGTTATTACCCTTCTCATCTGCTCAAGACCCATATCTTCAGGCTTCACATTATGCTCAGGGGATTCGATAAGGATTTCGTTTGCACCAATACTATTCATCCTATCATAAATCCCGACTCCTCTTCTACCCAGATCTCCTTCTACCTGAAAGACAGGTTTAAAACTCGGAATAGCCCTTACCCACCATCCCGGAGTATTGGGCAGCGTGCCGGGCCTCCTGATTGATGTTATCTCAGATGGAGTTTCACGTTCCCTGCCAGAACAGAGGACACAGCTTCTTTCAGCTATGCCCTTATCCGGAGGCAGATAATACTCTGATGGTTCCTTAGATTCAGACAGGACAGCGATCCATCTGCCGAGCAAGATGTCTCTCCTTAGTTCATGCATCCTTGTTCCGCATGTATATTATCTTTAAACCCTCAAGTGTCAGATTTGGTTTTAGAGTATGCTCCCTTCTCAGGAATCTTGAGACCATACCTCCATATCCACCTGTTATAATGACCTTCAGAGGAAAGTCAACCTCCTTTTCTATTTCCTGAAGAAGCCTTTCTACAGCACCTGCGATACCATAAAACAGACCCGACTGAATGCACTTAGATGTGTCGGTGCCGAGGGCCGATGTCGGGGGAACAAGATTAACCTCAGACAGCTTCGAGGTGCCTTTTGCAAGGGCCTCATTCATCAGCCTGACCCCCGGCATTATTGCGCCCCCGATATAATTCGCATCCTTCCCGAGGACGCTGATTGTCGTAGCAGTACCAAAATCTACGACTGCCACAGGACGCCTATAAAGCTCGTATGCAGCTACAGCATTCGCGATCCTATCTGAACCCAGTTCTTCTGGCCTGGCTATATCAAAGACGAGACCCGTCTTAATTTCAGGGCTTAATATTAAGAGGTTCTCTGGCATTAAACCTTTACATGCTTCTGCCAGAACCTCGGTATGGCCCGTGACCACAGAAGATATTATAACTCCTAAGGTGTTTTTTTCCGCAGATCCTGAACCCATCTCAGGATCTGATAAAAAGTCCCTCAGAATTGATGTGTATCTTTCGGGAGTCTTTATCGGATGGGTCTCAATTTTTTGGACAAGAAGGCCCTTGTCTGTAAAAAAACCTATATTTATCGAAGAGTTACCTATATCTATGGCAATCAGCATCTATCTCAATATCGTCAGATCCCCTGCACTTATCTTCTGTAGCACTCCTGATGGAAGCCTCAAAATCAACATCCCTTCATCGTCTATTGACTCAGCTAAACCTGTAAATGTTTCTTTACCAACAGTAACCCTAACTTTTCTGCCGAGCGTTGATGTCAGATACTGCCATTCGGAAAGGAGTATCCTCCTTCTCATCTCTTTAAGGATCCTGTACCAGTGGTCTACTACATTCAAGATTTCTATAATTATCTCGGTCCTTGAATGCGGAATGCCTGTCTCCATTTTAATGGATGTTGCTACTTCTTTTATATCATCGGGAAAGGCGTCCTGATCCATATTCACATTAATGCCTATACCAGTAATAGCATATGTTATCCTTTTGTGGGCTGTTTTCATCTCTGTAAGAATTCCCCCTATCTTTTTATCCGAGACCATCAGGTCATTTGGCCATTTTATTGTAACATTTAGACCTGTTAACCTCCTGAGGGCAGATGTGCATCCAACAGCAGCCATTATCGTCATCAACGTCGCATCCTTAGGTTCTATTTCTGGCCTCAAAATAATGCTCATGTAAATGTTTACGCCCTGGGGTGATACCCAGAATCTGCCGAGTCTGCCTCTACCCTTTTTTTGGCTGTCAGCAATAACAACTACGCCTTCTGCCTCGCCTTTTTCTGCAAGCCCTGCCGCAATCGTGTTTGTAGAATCAACGTTCTCAAAAAAGAAAATCTCTCTCCCTATGTCGCCTTTTATCCCTGCCTTTATATCTCCTATTGAAATCCCCAAAGGTACAAAATTCATTGATTTTTCGCTAATGGCTGCCGACTAATGACTATTGACTACTTGTTGCTATTCTTCTTGTAGTATCAGTACTTCGATCTTCCCCTTCAGTCCCTCAGCAAATCTCTTCGCATCATTCTTTGAGCCAACGATTGAGCCGTAGTGCATTGGAATAGCAATCTTTGGTTTGATATCGAGAGCTGCCTTTACAGCCTCATCAGATGTCATAACATACGTGCCTGATACGGGAAGAAGCGCAATATCTACCTTAAAGTTCTTCATCTCAGGAACGTAATCCGTATCTCCTGCTATATAGATTCTGTTTCCTTTAACAGTAAAGATGTATCCTACCCAGCCCTTATCTTTTGTATGGAATTGCTTGTTTGTATTATAAGCGGGCACCGCCTCAATCTCAATGCCTTCAACATTGACCTTATCCCCAGGCTTAACAACCTTTATCTTTCCTGATAGCTTTTTTGCACAATCAGCAGTCGCAACAATCACGCTATTCGGCCCCTGAATCTTTTTAATATCCTCAGGAGAGCAGTGGTCAAAATGCTCATGGGTAATCAAGATAATGTCTGCTGTATCTTTCTTTTTAATCTTGAATGGGTCTGTATATATGACCTTTTCTCCAACAATCTTAAATGTATCATGTCCAAGCCAGTGTATATCTTTTACCATTGCCTTAACCCCCCTTCCTCTGCCGTGGCAGGATTTGGCAGGAGCGCTATCAAAAATGCTGTTAAAATTGAAATAATAACAGATACCAAGGCCTTCCACCCCTTCCTTTTAAAAATTATATCACAATTACGTATGTAAAATTTTTAATTACAAAGATAAAATGCGCCCAATTTTAAGGTATAATAATTTACTTCATGGGGAAGGTCATAACAATAGTGAACCAGAAGGGTGGCGTTGGGAAGACCACAACAGCCATCAATCTTGCCGCATCTCTTGCCCTCGCTGAAAAGGACATACTCCTCATCGATACAGATCCCCAGGGAAATTCCACATCCGGACTCGGCATATCGAGGGACAACATAGATAAAAGTCTATATGATGTTTATACAGGCAAATGTGAGATTGGTGAGACCTTGCAAATGACACTCATAGAACATCTAAGTATCTTACCCTCCTCAATAGACCTCCTGGGTGCAGAGGTTGAGCTTGTAGGAAAAGAGGGGAGGGAAAGAATTCTGCATAAGGCAATAAGTTCAATAAGGGAAAGGTATCTTTTTATATTCATTGACTGCCCTCCTTCCCTCGGGCTTCTAACATTAAATGCCCTCGTTGCTGCTGACTCTGTGATAATACCTGTACAATGTGAGTATTACGCACTTGAGGGCCTTAGTATTTTAACAAGGGCGCTTCGCAACGTGAGGAGCTCCTTTAACCCATACCTTGGGATTGAGGGAATAGTACTCACCATGTTTGACACAAGAAATAATCTATCCCACGAGGTCGCTGCTGAGGTCAGGAAACATTTTGGCAATAAGGTTTACACTACTGTAATACCGAGAAATGTTACGCTCGGAGAGGCCCCGAGTTTTGGGAAACCAACACTTTTGTATGATATACGCTCGAAAGGGGCACAGAGTTATCTATCCCTGGCAAAGGAGATACTGAATGAAAACGGCCTTAGGTAAGGGCCTTGAGGCCTTAATACCAGAAAAGGGTGAAGAGGTAGTATATCTGGATATTGACCGGATCTTCCCTGGAGAACAGCAGCCGAGAAAGGCCTTCAGGGATGAATCGCTCCAGGAACTCGCAGCTTCCATAAAAGAAAAAGGAGTACTACAGCCTGTGATCGTCTCACGTGTAGGAGATGGTACCTTCAGACTTGTTACCGGTGAGCGCAGATTGAGGGCTGCGGCACTGGCAGGACTGAAAAAGATCCCTACCCTTATAAGGGATGTAGCCTCAAAGGATTCTCTCGAGATAGCCCTGATAGAAAACATCCAGAGGGAAGACCTGAATCCAATCGAGACAGCTGAGGCCTTTAGCAGATTGATAACAGATTTTAATCTGACCCAGGAGGAGCTTTCTGATAAAGTCGGAAAGGACAGGGCAACTATCGCCAATTACCTCAGGCTTTTAAAACTTCCGGAAGAGGTAAAATCCCTCATTTATAATGGTTCTCTAAGTATGGGACATGCAAAGGCAATACTTACTATAGAGGGAAGGGTTAATCAAATAGAGGCAGCAAGGAAGATCATCAAAAAAGGCCTTAGCGTTAGAGAGGCAGAGGCATTATCCAAAAAGGTCTCCGGTCCTAAAAAGGTAGCATTAATCAGAGATCCCCAGATCTCATCACTTGAGGAAAAGTTAATCAAAAGCCTCGGAACAAAGGTCAGGATACTCCATAGAGGCAAAAAAGGGAAAATAGAGATAGAATATTACTCCCTCGATGAGCTTGATAGGCTTTTAGAGATTCTGATGGGGTGAGAAAGGCGGCTTTTTCTTGACGAGATAGCTATACCATTTGACTACTGAATCAATAACTATAACCACTGCAAGAATAAGCATAGCACCCATCAAGAAGGCATTAACCCGGAATGTAAAAGAATCAGGAGAAGTTGAGGCCTTCAAGGTAAAATCCTGGATGAGCTTCAGAGAGGCCGTAAAGGTTATTGATGCCATGAAAAGCATGGGAAGTAATGTTACCCATATGTACTTAGCCTTCCCCATCTTTATTATCAAGGTTGTTGCAATGCAAAGGGCAAGCATTCCGAGTATCTGATTGGCAGTCCCAAACATAGGCCAGATAGTTGAAATGGAACCAGTGTAGATGAAGTACCCCCATGCGAAGACAACTATGAAACTGGCTACAATGTTCCCGGAGAGGGATCTAAGATCACCAAAGGGCCTATAGATATAGCCTCCAAGCTCCTGAACCACATATCGGGCAACCCTTGTCCCTGCATCAATGGTGGTAAGGATAAAAAGGGCCTCGAACATAAGGGCAAACTGATACCAGTAGGCCATTAGATGCTTTAGAAATGGAATAGATGAGAATATGTATGCCATGCCGACTGCCAAGGATACAGCCCCACCAGGCCTTCCTGCCAGTTCCACCCCAATCGCGGATGAGAGTTCCCTTATCTCATAGACAGGAAATCCTAAGGAGGCGAGCTCTGAGAAGGAAAGCCTTGTATTGATGGCAAAGTAATCCCCTGGGATCAAAACTGCGGCTGCTATCAATGCCATTACTGCCACAAAGCCCTCCACGAGCATGGCTCCATATCCTATGGGCCTTGCATACCTTTCTCTTTCTATCATCTTAGGGGTTGTCCCTGAGGAGATGAGGGAATGAAATCCTGATATTGCCCCACAGGCTATGGTTATAAAAACGAAGGGGAAAAGGGCTCCAGGTATTATCGGCCCCCCACCATGAATGAATCTTGTAAGGGGGGGCATATTGAGGTCAGGGGCTACTGATAAAACACCGAGGGCAAGGAGGAATATGACGCCTATCTTCATGAAAGAGGAAAGATAGTCCCTGGGTGCAAGGAGCATCCATACCGGAAGAACGGAGGCTACAAATCCATAGGAGGCGAGAAGGATGGATAAGGCATTTTTATCCAGATTAAATAGAGAGGCCAAAGGGGATGAAGGAATGGTCCTTCCAAATATTACAGTGAGAAAAAGCAGGGTAATACCAATGAAAGAAACGCCGGCAACCTTATTGGGTTTTATGGATTTCATATATATACCCATAAGGAAGGCAATAGGGATGGTCATACCTATGATGAAAGTTCCCCAAGGATTATAGAAGAGGGAATTTATAACAGCAAGACCCAATCCTGCAATGGCTACAATCAGGATAAAGAGTATGGCAATGAGGGCTGACCCCCCTGTTATCAAGCCGACCTCCTCCTTTGCCATCTGGGCAAGGGATTTCCCATCCCTCCTCATAGAGGAAGTCAAGATTACAAAGTCATGCACACCACCTGCAAGGGCTGCTCCCACAAGAATCCACAGGAAGCCAGGTAGATAACCAAACTGGGATGCCAAAACAGGACCTATGAGTGGGCCTGCCCCTGCTATGGCAGCAAAATGATGGCCGAAGAGGACCCATTTATTGGTTGGATAGAAGTTCTTTCCATCATTTAAGCGATGTGCTGGAGTTACCCGCATGTCATCGAGCGTGGCAACCTTGGCAGCAAGGAAGGCTCCGTAGAATCTATAGGCAAGTATGTAGAAGCATGCAGCTGCAGTAATCAGCCAGATAGCGTTTATCTTTTCCCGGGGATTAAAAATTCCTGTAACAATGGCAAAGGATAGAGAAAAGAGAATCGCCAGAGGAATCCATATGAGGAATGATAATCTTTTCACTTCAAGACATCCTTCTCAGCTGACAAAAGAATTTTTGCAATCTCTTTAAATCCCTTCTGCCTTAATATCTCTATCACCCTTTCTGATGCGAGGTTTCTTAGAAACCTGGTCCTCTCCTTTTTATCCCGGATTTCTCTCATCGCCTTTTTTCGAATTTTCTCCAATGTTATCAAATACTTAGCAAATTCAGGACCATAGAGCTTTTGGAGTTCCCCGCGAATCGACTTAGAAAGGGCAGGGCTGATGCCACTGGTTGAGACAGCAATAGTTAATGGTCCTCGTTTTATGACCGAGGGAACTATGAAATTGCATAAAGAGGGAGAATCAACAACATTCACAGGACAGGAGGCATCTTTAGAAACTTTTTTATTTATATCCTGAGAGTCTGTTGCAGCAATCACAAGGAATGCATTTTTAAGGTCACTCTTTCTGTATTGTCGCTGTATATATTTTATATTCCCTTTTTGCTTTTCCCCCTCAATCCTCTTTGTAAGTTCGGGACTTATAACTGTTATATCCGCACCGGCCTTAAGGAGGGTAAGGATCTTTCTTTCCGCAACCTTACCACCTCCTATAACAACAGCCCTTTTACCTTTAAGGTTCAGGAATGCAGGGTAGATGGGGTCAAATGTCAAGACCACCTGACTCCTTTACTTAGTGGAGAGTTCTTTCTTAGCACCAGCAGTAAGTTTGTTATTCGGGTATTTCTTGGTGAGGCGGTTAAGATACTCTAAGGCCTTATCTTTCTGGCCGAGATTCTTATAGGACATCCCTGTATAAAAAAGCACATCAGCCTCTTTTTTGTAATCAGGATAGTCTTTCAACAATCCCTCGAACCTGTTGATTGCAGCGCTGAAAGAGCCTTTCTTATAATAAAACTCTCCGACAAGGAATTCGTAATCCGCTATTGTATTTCTGCATTTCTCGATTTTTACATCGATAATATCTTTATAGGGGTTCCTCGGAAACATCCTCTTAAGTTTCTCAAATTCTTCAAGGGCCCTGGCTGCCCCGCTATATCCCCTTTCAGGGCCCTCTATCTGGTCGAAGTAGATTGAAGCAATCTGATATTGAGCATATGGGGCATATCTGTGATCTGGATAGGCCTCAAGGAACCTTCGATACTCAGCAATGGCGGCTTCAGGCTCTTCTTCCTTGACATAGGAATCCGCAATCTTAAGTTGAGCGAGGGGAGCAAATTTCTTTGATATATCTCTATTTTTAATCTCAAGAAAGAAGGCCCTCGCCTCCTCATAATATTTTTTCTCCAGCCGCTCATTGGCCTTTGCAAAGGCCTTTTCAGGGTCAAAGGTCTCCTCAGGTTTGACTGCTGGTTTCCCTGAACAGGAGAATATAAAAAGAATCAAAAAAAGAAGAAGGGAAGACTTTCTATTGTGCATTATAAAATTAAACCTTTTCATTGCCTTTCTAGTCAACCCTCCGTCGTCCTGTTCATGCTTCCCATTCTGTAGCCTTCGAGGTCAAGGGATATAAATCTATAACCGAGGGATTTTAATCTTTCAGAAATAAGCCCTCTCCTTTTGGGGGTTAACATCAGGTCAATTTCCCTCTCCCCAACCTCTATCCTCGCAATACTGTCATGGTCTCTCACTCGTACCTCATGGAATCCGATTTCCCTGAGGAATTCTTCTGCCTTTTCTACCCTTCTCAGGGCCTCTTTTGTTATCCTCTGGCCGTACGGGAACCTCGAGGCAAGGCAGGGGGAAGAGGGTTTGTCCCATGTCGGAAGACCAAGTTGCCTTGAGAGTTCTCTGATCTCCTTCTTTGAAAGGCCTGCCTCTATTAATGGGCTTCTCACATTGTATTTTGTTGCTGCCTCTCTACCAGGCCTGTAGTCCAGGGTATCATCCATGTTACTTCCATCGAGCAAAAACATGTATCCTTCGGATGCGGCTATATCAGTGAGTTTCTTGAAGAGCTCATCCTTACAGAAAAAACATCTATCTGGTGTATTACTCACAAATTTCTCCATCGAAAGCTCATCTGTTTTTATAATCCTGTGCTCTATGCCTGGTTCTGCTACTATCTCCTTCGCTGTCAGTAAATCGTTATGGGGAGTTTTTTCTGAAATGGCCGTTACAGCAAGGCTCCTTATGCCAGAGATCTCAAGTGCCTTAAGGAGAAATGTGCTGTCAACACCACCGGAATAGGCAAGAACCGCACTCTGCATATTCTTAAGAATATTTACTAAGTGAGCTAATTTATCGTTCATTATTTCCGGAAAATTCAAAATTCTAAATATTTAATTTA
>JBFMDQ010000022.1:0-21557 GCA_040753955.1 Nitrospirota bacterium | reverse complement strand
CCTATCGTCCCTACATTTACATGGGGCTTTACCCTCTCGAATTTAGGCTTTGCCATATAACCTCCTTATTTCAGTGAATAGTCGTTAGTGAACAGTAGGCAATAAAAACTATTCACTATACACTATTCGCCAATTACTGCCATTACTCTCCTTTTACTCTTGCTACAATCTCTTCGGAAACCCCTTTTGGAACTTCCTCGTAATGTGAAAACTGCATTGTATAAGTGGCCCTTCCCTGTGTCATCGACCTTAAATCAGTAGCATAACCAAACATCTCTGAAAGGGGGGCCAGTGCCCTTATTACCTGAGCATTACCCCTTCTCTCTATGCCCTGAACCTTTCCCCGACGGGAATTAAGGTCTCCTATTACATCACCCATGTATTCCTCAGGGGTTACAACTTCAACACTCATGATCGGCTCAAGAAGTACAGGCTTTGCCTTCTTTGCAGCCTCCCTGAATGCTATTGATCCAGCTATCTTGAATGCCAGCTCAGAGGAATCAACCTCATGATATGAACCATCATAGAGTTTTGCCTTTATGTCAACAGCGGGATAACCTGCAAGAATCCCCCTATCTACTGCCTCTCTTATCCCTTTCTCGACAGCAGGGATATATTCCTTCGGAATTACACCACCAACTATCGCGTTAACAAACTCAAACCCCTTACCTGGCTCTAAAGGCTCGAGCTCGATGAAAACATGACCATACTGTCCCCGACCCCCTGTCTGCCTGACAAACCTTCCCTCTGCCTTTGATATTGCCCTGATCGTCTCTTTATAGGCAACCTGTGGTTTCCCAACATTTGCACTAACTTTAAACTCTCTCAGAAGCCTGTCTACAATAATCTCGAGGTGAAGTTCTCCCATACCGGATATAATCGTCTGCCCTGTTTCCTCATTAAAAGAGACCTTAAAGGAAGGGTCTTCCTGAGCGAGCTTAGAGAGCGACTGTGAAAGTTTCTCCTGGTCAGCTTTTGTCTTTGGCTCGATTGCGACAGACATAACTGGCTCGGGAAACTCCATCGGAACAAGGATAATAGGGTTCTTCTCGTCACACAAGGTATCCCCAGTAAGGGTACTTTTGAGTCCTACAACCGCTGTAATATCACCAGCAGAGACATCTTTTATCTCCTCACGCTTGTTTGCATGCATCCTAAGGAGCCTTCCTATTCTTTCCTTCGTATCTTTGGAAGAGTTATACACATAGGAACCTGCGCGCATTACCCCTGAATAAACCCTTATAAACGTAAGTTGTCCCACAAAAGGGTCTGTTATAACCTTAAATGCGAGGGCAGAAAATGGTTCACTGTCATCAGCATGCCTGGTTATTTTAGAGCCGTCTACTGGCGATATGCCTGTTACGGGTGGAATATCAAGAGGGGAAGGAAGATAATCAACTATTGCATCGAGCAGAAGCTGGACACCTTTGTTTCTAAAGGCAGAGCCGCATAAAACGGGTGTAAGCTTCCTCTCTATTGCGCCTTTCCTTAGCGCTGCCTTTATCTCATCTATAGGTATCTCTTCTCCCTTAAGGAATTTATCCATGATATTTTCATCAACATCTGCTAAGGCCTCGAGCATCTTCTCCCTGTATTCCCGAGCCATAGGCATAAGCTTGTCCGGGATATCCCCCTCGACATATCTCGCACCCAATGTTTCGTCATCAAAATATACTGCCTTCATCCTGACGAGGTCTATAGGTCCCCTGAATTCATTTTCAGCTCCTATGGGTATCTGAATAGAAACAGGATTGGCACCAAGGCGTTCTATCAGGCTATTCACACTCATAAAAAAATCAGCACCCACTCTATCCATTTTATTCATAAAGGCAATCCTTGGAACACCATACTTATCTGCCTGCCTCCAGACGGTCTCTGATTGAGGTTCAACACCTGCCACGGAATCAAAGAGGGCAACAGCTCCATCGAGGACCCTTAAAGACCTTTCGACCTCGATAGTAAAATCGACATGCCCAGGTGTGTCTATGATATTAATTCTATGATCTTTCCAGAAACATGTGGTAGCTGCAGAGGTGATGGTTATGCCTCTCTCCTGCTCCTGAACCATCCAGTCCATGACAGCAGTGCCTTCATCTACCTCGCCCATCTTGTATGTAACGCCTGTGTAATAGAGGATTCGTTCTGTGGTCGTAGTCTTCCCTGCATCTATGTGTGCCATAATGCCGATGTTGCGTGTCTTCTCTAACGGAAATCTTAACAAAAGCCTTCTCCTCTACTCTTCTTACCATCTATAATGGGCAAAGGCCTTATTGGCTTCTGCCATCTTATGGGTATCTTCTTTCTTCTTGATTGAAGAACCGGTATTGTTAAAAGAATCCAGTAGTTCTCCTGCCAACCTTTCCTGCATGGTCTTTTCACTTCTACCTCTTGAGTAATTGATAATCCACCTGAAGGCCAGAGCATTACGTCTATGTGCCCTTACTTCGACCGGAACCTGATAAGTTGCGCCGCCGACTCTTCTCGGCTTAACCTCCACAAGAGGCTTTACATTTTCGACCGCTGTCTTGAACGTCTTGAGGGGATCACTTCCGGTCTTTTTCCTTATGATATCAAAGGCACCATAGCAGATTTTCTCTGCTATGGACCTTTTACCTTCCTTCATTATTACATTAATAAACTTGCTCACAAGTTTGCTGTTGTATTTCGGGTCAGGTAAAATTTCTCTCTTTTCTGCAACTCTTCTTCTCGGCATTTTATACCTTTCTATTTAGGCCTTTTAGACCCATACTTGGACCTTCCCTGTCTTCTGTCTGCAACTCCCATTGTATCCAGGGTTCCCCTGATGATATGATACCTGACTCCGGGAAGGTCTTTTACTCTACCACCTCTTATCATAACAATAGAATGTTCCTGAAGATTGTGACCTACCCCAGGTATATATGCTGTGACTTCCATTCCATTCATAAGTCTCACCCTCGCAACCTTTCTTAGCGCCGAATTTGGCTTTTTGGGCGTTGTTGTATAAACCCTTGCACATACTCCCCTCTGCTGAGGGCAGCCCCTTAACGCTGGACTTTTAGTTTTCCTCTTAACTTCCTCACGCCCACGTCTTACTAACTGCGCTATAGTAGGCACCTTACCTCCGCTGATTTCCTTTAAAGGATCGGGTTTTACAAGAAAGATTAAAAATACCAGAGAAACTTTTTTTTGTCAAGGTATCGAATTTTCTTTGATGTTACTATTTTGAAATGTCACATTTTGATTATCCTCTTTCCCACAAGCCGCGGTTCTTTACAATTCATTCCCGGGAAGGAGGATACTCTCATGAGCAAGTTACTGGTAACTATGGGTGATATTCAAAGATATAAGGTTTTAACAGAGGTTATTGAGAAGAGGCTTACTGCTCTACGAGTCATCGACCAAACAAGAAAATAATAGATCAGATAGTTGATGAAATCCTTAAACTTCGCAGGGAGATTTATCATGACTTCAATTAATGTTCCTGTCTCTTTCGCGCCTTGGTATAATAAGGGGCGTGAAGCTTAAAAAATCAGCTCATATGGTATACAGGACGCAATATCATATAGATTGGATAACTCGATACAGAAAGGTTCTGGAAAATGGTCAATAAGCCCTTAATCACTATAGGCTTTTCTTCACATCGAATAGAGGTCATATCCTTTGCGAGAAGGCTTATGAAAAACCATGATGTAATCATAATTGAAGAAGCTCCAAATCCAAGATTTATGAATATGCTGAACAGAAAGGTCTCCATTAATGAATATCTCAGTGAAGAAAATTTGGAATTCCCTGAATTTTCCCGTCATATGTATGAACTCCTGCGAGAGTTTTATCTGATGGGTAAAAAGATCCTGCAGATAGAGCCATATATGGAACAGCTCACGTATATCTACAACATGTTTTCTGAAGGGGAAGAGCCCTTAGATGTCCTTAAGATGCCCGAGATGAGATGGGTATATGAAGCCGAAAGGAAGGCTATAGGCGCCCTGCTGCATTTTTATGAATCTTCCATGGGGAATTCCTTTCCAAAAGTGATTGAGGCAGTGAAGAAGTTTGCCCGTGCTGATGCAGAGAGATTCCGCCTTCGGGATAAGATGAGGGCGGAAGCAATAGCCGAGATTTTGCCCGAAGATAAAATGGTCTATGTGGAAGCTGGTGCGGTACATACTTATCTTAAAAAGGCTCTCCGGCAGATATTAGGAAATAGATGGCAGATCAAATCAGAATTCTTGTTAGAGCCTGTTGTAAAGAAGTTGACTGGGGAAAAACAGGTTATTGCCCCTGGCGATCTTCTTACCGCACATTATATTTTATGCAGAAGAGATAATGAGGAGTTTGAGACGCTTCAGGCAGCCAGGGCACTTATCTATATTCAAATACTTGAAAAGGAAGAGATGACTCCCTCCCGAGCAGAGAAGACCCCCCATATCAAAGATGAAATAAGAGCGATTGAGATAGCTAATAAACTTACCTTGGCCCAATGCGAAGAACTTTATAGAAAGATAAGATTCAGGGATCTCCATCAGGCTTTAGAGATAGTCCAAAACTATATCTCATCTTCTTCTCATTAAAACCCTCTGCCCTTTAAAGACTGCATCTGTCCAAAAGCCTCCTTATTGACCAATAGTTTATTCCGAATTACGCAAAGCCATTGTGCAATCTTGTAGTCGCAGGCTTTAGCCTGCGTTTAAAATCTTGAAGGTTGCCCTCCTTTAGACTGAGTCCTTTTAGAGCAACCAAACTTGATTTATTTCATATAGCCCTGAACCCTGGCCTAACGCCAGGCTTCGTCCTGAGGGCTTCGGTGAGCTCAGCCGAACCGCTCAGCCCGAAGGGACAGGCTTGATTCAGGGGAGGCAATGATTCAATTTCGTGTAGATTTTTGATGAGGCAATTTGAGGCCTTGACCTAAACACAATGTAATATTTAAAATGAACATGTTTTTAGGGCCCATAGCTCAGTTGGAAGAGCTACCGGCTCATAACCGGTTGGTCCCAGGTTCGAGTCCTGGTGGGCCCACCAGCCGCTTTGCCGTAGGCAAAAGCGTAGTGCTAAGTTAAGGGTCAAAAAACTTGCAAGGGCAAGTTTTTTTGGGGTGGATTTTTTGGAACGTCATCTAAAGCTTCTGATAAGCCTTCAGGAATTTGATAGTCTCATTCTCGAAAAACAATTGATTATAAATGGAGTCCCCTCAAAGACTTCTGAGGCAGAAGTGCTACTTGAGAAGGCCCAGGCAGTTCTCGATAAGATGAAACAGAGACATGAGTCCCTCGAAAAAAAGAAGCGGGGCAAGGAAAGAGAATTGGATGATATAAATGAGAAGATTATAAAACTGAAAGCTCGCACTGCGGAGATAAAAACAAATAAAGAATATCAAGCCCATCTGAAGGAGATAGAGTCTGCAGAAAAGGAGCGGCACGCTTTAGAGGATGAGATACTTATTGTCATGGAAGAGATAGATGCCTCTTCAAAGGAAATGAGATTAGAGGAAGCAAGACTCAAATCTGAAAAGGTTACATTAGAGGTATTTAGAGAAAAACTAAAGAGAGAGGTGCTAGGGGCAGAAAAGGAACTATTGACCATCAGGGAAGAAAGGACAAAAATCGTTGATGTTATTGATAGAGAAATATATAGCCTCTATATGAGCTTGATTGAATCAGGCAACGGGATAGCAGTAGCAGAGGCAAAAGAAGCGGTCTGTCAGGGATGTAATATGAACATACCGCCCCAGCTTTTTGTGGAGATAAAGAGTAATGAAGAGATTTTACAGTGTCCCCAATGCCACCGGATACTGTACTACAAAAGCGACTCTTGACTTTAACCCCCTTTTAGGTTTTTAATACTTATATAATAATAAAGAAATATTATAAGCCAGAGCAGGGTTGCCCCACCGTTTACACGGCCCCTTCAAATCCCTTATTTGTCGGGGGAGGCGGAACGGTTGCGACCGCAAGAGTCTGGCGATAACACCAGACTTTACAGGAATGACCACATAAATGGAGCATTAGCAGAATAGTGCTCCATAAACAGAACTCGGCTTATAGACGGCTCTGGCAAATAAACGTTGTAAGTTATAAGTTATAAGTTATTAGTTTCAAACTTTTTTTCTTTAACTTTTAACTTTAAACTTAGAACTATTAACTTTATTTTGAGAGATGGGAATGGAAGATCATAAACTGAAAGTCTTCTGTACCGTAGCCGAGACGGGGAGTTTTTCAAAGACCTCTGAGATTATTCATCTCACCCAGCCTGCCGTAAGCCTCCAGGTTCAAGCCCTCGAGGAGATATATGAGACAAAGTTATTTGACAGGTCATCGAGCAAGGTTACCCTCACACCTGCAGGGGAGGTTCTGTATAAATATGCAAAAGAAATCCTTACCCTTTATGCCTCTGCAGAAAAGGTTATAGGAGAAATGACAGGCCTTGCAAAAGGAAGTATAACTATTGGCGGTGGTTCTACCATTGGTAACTACCTCTTACCAAGTGTCATCACGGATTTCAGGAAAGCCCATCCCAAGATCAAGATACATCTCTTTGTCGGAAATATGCAGAGAGTAATTGAGCTGCTTAATTCAGGTAATATTAACCTCGGTCTTATAGAGGGCGATGTTAAAAAGCAAAAGATTGTTGTAGAAAAACTGATTTCTGATGAACTTTTTTTGATTGCCCCGTCCTACCATCCATGGGCTAAAAGAAAAGAGGTCTCTGTCGCTGAACTTATAGATGAACCCTTTATCTTCAGGGAGGCTGGCTCCGGTACAAGGCAGACAATAGAAAAGTTCCTTGCCCGACATGGAATTACGCCACAGGACATGAAGGTGTCCATGGTTTTAGGAAGCACAGAGGCTATAAAAGATGCCGTCGAGAATGGATTGGGTATCTCAATAATCTCACGCTGGGCTGCAAGGAAGGAAAGCAGATATGGAACCCTCCATCTCCTCAGCTTCAAAGAGGAGAGGATGGTAAGGAATTTCTCTCTTATTACTTACAAGAATTCAGTCTCATCTTATGCTGCGGAGGAATTCCTGACATACCTGAGGTCATATCCCTTCGATAAACTACTTTTTAAAAAATAAGATTCTAATATCATTGTCTTATCAGGAATCGCATTGTGAAGAGTTGAAAGCCTATTCCGGTATCTTTCTGAATAGATGAATCGTAACTGTTCCGAATATTATTAGTACAAGCCATGTTGCAATGATTGGCGGCACTACTCCTGCATATCCCATTGAAAGCATAAGTGTATATGCAAACCAGTAGATAATGCTTACAAATAGTCCAAGGCCTGCTGCGAAAAGGCCACCGCCAACTTTGCTCCTCATTGAAAGAGATATGCCGAGGATAATCATGAAGAGGTTTGTTAGAGGGTATGAGACCTTTGAGTTCAGATCCACGAGGAGTTTTGTGTTCTTGAACCCGGCCCCTTTTAATCTCTTTGCATACCCATAGAGTTCACCTATGCCCATCTCTTCGGGTTTTTTAACTCCTTCACTGAAGAAATCGGGGGATTCAAGATATCGGTAGTCCATCTCTGATATGCTACTGACCTTCCTACTTTCAATGTCATAAATAGTCACATTTTTTAGTCTCCACAGGCCCTTTAAACTCTCAACTTTTAAACCCTCGGCCTGAGCTAGGGTCGAAGGCTTTGAACTTTTAACTTCTTCCCATTCTGCCTCTTCTGCCTCTATTCTTTTCTTAAGGAACTCTTCCCCGGAGACGAAAATGCTTACCCCTCTTGCAAGTTTTTTCTCAGGGATGTAAAGTTCGATCCTGACTGGAGATCCGTCTGTACCCCTCAGCCAGAGAGTGCCCTCTTTAAATGTGAGTTTTTTATCTTTTTTCATAATGGTGTTTTTTAATTCATGTGACCTCCTTGAAAAATCAGGAACAACAATCTCTCCAATGATAAAGGCGAATACACTTACCAATATGCCAGATATGATAAAGGGATAGAAAATGCCTTTTAATCTCCCTCCTGTGGCCCTTATTGCTACAAACTCTCTGTTACAAGATGCCTGGCTGAATATGAACAGGCTGCATATGAGCATGGCAGCAGGCAGGAGATAAAGGAGATATTTAGGGAAGTTGAAAGAGGCATAGAGCAACAGACTGTTAAGAGAAGGCCTGTTAGGCATGAAGTCATCTACCTTGTCGATAAGCTCAAGAATACTGAATATCAAGGCAAGCCCTGTGCCTATAAGGGACAGGAGCTTGAAGAATTCTTTAAGGTAAGTTCGTTGTATTATGAGCATCTCTCTCATTTCTCATTTTGAACTTTCCTTTTTGAAAATCCATAATGCAAATATTCCGAGAATAACAGTAGGGGTCCATGCACCAATGTAATGAGGTATCTTCCCAGCCCTAACGAGATTCTCGCCGTATATCAGAAGTACATAGTAAACAGTGAACACCGCTAATCCAAGGGCCAGGCCTCCGAGCTTACCCGATTTACCTGCCATCAAAGCAAGCGGTGGCCCCAAAAGGATAAGGATGATACATAGTAAAGGCAGTGATAGCCTTCTGTGGAGTTCAAGTTGTAGGGATAAAACACGGTGTGACCTTTTCCCTGTCTCTTTTATTAGTTCAGAAGGGGTAAGCTCTGTATTTTTTTTGGATGGAAGGTCTGATTCGAGTCTGAGTATCAAGTTGTATCTTTCGAAGAACATCTCAGTTGTGCTGCTGTCCTTTGCGATATGAATGTATCCATCTTTAAGGTAGAGGTTTGTATTAAAACCCTCTGACATATAGATCTTTCCCTCCTTTGCCATAAGTACCCTCGGTTCATTTTTATTCCTTCCATCATATATAAAAATTCCCGAGATAGTATCGGTAGATGGCTTTTCCCTTATAATAATAACAATGTCTTTGAAAGATGTATTGAAAGTGCCCTCTTCGATCGCCAGGGGGGTGCGGGTTGTGACGACATTTTTTATCTCATCCCTGAGCCTTATACTGCTTTTAGGCCCGACATAAAAACTCACGGCTATGTTTAATAAAAAGCATGAGGTTCCGAGTATAAAAACGGGCCTCGAGATGTCCTTAAAGTCCATGCCGCTGGTCCTCTGGATTACGAGTTCGTTGTCAAGACAGAGGCGTCCATAGGTAAGAAGTGTGGATAGTAGAAGTGCCATGGGTATTGTGAGTAAAAACAGCTGGGGTTGCAGATAGAATATGACCTTGGCCATATCTATCATTGTTACGCCAATACCCGAGAGAAGCCGGCTCAGCCTGAGTAGCTTTTCCATCATCAGGATAGAATTCAGGAAGGCAAGGCTGATGAGAAAGGTGAGGACTAATTCCTTTAATATTGACCTATGTATTGTCTTCATAAACTAAGTCTTGATATTTTAGCACAACCTTCCCTATCCCCTTACCTTCCGTCACTACAGGTATCTTCTTTCTGTCATTGCGAGCGACTAACTGGAGCGTGGCAATCTCGTCATTATCATATGACTCCACAAATTTTACTTACTTCCGAATCAAGAAAATCCCTTGGCAATACAAGGGGGTTAATCAATAATTAACCCATACAACCCACATCTTTCCAATAGAGGTATCAGTATGAGGATAGTAACAGTTAACAAGGATCCCTCTGAAACAGGTGCTGATATCATCCCCAAAACTGGAGTATATCCGCACCAAGTGAGGATGTGAACGAGGCGAAATTCATGGTCAAATTTGGTATAATTAGAACAAAAGGAAGTCTCCATGCGAACAGCCAAACAAGAGGTTAGCGAGCTTCTTAACCAATTGCTAGATGATTGCTCTTTGGGGGATATTCAGTATCATCCTTATGTCCTTCAAAAAATTGAACGAGGACTTAAAGATACAGAGGATATATACGCAGGAAGAAGTTGAGAAGATGGTGTCAAAATGGCTTGCAAAGTAATTTGGTCATTTGAAGCCACTGCTGACCTTGAAGCGCTTGCCGAGTATATCGCAAAGGATTCTGCTTTTTATGCTGCCGTTATCTGGAATCAAGGGCAACAATAATATTTATATGAAGGGGCGTTTAAAAACGCCCCCTATAATCGATCAGGCTATTTCAACCTTTATCTCTTTAGGTTTTGCCTCTTCCTTCTTCGGGAGGACTATCTCGAGTATCCCGTTCTTGAATGTGGCTTTTGCCTTTGAGCTGTCAACCTCAGTCGGAAGGGCTATTGTCCTTGCGAAGCTTCCATAGCTTATCTCACGTGAATAATAATCTTCCTCCTTTACATCTTCCTCTCTCTTAATCTCACCTTTTATTGTGAGGTCATTCTCGGTAATCTTGAGGTCAATATTCTCTTTTTCAACACCAGGGAGTTCAGCCATGACCACAATCTCATTTTTCCTGTCATACATGTCCACATTGGGGACAATAACTTCAGGCTCGCGTCTGGACCACAAGCGAAAGCGTCTCCTCGGAATTGGCTCAATGAACTCCTCGAAGAGCCTCTCCATCTCTCTCCTCATGCTCTCGAGTTCTTTAAAGGGACTCCATTTTACAATTGACATATCAAACACCTCCTTTCTTTCAAATTTCAAATCTCAAATTTCCAAATGCCAAATTTTAAATTTTAAATTTAGAATTTGTTTGGGATTTGCCCTGAACTTGATTCAGGGTTGGAATTTGGAATTTTTCTTTATGCCTCCACTTCAGCAAGCTCCTCCTTCCTGAATACAACTTTATCATCTTCAAAATCAACTTCAACCATATCACCTTCTCTGAAGGTGCCATCAAGGATTTTCATAGAGAGGGGATTTAGTATCTCTCTCTGCAGGACCCTCCTTAATGGTCTTGCGCCATAGACAGGGTCAAACCCTATCTCTGCAAAATATTCCTTCGCTCTATCTGTAAGCCTGATATCAATATTCTTCTCCTCAATATACTTTTTCATCCTGTTCACCTGGATATCCACAATCTGTTTTAGGAGTTCTCTGGTCAGGGGATCAAAGATTATGACCTCATCAATCCTGTTGAGAAATTCTGGCCTGAAAAATGTTTTAAGGTCTTCCATAATCTTTTCTTTTAATTCAGCATTGCTCCTTACCCAGTAAGCAGCAGGCTTCCTTAACCTCTCTTCAAGCATCTCCTGTATATGCCTGCCACCTATATTAGAGGTCATAATAACCACTGCATTTCTGAAATCAACTGTCCTTCCATGGCTGTCTGTAAGCCTTCCATCATCAAGGAGCTGCAATAGAAGGTTAAATACCTCCGGGTGGGCCTTCTCAACCTCATCAAAGAGGATTACAGAATAGGGCCTTCTCCTTACAGCTTCAGTAAGCTGACCACCTTCTTCGTATCCTATATATCCAGGAGGTGCACCGATTAGCCTCGAGACAGTGTGTCTCTCCTGATATTCAGACATGTCTATCCTTATCATTGCGTTTTCATCGTCAAAAAGGAATTCTGCAAGGGCCTTCGCAAGCTCTGTCTTTCCAACGCCTGTCGGACCGAGGAAGATAAAAGAGCCGATAGGTCTGTCTGGTTCCTGAATACCTGCACGGGCCCTTCTAACTGCGTTTGATACTGCTTCGATTGCCTCGTCCTGTCCAACAACTCTTTGCCTCAGGCGCTCACCCATGTGAAGCAGCTTCTGAACCTCGCCTTCGAGCATCCTGCTTACAGGTATACCTGTCCATTTAGAAACGACCTCTGCAATATCCTCCTCATCCACCTCTTCCTTCAGCATTTTCCTTTTTTTCTGAGCCTCAAGGAGCTTTCTGCTCTCCTCATCAAGGGCCTTCTGGAGTCCAAGTAATATTCCATACCTGAGTTCTGCTGCCCGTGTCAGGTCTCCTTCACGCTCTGCCCTCTCTGACTCTATCTTTGTTTTCTCTAT
The DNA here is from genome assembly GCA_040753955.1 of Nitrospirota bacterium. GTDB lineage: Bacteria > Nitrospirota > Thermodesulfovibrionia > Thermodesulfovibrionales > SM23-35 > JASEEX01. The sequence continues at coordinate 9,744 of JBFMDQ010000022.1, read as the reverse complement.
CTGCTCTTTATATTCCCTTATTTTTGATATGATTTCCTTCTCACTCATCCACTGAGCCTTTAATTCATCGTGCTTCACCTGAAGCTCTGCCATCTCCTTCATTATCTTATCGAGTTTCTCCTTAGACTCCTTTGAATCCTCCCTCATCACCGCCTGCTTTTCTATCTCATGCTGCCTCAGCTTCCTTTCAATCTCATCAAGCTCAACAGGCATACTATCTATCTCCATCCTGAGTTTTGATGCAGCCTCATCAATAAGATCTATTGCCTTGTCAGGAAGGAACCTGTCTGTGATATATCTGTTTGACAGTACCGCAGCAGAAATCAATGCCGAGTCTTTAATCTTGACACCGTGATGAACCTCATACCTTTCCTTAAGGCCACGCAGGATTGAAATCGTGTCCTCAACAGTTGGTTCATTTACAAGTACAGGTTGAAACCTCCTTTCCAGTGCTGTGTCTTTTTCTATATACTTCCTGTATTCATCAATGGTCGTCGCACCAATGCACCTGAGGTCCCCCCTCGCAAGGGGGGGCTTTAGGATGTTTGATGCATCGATCGCGCCCTCTGCTGCACCAGCACCAACAATGGTGTGAAGCTCATCTATGAATAAAATAACCTTTCCCTCTGCCTGCTCAATTTCCTTCAAGACCGCCTTTAGCCTCTCCTCAAATTCCCCCCTGAATTTTGTGCCGGCAACGATTGCCCCCATGTCGAGGGCAACCACTCTTTTATCCTTTAGTGTCTCAGGCACATCACCTGCGACTATCCTCTGTGCAAGTCCCTCTGCGATGGCTGTCTTACCAACCCCAGCCTCACCGATAAGCACAGGGTTATTCTTTGTCCTCCTCGAGAGAACCTGTATTATCCTTCTTATCTCATCATCCCTTCCGATGACAGGGTCAAGTTTTCCTTTTCTTGCAAGCTCTGTGAGGTCACGGCTGTATCTGTTAAGGGCCTGATATTTATCCTCAGGTGTAGCGTCTGTCACGCGCTGTGCACCCCTTATTTCTCTCATGGCCGAAAGGATCCTATCAGCGGTTGCTCCATATCTTTTTAAGAGATCAGAACATGTCCCGCCTATTGATAGAAGGGAAAGGAGCAGATGCTCAACACTCACATATTCATCTCTTAGGTGTTCTGCCTCTTTCGTAGCATTTTCAAATACCTCTTTTAATCTCGGCGATACATAAATCTGTCCTAAGGGTGTTGCCCCAATGACCTTTGGAAGTCTCTCTATTGCCTCTTCAACATCCTGCTGTAGAGCCCTTGTATTGATCCCCAGCTTCTTGAGTACCTGGCATGCCACACCCTCATCATCCTCGAGCAATGCCCAGAGGAGGTGTTCAGCGTCAAGCTGCTGGTTACCTTTCCTTTCTGCCAGCCTCTGGGCTACTTGTATTGCCTCCTGACTCCTTATCGTAAGTTTATCCATGAAAGTCCTCCTTAACCCTGTTTGAAAGTTATTTTCTAACGGGGTTAATCTTCAGAAAAAATTCTTTTGAGCTTTTCAGCAAAATCTCTTTTTATATCTTCGTCAAGAAAATTCATTATCTCTTCCATCTCTCTCTGCATGGCCTCAAGCCTGTGCCTCATCCTGAGTATTACCTCGACTCCTGCCTTGTTCACCCCGAGTTCTCTTGTAAGCCTTAAAATCATGCCGAGCCTCTCCACATCTTCTTCTGAATAGAGCCTCAGCCTTTTTGTCCTTTTAGGTGTTACAAGTCCTTCCCTCTCATATAATCTAAGGGTCTGGGGATGGACATGCAGCATCTCAGCTACAATGCTTATCATATAGAGGGGTTGTTTTTTGTCTTTTATTACCATTATTTCCTCACCATCCCCTCACGCGGGCTTTCCCTGTAAAGGGATTCTATTTCCTTTATAGCCTCTTTGGCCTTATTAGTAATATCCTTTGGCACAACTATCTTTGTATCGACGTACTGGTTACCTCTCACCCCGGTCTTCGGTGATGGGAACCCCTTTCCTGAAAGCTTGAACCTCTGGCCACTCTGTGTACCTATTGGCAATGTCATTACTGTTATGCCGTCTATAGTTGGAACCTCTATCTTTGCTCCAAGGGCTGCCTCACCAAATGTCACAGGCAGGTCAAGGTAGATGTCGTCTCCTTTTCTCTTAAATATCGGATGGGGCCTTATAGTAATTTCTACATGGAGGTCTCCCGCTGGACTACCACCTATCCCGGCACCTCCCATACCCCTGAGCTTGACCCAGGAACCGGTATCAACACCAGCCGGTATTTTTGCCTTTACTGTCTCTGTCTGCAGTACCTTCCCTCTCCCTCTGCAGGAACGGCAGACCTTTGTCACCTTTCTTCCTGTTCCCCCACAATTTGTACAGGGCTGGAACATCCTGAAAAATCCTCTTGAGGTCTTTATACTTCCCGTGCCTTTGCATACGTCACATACCTCGGATGACTCCGCCCCTGAGCCATTACAGGTTCTGCAGGTGGCTTCCCTATTGAAGGTGATAGTTTTTGTTACGCCTGAGAATGCCTCTTCTAGAGAAAGCTCAAGACCTATAGCTATATCTTGACCCTTTGCAGTCTCTGGTCTTACCCTTCTGCCAAAAATATCTGAGAAGATATCACCGAGTCCAAAATCAAAGATATCTCCAAAATCAAAAGGCCTGAAACCCTCAAATCCAGGGCGGCCAAACTGGTCGTACTCCACCCTCTTTTTAGGATCGCCCAGGACTTCATAGGCCTCATTTACTTCTTTGAATTTCTGCTCCGCAACCTTGTCCCCAGGATTCAGGTCGGGGTGGTATTTACGAGCGAGTTTTCTGAAAGCCTTCTTTATCTCTTCCTGAGAGGCATCCTTGTTTACTCCGAGTATTTCATAATAATCCTTTACAGCCCGAGCCATCTTTCCTCCTTAACTATTTCATATTTTATTAATTGAGTAAAATTTTGTCAAGTATTTTGATATGAAATATTTAATATTTAATACACAATCCTTTCGAGAAAAAGACCATTTGGTGGGGCAGTTGGCCCTGTAAGCCTCCTGTCACAGGACTCTAAAATCTCCTTTACACTGGAAGTTGGTATTTCCCCCTTTCCTATCTCCACAAGGGTGCCTGCAATATTCCTAGCCATGTGCCTGAGGAAACCATTCGCCTCTATTGTTATCTTTACGAATTCACCTTTTATACTCGTAGTCATAAAATCAATCTCATCAAATCTTTCTATAGTCAAGGAAAAAATTTCTCTGACAGGGTTTTTTGAACTACTGCCTGAGCCTTTAAAAGAAGAAAAATCATGTGTGCCAATGAGCACCTGTGCTGCTTCTGTCATGGATTTTAGCTCAAGATGCTGCTGAACCACCCACGCGTATCTGTAAAGAAATGCTGAAGGTTCCCTCTGGTTTGAAATGATATAAAAATAGCTTTTTCTGACAGCACTATTTCTTGGATGAAATGAATCATCAACCTCAGATGCCTCAAGAACCCTGATATCCTGAGGAAGCATGGCATTCAGTGCCCTTTTTATCACTCCAGGGTCAAGCCTTGATTCTGTTCTGAAGGCTGCCACTTGGCCGAGGGCGTGCACGCCAGCGTCTGTTCTGCTTGCACCAATAACCCTCGATTGTTTCCCTGTTATTTTTAATATCCTGTCCTCAATAATGCCCTGGATGGTAGGTCCTCTTTTCTGTATCTGCCACCCTTGATAAGCTGTACCGTCATACTCCAGGAGAAGCTTTATATTTTCCATGGTTTAAAATACATCACCTTGTTCAGTTTCTTCAATGGATGGATCTGGAAGCAGTATGATAAAATATTTTTTAAATGATATAGGCTATAATAATCTCTCTAAAAATTGGAGGATCGTATAAAGAAATTACCTGACAGGAAGGGGTATTTTAGTATTTATGGTGGACGTTTTGTCCCCGAGACCCTCATGCCTGCGCTCAAAGAACTTGAGGAGGCATTCTTTAAATCTAAAAAAGATAAGGAATTTCAAAGGGAGCTCGGCCACCTCCAAAAGACATACATAGGAAGACCAACACCACTTTATTTTGCCAGACGCTTCACAGAACATCTCGGCGGTGCAAAGATATACCTGAAGCGCGAAGACCTCGCACATACGGGTGCACATAAGATAAACAATGCCCTTGGCCAAGCATTACTTGCAAAGAAGATGGAGAAAAAAAGAGTGATTGCAGAGACAGGCGCCGGACAGCATGGAGTGGCAACTGCAACAGGGGCAGCACTCGTTGGCCTCGATTGCGAAATATATATGGGCACAGAGGATATGAAAAGACAGGCATTGAATGTGTTCAGGATGAGACTCCTTGGTGCAAAGGTCACGGAGGTGCCTGTTGGTTCAAAGACATTAAAGGATGCAATTAATGAGGCATTGCGCGACTGGACTACAAATGTCCGAACAACACATTATATCCTGGGCACTGTATTCGGGCCCCATCCATTTCCTGTTATGGTCAGAGACTTTCAGTCAGTTATAGGGAAGGAGGTAAGGAGGCAGATACTCGATTCTGAGGGTAGACTTCCTGATTATCTCATAGCCTGTGTTGGTGGAGGAAGTAATGCTATTGGACTCTTCTATGAGTTTTTGAAGGAAGGGATAAAGATGATTGGCGTCGAAGCAGGCGGTAAAGGTATAGACACGGGAAGACATGCCGCAAGGTTTGCAGGTGGTTCTCTTGGCGTATTCCAGGGATGCAAGAGTTATCTCCTGCAGGATGAGGATGGAAATGTCCTCAGAACGCATTCTGTTGCGCCAGGTCTTGATTATGCATCTATCGGGCCCGAGCATCCCTATCTGAGGGACAAAGGAGTCATTCAGTATACATATGCAACGGATGATGAGGCCCTGGTTGCCTTTGAGCTTTTATCGAAAACAGAGGGAATCATCCCTGCGCTTGAGAGTGCCCATGCCCTTGCAGAAGTAGTAAAACTCGCACCCAAGCTCTCTAAAGAAGAGATTGTTGTAATGAACCTTTCAGGACGAGGGGATAAGGATGTCCAGCAAGTTGCCAGTATTAAAGGGATAGAGCTGTGATTTCGAGGATCGAAGAGACGTTTAGGGAACTCAAAAAGAAAGGAAAGAAGGCATTTATCCCCTATATCATGGCTGGGGATCCATCTTTAGAGATGACAAAGGATATAGTGCTCATGTTTGGGGAATGTGTAGCAGATATCGTCGAATTAGGAGTTCCCTTTACAGACCCGCTGGCAGATGGCCCCACAATCCAGCGTGCATCTGAAAGGGCATTGGAAAGGGGTGTTACATTGAGAAGGGTCATGGCCTTTGTAAAAGACCTGAGGGAAAGCACGCAGATACCCATAACCCTTATGACATATTACAACCCTGTATTTAAATACGGAGAGGAGAATTTTGTAAGGGATGCAAAGGATGCCGGAGTTGATGGTGTGATTATCCCTGACCTTCCACCTGATGAGGCAGAGAGTTTCGTAAGGCCTTCAAGAAAGGCATCCCTCGATACCATATTTCTCCTTGCTCCAACATCAACTCCGGACAGAATAAAGAAGGTGGCAAAGGCATCGAGGGGTTTTATATACTATGTCTCAATAACAGGGATAACAGGAAGCAGGCTTCTACTGGATGGTTCTATAGAGGCATTGATATCAGAAATAAGGGAGTACACAGACAAACCAATAGCAGTTGGTTTTGGTGTCTCTACACCTGAGGAAGCATCAGCAGTCTCAAAGGTATCTGATGGTGTGATAGTGGGCAGTGGCATAGTCAAAAGGCTTAACGAACCCCCTGATGAGCTAAAGAGATACATTATCAGCCTAAGGGAGGCAATAAAGTGAACAATATTCTCAGCAAGAAACTTGAACAACTGAATACCCTTATAGAACTTTCCTTCCTTATAAATTCAACCCTTGATACTAGGGAGATAAGGAGGCGTGCAATTGAGGCGGCAACAAGACTCTTGGATGCAGAGGCAGGAAGCCTCTTACTTATTGACCAGGAAACAGGAGAACTTTTCTTCGAGGTCGCGCTTGGAGAAAAGGGAGAAAAATTGAAAGAGATCAGGCTCAAAAAAGGGGAAGGCATTGCTGGATGGGTTGCAGAGGAAGGAGAGCCTGTAATTATTCACGATGTACAGTCAAACCATAGGTTCCTCAGGGCTGTTGATGAAAAGAGTACTTTTACTACGAGGAACATGGTATGTGTACCTGTGAAGACGAAGGATAAGGTTATTGGAGTTCTCGAGGTAATAAATAAGAGGCATGATTTCTTTAATGAGGATGATAAGGAGTCACTTACGGCTCTTGCAAATCAGGTTGCAATCGCAATAGAAAATGCAAACCTCTATCAAGAACTCAAAGAGGCATTTTACAGCACAGCTATGGCACTTGCGGAAGCGATCGAAAAGAGGGATCCTTATACAGGAGAGCATACAAAGAGGGTAATGGATTATAGTGCTGCTATAGGAAGGGCTATGGGACTTTCAAAGAAAGAGCTTGAGGACCTTAAGCTTGCCGCTATACTCCATGACGTGGGGAAGATCGGCGTGAGGGATAACATCCTTTTAAAGGGAGGTAAACTTGAACCTGATGAACTCGAAAAAATGAATATGCATTCAAAATATGGCGCTGAAATACTCAGCCATGTCAAACAGCTTAAATATGTAGTGCTAGGTGTTCGGGGCCATCATGAAAGGCTTGACGGTAAGGGTTATCCGGACAACCTAAAAGATGGAGATATCCCTATTATAGCGAGGATAGTTGCAGTAGCAGACACATTTGATGCAATGACCACAGACCGCCCCTATAGAAAGGCATTAAGCTTCGGGATAGCCTTTGAGGAACTCAGGAAAAACATCGAGACACAGTTCGATGGAGAGGTTGTTGAGGCATTCATAAGGGCATGGAGGGAGCGTGACCAAACCTGTCTGGTCCTGAATCCTGGCCTGTCGCCAGGACAGGCTTAATTCAGGACAGGTCAGGATTCCAAATAACCAAATAGAATTATCAATTATCAATGCAAAATTAGCAGTGAACATTTAATCTGATAATTGCTTATTGATAATTTTGACTTGAATTTTTGGTGATTGGTTATTGAAATTTATTTGATTTTTGGGATTTGGTTATTGGAATTTTAATAAATGCCTTGGTTTAAGAAGACAAAAGATATAAAAACCGAGAGGAAGGTGAAGATACCTGAAGGTCTGTGGGTCAAGTGCGATAGTTGTAAGGAGATAGTATATAAGAAGGAGATAGATAAGAACCTCAAGGTTTGTCCAAAATGCAATTATCACTTCAGGATAAGTGCACGAGAACGACTGAAACTCCTCGTTGATGAGGGAAGCTTCACAGAATTAGATAGCGGTCTTTTATCAGGTGACCCCCTCGATTTTAAGGACACTATCTCTTATAAAGACAGGGTAAAAGAGAACCAGAAAAAGAGCGGGCTTAAAGAGGCTGTGATTTCTGGAGATGCCCTTATAAAAGGTTATCCCGTGAGTCTCGTTGTCATGGACTTTTCCTTTTTGGGTGGAAGTATGGGCTCTGTTGCGGGTGAAAAGATATCGAGGGCGGCAGAACACGCCTTGGAGAAGAAGCAACCCCTTATAACGGTTTCATCCTCTGGAGGTGCGAGGATGCAAGAAGGAATATTCTCACTCATGCAGATGGCAAAGGTCTCTGCCGCTATAAGAAGGTTGAAGGATAATGGGATTCTTTATATCTCCATTATATCTGATCCTACATTCGGTGGTGTTACCGCAAGCCTTGCTATGCTCGGCGACATAATTATTGCCGAACCAAAAAGCCTTATAGGTTTCGCAGGCCCGAGAGTTATAGAGCAGACTATTAAGCAGCCTCTCCCGGAAGACTTCCAGAGGGCCGAGTTCCTTCTCGAGCACGGCATCATAGACATGGTTGTAGAGAGAAAAAACCTGAAGGACACGCTCGCCAAGCTCTTAGAACTTCTCCAATGAGCTACTGTGAGACGATTAATTATCTTTACAATCTCCAGAAATATGGTATTAAATTCGGCCTCGATAATATAGTTAAACTAACATCAGCTCTCGAAAACCCACATGAGTCGTTTACATCCGCCCATGTTGCAGGGACAAACGGGAAGGGTTCAACATCTGCTGTTATTGCATCTATTCTGAAGGCTGCTGGTCTAAAGGTTGGACTTTTCACGTCACCCCACCTTGTGAGTTTCACAGAGAGGATCAGGGTTAATGGCGAGGAGATAACGGAAGGCGAGGTCGTAAGCCTGACTGAGGAAATAAGAGATAAAATGCGTAGTGAGCCTGTCGAACTATCACCTACCTTCTTCGAGGTAGTAACTGCTATGGCACTGCTGTACTTCAAAAGGAAGAGGATAGACATAGCAGTGATAGAAGTAGGTATGGGGGGAAGACTCGATGCCACTAATATAATTACACCCGATGTATCTGTAATCACAAACATAAACTATGATCACATGAATTTTCTCGGCAATACCCTTAAAGAAATAGCTCATGAGAAGGCAGGCATTATAAAGGATGGCATACCCGTTGTTATCTCCTCTCAGGTCCCAGAGGTTCTGGAGGTCATTGAAGAAAGGGCAGAGGAAAGGAATGCAGGGGTCTATCTTTATGGCAGGGATTTTTCATCTGTACTTAAAAGAGAGGACCTCTCGGGAATATATTTCGACTACCGGAGTGATTCATTCGAGATCCACGATTTATACCTTTCCCTCGCAGGTGAACACCAGATGCAGAATGCCTCTGTTGCCATAAAAACGGTTGAATTAATTTCTGAAAAAATAGCAGGACAAGAATGTTCCCCCTATCGCGATAGGTGGGGTTTTTTAACCCCGCCGAATAATTTCATCATACGAGAGGGTCTTAAGAATGTGCGATGGCTAGGAAGACTTGAGATCATAAATGATGAACCACCTATACTGATAGACGGTGCACATAATCCTGCTGCAGCAGAGGCCTTATCTAATACATTGTTGAAAAGCTTTCTCTGGGAGTATAAAAAGATTATACTTATACTCGGCATCATGGATGATAAAGATATAAGAGGTATTATGAAGCCTCTCTTACCACTGGCGTCTGAGATAATACTTACTGCTCCTGATTACAAAAGGGCAGCTCCTCCTGCCAAACTCGCAGGTATTGCAGCATCTTTAGGATTCCCTGATGTACATATTGCACCTACCGTAAAAGATGCTATTGAATTAGCGAAAAATATTTGTCAACAGTCGGCAGTCGGCAGTCATCTTATCGTTGTTACAGGCTCCTTTTACACAATAGGAGAGGTCAATGAGGTTCTTGGACACAAAGGTGTGCTCACAAGGCTGAGGGAATAAATATGGGATAACCCTTCAAAAATTATACAACTGTATATAAAAAAGTTTAATCGCTAATAGAAATGCTCAAAGGAGTAAATTACAACGAAAGTACGTGATGTTATAAAATTGATAGAGGCAGCCATCAACAATACAAGCATCCAACAAAATTGGGCAGGGTAACAATTGCTGGCCATCTTAATGATAATTTAGCACCGGGTACTTTAAACAGCATATTAAAACAAGCAAAACTGAAGAAGGTAAAGTAAATATGTATCGTTTCCTTGAGTCTCTCCATAATCTGTATCAATGCCTTTTTTCATGTTCAAACATGCCTGGGTCCTTAAATCTCTATAAAATATCTTGTATATAATAACACGCATAAAAACAAAATCATGGAAAAATGGACAAAATTTCTCATGTACCGAGCCTCCCTTTTTT
>JBFMDQ010000021.1:0-23123 GCA_040753955.1 Nitrospirota bacterium | reverse complement strand
TTGTTTTAATTCCTTTAATGTCGCCTGATTCACAAGAATATCTTTGCCAAAAACTTTCTTTAAATTATCATCATGAATGATAACTAATCTCCCATCCTTTGATTTTCGCACATCCAATTCAACGGCACCTACACCCAATTCAATCGCCTTTTTAAAACTTTCTAAGGTATTTTCAATTTGGTACGCCCTTGCTCCCCTATGCCCGACCTTTAAAAACATTTTCAACATCTCATAAATAGAGACCCTGAACTGAGTCTTACATTCTTTCTATCGACAAAGGCGATACATCTCGTCCCATCCCATTTTAATTCAAAGACATGTTTTTCTGAGTCAAAAGGAGGAGAGGATTTTGCAAGCATGGGACGAATAGTCATAAGTGTAGACTCTGAATCAAAAGGCCTTCCATATCCCTATACCGAATCTTATCGGAATGCCATAACGGGGTTTGAAAAGATGGATCTCTTTGCTCTTAATGAGAAGGTATGGATACTGTATCTCACCGAGAGTTCGTACTTCTTTACCAATAACTTCACCAGCTACTGTCACTTCGCGACCCTGAGTATAGACAGCGGTATCAAGATACCCTTCGTAAAGTATGATAAACCGTCCAAAAGAGATGTCTGTATCCTCTGGTCTTCCCCGGTAGTCTAAAGGTTTTTGCAGCACCTCGATATATGTGCCTTCCTTTTCATTTTTAGAGCTCACAATTACCCCTCCGAGGATAATAATCCTTCCTTTATATGCATCAGGGTCTTTGAACAGGATAGGTGTAGAAGGTTCTCCGTAAGCCTTCACTCTTAATTCTTCTGATATTACATGGGCACAGCCAGAGAGGGATACGATAGTTATGAGGAGAAGGAATCGTTTCATACAGAATTATACTTTATTCCGGACGTTGATCGGAAAGGTTTTCATAAATCTCTGAACTTCCCTATCGTTGTCGGATCCTTTGCTCTTATCATTGCGACGAAGCGATGCAATCCCAGCATTGCTTAGGGTAAACTTCGCAAGGAATCCCTTTTGAGATTGCCTCGGTCGTCCGCTTTAGGCGGAGACCTCGCAATGACAACGCAGAAAACGTCAGGGAGAAGATATTAAGTTGAAAGAAGCTCGAAGGCTTTGTTAACTGCATCTCCTGGATCACTTGCTTTTATAATACCCTTGATATCCCATGTGATTATTCCAATAACCGGTTTCCCCATTTTTAATCCAAAGGCTATTTCAGAGAGGGTTCCATATTCGCCGCCAACTGCAATCATGGCATCGGCTGTACGTGCAATAATCACATTTCTTCCCTCTCCAAATCCCGTGGCAACAGAGATATCGATATAAGGGTTGGCCTCATTTTTGTGGTTTTGGGGTAGTATTCCAACAGTGATTCCTCCCTCAGATTTTGCACCTTTTGAAGCAGCCTCCATTACACCGCCTAGCCCGCCACATACTAAGACAGCTTTTCTTCTGGCGATGAGTCTCCCTATCTCTTCAGCAATCTTGAGGGTTGGCTCATCCGTAATCCCGGCACCTATGACGGCTATTATTTTTTTCGACATTATAATTAATTATACGATATTATGAGCAGTACTATATTACCCTGAAGTTTCTACTGCTTTTTCAAGGAGGACAAAATGAGCGAGGTATTAAAGGCCATTGCAGAAAGAAGATCTGGACCTAAAGAGATCATACAAAAGATTATTGAGGCAGGAAATCACGCACCCTCTGCCCATGAATAGTCAACCTTGGCGTTTTGTGGTTATAGAGTCACGAAGGGTTTGAATTTATAGGTACCTTTAAGGTATTATTGTAGACCTTAAAATCCTTCTCAGGAGGGTATCCCGATGGCAAAAAAGAGAGTAAAGAAATATGTTTACTTCTTCGGTAACGGAAAGGCTGACGGAAAAGGGGATATGAAGGACCTTCTCGGAGGAAAGGGTGCAGGTATTGCAGAGATGACAAACCTGAAGATTCCTGTCCCCGCTGGTTTCACAATAACTACTGAGGCCTGTACTGAATATTTCAAAAACAAGAAGAAATATCCTCCAGGTATGTGGGAACAGGTGCTTGAAAACCTTAAGAAGGTGGAAAAAGCGATGGGCATGAAGTTCGGTGATCCGACAAATCCTCTTCTCGTTTCTGTCCGTTCTGGCGCTAAATTTTCCATGCCAGGGATGATGGATACAGTTCTTAACCTCGGTCTTAATGAAACCACATTGCAAGCCCTCATTAAAAAGACAGGTAATGAAAGGTTTGTCCACGATGCATACAGAAGATTTATAACCATGTTTGGAAGCATTGTTATGGGGATAGAGAGGCAACAATTTGAGAAGGCCTTAGAGAATATGAAAGACAAAAAGGGTGTTCGACTGGATACTGATCTTACCGCAGATGACCTCAAAAAACTCGTAAGGGAGTTCAAGGCTGTATATAAATCTGAAACAGGAACCGATTTCCCCGAAAACCCTTATGAGCAGCTCAGACTTGCCATTAATGCAGTGTTCGGCTCTTGGTTCGGTGATAGGGCTATCAAGTATAGAAAATTACATGACATACCTGATGATCTCGGGACTGCCTGCAATGTTCAGTCAATGGTCTTCGGAAATATGGGGGATAATTCAGGCACAGGTGTTGGTTTTACCAGAGACCCGGCCACAGGTGAGAAGAGATTCTTTGCTGAATGTCTCATAAACGCGCAGGGTGAGGATGTAGTGGCAGGAATCAGGACGCCTCTTCATATAGATGAGCTGGAAAGGAGGCTGCCTGATGCATATAAAGAGCTTAACAGTATTTATAAGAAGCTCGAAAAACATTATACGGATATGCTGGATATTGAATTCACTGTTCAGGAAGGCAAACTTTACATGCTTCAGACAAGGGTTGGTAAGAGGACTGCAGCAGCAGCCCTCAAGATTGCCATTGACATGGTTAAGGAGAAGCTGATTGATAAGAAGACTGCTATTATGAGGATTGACCCTGACCAGCTTGAGCAGCTTCTTCATCCAACCATAGATCCTAAAGCAAAGGTTACTGTCATAGCGAAAGGACTCCCCGCCTCACCTGGTGCTGCTGTTGGAAAGGTTGTATTCTCAGCAGAGGATGCTGAGCAATGGGCTGCGAAGGGCGAGAAGGTGATCTTGGTAAGGCCTGAGACGTCACCTGAAGACATTGGGGGAATGCATGCTGCTCAGGGCATTCTCACTGCCAGAGGTGGTATGACATCTCATGCAGCAGTTGTGGCAAGAGGCATGGGTAAGTGCTGCGTTGCTGGCTGTGGTGATATAAATATAAACGAAGAGGGCAGGTATTTTGTAGTAGATACCCATATCATAAGGGAAGGTGACTATATCACACTTAATGGGACTGCAGGAGAGGTAATCCTCGGTCAGATACCCCTTGTACAGCCTGAACTCACGGGGGATTTTGGCATCATAATGAAGTGGGTGGATGAATTCAGAAAGATTGGTGTATGGGCTAATGCTGATACGCCGAAGGATGCCCGTATTGCGAGAGAGTTCGGGGCAGAAGGTATAGGTCTCTGCCGTACAGAGCATATGTTTTTCGAACCTGACAGGATAAAGGCGGTCCGTGAGATGATACTGGCTGACGACACAGCAGGTAGGAGAAAGGCACTGGAGAAGATACTTCCAATGCAGAAAGGAGACTTTATCGGTATATTTACTGAGATGAAGGGGCTACCCGTAACTATAAGGCTCCTTGACGCTCCTATGCACGAGTTTCTTCCCCAGAATGATGAGGAGCTTAAATTGCTCTCAGAAGATATGGGTGTTCCCTTTGAAAAACTGAAAGCGAGAAACAGCGCGCTATGTGAGTTTAACCCTATGCTCGGCCACAGAGGATGCAGGCTTGGCATAACGTTTCCAGAGATATACGAGATACAGGTTCAGGCAATAATGGAGGCTGCATGTGAGCTTGCAAGGCAGAAGGTGAAGGTTATCCCTGAGATAATGATCCCTCTCGTCGGCCACGTAAATGAGCTAAATATGTTGAGAGAAATGGTCATAAAGGTTGCTGATGAGGTTCAGAAAAAATGTAATCTCAAAGTTCCATATACGGTTGGGACAATGATAGAGGTTGCCCGAGCTGCCATAACAGCAGATGAGATTGCAACTCAGGCAGACTTTTTCTCCTTCGGTACAAATGACCTCACACAAACCACATATGGACTTTCAAGGGACGATGCAGGAAGATTTTTACCATACTATGTTGAAAAGAGAATCCTTAAGGACGACCCCTTTATAACCCTTGATCAGGAAGGCGTTGGTGCCCTTATGCGGATAGGTGTGGAGAAGGGAAGAAAGGCCAAGAAGAACCTCAAGATAGGAATATGCGGAGAGCATGGAGGTGAGCCGAGGTCGGTAGAGTTCTGCCACAGGATCGGTCTCGATTATGTAAGCTGCTCACCCTATAGGATTCCCATAGCAAAACTTGCTGGGGCACAGGCAGCATTAAGGGAGAAGATAAAGAAGGATTTAACAAAGTTAACGGTATAAGGTAGCCTACTCAGACTGAGATTGCTTCGGAGTTCCCGAGGGTTTACCCCGTTAGAAAGAAAGCCCCGCCTTTTAGGTGGGGTAAAAAATAAATAGCGAGAGTGGGGTTTAAAGCCCTACCCGAACTTTCTAACGGGGTTTACATGTTAGAAGATTATGTGTTATTTTTAAATAATAAAACTTTCAGAGGGTGGTGATTGGATGGCCTTTGATAAGGAAAAGAAACATACAATAATAAACGATTATAAGCTCCATGATAATGATACAGGTTCTCCGGAGGTTCAGATAGCCTTATTGACCGAGAGAATAAACTATCTGAGTGAACATTTCAAGTTACATAAGAATGACCATCACTCAAGGAGGGGTCTTTTAAAGCTCATAAGTCAGAGAAGAAAGTTGATTGATTATCTCAAGACTACCAACAAAAAACGCTATGAAAGTCTGATTGAGCGGCTGGGACTCAGGAAATAATGAAGAAGATCGAAATTGATGTTCGGGGAAAGGTATTTACTCTTGAAACAGGTAGGATTGCAAAACAGGCAGATGGGGCAGTAATTGCTCAATGTGGTGACACTGTAGTCCTTGCCACAGTAGTATCTGAAAAGATTGAAAAGAAGGGTTTAGATTTTTCCCCTCTGACGATAGATTATCAGGAGAAAGCGTACGCGGCTGGAAAGATACCTGGCGGTTTCTTTAAAAGAGAAGGAAGGCCTACAGAAAAAGAGATTCTTACCTCGCGCCTTATAGATAGGCCTATAAGGCCGCTTTTACCAAAAGGTTTTTTTTACGAGACACAAGGTATCGTTAATGTTCTTTCTTATGGTGATGAGAATATTGCTGATATACTCGGAATAATAAGCATGTCTGCTGCCTTCATAATTTCTGACATCCCCTTTAATGGTCCTGTCGGTGCTGTAAGAATCGGCAGGATTGCGGGCTCTTTTGTGATAAATCCAGACATGAGGGAGGTTGAGGAATGTGATCTAGATCTTGTTGTGGCTGGCACCGAAGATTCCGTTGTGATGGTAGAGGGCGAGGCCCATGAAATAACCGAGGCTGACCTTCTTGAGGCTATAGAGCTGGCACACCAGGATATCAAACGTCTTTGCACTTTTCAGAGAGAACTACAGGCAATGGCTGCTAAAGAGAAAAGGCATGTGATATCCCTTGTTATAGATGAAGAACTTAAGAAGGCCGTTGCAGATATCTCTTTGGAGAAGATTAAGGGTGCCATTATTATTCCTGACAAATTGAGGAGACAGAAGGCGCTTGATGAGATTTTAAAAGAGACAATCGAAAGTCTAAGCACGAGAGGGATTGATATCTCTATGGAAATAAGCTCAGTGTTTAATGACATAGAGAGAGAACTTGTAAGGGGCATGATACTCAATGAAAATATCAGGGTAGATGGAAGGCGCCCTGAGGAGATAAGAAAGATCAGTTGCGAGGCTGGCATTTTACCAAGGACACATGGGTCGGCGCTCTTTGTCAGAGGAGAGACCCAGTGCCTTGCCGTTGTGACCCTCGGTACTGCAGATGATGAACAAAGGATTGAGGCCCTCGAAGGTGATTCTTCAAAGACATTCATGCTGCACTATAATTTTCCACCCTTCAGTGTTGGTGAAGTAAAACCTTTGAGGTCACCTGGCAGGCGTGAAATAGGTCATGGGATGCTTGCGGAGAGGGCCCTTAAGGCTGTTATACCAACAAAGGCAGAGTTTCCCTATACAATTAGGATAGTCTCAGATATATTAGAATCCAATGGATCATCATCTATGGCAACTGTATGCGGTGGCTCCCTTGCATTGATGGATGCAGGTGTTCCGATTAAGGCCCATGTTGCGGGTATAGCAATGGGTCTTATAAGAGAAAATGACAGAGTTGTTATTATGACTGATATCCTCGGTCTTGAGGACTACCTCGGAGATATGGACTTCAAAGTAACAGGTACAGAGAAGGGTATTACGGCATTCCAGTTGGATACAAAAATAAGTGGTATATCTCGCGATGTAATGGAGAGGGCTCTGGAACAGGCATGGCAAGGGAGACTCTATATACTTGGAAAGATGGGTGAGACAATTGCTAAACCACGAGACAATCTTGCACCACATGCTCCAAGAATTTACACAATGCAGATTAAGCAAGAAAAGATTCGTGATGTAATAGGTACAGGTGGGAAGGTTATCCGCGGTATAGTAGAACAGACAGGTGTAAAGATAAACGTAGAAGATAGCGGCCTTATCAATATAGCCTCCCCTGATGGAGAATCGGCAAGAAAGGCGATGGAGATAATAAACAGCATTACCGCTGAGGCTGAACTCGGTAAGATATATCTGGGCAAGGTAAAAAGGATTGTTGATTTTGGGGCATTTGTCGAAGTTCTCCCGGGCATTGAGGGTCTGCTCCACATCTCACAGATATCGGATAAGAGAATATCAAAGGTAACAGACGAGATAAATGAAGGAGACGAAGTTCTTGTAAAGGTCATTGAGATAGATAAGTTTGGGAGGATACGCCTATCCAGGAAGGAGGCATTGAGGGAGAAGAAGACAGTAGAAAGAACAGGAAGATCCCTCCCTTAGCCTCAGTCTATAAACTTAATTCTTAAAAACCAGCCATGTTTATAAAAGAACATCTATCGAACGGGATACCTGTGGTTATGGAACCGCTGAAGAATATGCGCTCTGTAGCCCTTGGCATATGGGTCAAGGTTGGCTCGAGAAACGAGACGCCTGATAAAAACGGAATATCCCATTTTCTTGAACATATGTTTTTTAAAGGGACAGATAAACTAACCGCAAAAGATATAGCCGTTGAGATTGATTCCCTCGGGGGAGAACTTAATGCATTCACATCAAAAGAGAGCACAACCTTTTATATAAAGGTTCTTGATGAATATATTGAAAAGGGCATCGAATTGCTATCAGATGTTTTCCTTAACTCGACATTTCCGGAAGAAGATATAGGTAAGGAGAAGGGGATAGTAAAAGAGGAGATAAAGATGGTTGAAGATACGCCTGATGATTATATTCATGACCTATTCAACCAGACAATCTGGGGTCATACAGGCCTTGGGCAGCCTGTTCTCGGCAGGAGGGAGACGGTAAAATCCTTTACGAGGGAAGACCTCGTCTCACATATAAGAAGGTATTACGGCACAAAGGATGTAGTTATATCCTGTGCTGGAAATTTTGAACCTGAATCACTCCTTGTCATGCTTAATAAAAATCTCGGAAGTCTGAGAAGGGGCTCCGAGCCTGAGAAGGGCCCTCCGCCTAATTTTAAGAGTAAGGTTGAGGTATTTAATAAAGAACTTTCTGAGGCACATATATGCCTGGGAGTCGAAGGTATTCCTCAGGCGAGCGAAGAACGTTACGCCCTATTTGTACTGAATACCATTTTTGGAGCGGGTGTTAGCTCGCGTCTATTTCAGGAGATAAGAGAAAAGAGGGGGCTTGCATATTCAATATACTCATTTATCGCATCCTATTTTGATACAGGTGTATGGGGTGTTTATGCAGGTGCCAGTAGGAAAAGGGTGCGAGAGGTAATAGAATTGATTCTTAAAGAGATGCATGGTTTGAAGGATACGCTCACCAAGATAGAGCTACAGCGTGCAAAAAACCACCTCAAAGGTAATATAATCCTCGGGCTTGAATCAACGAGCAGCCGAATGAACAATATTGCACGTCAGGAGATATATTATGGCAGATATTACTCTCCAAAGGAGATTATGAAGGAAGTTGATTCAATCACGCTGGGCCATATCAAAGACCTTGCTGAAAGGCTGATAAAAAAAGAGGGTCTCTCTCTTACAGTCCACGGGCCAGTACATGAAAAGGATTTGAAGGGAATATTATGATATGGTATCATTGAACTTATACTAACATATGCATTTTCACATCTTGCATTTTAAAATTTGTATTTTTCAATTTACATTGGAACGAAGTTCAGGGGGAGGTCATCATGCCAGCATACGAGTATATATGCAAAGACTGCAAAAAAGAGTTTACCCTTTTTCTTTCGATCAAGGAATTTGAATCAAAGCCAAAGATCCAATGTTCTCACTGTCAGAGTGATAATGTAACAAAAAAACTTACGTCCTTTTTTGCTAAGACGAGCAAAAAATCCTAAAGGATAGGATCCAAGGAGTCAAGTGGTCGAGGATTCAAGTGAGAATCTTAAAAAACCTGAATCTTTGAACCCATGAACCCTCGAATCCTTGAACCCTATGAATAAAATCATACTGAAAACAGAGTTCCCCGATATTACCCTCTTTAGTCGTGGAAAGGTAAGAGACATCTATGACCTCGGAGAACACCTGCTACTCGTGGCTACTGACCGGATTTCAGCCTTTGATGTTGTCCTTCCTAATGGAATCCCGGGAAAGGGTAGAGTGCTTACCCAGATGTCCATTTACTGGTTTAAGCAGATGGAGGATATCATTCTAAATCATATTGTAGCTACAAGGGTGGAGGATTTCCCGGAAAGACTGCATAAATATGCTGATATCATCAAGGAAAGGAGCATACTTGTAAAAAGAGCAAGTCCGGTGCCTGTGGAATGTGTTGTAAGGGGTTACCTTTCTGGCTCGGCATGGAAGGAATATAAAAATGGAGGAACCGTCTGTGGCGTCAGGCTTCCAGAAGGGCTTGTCGAGTCAGTCAGACTCAATGAGCCAATATTCACCCCGAGTACAAAGGCAGAAGAAGGACATGATATCAACATCTCCTTTGATGAGGTAGCGGGTTTAGTCGGGCTGGAGATGGCAGAGTGGTTAAAGGATGTGAGCATCAGGGTCTATTCAAAGGCAAGGGAGATAGCTGAAAAAAAGGGTATTATCATAGCCGATACAAAGTTTGAATACGGATTATATAAAGGTGAGCCTATGTTGATTGACGAGCTCTTAACACCTGACTCATCACGTTTTTGGTCAATTAAGGATTATATCCCTGGCAGAAGCCAGGAAAGCTTTGATAAGCAGATTGTTAGAGACTATCTGCTCACCCTCGACTGGGATCAAACATATCCTGGCCCTGTGTTGCCTAATGAGATTGTAGAAAAAACAGCTGCAAGATATAAAGAAATTCTGAAAATCCTTACAGGCCAGGAATAAAGAGTTTAGGATTGTTAAAGATAATTAAGACACTAAGACAGGCGAAGCGACTTATAAAGATTGTCATTGGTTTTACGATACTGTTTATAGGCCTGGCTATGACAGTACTGCCAGGGCCTGCAATAATAGTAATTCCTGCAGCCCTGGCAATTCTCGCAACAGAGTTTATCTGGGCAAGGAGATTACTCAAAAGGATAAAACACGGTGCCTTAAAATCCCCCTTCTGCCGAAGATCCAGACATGTTAGGTGAAATATCTCTTCTGATCCTTGCCTGTGTCTGAGGATACTCTGTATAAGAGGTAATGGCAGTGTATTCTTCCAATTTTATTTGGCAGTTTACCCTGGGGGGAAAAAGAATGGAAAAGATAATTGAGCCTTTTGAGTTCAGGCAATGCATAAGCATTCTTAAATCCACAGGAAGGAAGGCTAAAAATCTACGCCAGCTAAGAGATGTAATGGCAGTAGCGAGTGATGAGTGCATATTTCATCATACCTATCAGTATTTTTTAAAGGGGCACATTCTTGAATACACCAATGACTTTGCACACTGGGCAGGTGAGAGCCTTGAGGAAAGAGCACTTTCGGAACATCTTTCAAATATAGACCCCTACGATTTTAAGGACATTAATGATTTGAGAAATAAACTATTAGATGTTATAGATGATCATCTCGAAAGATTCCCTGAACCAAGGGAGGCAATGCCCAGTGATGAATTTTACTTCAACGAGACAGTAACACTGATATTCCCTGTTGGAATAAAAGCTAAAAACCTTGCAGAGTTTCTTATGGCCATAAAATATATTGATACAGGCTCCATATACTATCATTTCTACGAGGCAAGGATACGCCTTGGTAGCGGAATAGATGACTTTTCAAGATGGATAGAGGATGCCTTTGGAAAAAAAGAGCTGGTAGAAAGGATAAGGGCTATAGACCCATTCATGCATAACTTGGAAGGGATAAAGGAACATATAGCAGATGCGGTTGAAGAAGAGGTGAGGAGGGATATGGAGGTTATAGATCGATGTTTGACCAGTATGTAGGGGTGTCGCCCAAAAGTGACTTGATACTTTTGCAGATGCTTGGTGCAAAACTGAGTCAAAGGTCCTACCTGCATATAAATTCCACCCGTGCAGGCGGTGGAGTTGCTGAGATACTACAAAGGATGATACCAATACTCGGGGAACTTGGCATTGATGCGAGATGGGAAGTTATAGAAGGGGATTCAAAATTTTTCGACATAACGAAAAAGATCCATAATGCCCTTCAAGGCAATGCTGAGATAATTACTGATGAAATGTGGCAGTATCATCTTAAGATTAATGGGCAGAACGCTGAAAAAATCAATCTCGAAGCAGATGCAGTGATAATACATGATCCTCAACCAGCTCCCCTTATTGAATTTAAAAAAACAGGGTTATGGATGTGGCGATGCCATATAGATTTATCAAATCCTCAAATAGGGGTTTGGGATTATATCAGTCAGTATTGCGAAAAGTATGACGCTGCTATTTTCTCTGTAGCAAAATTTGCAAGAGCAATGACTATAGACCAATACATTGCTCCGCCATCCATAGATCCTATCAGTGAAAAAAACAGAGATTTAACAGAAGAAGAGATGAACGAAACCTTAAAGAAATTTCAGATACCAACAGATAGACCCATAATACTTCAGGTGTCGAGGTTTGACAGATTTAAAGACCCCATTGGTGTAATAGCGGCATACAGAATTGTTAAAAAATATAATGATTGTATTCTTATCCTTGCAGGGAGTCCTGCTACTGACGACCCGGAAGGAGAGGCAGTCCTGAAAGAGGTGAAGGAGTTTGCAGCCGGTGACCCTGATATATACATTCTTTTACTACCACCTTTCAGTGACAGAGATATAAATGTTTTGCAGAGGATAGCTACCGTAATTCTGCAGAAGTCTTTGAGAGAAGGCTTTGGACTTACAGTATCTGAATCCATGTGGAAGGGAAAACCGGTAATAGGCGGTGCTGTAGGAGGCATCCCGCTTCAGATAGTCCATGGCATTACAGGTTTTCTTGTTCATTCAGTAGAGGGTGCTGCGTTCAGGGTAAGACAACTTCTCAATAATCCGGATATGGCGAAAAAGATGGGTGAGGGTGCCAGAGAACACGTGAGAAAAAATTTTCTTATAACAAGGCAGATAAGGGACTATCTATCAATATGGTATTTCATGGAGAATAAGGGCAAAAGCATTCTGGAGCTATAATGTTAAAGGCTTTCATGGAAAAAATCTCCTTGAATGATTGGTAAATCAGCGCAGAGTTTATGCGGTGGTGATTAGAGTAAAAATTGGTGCTCAGTATCTCGGTAACGGAAGATGTGAATTTATCCTGTGGGCACCTTTCCTAAAAAAAGTAGAACTTCGAATAGTCTCACCTACAGAGAAGATTATTCCTATGGAAAAGGATGAAAAAGGTTACTGGAACACGATAGCCGAAAGTATATCGTCTGGAACACTATATCTTTACAGACTTGAAAATGAAAGGGAGAGACCTGATCCAGCATCTAATTTCCAGCCCGAGGGAGTTCATGGCCCATCACAGGTAGTAGATAACAATTCATTTAAATGGGAAGACGAGAGTTGGAAAGGGATAGAACTCTCTGAAATGATCATCTACGAGCTTCATGTTGGTACCTTTACATCGGAGGGAACCTTTAATGCAGTAATCCCAAGGCTTGATGAACTCAAGGATATAGGTATAAATGCTATAGAGATAATGCCCGTTGCCCAATTCCCGGGTGAAAGAAACTGGGGATATGATGACGTCTATCCCTTTGCTGTTCAGGATTCTTACGGAGGACCATTAGGTTTTAAAAGACTTATTAATGAATGCCATAAAAAAGGGTTAGCGGTTATTCTTGATGTAGTCTACAATCACCTCGGACCTGAAGGGAATTATCTCTGGGACTTTGGCCCCTATTTTACGGATAAATATAAAACACCGTGGGGACAGGCTGTAAATTTTGATGATGCTTACAGCAACGAGGTAAGGAACTTTTTCATAGAGAACGCTTTGCACTGGTTTAAGAATTATCATATAGATGCCCTTCGCCTTGATGCTATCCACGGTATATCTGATTTGAGTGCAAAGCCATTTCTTCAAGAGCTTGCAGAGAAGGTCGAAGAATTCTCATTAAAGGTGGGTAGAAAGTTTTATTTAATTGCCGAAAGTGATTTGAACGATTCGAGAGTCATAAGATCAAGAGATCTTGGTGGATATAATATCGATGCCCAGTGGTGCGATGACTTTCATCACTCCCTCCATACCCTTCTTACAGGAGAGAATCAGGGATACTATATCGATTTTGGCAGAATAGAACACATCGTAAAATCCTTCAGAGAGGGATTTGTCTATTCAGGTCAGTATTCTGAGTACAGAAAGAGGAGTCATGGAAACTCTTCAAAAGATAGGCCCGCAGGCCAGTTTATTGTTTTTTCACAGAATCATGACCAGGTAGGGAATAGAATGCTTGGAGAAAGGCTGTCCAGACTAGTATCATTTGAGGCTTTGAAGCTTGCAGCAGGCTCAGTCTTACTCTCTCCTTATATTCCCCTTCTTTTTATGGGGGAGGAGTACGGAGAGGATGCCCCGTTCCTTTATTTTGTAAGTCATTCCGATCCTGATCTCATCGAAGCTGTCAGAAAGGGAAGGAAAGAGGAGTTTAAAGTCTTTTCTTGGAAGGGTGAACCACCTGATCCCCAGGATGTAGAGACATTTCTTAGATCAAAAATAAAATGGGAAAAAAGAAAAGAAGGAAAGCACAAGGTTTTACTTGATTTTTACAAAAACCTGATAAGGCTAAGAAGAGATATTCCTGCCCTTTCAAATCTCGATAAAGAATGTCTTGATTTATATGGATTAGAAGATAAAAGGGTTTTATTCATGAGGAGATGGAAAGATAACAGTGAAGTTTTTTTTATCTTTAATTTTAACAACGCTGATATAGGAATCACAGCACCTCTGACCGAAGAAATATGGAGAAAGATTCTCGATTCTTCTGAGAATATATGGAATGGCCCTGGAACGTTTCTTCCGGAAAAGATGACCAAAGGTGAGAAAATAATTGTGAGGAGCCATAGTTTGGCATTGTACGTGAAAGAGGGAAATGGGTAATGGAGAAAGAAAAATTTTTATTACCAAGGATACCAGTTTCAACATACAGACTGCAATTCAATCAATATTTCAGATTCTCAGATGCCAAAGAGATTATCCATTACCTACATGGACTCGGCATTACTGATATTTACGCCTCTCCTTATTTCAAAACTAAAGAAGGGAGTCTTCATGGCTACGATATTGTTGACCACAACACATTGAATCCCGAGGTTGGTACAGGAAAAGAGTATGATAAACTAATAAATGAGCTCCATAAATATGTGGTAGGACAGATCCTTGACATTGTTCCAAATCACATGTGTATTGAAAGTAAAGACAATAGCCGGTGGATGGATATCCTTGAAAATGGCCCGAGTTCTAGTTATGCGAACTTCTTTGACATAGACTGGGAACCAGTAAAAAAAGAACTCAAAGATAAGATACTCCTTCCCATCTTAGGGGATCAGTACGGAAATGTCCTTGAAAGTCAAGAACTGAAATTAAACTTTGAGGGAGGTGCATTTTTTGTATATTATTACGACCATAAGTTTCCAATAAGGCCAAAAACATATACAGACATATTAAAATATCGGATAGAGGAACTGGAAAGTCTTTTATCCTCTGAGAATCCCCATTTTGTGGAGCTCTTGAGTATTATTACTGCATTGAACTATTTGCCTTCATATACGGAAAGGTTCCGTGAAAAAATCGTTGAGCGAGACCGCGAGAAAGAGATTATAAAAAAACGCCTATGGAATCTCTACAATGAAAGCCCAGAGATTAAGGCCTTTATTGATGAAAATGTGCGTATATTTAACGGGATTAAAGGCGAATCGAGAAGCCTTGACTTCCTCGATGACCTCCTCAGCAAACAAATATATAGGCTATCTAACTGGCGTGTCGCGACCGAGGAGATAAATTACAGGAGATTTTTTGATATCAATGACCTTGCAGCGATAAAAATGGAAGACCCTGTTGTCTTTAAGGAGACACATAAATTAATATTCAAACTTATAAAGGAAGGAAAAGTCACTGGTCTGAGGGTTGACCATCCTGATGGGTTATATAATCCTTCCGAGTATTTTCACAGGTTGCAACGGAGTTGTTTTGTCCAGGTACATCTTGGTTATCTGGAAAAGCTAAAGAATACTATACCCTCCGGTCTTTATGAGGAGGTGAAGGGGGATACTCCTTTATCTGCTGAACCAGCAGATGTTAAGAAAGATATATTAAGACAGTACGATGAAATTTTATCATCGGACCCCTATTATAAGCCATTCTATATAGTAGGCGAAAAGATATTGACCAAAGGTGAAAGGATGCCCGAAGACTGGCCTATCTTCAGCACAACAGGTTATGTCTTTTTAAATTCAGTAAACGGCATCTTTGTTAAAACAGCTAATGCAAAGACACTCGATGACATATATGCCAGATTCATAAGGTCAAATATAAATTATCAGGATATTGTTTATGAAAAAAAGAAATTAATAATGCAGGTAGCTATGTCCAGCGAAATCAATACCTTGGGTCACTACTTAAACCGTATCTCGGAGAAGAATAGACATACAAGAGATTTTACTTTAAACAGTCTAATAAGTGCCTTGATAGAGGTCATCGCCTTCTTCCCGGTATATAGGACCTATATAAATCCATTGGGTGTAAATGACAGAGATCGCCGATACATAGAACTTGCTGTATCAAAGGCAAATCGAAAAAATCCTGCCATCAGCAAATCTATCTTTGATTTCCTTAAGGATATCCTTTTGCTTAACTATCCTGACTACCTTGATGACGATGATAAAAAAGAATGGCTTGATTTTGCCATGAGATTCCAGCAGATTACAGGCCCTGTTATGGCGAAGGGGCTTGAGGATACTGCCTTTTATATTTATAACCGCCTTACTTCACTTAATGAAGTAGGTGGAAGTCCTGATAGATTTGGTACCCCCTTGGAGACCTTCCATGGACAGAATATAGAAAGGATTAAGTTCTGGCCACATGCCCTTATCACCACCTCTACCCATGACACAAAACGGAGCGAGGATATAAGGACAAGAATAGATGTCCTTTCAGAGATTCCAGATGAGTGGAGAAAGCATTTGATTTACTGGGGGCGACTTAATAAGAAAAACAAAGTGGCTGTGGATAGCCAATTAGTGCCGGATCGCAACGAAGAGTATCTTCTTTATCAAACGCTTATTGGCGCTTGGCCAATTGATCCGATGAATGAAACTGAATATGAAACTTTCAAAAATAGGATTAAGGATTACATGTTGAAGGCGTCGAAGGAGGCTAAGGTCAACACAAGCTGGATAAATCCTAATACAATTTACGAAGACGCTCTAATGGTTTTTATAGAAAAAATCATGAGCAATTCCTCTGATAACAAATTTCTGAAAGATTTCTTAACATTTCAAAAGAAGATTTCCCACTACGGAATGTATAATTCCCTTTCAATGACACTCCTAAAAATAACCTCTCCGGGTGTTCCTGATTTTTATCAGGGAACAGAGATATGGAACTTAAGTCTTGTTGATCCTGACAATCGCAGACCCGTGGATTATAAAATTAGAATCAGGATGCTTGAAGAACTAAAAGACCGTGAATCAGAGACTCCTTTATCACAACTTGCAAGGGATTTAACCATAAATAAGGATAATGGAATGATAAAGCTCTATCTGATATATAAGGCCCTTAGCTACCGCAGGAAAAACAGGGAATTATTTGAGATGGGAGAATATATTCCCCTTGAGGCCATAGGAGAGAAGGCTAATAATGTTTGTACGTTTGCGAGGAGGTCAGGAAATTCGCTAGTGCTAGTTGTTACTCCCAGATTTTTTACAAAGCTAATACCGCAACCTGAAGATCTGCCCTTTGGCAAAGAGGTATGGAAGGACTCATTCATGGTAATACCATTTGAGGAAGGAGGTGCAAGATACCATAACATCTTTACTGGAGAGATTACGACAGCCATAAGTCACAAAGGAGCAACTGGCCTGTATCTCTCTGACGTATCTACAAATTTTCCTGTTGCTTTAATGGAAAGAGTTGCCTGATTTGAAATCGGTATTTTTACCCCGCACCTTGCAGGGTGCGGGGTATATGTGATACGAGACTTAAAACTACCTTGTTCCATCCTTCTGGTCCTATACCGTCTGCCTTTATAAGATTAGGAATGTCTATTCGTGGGTCATAGTTCCCATCAGGTTTTCGAATAATGACAGGATAGTCTACCTTTTCAAGCATTGGGATGTCATTAAGACTGTCACCGATAGCAATAGTTGCAATTTCACCAAATTTCCTTTTATATAGTTCAATTAAAATGGATACCGCTCTTCCTTTATCATCGCTACCAAGAATATGGAAAAATCTTCCCTCTGTATAATTGAACCCCTTTGCCTTAATGGAATCAAAAAGTAGGGGCAATTCATGAATTGCCCCTACAAATATGAATGGCTCATCAAAATCTCTCTCCTTTGCCATCCTTGCCTCATCAATGTTCATGTTTGCTATTTCTGCAATTTCCTGAATAGTCATGTCCCCAAAGCCTCTCACATCAAAACCTTCTTTGCGAAGCTCTTCAATTGCCTTTCGTAAATCAGAATATTTTGTACCGATCCTAATGATTTGATAGTCATTTTCTTCGTTAACTCCCAATTCTGAACCCCACGACCGAACTCCGAACTCAAAATAACCCTTCGGAATAAATATACCTCCACCATTCTCTGAGATGAACGGATGATGGTTATGGAGTTTTTTCCTGTAATATTCGATTTCCTTTCTTGTCTTGCTCGAACAGATAATGAGCGGAGTATTTTTTTGCTTGAGCAACTCAAGTGCAGATGTAGCGCCTTGAAAAGAGTATGTAGAGTAATCCAGCAAAGTCCCATCAAGATCTGTAAAGATTATAAAATGTTTCATATTTATATTTTAGTTCTTCTCCCATTTAGTTGCAAAAAAGGATTCGAGGATTCAAGGATTCAAGGGTTTGTCTTCCAATGATTTTATAAGTGCCTTGAGCATCCGTTACAAACTTTTCCTCTGGTAATTGAATAGTTGCAATTCAATTTGTTTTATAGTATACATGGCATATGTAATAAATTTTGAAAGGGGGTAAAAAATGAAAAAAGCATTGCCATTAGCATCAGTTGTGTTATTCCTTTTCTCCGTTGGATGTGCCACAAAAGACTATGTAAAACAGCAGATAGACCCACTTGTGGAAAGAATCAGCAAGCTCGAAGCAAGGGTTTCGGCCATTGAATCAAAAATAAGTGCAATAGAAGGCAAAGTTGGTACACTTGAAGACAAGGTTGGCTCTCTCTCATCTGATGTTGAGGCAGCAAAAGGGGAAGCAAGGGATGCTAAAGCAATGGCTCAGGAGGCAATGAAGGTTGCAAAAGAGTCTGCTGATAGGGCTGGGGCAGCTGCAAGAAAAGCTGAGGCAGCTGCAGACAGGGCAGAGGCTGCTGTGAAAAAGGCAGAGGTCGCCCTCGGAAAGGCAGAAGTAGCTGCTGAAAAGGCTAAAAAGGCTTTTGAATTAAAACTAAAGAAATAAATTTATTGCTTCCCCCGAAACAAGTTCGGGGTCGCAATGATGATGTAGCAGCATTTAATGCGTTTGTATTAATTGGAAATCTCAACAGGGATTCCGCTTTTCTCTCTTAAGGCCTTATATAATTTTTCTGTGCTAATAGAACTAAGCAGACCCTTTTTTCTCAGCAAACTTACTACCTCATTAAAATAATTCTTTATGTAGTCATCTTTATGTACTTCGATATACACTTTATTATTTTTGATACCTACCTTTACAGGCTGTCGAACAATAGTTACCTTAGCACCATTGGGTACTAATTGAAAGAGCTTTGGTATATCTTCTGGATACAATCTTATGCATCCATGGCTAACCCTTCTTCCAACACCCCACGGCTTGTTTGTTCCATGGATAAGAATATTGCCAAATGAAAGTCTTATCGCATATGAGCCGAGGGGGTTATCAGGTCCCGGTGGTAACACCTTCGGCAATTGTGGTTTTTCTTTTCTAATAGATTCAGGGACATGCCAACTCGGTCTTACTATTTTTTCTGTCACTCTGAAGTTCCCTACAGGCGTGTCATTACCTTCAGCACCTATTCCGATAGGAAAAGTTACTACAAACCTTGAGCCCTTTTTTTTGAAAAAATAATAAAGCCTCATTTCGGAAAGATTTATAACAATACCTTCGTATGATATAACATTAGGTAATATCCACAAGGTTGGTATCTTAACAGACACGCCCGCTCCCGGGACAAAGGGATTAAGGTCAGGATTTGCATCAACAATTTCATTATAACCAAGCTGGAACTTCCTTGCCATCTCAATCAAAGAGTCACGGTCCTTAACTTTATAAGTTTGAACATTGCCAATTACGGTCTCTCCCTCTCCATATAAATGAACCACAGCAAAAGCTGCTGAAAGCATTATAAAAATTATTAATATTATAAGGACAGGTGTCCAAATTTTCATAACACATAATAACCAAGCTATAAAGCCAATTCAAGCGATAAGAGAATTAACAAAGGATTCTGAGATAGAAAAAGAGTGAGAAAGAAAATTTGTCTTTATTTTTTACACTATAATCTGTTAGAGTTACAAAAATATTTGTAAGGAGGATGCGGCGTTAAAGAAATTTTGTCTTTATGTTTTTTACTATTCTATTAATCGTGAAGAAATACAGAGCAAAATCGGAAAATGGGAGATAGATATGGCCAACAAAAAAGAACAGGCTACAAGGAGGGAAAATATGCATATGACCAGCTCTATCAATGAAGGAGCGGATAAAATCTCAGAAAGTCTTATTGTTGCATTAGGGCAAAATTCAGCAGTCAAAAAGTAATCTAAAGGAGGTAAGGAATGAGTTTCTGGGAAAAGGTAAAAGAGGATTTACAGAAGGGAATCAAAGAGGGTGTTTATCTTCTAAAAGAAAAGGCAATGGTTGTAAAGGGAAAAGCAGAAGAACTTGCTGAGGAAGGGAAGAGACGGTATAAGATTTTTGAACTCCAGGCAAAGGTTCAAAAGGAGATAGCAGAACTTGGTGGACGGGTCTATGATCTCAGTCCAAAGCTCAAAAATCCCATGCTCGACAAAAGGGTGAAAGCAATTATAGCGCGAATCAAGAAGTTAGAGGCACGGGTAACAAAACTTAAAGGAAGGGAAAGGGCAGAATTCAGAAGAGCAGCCAAAAAACGTGTCAAATAGCCAAAATAAATAGACCTATAAAGGCATCAAAACTCTAACGAATTTTGACAACCAATGGCGTTTCTTAATTTTGATAGAAAGACTTCTCTGCCCTATGTGAGACCATTTTATGCTTCTCCGACGATTACAAGCAGCTTATCATTAGAAAGCAAAAAGGATAACATTGAATAAATACAAGAAGTTCTTTAAAATTACCATTTTTATTTTGTTCTTCCCATCAATTATGGAAGAGTCAATAGCAGAAAATATCGATGAACTTATATCTAACCTTGAAAGTCGTGACTGGAGAATTCGTCTATCGGCAGTGGAGGAACTGGGAAGGATAAAGGACGAAAAATCAATTAATTTGTTGATGAATGTTGCTGGTGCCAAAAGCGAGGTCTGGCAGGTTAAAATAAAGGCGATTCGGCTACTGGGAGAGATTGGGGATCCGAAGGCGATAGACCTATTGGCAAAAATCTTTAATGATCCATTCCTCAACTTTGAATGTCCTGCCATAAAATGGAACACTGCTACTGCCCTTGGTAGCTTTAAAAAAAGCTCAAGGGTGGTAGATATGCTTATCAATGCATTGGACGATGATAATCTTATTATCAAGGAGGCAGTTATACAGTCGCTTGGAAAAATCGGCGACACAAGGGCTGTCCCCTTTTTAATTCCTGCATTACATGATAAGAGCTTTGCAATTAAGCTAAGTGCTATAAAAGCCCTCGGAGAAATTGGAGACCCTCAGGCAATCCCTTCTCTGAAGGAAATTGCAGATAAAGATAATGACCTATACATCAAAAATGAGGCCTTATCAGTTTTAAAAACTTTCGCCAATGAATGACCCTGTGGCAAGAATTAGTGTCCGATAAACTAAAAATACCATTGTATTCACAATAAAATAGGCTGACAAGTCCCTGTCACCCTGGACTTGATTCAGGGTCTTCCAAACTTGATTCGGGAGTGAAATAAGCCTGCCTGAAGAGATCCCGAAACAAGTTTGGGATGACACTTTCGGGTTCTAAGACTGCCTCAAAGGAGTAAGTTGAATAATCTAAAAGTGTTCCATCGAGGTCTGTAAAGATGATGAATTTCTTCATTCCATCACCAATATCTGTAAATCCATCACATTGGTTCCTGTTGGGCCTGTTTTGAAGAGTCCATTAATTTTTTTGAAGAAATTGTAAGAATCATTATTTCTCAAATATTCCTTTGGGTCAATTCCCATTGCTCTTGCTTTTATTACTGAATGTCCATCCACAATTGCCCCGGCTGCATCAGTCGGACCATCCGTTCCGTCTGTCCCTGCTGAAAGGAGGGTAATACCATTAATGCCCTCTATCTCCATTGCAAAAGAGAGGGCAAGTTCCATATTTCTACCGCCTTTGCCCTTGCCTTTAACTGTAACGGTTGTCTCACCGCCACTGATCAAACAAATTTTCCTGTCACGCTTTACGCATAACGCATTACGTTTTTCTTTCGCTTTTTTTGCAAGCCATCTGCCAGCACCCCTTGCCTCACCGGTTAGTCCCGAAGATATTATCTCAGCATAAAAACCAGACCTCTCCGCTTTCTCTTTTGCAGCGCTGAGGGCTTTTCTGTTACTGCCAATAATTATATTTTCAACTCGCTCAAATATTATATTTCCTTCCTTTGGTGTTTCAGGTATTAGCCCTTTTGCGCCTTTATAGAGGACTTCTAAAATACTTTGAGGACATCTATCCATCAAACCGTATTTTTCTAAAACTCTTAATGCCTCATCATATGTTGTTTTATCAGGAGATGTTGGGCCTGATGCAATAACATCAAGCCTATCATCAATGACATCCGAAAGGATTAAAGATATGACCTTTGCAGGATAAGCAAGTTCTGCAAGTCTTCCTCCTTTAACTCTTGAGATGTGTTTTCTGACTGTATTAAGCTCATTGATATTTGCTCCTGCTTTAAGAAGCAATTCAGTAATTTTCTGTTTCTCATTGATGGTAATACCTTCATATGGAGAAACAAGAAGGGCAGAGCCTCCACCTGATATAAGGCATACAATGAAAGTTCTTTCATCAGTATTGCTAACAAGCCTTATTATCTCCTCTGTTGCCTTAAGCCCGCTCTCATCAGGAACTGGGTGACCTGCTTCATAGACCTCTATTTTTCCAGGTTTAAATGGCAAATAACAGTGTCCATATTTTGTAATCGCAATTCCGATACTAATCAAACTTGCTAACGAATCTTCTGCAGCTTTAGCCATTGAGCATACGGCCTTTCCAAAACCAATAACAAAAAGTTTATTGTAATTATCATTTTGATAGATGGAATAGACTCTATCTATATAGGGCTTTGCTGATTCATAAGGATTGACTGCTTTCAATGAGGCATTAAATATTTCTGAAACCAATATTTTAGGTGCACTGTTTTCCATATTTTAATTATAGTCCATCCGGTTTTCCTTGACCAACCGGCTTTTTGCAGTTATACTTGTAAGTAGGCAAAAATATCAATAATTATCCCCCTCTTAGATAAATCTTCAGGAGGTGAGAGATGGCTGACTTTCATCAAACAGGTGTTGTTGCAACCTTTCACAGACTCGGTAAGGTCAATCTTGAAAAGATTGAAGCAGAGCTAACATGGTATACCCAGGAAAGGCCCATCGCCCTTGTGTTACCATCTCTTTATAGCGAACTCGAAGGAGATGCATTAAAAGGTATTGTTAGGGAACTAAAGGAAGCTAAGTATATCAAGGAAATTGTAGTTACCCTTGGGCCTGCATCAGAGGAGGAATTTAAACATGCAAGGGAATTTTTCTCAGTACTTCCTCAGAAGACAAGGATTATATGGAATACCGGACCGAGAATAGGTGAAATATACAAGACTATCGAATCTGCTGAACTTCCTACCGGGGAGCATGGTAAGGGGAAGTCTGCGTGGATGGCATATGGATATGTCCTCTCACAGCGGTATTTTCATGCTATTGCACTCCATGACTGTGACATACTTACATATAGCAGGGATATGCTCGCAAGGTTATGTTATCCTGTTATAAATCCTAACCTTGACTATGAATTCTGCAAAGGTTTTTACAACAGGGTAACAGACAGAATGCATGGAAGGATAACAAGGCTTCTTGTCACTCCACTTATAAGGTCACTCCAGAGGATTCT
>JBFMDQ010000020.1:0-25145 GCA_040753955.1 Nitrospirota bacterium | reverse complement strand
TGCCGTTGAATTGGATGTGCGAAAATCAAAGGATGGGAGATTAGTTATCATTCATGATGATAATTTAAAGAAAGTTTTTGGCAAAGATATTCTTGTGAATCAGGCGACATTAAAGGAATTAAAACAACTAACGGAAAATAAAATTCCAACTCTTGAGGAAGCTCTAAGATTTATAGACAAAAAAGTTGAAAAAATTCTGGTGGAATTAAAAGAGGTCGGTTATGAGAAGAAGATTTTAGAGGTCATCAAAAAAGAAAAATTAAAAGATAGGGTGATTATCGTTTCTTTTCATGAAAAGGCTCTTTTAAATATGAGAAAATTAGATAAAGAAATTGAAACAGGCTTAATCTATTCGAGGTATAAAAATCCAATCGATGCTGCTTTAAAACTAAATGCTCAGTATCTCATTCCTTTATATAGATTTACTCATACCAAAAATATTGAAGATGCTCATAAAAATAGTCTAAAAGTGATTGTCTGGACAATAAATACAAAGCAGGAAGTTAAAGAATATATAGCCAAAGGCGTTGATGGTATTGCCAGCGATAAACCGGATATTTTTTAAAAGGTCATTTCTATGGGCAGTTCATCTCTCAGGTAACTTTGAAGTTTTGGCTATTATTCTCGGCATGTTTTTCCTTACCTTGATTATTGGGGGTGTAGCCATGGTCTGGGCCATTGTTTTTCCAAGGCTTATCGAACTACTTGAATGGACTGCTGCAATTTATTGTGTCTCTCTTACCGCTCCTTTAATTTTAGGCATCTACTGGTCTAAGGCTACAGGGAAAGGAGCTGTAGCAACCATGGTTCTTACTGGCATTATAGCTAGTGCCTGGAGAGTTTCAGGTATAGAGTCCGTAACCGGCGTTCATTTTCTTATTCCTGCCCTTGTCTTTTCTTTCTTAACAATGTTTGTTCTTTGCAGCAGTCGAAGAGTCTAAACAAAGAGGTGTGAGAGATGAAGAGTGTTATATACGATGTTTGTGTTATTGGACATATAACAAAAGACATAATAAGAATCGGTAATATAAGAAAGGAATTGCCGGGAGGCTCTGCATATTATGTATCAATAGCATTAAAGAGTCTTGGACTGAAACCATTTGTAGTCACAAGACTTCACAAAAACGACAAATATTTGCTTGAGGATTTGAAAAAGAATGACATTACTGTTTTTTTGGGAAAGAGTGAAAGGACGACAATCTTTGAGAATATATATAAAGGTGATCTTAGAATCCAAAGAGTAATGTCCGTTGCTTCACCGTTTACAATAAAAGATTTACCAGATATAACTCCAAGGATCTTTTATATCGGTTCTTTAACGAGGGGTGATATTCCCACGGATATGTTGGATTTTTTAAGAGAGTATAAAATAGCACTTGATGTGCAGGGATTCTTAAGAAAAATTGATGGGAATATTGTAAAAATGGAAGATTGGGAAGATAAAGAAGTGCTATCTTATGTTGACATATTACATGCTGACGAGATGGAAGCAAAAATTTTATCTGGTGAGGGAGATATAAAAAAGGCAGCAAAGAAGCTGTCTCAATTTGGACCCAAGGAGGTTGTTATTACTCTGGGCAAAAGTGGGAGCTTAATTTATGCTAAGGAAGAACTTTTTTCAATACCATCATTCGAAACAAGTATTGTAGATCCTACAGGATGCGGGGATACTTATATGGCAGGCTATATCTATAAGAGGTTAACTTCGGAAGATTTCTACAAGATAGGGAAATTTTCCTCCGCAATAGCATCCCTGAAACTGAAGAGATTTGGTACTTTCACAGGAAATGAAAAAGACGTCAAAACATTGATTCTTGCTAAGGTTCGGTCACCTCTAAGGCAAAGTCCAGCCCGAGTCTCTCAAAAACAGCACGTTTAGGAACACCTGTCTCAGGGTTCCATCCCATTGCCATAAAGTACTCCCGGATCTGTGTCTCATTGTCCACCGTGACCCCTTTTGTGGGGCCATCTGATAAAGGTGGTTGTCCAAGGACCCGCTTAGGAAGTTTATACATTTCTTTGTTTCGAATACCCTCACGGAGGTTAAAGGCAATTCGTAGATTTGCAACCCGCTCGCCTATCTCAAGGATGTCCTTCATTGTGAACTTCTTCCCCATGGCTAAAGTCAGATACTCAGGAACAGCCGTGGCAGGAGTTACAGTGGAACCGAACATGCATAGACCGGCGCAGTTTACGATGTGACCAAAAGACGATAAATATTTATGGGTTTCTCCCTTACCTGAATAGGTATACTTGTCTTTGATCTCTGGATAGCCCAATTCAGACGGAACGAAGTCTGTTTCAGCATTGGCGGAGCCGTACTGAGTGTGCCGACCAGGCGTAGCATCCACCACAAAAACTGTGGCCATCCCAGGCTGAAAACGCGGATCATGCATGGGCAGCTCCTCACCGCCACATTCCATGGCAAGGGCTTTAGCAGCCTCCCCGATTCTTTCAACAGCCTTCTTGATACCATCGCCAAGGACTTTTCCGCCAAAGCCTTCGCCCCTTGCCATTTGCTCAGTGATTCTGACAATAGTCTCGTGATTCCCCCAGGTGAGCTCAATGCCTCCTGTATCTTCCTTACTGATGATGCTTTTTTCGTAACATTCTATAGCGAATGCGACAGTAGCTCCTGTCGAGATCGTATCCATGCCGTAATCGTTACAAATGTTGTTTAAGCGGCAGATAGACTCAAGGTTATCATTGAGACACATGGAGCCAAATGCTCCGAGTGTCTCATATTCTGGCCTATGCCCTTCCCCTGCGTAAGGCCCAGAAGGAACTTTGACATAGGCACCGCAGGCAATTGGGCACATCCAGCATCCGTAAGGCCTTGTCTTGAACTTAAGGAGGGCGTCTCCTCTGATCTTTTTATAACCACGGAAATCCTTCTTCCATCCTCTCCAGTTCTGAACAGGTGTGTCTCCTTCCAACACACCTGACTCAAGAGCCCCTGGCGTACCATAGATGTGGAAAAACTCATAAGACGGATTTGATTGTTGATAGTATTTACTCAGAATCCTTTTTTGCAACCCCTTAAGTTTTTCTTCTTCTGCTACTTGCACCATGCCTGTGGCCAGAGCAACAACGCCTTTGAGTCGCTTTGATCCCATGACCATCCCTAGACCTGAGCGGCCTGCAGCCCGGCCTTTATCACTGATAATCGCTGCCAGAGCGGATACACGCTCACCAGCCGGACCAATAATAGCTGCGTGAGCCTTCTTACCATATGCTTCCATAAATTTCTCCTCTGCTTCTGAGCATGTCAGTCCCCAGTAAAATGAGGCATCGTGAAGCGTGACCTTACCATCTTCGACCAATACATAAACTGGTTTTTCAGAGATTCCCGTGAAAAAGATTGCGTCGAGTCCAGCCTGTTTCAGTGCAGGCCCAAAATTACCACCACAGTTGGCATCACCCCAACCGCCTGTTTTGGGAGATTTTGCGACAGCGGTGAAGCGATTTCCGGTGATCGCCTGGGTTCCCGTGAGCGGACCTGTAGTCAATCCAAGGGTATTTTCGGGTCCAATAGGATCAACCCTTGCTCGTTGCCGCGTAAAGAGATAATAGGCGCCAAGGCCGTAGCCTCCGAGATACCCCGCGTACACCCCATCTGCTGGTTCCTCGATCCTTACCTCTTTGGTGTTCAGATTGACCCAGGCAATCTTGTGTAAGACACCCTTGAGACTCATCTTGTTTCTCCCTGCATCAGGTTCTTCCCTGACTTAGAAAATTATAATACTAAATCACGATAAATTCTGTATCTGACATCTTTTATTACTTCCTTGACAAAGAAGAAAAACCTATGATAAGAAATCACAGTCTTAGGCTTCTCGAAAGGAGGAACCGATGAATCCAGAGGATATCAAATACCATAGAGAGCACACATGGATTAGAACATCGGGCAGGAAGGCAACAATCGGCATCACTGATTATGCACAGGGTGCGCTTGATGCTATTATTTATATTGATCTTCCAGAGGTGGATATAAGTGTAGAGGCCGGTAGCGAGATTGGTGAGATAGAATCAACAAAGGCAACCTTATCCATAATCTCTCCCGTGAGTGGAAGGGTTATAGAGGTAAATGAGGGGCTCCCAGAGTCTCCGGAGATTATAAATGAAGACCCTTATGGTAAGGGATGGATAGCCATCCTCGAGATTGATGATATGTCTGAACTGGATGACCTGATGGATGCCTCCGAATATGAGAAATATGTTGAAGAGGAAGGAAAATGAAATTAGCTATTCTCGGTGCAGGTCCCGGGGGATACGCCGCTGCGATTAAGGCCGCTCAGTTAGGAGCACAGGTTACCATAATAGAGGATACAGAAGTCGGAGGTACCTGTCTTAACAGGAGCTGCATTCCTACAAAGGCATTATTAGCCACAACCGAACTATTACATAAGACAAAAAACCTTGAAGAATACGGGATAGACGTCTCAGGACAGATCATACCAAACCTCTCCAAGATCATGGAAAGGAAAGATAAGGTCATCTCAACGCAGGTTAAAGGCATTCGCTCCTTATTCAAAAGCTGGGGAGTAAACCTTATTGAGGGCAAAGGCATGATTCTCAGTCCTGAGAAGATAGAGATAGAAAGAAAAGATGGCTCCACGGAAATAGTGAAGGCTGACAAAATAATAATAGCTACTGGCTCAAGGCCAGCCCAGTTGCCCCTATTCCCTTTCGACGGAGAACATATCTTTTCTACTGATGATGTATTAAACATAAAGTCTATTCCAGAGAGTCTGATCATTATAGGAGCTGGAGTAATAGGTTGTGAATTTGCGTGTATATTTAGTGAGCTCGGCACAGATGTTACAATGCTGGAATTAATGCCGAGGGCAATCTATACAGAAGACCCTGAAATATCTGAAATTCTTGAGAGAGAATTGAAGAAGAAAAAGATAAAACTTATGGCTGGAGTAAAAGTGACAGAGGTTAAATGTCAACATGACGGGGTCCATGTACACCTTGAGAGAGACAGGGAGCTTGTGGCGGAAAAATTACTTGTATCCGTTGGCAGGACACTTAACTCTGAGGGCATAGGCCTTGAGGCGGTAGGGATTAAAAAAGGGCCAAAGGGAGAAATATTGGTCAATGAAAAGATGGAGACAAACATAGAAGGCATATATGCCGTTGGCGATGTTACAGGTGGCTTACTCTTTGCCCATGTTGCATCAAGAGAAGGGAAAATCGCCGCAGAGAATATAATGGGTGGAAATAAAAAGATGGATTATGGCGTAGTCCCCTATGCAGTATTTACATCGCCAGAGATAGCCTCTGTAGGACTCAGGGAGGATCAAGCCGCAGAGAAGGGGATAAAAGTGAAGACAGGCCATTTCCAGTTCAGGGCCCTTGGGAAGGCCCATGTAATAGGAGAGACCACTGGTTTTGTAAAGATAGTCTCTGATGAGACATCTGACAGGATATTGGGTGCACATATAATAGGACCTCACGCCTCAGACCTCATTCACGAAGCAGCCCTTGCTATAAAGACCGGCCTCAAGACAAAAGATATTGCTGAGATAATCCATTTTCACCCTACCCTCTCAGAGGCCCTAATGGAGGCAGCAGAGGGCGTCCATAGCGAAACATCCATGTGCCTGAGAAGTGAGCAAGAGGCGAATACGTATGCTAAAGTAAATGTAAAGGAGATATAGATGGGAGAGATCATAGACCTAATCGCAAGAGAGATTATCGATTCAAGGGGAAATCCAACAATTGAGGTCGAGGCGTTACTCGATAGCGGTGCTACTGGAAGGGCCGCTGTCCCGTCAGGTGCTTCAACAGGCGAAAGAGAAGCACTCGAACTCAGGGATGGAGGAAGGCGCTTTCATGGGAAAGGCGTGCAGAATGCGGTCAGGAATGTCCTCAAGGAGATAGCACCAAGGCTGAGAGGCCTCAATTCTGAAAACCAGGTTTTTATAGATAACCTCCTGATAGAGCTTGATGGCACAGAGAACAAAAGCAGGTTAGGCGCAAATGCGATACTCGGAGTCTCAATGGCTGTATGCAAAGCAACTTCGATAGAAATAGGAATACCTTTATACAGATACATAGGGGGATGCGATGCAAAGGAGCTTCCCGTACCGATGATGAATATACTCAACGGAGGAGCCCATGCTGACAATAACCTTGACATACAGGAGTTCATGACAATGCCAACAGGCTTCAGTGATTTTGCCAATGCTATCAAGGCTGGTTCAGAGATATTCCATACCTTAAAATCCATTTTGAAGAAGAAAGGATTGAATACATCTGTTGGTGATGAGGGAGGTTTTGCACCAAACCTCAACACAAATGAAGAGGCAATTTCCATAATCATTCAGGCAATTACTGAAAGCGGCTATACCCCTGAAAAAGATGTATTACTGGCCTTAGATGCGGCATCATCAGAATTCTACGAGGATGGCAGATATAATTTTGAAGGCAAGAGGTTGATATCTTCTGAGATGGTTGACTACTATGAGAGATTGTTAGAAAAATATCCTATCCTATCAATAGAGGATGGAATGGCAGAAAATGACTGGGATGGGTGGGAGATATTAACAGAGAGGCTCGGCAGAAGGGTGCAGCTCGTGGGTGATGATATATTTGTCACGAACACAAAGATGATAAAAAGGGGAATACAACATGGTATTGCAAACTCCGTTCTGATAAAACTTAACCAGATAGGTACACTAACAGAGACGCTTGATGCCATCGAGATGACTAAAAGGGCAGGATATACTGCTATAATTTCACACAGGTCTGGAGAGACAGAGGACACGACAATCGCAGAC
This sequence comes from Nitrospirota bacterium, assembly GCA_040753955.1. GTDB lineage: Bacteria > Nitrospirota > Thermodesulfovibrionia > Thermodesulfovibrionales > SM23-35 > JASEEX01. The sequence goes on along the minus strand of JBFMDQ010000020.1, from coordinate 18,357 downwards.
CTTGCTGTCGCATGTAACACCGGTTTCATAAAAACAGGCTCTCTATCGAGAGGTGAAAGAACAGCAAAATACAACAGGCTTCTAAGGATTGAGGAGGAACTCATGGGTTCTGCTCTATACAAAGGAAGAGAAGCGTTTTATAATCTAAAGTGATGGCCTCAAATAACCTATTAAGGAAACAGGTAGTCTCGGAGATTAAAAAGAGGAGGCTGATATTCTTTACAGTTATTCTTCTTGGGTTTATCTACTTTGCTATAAGCCTTATCTTCGGGGATATGGGCCTCCTGAGGTATGTGGAACTCAATAAGAGAAAGGCCCATTTAGAAAGACAGATAAAGGAGATGGAGAGAGAGAATGAACAGCTCAGGTCAGAGATAAAGTCACTCAAGGAAGACCCCTTCTATAAAGAGAAACACGCGAGAGAAGAATTTGGATTAGCAAGACCTGATGAGTATATCTTCCGTTACGATGACAGATAAGCCGCTTTATATTGCCTTTCTCTGGCATATGCACCAGCCCTTTTACAGAGACCCCATGACAGGAGTATACAGGCTTCCGTGGGTAAGGCTTCACGGCACGAAGGATTACCTCGATATGGTGGAAATACTCATGGAGTTTCCGAATATAAAACAGACATTTAATCTTACCCCTTCTCTCCTCGAGCAGATCTTAAGCTATACAGAAGACAATGCTGTTGACAGACACCTTGAGCTTACCCTCAAGAAGGCATCCGAACTGGATACAGAAGAAAAATTGTTTATACTTGAGAATTTTTTCCTCGCAAACTGGGACAACATGATAAAGCCCTTTCCAGGATACTATGAACTCCTCGTGAGGAGAGGATTTCATCTAATAAAAGGTGCCCTCATGCGAATGGTTAGATATTTTGACACTGACGATTTTCTCGACCTGCAGGTCCTCTTCAACCTCTGCTGGGTAGATCCAATGTTCAGAAAAAAAGACCCATTCCTCAAGGCACTTGTCGAGAAGGGCAGAAACTACACAGAAGAAGATAAACATATGCTCATCTCAAGACAATTCTCAATCTTAAAAGAAATAATCCCAAGATATAAGGAGATGGCAGAAAAGGGACAGATTGAGATCTCCATTTCACCCTTTTACCATCCAATCCTCCCTCTCCTCTGCGATACAAACTCTGCGAGGATTGCCATGCCTGATGTAAGGCTCCCGCGTAAGAGATTCTCCTATCCCGAAGATGCTGAAAAACAGATCAGAATGGGTTTAGATTATTTTGAGAGACTCTTCGGCTACAGGCCTGCCGGGATGTGGCCCTCGGAGGGCTCAGTTAGTGAAGAGGTCGTGAGGATTGCGAAAAAGGAGGGAATACGATGGATCGGAACTGATGAGGATATCCTCTCGAATTCTATAGGTAAAAGACTCAGGGATAAATCAGGTAACCTTATCGAGCCAGGTATCCTCTATAGACCATATATGTTTGAGAATGCCTCGATCATCTTCAGAGACCACAAATTGTCAGACCTCATTGGTTTTGTTTATTCAAGGTGGGACCCAAAAAAGGCTGCTGAGGATCTGCTTAACAGGCTCATAAAGGCACAAGCCTCAATGCCGAAAGATAGACCGTACCTCCTGTCCATAATACTCGATGGAGAGAATACATGGGAGTACTATAAAAACGATGGACATGACTTTTTAAGATATCTATACGAAGGGCTGTCCAAAGAAAAAAGATTAAAGACGGTTACAGTCTCGGAATACCTCAATGGGCATGATAAAGGTGAGCCTCTGAATAGGCTTTATGCAGGTTCATGGATCAATGCAAATTATAGCGTATGGATCGGTCACGAGGAGGACAATAGGGCATGGGATTACCTCACAGAGACAAGGGATGACCTTGAGGTATCACAGAAATTGAATCCTGAGAAAAACCTATCCGGGGCATGGAAAGCGATATATGTCGCAGAGGGAAGTGACTGGAACTGGTGGTATGGCGATGAACACACAACAGATACCCAGCAGGATTTCGATGAACTCTTCAGATTAAATCTTATAAAGGTTTATAAGGAGATAGGAAGGGATGTCCCGCTGCATCTCTTTGTTCCTGTGCTCAGAGAAGACAGGATTATTCCTCCGACGATCACGATAAGAGGGTTCATAGAACCAAAGATTGATGGTATTGTGACAAGCTATTATGAGTGGTACCAGGGCGCTTATATGGATGTCAAAAAATCTGGCGGGAGCATGCACAGGGCAGAAAGTATTTTGTCTCACCTCTACTACGGCTTCAATAAAGATAACCTCTTCTTGAGAATAGATCCTGTGGTCCCCTTTGGTGAGTTCCCTGATGATACAAAATTTTCCATTCATATTCTAAAACCTTCGCAGTTTAAGATTGTCGTCCCCATCAAACCACCTTCTTCGAAGGCAGAACTTCTTGAAAAGAACGATGAGGTTTGGGTAAAGATAAAAGATATTACTGATTTTGCTATTCAGGATATCTTCGAGATAAAGATCCCTTTCAAGGAATTGAAGGCAAAAGAAAAGGACGAGATGAACCTGTTTATTTCTACCATTAAAGATGGCGAGGAGATGGAAAGGTGCCCGTGGAGAGGATACATCACACTTGCTGTTCCCACGCCTGAATTTGAGGCGATGATGTGGTACTAACTAAAATAACCAATAACCAAATTCCAATAACCAAATATAATTTTGACCCCAAAGAAAGAACTTTAGAATTTTCGCTGTTTGGTTATTGATTATTGGTTATTGAGATTTATTTGGTGTTTGGAACTTGATTATTGGTGATTTAGAATGAAGACATTAATACAACGTGTTTCAGAGGCAAGGGTTGAAATAGAGGGAAACACGGTTGCGAAAATTGACAAAGGTCTTCTTGTACTCCTCGGGGTTGAAAAGGGCGATACAGAAAGAGATCTCGAATACCTTGCTAAAAAAATTTCTCACCTGAGAATATTCGAAGATGCTCAGGAAAAGATGAACCTCTCTGTTCAGGACATCAAAGGTGAGGTTCTTGTCGTATCGCAGTTTACCCTATCTGCTGACTGCAAAAAAGGCAACCGCCCTTCCTTTGACAGTGCTGAAAAACCAGAAAGGGCAAAAGATATTTATCGGAAATTTGTAGAGAAACTGAGAGAATATGGCCTCAGGGTAGCCACAGGTGAATTCGGTGCGTCCATGCATGTATATATTATCAACGATGGTCCGGTAACAATAATGCTGGACTCTTAGAGGTGATCCAAAAGAGATGGCAAAAAGGGATCTAAAAGAACAGATAAGGCTTATTGTGAACGCTGACCACTGGGACCCATTTCAGGTGCTCGGCATTCATATTATCGAGAAAGAAGGCAGAAAGGCAGTCACAGTCCGTGCATTTCTACCTGAGGCTGAAGAGACATGGGTAGTAGATGTAGATACGAGGAACTCGTATAAGATGGAAAGGATTAACGAGGCTGGTTTTTTCGAGGCAATATTTGTTGAAAGGAAAGAGTTATTCCCTTATTACATCAGGATAAAGTCCTCTGACGGAATGATATCAGAGTTTTATGACCCCTATTCCTTTATGCCTGTTCTTACAGACTTTGACCTTTACCTCATGGGTGAAGGAAGGCATTACAAAAAATATGAGAAGTTCGGTGCACATGTGATGGAAATTGATGGCATAAAAGGTGTTCATTTTGCTGTATGGGCACCTAATGCAAAGTGCGTAAGTGTTATTGGTGACTTTAATAAATGGGACGGAAGAAGGCATCCAATGCGAGTGCTCGGTTCATCAGGGATATGGGAAATATTTATCCCCGGACTCAAGGAAGGGGAGCTTTATAAATTTGAGATTAAATCAAGATTCAATAAGTATATTACCGTAAAGGCAGACCCCTATGCCTTTTATTTTGAATTAAGGCCAAAGAGTGCGTCCATTGTCTACGATATCAATAAATATAAATGGGATGACAGGGAGTGGATGGAGATGCGTTCGAAGAAGGACTGGCTTAAATCCCCTATCTCAATCTATGAGGTACATTTAGGCTCATGGATGAGAATGCCTGAGGAAGGTAATAGGTATTTAACTTACGGAGAGATTGCAGATAAGCTTATAGACTATGTAAAAAGAATGGGTTATACACATATAGAACTCCTTCCTGTAACAGAGCATCCTCTGGATGCCTCATGGGGTTACCAGACGATTGGGTATTTTGCACCGACGAGCAGATATGGTACTCCAGAGGACTTTATGTACTTTGTAGATAAATGTCATCAGAACAACATAGGGGTTATCCTCGACTGGGCCCCTGCCCATTTTCCCACGGATGGACATGGACTCGGCTTTTTTGATGGCACATGTCTTTATGAACATGAGGACCCGAGAAAAGGGTTCCATCCTGACTGGGGCACTAAGATATTCAATTACGGCAGGAACGAGGTGAGAAACTTTCTCATATCAAATGCCCTCTTTTGGCTTGAGAAGTACCATATTGACGGTCTGCGTGTAGATGCGGTTGCATCAATGCTTTATCTCGATTATTCAAGAAAAGAGGGTGAATGGGTACCAAATATATTTGGTGGAAGGGAAAACCTCGAGGTTATAGATTTCCTTAAAGGATTTAGTGAGATAGCCCACCAAAATTGCCCTGGCGTGCTCACCATTGCCGAGGAATCGACGGCATGGCCTGGGGTCTCAAGGCCGACATATCTGGGTGGTCTCGGCTTCAGCCTGAAATGGAATATGGGCTGGATGCATGACATGCTCGAATATATGTCGAAGGATCCTGTACATAGGAAGTATCATCATAACAATCTTACCTTCAGTCTACTTTATGCATTTACAGAAAACTTTGTCCTGGCCTTTTCGCATGATGAGGTTGCACACGGAAAACTTTCGATGTTAAACAAGATGCCAGGAGACATGTTTCAGAAGTTTGCAAACCTCAGGCTTCTCTATGGTTATATGTACGGCCATCCCGGGAAAAAACTTTTATTCATGGGTGGAGAATTCGGACAGTGGGATGAATGGAATCACGATAAAAGCCTTGACTGGCACCTCCTCAGGTTTAGGTCACACAGATGTCTCCAAAAGTTTGTTATGGATCTGAACCACCTTTATCGATCTGAGCCTGCCCTCTATGAGGTAGATTTCCATCACCAAGGTTTTGAATGGATAGATTTTCACGATGCAGACCAGAGCGTCATATCCTTCATAAGGAAGGCAAAGGATCCCAGAGACTTTCTCGTTATTGTATGTAATTTTACACCCGTTCCGAGAATGGGGTATCGTTTTGGCGTCCCTGAGAATTGTTTTTACAAAGAGATAGTGAACAGCGATTCACAAATATACTGGGGTAGCAACCTCGGCAATGCTGGAGGCGCCTGGGCAGAGAACATCCCATGGCAGGGAAGGCCCTATTCGATAAATATCACCCTTCCACCTCTATCTGTCTTAATATTTAAGCCAGTCATTTCTCCTTCCAGCGCCTGAAAAGGCTATTCTCTATTCGCAGAGAATCGAGAACCTTTCCAACCACAAAGTCAATAAGATCACTTATTTTCTCGGGATGGCTGTAAAAGGCAGGCATTGCTGGAATAATCTTTACTCCCATTTCTGAGAGAATAAGCATATTTCTAAGATGGATTGAGTTCAAAGGTGTCTCCCTTGGAACGAGGATGAGTGGGCGGTCTTCCTTTATCATTACATCTGCTGCCCTCTCAACGAGGTTATTCGCATAGCCGTGGGCAATCCCTGAAAGGGTCTTCATCGAGCAGGGGATGACGACCATGGCCTCAACCTTGGCTGAGCCACTCGATATGGGTGCAGAGAGGTTTTCCTCATCGAAGAAGGAAAGGCTGGCTCCGTGCATCTTGAGGTCCTTTTTTATCTTTTTCTCTATATCTTCCTCAGAACCCTGCCAGTCATAGCCCACCTCTTCTTTCATAATAAAACTGCCTTCTTTGGTTATAGTCAGGTATACTTTATGCCTTTTTTTCAGGAGGTATTCTAAAAGTCTTACACCATATATGCTACCGCTCGCCCCGGTTATGGCTATCGTATATGTTCTCATAATTTATAAACCATCCATGAGGCCAAAGCTCGTGTTTGTTTGACAATGTCATTCTGGCTTGTCGTTCGACTGAGCTCACGTCGAAGTCCAGAATCCTTCTGAAAAAAGATTCCCGACAGGCAGGAATGACAAAGGAAGCTGCAATGACAGATCACAACCAAGATAGGACATTCGATTTGTGAATCATTAGTTTCAGCGTCTCCTATTAGATTCTGAAACAAGTTCAGAATGACAATTATAGAATGAGGTTAAAGTCCATACTCCTTCCACCTTTTGTCCACGAGCCTCTTTATCTCTTCTGACATGACTATCTCATTGGGCCATTCCCTCAGAAAACCTTCGGACTCCCATTTCTTTGTAGCATCTATACCCATCTTTCCTCCATAGGCAGGAATATCTGAGGCATGCTCAAGGACATCGAGAGGGCCCTCTACGATTACGACATCTCTTTTTGGATCAACATTATTACCGATTCTCCATATAACCTCGCTTGGGTTCTGGACGTCAACCCATTTGTCCACCACGACAATCATCTTGGTAAAACTCATCTGTCCCATACCCCAGAGGGCGTACATCACACGCCTGGCATGTCCAGGATAACGCTTATCTATCGAGACAATTGCAATATTGTGAAAAACTCCCTCGATAGGAAGGTTCATATCTACAATCTCAGGGAGTTGCTTTTGAATAAGAGGTAAGAAAATCCTCTCCGTCGCCTTTGCGATATAACAGTCTTCCATTGGCGGTCTTCCAACAATCGTTGCAGGATATATAGCATCTTCCCTGTGAGTTATACATGTTATATGGAATACAGGGAATTCATCTTTTAGTGAATAGTAACCTGTGTGGTCTCCGAAGGGGCCCTCAACCCTCCTCTCATAAGGTTCACAGTATCCCTCGAGAACGATCTCCGAATTTGCAGGAACCTCATGGTCAACCGTTTCGCATCTTACTAATTCCACAGGAGACCTTCTTAAAAATCCTGCAAAAAGCATCTCATCCACTCCTTCTGGCAAAGGTGCAGTAGCCGAATATATTACTGCCGGGTCTGAACCTATTGCAACAGCAACCTCGAGTTTCTTGCCGAGCCTCTCTGAGTTTCTATAATGTCTTGCCCCATCTTTATGCATATGCCAGTGCATGCCTGTAGTTTTCTCATCATAGACCTGCATTCTATACATCCCGCAGTTCCGAATGCCTGTTTCAGGGTCCTTTGTAAAGACCATGGGGAGTGTGATGAATCTTCCGCCATCCTCAGGCCAGGTCTTGAGGATAGGAAAGATATCGAGTGATGGGTTATTTTTAATGATTACCTCTTTACAAGGGCCTGAGCTAACATATTTAGGGAGAAAGTCTGCAAGTCTTTTTAATTTTGGAAGGGCCTTAAGTTTTTCTATGATATTTGTGGGGATTTCAGGCCCAAGGAACTCAAGCATCCGTGTACCAATCTCATCGAGGCTATTTACTTCAAGAGCGAGCTGCATCCGTTCATAGGAGCCGAAGAGATTTACCACGCAGGGAATTTTCGAACCCTTGGGATTCTCAAAGAGGAGGGCAGGCCCACTTTTTTTTACGACCTTGTCATTTATCCCTGCTATCTCGAGGACAGGATCAACCTCTACCTTTATACGTCTAAGAAGTCCTTTCTTTTCCAGTAATCTTATAAACTCTCTAAGGTCTTTATAAGCCATGAAACCTGCTCTGGATTGGCTTTATATTAACACAGGGAATCTATATTTATACAATGGTATTTTAGAGTCATAAATCCTGGAACCTAAACTAATTTTTTCTTGACAAGTGTATATGTCCTTAATATAATTTAGAAAATTCACAGGTTTCTTATGACCAAGGCAGATTTGGTAGATGCAATATTTGAGAAAATAGGACTCTCAAAAAAAGAGGCGCAGGAGATAATCGAGATAATCTTTGATACTATGAAGCAGACCTTTATAGAAGGTGAGTTAGTAAAGATATCTGGTTTCGGCACCTTCAATGTGAGGAAAAAGACGGCAAGGAGAGGTAGAAATCCAAAGACCGGGGAAGACCTCGAGATAACTCCAAGGAAGGTGATTACATTCAGGGTCAGCAATCAATTAAAATCAGCTATAGAAAAAGGTCATGTATAAATCTGTCTCTCAACTTCCAAAATCTGAAACACCTATCCCGGATAAGCTCTTCTACAAGATAGGAGAAGTAAGCAGGATTGTCGGAGTCGAGCCCTATGTCTTAAGGTATTGGGAGACAGAGTTCCCCTTTCTCAAGCCGAGGAAAAATAAGTCGGGGCAGAGGGTTTATATAAAGAGGGATGTAGAGCTTCTGCTTGATATTAAAAGGCTTCTCTATCAGGAAAGATATACAATAGAAGGGGTCAGAAAGAGGCTTGGCAGTGGCCCTATTCGTGCTGTTGAACCCGAGCCTGAGGTTAAGACAGCAGAAATTCGAAACCCTGCCAAGGTAATCGAACACGTCAAGAAAAGACTCAAAGAAATCCTCAGTCAGTTTAATTAAGAATCGGGGCGTGGCGCAGCCTGGTAGCGCACTCGCTTGGGGTGCGAGTGGTCGGCAGTTCAAATCTGCTCGCCCCGACCAGAGATATAAGGAGGTATAAATCTACACTTTCTTGAACTGGCTTGTAGATACGATTGGCTCTATGGGCTATCCTGGTATTATTCTGTTGATGTTCATAGAGAGCACTTTTATACCTCTTCCTTCAGAACTTGTAATCCCTCCTGCAGGTTATCTAATTTCGCAAGATGAGATGGACTGGACAGGAGTAATACTATCAGGTACAGCCGGTAGTTTACTGGGTGCGCTTTTTAATTATGCCATTGCCGTTTATCTTGGTAGACCATTTATACTGAAGTACGGGAGATATTTTGGTATTCCAAAGAAGCACTTCATAAAAGGAGAGAATTTCTTTCTAAGACATGGAAATATAAGTACCTTCGTGGGAAGGCTTATATTAGGCCTTAGGCACTACATATCCTTTCCTGCAGGGCTTGCCAGGATGAACTTGAGAAGATTTTGTTTCTATACTGCCTTTGGTGCAGGTATATGGGTATGGGTGCTGGCATATATAGGCTATTTTGTTGGTAACAACAAAGAGAAGGTCATAGAGGTAAGCAGACAGTGGAGTCTTTACATCCTCGTGGGTTGTACATTGCTGGTCGTAGCCTACATTTTCTGGCATAAAAGAAAACAGAAGAACCTGGTATAATCACTCATGCGTTTTATTGCTGACCTACATATCCATTCAAGGTATTCTCGTGCTACAAGTAGTGATATGTCCCTGGAGAGTCTCTGGAAATGGGCCCAGCTTAAAGGGATAACAGTCCTCGGTACGGGTGACTTTACCCACCCGAGATGGTTTCAAGAATTGAAAGAAAAACTTGAACCTATCGATAATAATCTCTTTAAATTAAAACAAAACTTTCAAAAGGAAGACATCCCGACATCATGCAAAGCAGAGGTCTATTTCATGCTCACCGCAGAGATAAGCAGCATCTACACCAAGAATGGAAGGACAAGAAAGATCCATAACCTCATCTTTGCCCCAGATTTTTCTACTGCTGCGAGAATAAATACTATTTTATCCCGGATTGGAAACCTCTCGTCTGATGGAAGACCAATACTCGGACTTGATGCAAAGGAGCTGTTAAGGATTACCCTTGATATATCTGCTGATACGTTGCTTGTGCCTGCCCATGCGTGGACACCACATTTTTCGATCTTTGGTGCAGAGTCGGGTTTTGATTCGCTCTCAGAATGTTTCGAGGAATTAACTCCTAATGTCTGCTCTATAGAAACTGGGCTTTCTTCAGACCCACCTATGAACTGGCGACTTTCGAGCCTTGACCGTATCACCCTGATATCAAATTCGGATGCCCATTCGCCATCAAAGCTCGGACGTGAGGCGAATATCTTCGATACCGAGATATCATACATGGCAATGATGGATGCAATGAAGAAAAGGGATGGATTCATCGGGACGATTGAGTTTTTTCCTGAGGAGGGGAAGTATCACTATGATGGACACAGATTTTGCGGTGTAAGACTTTCTCCAAAAGAGACGATAAGAAATAATTACGCATGTCCTATCTGCGGTAGAAAGGTGACTGTAGGAGTCATGCACAGGGTTGAAAAACTTGCTGACAGGGCAGATAGTTCCAGGCCAGAAGGTGCACCACTGTATCATTCTGTAATCCCTTTGGCTGAGATTATTTCGGAGACCTTGAAGATAGGTATTAGCAGCAAAGCGGTAGAGATAGAGTACTTTAAAGCTCTAAGGAGCCTCGGCAATGAATTCAGGATACTCATGGAGTCTTCTCTTTCAGATATTGAAAAAGCAGGTTCAGCCATCCTTTCAGAGGCAATATCGAGGATGCGTGCAGGCAATGTATATATCGCACCAGGGTTTGATGGAGAATACGGGAAGATAAAGATCTTTAATGAGGTGGAGAGGAAAGGGATAACAGGGCAGGGAAGACTCTTCTAATTTTTGAACTCTCTATCTCTCTATTTCACTATTTTCAGGCTGATATCGGCAGCTACTGCCGAATGTGTAAGGGCACCAACAGAGATTAAATCAACACCTGTCTCAGCAATCTCTCTTACATTTTCAAGTTTAATGTTCCCTGATGCCTCGAGTATAACTCTGTCCTTTGCAATTTTCACGGCCTCTTTCATATCATGAACCGACATGTTGTCTAACATCACTATGTCTGTACCAGCCTCTATTGCCTCCTCAAGGTCCTGAAGATTTTTAACCTCCACCTCAATTCTCGAAAGGTGATGACCCTTCTTTGCAAGCCTCACAGCCTCCTTAATGCTACCCACAGCCTCTATATGGTTATCCTTTATAAGGATGCCGTCAAAGAGACCGAACCTGTGATTGCTTCCCCCGCCTACCCTTACTGCATACTTTTCCATGAACCTCTGGCAGGGGGTTGTTTTTCTTGTATCAACAATCTTTGCCTTTAGCCCTTTTATCTTTTCAACATATAAACTGGTAAGGGTTGCAATACCGGAGAGCCTCTGCAGTATATTAAGACTTACCCTTTCTCCTGCAAGAATGGCACAAGTCCTTCCGGAAGCCTCAGCAATCACATCTCCTATCATGACCTTTGCCCCCTCATTATAGAAGGTCTTAAATACTATTGAAGGGTCAAGGGTCTGAAAAATCTCTCGCGCAAAAGTAAGCCCTGCCAGAACAAAATTTCCTTTAGCAATATATTGTGCCCTCGACTCACTCTCTTCAGGTATCAAGAGGGATGTAGTGATATCTCCATGACCGATGTCCTCTTCAAGGGCACCATGAATTACATCAATCACGCTCGGAGGAAAATCCACCCTATCTCCTTTTAAAGAATAAAGAAAGGAAACCCCATATTCCCCCAAAAACAGCACCTAAAGCAAGGGCAGAACGCCAGTCAAGAAGTGTTGTTACGCTTCCCTCAACCTTATTAGCAACGACAAGGAGTGCTGAGGTGTTCTCTGACTTCACATCCCTTGCTGCCAAAAAGCCTACAGCGGATCTATTAACTGCTGTATGTCCTCTTGAGATGGACATGGGAGATAATGAAAAATTTATAGATACATTTTCACCTGCAGTAACAGCACTCATACTCTGGTTGAGGCTTATATCATTTCCCCTGAGGATGACAGAGGCCCCCTGTGTAACCTCCAACTTTTCGCCATCTATACTGAGTGCTCCTACCTGCTGGAGTTCGATATGACCCCCTTCAACAGCCCTGATAGTGCTCTGTTTTATGTTGACAAATTCCCCCTCAATAAATTCGATATCCTTTTTTTCAATCTCTCTTTTTTCCATAGGCATCATTTCTCACCTCCGGCCTCCTTAAGTTTTTTTATACTCTCCATAATCCTCTCCTTCTTCCGTATGAGTTCCTCATATCTTGCTTTTTCCTTCTCAACAACCCCTGTGGGTGCCCTCAGGAGAAAGTCCTCATCAAGGAGCTTCTTATTCAGGAAGGAGATAGAACCTTCTACCTCTGCCTCAACCTTCTTAAGTCTATCTATTTCTGCCTCGATATTCAAGACCCCTTTAAGGAGAACATATATCTCCATCGAACTCTTAATGCATGTTGCTGAGCCCTCTGGCTTATCAACTTCCATCCCTATCTTTATCTCGCTAGCATTTGCAAGTCTTTTGAGATATTGCACATTTTCTCTCAATATCTCTTCTGCCTTTCGAGAGTATGTCCTTATTGACACATTAAGTTCAAAGGATGGGGAGATGTTCAGTTCTCCCCTGATGGTCCTTATCCCCGTCACAGCATCAATAATATAGGACATATCTTCTTCTGCTTGATAATCCCTCAGCAGAGACCTTGGATAATGGGAGACCATAATACTTTCTTTAATTTCTAACTCCTGACCCCTAACTCCCGCCTCCCAACTTTTTATTTTCTGCCATATCTCCTCTGTAACATAGGGCATGAAAGGATGGAGGAGCCTCAGGGAGGCATCAAGGGTATAAAGAAGACACCCTATAACACTATTTTTTAGTTCCGGATTCCTGGTATCTGATTTCGCCATCTCGATATACCAGTCACAGAATTCATGCCATACAAACTGGTATATATCGCATGCTGCATCATTAAACCGATATTCATCGAGTGCCCTGTTTATATCGTCAGCGGTAGCTGCAAGTCTGCTTATAATCCACCTGCTTGGAAGTGAGAAGTGAGAAGTGAGAAGTGAGAAGTTTGGTTTGGAGCTTGGAGCTTGGAGCTCGGAGTTCATTATAATAAATCTTGCTGCATTCCAGAGCTTATTTACGAAATGTCTGTATCCTTCAACCCTCTCTTCCGAAAATTTAATATCCCTGCCCTGTGCAGCAAAGGCAGCAAGGGTAAACCTGAAGGCATCTGTACCGTACCTATCCATCATTGTCAGAGGGTCAACAACATTGCCCTTTGATTTGGACATCTTCTGACCTTTAATATCCCTGACAAGGGCATGGATATATACATCTCTGAAAGGCACATCTCCCATAAATTTGAGACCTATCATTATCATCCTTGCAACCCAGAAGAAGATGATATCAAAACCAGTTACAAGAACAGTCGTGGGATAGAAGGTCTCAAGATCAACCGTCTTATCGGGCCAACCAAGGGTAGAGAAAGGCCAGAGGGCAGATGAAAACCATGTATCTAAAACATCCTCATCCTGAATCAATTCTTCTGACCCACAGTAAGGACATATTGTGGGTATGACTCTCGATACTATGACTCCATTTTGCATTTTGCATTTTGCATTTTGCATTTTTTGGCAGTACCATGCAGGTATCCTGTGTCCCCACCATATCTGTCGGGATATGCACCAGTCTCTGATATTTCCCATCCATGCAAAATATGTGTTTTCCCATGACCTCGGGATGAGTCTAATACGTCCTTCCTTGACCACCTTTATCGCCTCTTTAGCAAGAGGCCTTACATCTACGTACCACTGAAGGGTTAATAAAGGCTCTATGACAGTCTTACACCTGTAACAGTGCCCTATAGTATGTGTGTATCTCTGTTCTTTTTCTATAAGCCCTTTCTCCTTTAAATCTTTAAGGACAAGTCTCCTGCAGTCATATCTGCCCATGCCTGCATATCTGCTTCCTGCATCCTCTGTCATGAGGCCATCCTTCCCTATTACGGTTATAAACTCTAATGCTGGGCTTTGCCTCTTTGCCACGGCCTCGTCATTAAAATCATGTGCTGGGGTGACCTTAACAGCACCGGTCCCGAATGAAGGATCAACGGCATTATCAGATATAATCGGGATTTTTCTTTTTGTAAGAGGGAGGTCCACGGTCTTACCTATAAAATCCTTATAACGACTGTCATCAGGGTGAACTGCTACAGCAGTATCGCCGAGCATAGTCTCAGGCCTTGTGGTCGCTACAGTTATATACCCCCCCTTACTAAGGGGGGGAACAGGGGGGGTAAGTGGATATTTTATATATATCAGCTTACCTTCTATTTCCTCGTGCTCTACCTCGAGGTCTGAAAGTGCTGTGTGGCAACGTGGACACCAGTTTATAAGCCGATTATCTCTATATATCAACCCTTCCTCATATAGCCTTACAAAAACCTCCCTTACAGCCCTCGAAAGTCCTTCGTCAAGTGTAAACTTTTCCCTCGACCAATCACATGAAGCGCCAAGCCTCTTAAGCTGGTGAATAATCTTCCCCCCATATTCTGCCTTCCATTTCCAGACCCGCTCTATGAAGGCTTCTCTGCCGAGCTTATGCCTGTAAAGCCTTTCAGATGGAAGCTCCTTTTCTGTAACATTCTTGGCCTGGACCTCATACATAGCAACCCGGAACTCAGGGTCTTCAGTTGCGAGCTGCTTTTCTACAACATTCTGGGTTGCTATACCTGCATGATCAGTCCCTGGTAGCCATAGGACCTTATAACCTGACATGCGCTTCCAGCGGGTAAGGATGTCCTGCAGGACTGCATTAAGGGCATGGCCCATGTGAAGAGAACCTGTTATATTTGGCGGTGGTATAACTATAGAAAAGACACTACCTTTTGAAGCCGGGTCTGGTTTAAAATAGTCTTTTGAGACCCAATATTCATACCACCTTTCTTCTATGCCTCTCGGATTGTAGCTCTTCTCTAAAATTCTGACCTTATCCCCTCTATCTCTTTCGAAATTATTGTCTCTGCTAAGTGCCGAAAAAGTCAAGGCTTTTATCGTAAAGCTCCTTCTTGCTCAACCCGTATGCCTTAGCAATTTTCTTGACAGCCTCTTTTCTCCCAAGACCTTTTTTCATTAAAGCACTCACCTCTGAGAGGGCATCCTCAGTTGTGAGCCTCCCCTCTTCTGTCCTTCCCTCTACGACTATTGCATACTCACCTGCTATCGTTGATTTTTCAATACTGCTAAATATCTGCGAAATACTGCCCCTCAAAACCTCTTCATGAATTTTACTTATCTCTTTTACAAGGGTTGCCCTTCTTTCTCCAAATATCTCCTCCATATCTGAAAGTGTCTCAAGAATCCTGTGCGGTGCTTCGTAAAAAACAAGTGTTCTCGGTTCAAGACCGAGGTCCCTTAGAACCTTCTGGCGCTGGCTCTTTTTGGATGGAAGAAATCCTATAAACGTAAATTCCTGTGTCGAAAGTCCCGATATAGACAGTGCGGCAATTAATGCTGACGGGCCAGGAATAGAGATAACACTAATGCCTTCCTCTACTGCCTTTTTTATGAGCACCGCACCCGGGTCAGATATTCCCGGGGTCCCTGCATCTGAGATAAGGGCAACAGACTGTCCTGAATGAAGTCTTTCGAGGATCTCTGCTGATTTAACCTTCTCTCTTTCGCCCCAGTAGCTAATCAATGGCTTCGAAATGCCATAATGTGTCAAGAGCCTGCGTGAGTGCCGCGTGTCCTCTGCTGCGATAACATCTACTTCTTTGAGAACCCTTAATGCCCTCAAGGTAATGTCCTCAAGGTTACCTATAGGAGTTGAGACTACATATAGAGTACCCTTCATTCTATCTTCAACAATTTCCTGAGTCGCCTGTCTGTCTTTACAATCTCATCCACATCATCACCTGTGAGTTCCCATGTGTATTTATCTTCTGCTGAGCGTCTGAGCTTGATCTTAACAGGTTTCTTTGGTTTCACTTGCTGGATTTCAGGCTGTTTCTTGAACTGAAAGTTCTTAGTATCTTCAGGAAAGACAGAACTAAAAATAAAAATAATAAGAGAAAGAGATAGGGTTATTAAGAGAGAATTTTTTTTCCGCATTATCAATAATCCCTGTATTTATTCGTTATTGGAAAGCGTCTGTCCTTTCCTAAGGCTCTCTGGGTTATCTTTATTCCAGGAGGTGCCTGCCTTCTTTTGTATTCACTTTTATCTATCATTCTTACAACCTTCTGTGCGCATTCAACATCACAGCCAAGAGATAATATCTCCTCAAAACTTTTATCATCTTCAATATATGCCTTCAGTATTGGGTCTAACAAAGGATAAGGTGGAAGTGTGTCCGTATCCTTCTGTTCGGGCTTTAGCTCTGCTGAAGGCTCCTTCAATAAAACCCTCTCGGGTATTACAGCCCTTCCCTCTTTATTATTCTTCCACCTGCAGAGATCATATACCATTGTTTTTGGCACATCCTTTATCACTGCAAAACCACCTGCCATATCACCATAAAGGGTTGCATACCCAACACTTATCTCTGATTTATTGCCTGTGGTCAGGACAAGCCATCCGAACTTATTAGAGAATGCCATAAGGATATTACCCCTTATCCTTGCCTGAATATTTTCCTCTGTTACATCTTCTGGCAGACCCTGGAATTCTTTTTTAAGGGCATCGAGGTAACCCTGAAATATACCATCAATAGGCACTTCTATTACCTTTATTCCTAAATTACTAGTGAGAGAATAAGCATCTTCCCTGCTTTCTTTCGATGTATAAGGAGAAGGCATGAAAAGACCTGTTACATTCTTCTTACCGATCGCATCCACTGCGATGGATGACACAAGGGAAGAATCGATACCACCGCTCTGACCTACTACAACACCTTTAAACCCATTCTTCTTGACGTAATCAGATGTGCCGAGCACAAGCGCCTCATAGATCTCTTCTAATGGTTCTAAAACCTTATAGGCTCTTGATGGAAGACCTGGCATTGCTCTTTCTTCATGTAATCTCTTTTCAACAGGAATGTTGATCTCTTCAACAGCCTCTTTCCCAAGTTTAATCACCTCCTGTCTCCTGCGAGGAGCATGAAGCCTTCTCATCCTCACGGCATCAAGGTTCAAGTCGGTAACGATCAGGTCTTCTTTGAACTGTCTTCCCCTTGCTATTACGTTACCATTCTGGTCAAGGATAAGGCTGTCACCGTCGAATACAAGTTCGTCCTGTCCTCCAACGGTATTCAGATAAGCAATTATGGCTATGCTATCTGAGGCCCTTACGGAAAGCATATTTTCTCTAAATTTTCCCTTGCCGATACGATATGGCGATGCATTTATATTTATAATCATCTCAGCTCCCGCAAGGGCCTGAATCCTTGTGGGCCCTTCTGGATACCAAATATCCTCACATATATTGACACCTAAACAGGCATCACCAACCTTATATATGGGACATCTCGTGCCTGCCTGGAAATAACGAAACTCATCAAATACGCCATAATTCGGGAGATACATCTTGTGGTAGATATCGATGAGCCTTTTGTTGTAAATCATTGCAGCAGCATTATAGATATCCTTTTTTCTGTCAACAAAGCCAACTATTGCTACTATATCTCTCACCTTCTTCTGAACTTTTTTAAGGGCATCGAGGTTATCTTCTATGAACTTGGGTTTCAAGAGGAGGTCTTCGGGTGGATAACCCGTTATCGAAAGCTCAGGAAAAACCACTACTTGAGCACTGGCTTTTTCTGCCTTCTCAATATAATCAATAATCTTTGAAACATTACCCTCAAAATCTCCAACGGTA
Organism: Nitrospirota bacterium; assembly: GCA_040753955.1. GTDB lineage: Bacteria > Nitrospirota > Thermodesulfovibrionia > Thermodesulfovibrionales > SM23-35 > JASEEX01. Next base: position 832 of record JBFMDQ010000020.1, on the reverse strand, counting down.
GGATTAACCTGTGCAAGGGCAATTCTCATGGTTGTCATTTTTCTAATTCTGTAGTGTATCCTGACATGGATGCAAATTCCTAGTCCCCGCTTAGCATATTCCTGAGTTGTTTATTATAGCATTAGAGCGAAAATTCAACAAAAAATCTACCATCTCTTTCACCAGCCTCCAGAGTGCAACTAATTTAATATTACTGCCTGTTTACTTCTCATAGGCTTTCCTTTACAATTAAGAACAAATCTCCTTGCTGATCTGTCTAACTATATAAAGGGGAAAGAACAGACGATAATTAACTTAGAAAGACTCGGAAGAAAGGATGTCCAGCAAAAGGTACAGGGATGCATAAACTCTCTGGATGATGAATTCAAAGAGGTGCTAATTTTAAGAAATATTCAGGGTTTTTCTTATGTGAATTAACTCTACCACGTTTAAATGTGATATGGCCTACCTGATCTTAAGGATAATGATCAATGCCCTCTCTATTGCAGTGGCTGTTAAGATTGTAAATGGGATAACATTCTCAGGAGAGTGGTGGAAAATGATTATCATCGGGCGGTTTTCGGAATCGTTAATTCACTTATAAAGCCCCTTGCGACTCTCTTTACATTTCCTTTGATTATCCTCACGCTGGGCCTTTTTACTCTCATAGTTAATGCTCTGATGTTGGTAATCACTGCAAAACTTTCTGGTCCTTTAAACCTTGGCCTCCAAATAAATGGCTTCTGGCCTGCATTCTGGGGAGCTTTAATTGTTAGCATAGTGAGCTTTTTCCTTTCCTGGCTCACAGGGATTAAGAAAATTAGGTATTATCGGTACATTTAGGAACTAACGA
>JBFMDQ010000019.1:0-26336 GCA_040753955.1 Nitrospirota bacterium | reverse complement strand
CGCGAAAGCGGGAATCCAGAAAATGGTAAGGGGACTGGATTCCTGCCTGCGCAGGAATGACAGAGACTGAGGAGTTACAGCATTCTCAGGTGCTTGTAACCCCCCCCTAACGTTTTGCTACTTACAGAGTCAGTTAATTCATTGCATCCATACTATAAATCTGCTATATTTCTTTAGTGACCGTTAATCATTAATCTCCATGAGCTATATAGCTGTCATAGGTGCTGGTAGCTGGGGGACAACCCTCGCATACCTCTTATCAAATAAAGGCTACGACGTATCACTCTGGGTCTACGAAAGGGACCTTGCTGAAGAGATGGAAAGAACGAAAATAAATAAAATCTATCTTCCTGATGTCAGGCTTCCTATAAACGCTAAAATCTCCCATCAGATTGATGAGGTTGTAGACAAAGCACGATATATCCTTGATGCCGTGCCAGCACAGTATACAAGGTCTGTATTTAAAGAATCCCTTCCCTACATATCGGATGAAGCAGTAATCATCAGCGCATCAAAGGGCATAGAAAGAGGAACACTTATGACAATCTCTTCGGTATTAAGAGACTTGTCAGGACATGAGGTTGCTGTACTTTCAGGCCCGAGTTTTGCCAAAGAGGTGATAAAAAATCTGCCCACTGCCGTTACCCTCGCGACAGAAGATAAGGATACAGGATTTATACTCCAGGAGGTATTTAATACGAGCAGCTTCAGGGTCTATACTCATGACGATTTACTTGGCGTAGAGATCGGGGGGGCCTTAAAAAATGTGATAGCCATAGCATCAGGAATTTCTGATAGTCTCGGTCTTTGCCATAATGCAAGGGCTTCACTCATAACGAGAGGCCTTGTTGAAATAACAAGGCTCGGGGTTGCGATGGGTGCAAAAGAAAAGACATTTTCTGGGCTTAGTGGTCTGGGAGATCTGGTTCTCACATGTACGAGCCCACTCTCAAGGAATTACACCTTAGGGATTAAACTCGGACAGGGCATGAGGCTTGAGGATATTCTGGATCAGACAAGGAGTGTTGTAGAGGGGGTCGCAACTGCAGAATCTGCCTTTGAACTGTCAAAAAAATACAATATCGAGATGCCTATCATAGAACAGGTCTATAAGATTCTTTATGAGGGCAAAGACCCTGTTTTTGCTGTCAATGATCTAATGACCCGTTCATTAAAATCGGAGTTTTATGGATGAACCAAAAATAAAAAAGATTCTCGAATCAATAAAGTCAGGAAAACTCAGTGTAGATGCTGCCTTTAACAAACTAAAACACCTTCCCTATGAAGACCTCTCCTTTGCTAAGGTGGACCATCACAGGCATATAAGGCAGGGGGTTCCGGAGGTAGTATTTGCCAAAGGCAAAAAAATGGAGGAGATAGTTGCAATAGCAAGAACCATGTTTAGAAAAAATAAAAAACTTTTAATCACAAAGGCATCTAAGGAGATATATGATGGCCTGAAGATTAGAAAGGCCGTCTTTCATCCCTCATCAGGCGCAATATCAGCAGGGGGAGAAAAAAAGAGAAAGGGCCATATTCTTATCCTTTCTGCAGGGACATCTGACATACCTGCCGCAGAGGAGGCAGCAGTCACGGCTTCATTTCTCGGAAGCAGAGTTGAGAGTGTCTATGATGTTGGCGTGGCAGGGATTCACAGGCTTAGAGACATAAAAAAATCTATTGGTTCTGCGAGGGTGATTATAGTTGTTGCTGGTATGGAAGGTGCCCTTCCCTCTGTTGTTGGTGGTCTTACAGACAAGCCAATTATTGCAGTCCCAACATCCATCGGTTATGGTGCAGGCCTCGGTGGGCTCACAGCCCTCTTTGCAATGCTCAATTCCTGTGTGCCTGGCATCGCAGTAATGAATATAGATAATGGCTTTGGGGCTGGATGTCTGGCACATAAGATAAATATCTTACAGAGCAGGATATAGTATCTTCGCTCATTCTCCCCCCCCGCACTATGACATAGTGCAGGGGATATGTTGAAGTTGACATTCCTTTAGAGCCTGGACTATACTTAAGTTGTCCCTGGGGGAGGCCGGAGGGCCTGAGAGGACAAAATGTCGACCCCTCGAACCTGATCCGGGTAATGCCGGCGTAGGGAATGGGAAAGCAGACCGTATCCTTCAGGGATGCGGTTTTTTTGTGTTTGGAGGATAAAATGGATGAAGTGCTTATATCTCGTGCAATAATGGAGAGCTATTTTAAGAACTTCTTCGATGTCCTTGATGTAGAGGTAGCCATAGCAGGGGCAGGACCTTCGGGTATGACCGCTGCTTATTATCTAGCAAGGGAGGGTGTAAAGATAGCTGTATTTGAAAGACAGCTCCGGGTTGGAGGTGGAATGCCGGGTGGAGGGATGATGTTCAACTACATTGTTGTCCAGGAGGAGGGGAGAAGGGTTCTGGATGAATTTGAGGTGCGAACGAAGAAATATAAAGAGGGGCTTTATGTAGCCCATGCCTTAGAGGCGGTTTCAGCCCTCTGCCTTAAGGCCATAAAAGCTGGAGCGAACATCTTCAACCTCATAAGTGTGGAAGACGTGATGATAAGGGAGTCCGCCTCAGACGGAGATGTCATTACTGGATTAGTCCTTAATTGGAGTGCTGTTTCTTGGTCAAAGCTCCATGTAGACCCATTAACTGTGAGGTCAAGGGTGGTGATAGATGCTACCGGGCATGATGGCGAAGTATGCCGCATAGTGTCAAAAAAGATAGGGCCCAGGCTAAGGACCCCCACGGGCGATATTATGGGTGAGAAGTCTATGTGGTCGGAAAAGGGAGAAAGGGAGATATTGGAGAATACAAAAGAGGTTTATCCTGGCCTCATCGTCGCCGGGATGGCGGCAAATACGGTCTTTGGTTCTCCCAGGATGGGCGCTATTTTCGGAGGGATGCTTCTTTCCGGCAAAAGGGCAGCAGAGATAGCCCTGGAGAAGCTCAGGGTTGAGAGGTTACTCAAATGACGAGAATAGAACTGGCGAAAAAGGGAATTGTTACTAGTGAAGTTAAGGTTGTTGCCCTTTCTGAAAATATATCACCGGAAAGGCTCGCTTCTGATATTGCGGAGGGATTAACGGTAGTCCCCAGAAATAGTAACCACGAAGTAAAACCAATAGGCATAGGAAGAGGGCTGAGGACAAAGGTCAATGCAAATATAGGTACATCGAAGGATAAGGTCTCACTTGATGATGAAAGGGGGAAGCTCGATATCCTTGTTAAGTACGGTGCTGATGCTGTTATGGACCTTTCAACAGGTGGACCTATTAAAGAACTTAGGCGACTCCTTTTGAAGAGGTCTCCTCTTTCGGTCGGTACAGTTCCGATATATGAGGCTGCCATAAGGGCTGCAGAGACTTATGGCACTATAGCAAAGATGACCCCTGACGACATCTTTGGTGTGATAGAAGAACACGCAGTGGAAGGAGTTGATTTTGTCACAGTTCACTGCGGCCTGACAAGGAAGGCCATTGAAAGGTTAAAGGAAGAAGGTAGGGTCCTTGACATTGTTAGCCGTGGCGGTTCATTTCTTCTTGAATGGATGATTTACAATGACAAAGAAAATCCTCTCTATGAGCATTATGATAGGCTCTTGGAGATTGCAAAAAAATATGATTTAACATTAAGCCTCGGAGACGGGCTACGTCCTGGCTGCCTCGAGGATGCAACAGACAGAAGCCAGATCGAAGAATTACTAACTGTCGGAGAACTGAGGGACAGGGCAATCGAGGCTGGGGTTCAGACAATCATTGAGGGCCCGGGCCATGTGCCTTTAAACCAGATAGAGTTGAACATAAAGATCCAGAAAGAGCTCTGCAAAGGTGCGCCCTTCTACGTTCTTGGCCCTCTTGTGACAGACATTGCCATGGGTTATGACCATATTGCGGCGGCTATAGGTGGTGCCATTGCAGGAGCAGCAGGCGCAGATTTCCTGTGTTATGTAACTCCGGCAGAACATATCAGGCTACCGAATATTGAAGATGTAAAAGAGGGGCTCATTGCATCAAAGATAGCTGCCCATGCAGCAGACATTGCAAAGGGTGTCCCTGGTTCAATCGAGCTTGACAGAAAGATGGCAAGATACAGAAAAAACCTCGATTGGGATGGTCAGATTTCGTTAAGCCTCGATCCTCACAGGGTGCGCAAGTGGCGGGCAGAGGTTCCTCCTGCAGAGAGAGAAGTCTGCTCAATGTGCGGGGAGTTCTGTGCAATAAGAATAGTGGAGAAGGCGCTGAAGAAAAGGAGATGAAAATAGCCCTTACCATAGCTGGTTCTGATCCTACAGGGGGGGCAGGGCTACAGGCAGATCTAAGGGTCTTCAGGGCCTTCGGAGTACACGGGCTTTCTGTGGTATCTGCCATTACTGCACAGAATACAAAGGGTGTTGATTCCGTCCTCCCCGTTGAAAAAAATTTCTTCGAGAGACAGCTTCATGTACTTCTCTCTGATATCATACCTGATACAATAAAAATAGGGATGCTTTATAGCAGTTGGGCTGTTGAACTTGTTGCTGAGATATTAAAGGGATATTCATTAAGCAACCTCGTTATTGACCCTGTGACAGTTTCTTCATCTGGTATAAGCCTCATTGAGAATGGAACCTTAGATGCATTGAGAGAAAAGCTTTTCCCCCTTTCAAAGGTGATTACCCCAAATATATATGAAGCATCAGTTCTGACGGGTATCACAATTGAAGATAGAGAGGACATGGAAAAGACTGCTAAAGTCCTGAAGGATATGGGCCCTGAGGTCGTGGTCATTACTGGCGGACTCCTCGAGGAGGTAGCCCTTGACCTTTTTTATGACGGGAATTTGTATGATATAGAAGGCTTAAAGATAGAAGGTGAGTACCATGGCACTGGATGTGCCTTTTCTGCTGCTATTGCGGCACTACTTGCCCTTGGCCATATCCCCCTCGAATCAGTAAGGGGGGCAAAGGAATTCATGGACAAGGCAATAAAAAAAGCCCATCATCCTGGTAAAGGTATGGGACTGCTCTATATATAAAATCGCGAAGCTGAATTTCGGTAAACCCCGATAGAAGACCTTTGTCCTTCTAACGGGGTAAACTAAAATTTCGGAAACCTCAACTAATACACTTCTGCTATAATTAAGTCAGGTTACATAAGGTTAACAAAATGTCATTGATGATATGCCGAAGATAAAGACATTTTACCAGTGTCAGGCATGCGGTTACACAAGCCCTAAGTGGCTCGGCAGATGCCCGGACTGTGGAACATGGAATAGTCTTGTTGAAGAAAGGAAAGAAGCCGTTACCCGTCAATCCTCATTTCTTACCCATCTCGGTAAATCAGAGCCCCAGCCCCTGAGTTCAATCACGGGCGGATACGGGCAGAGGACATCAACAGGGATGAAAGAACTCGACAGGGTTTTAGGAAGTGGCGTTGTCACAGGATCAGTGATACTCGTTGGAGGCGACCCTGGCATAGGCAAATCCACATTGCTCCTGCAGGCCCTCTCGGGTCTTTCCAGATACGGTAGGGTACTTTATGTCTCGGGTGAAGAGTCTCCTGAGCAGATAAAAATCAGGGCAGAAAGGCTCTCAATAAACTCTAATGAGATAATATTACTTTCAGAGACCTCACTCGAAGGCATTATTAATACAGCATCAAAACTTTCCCCAAAGGTAATAGTTGTAGATTCCATCCAGACTGTTTACACAGAGGAGCTTGTTTCCGCACCTGGTTCTGTCAGCCAGGTGAGGGAGTGCGCTGCAAAATTGATGATCTTTGCAAAGAGGTCAGATATCCCTGTATTCCTCGTCGGCCATGTTACCAAAGAGGGTACGATTGCTGGCCCACGTGTACTTGAACATATCGTAGATACAGTTCTCTATTTTGAAGCTGACAGGGGACATTCTTACCGCATCCTCAGGACAGTAAAAAACCGCTTTGGCTCAACAAACGAGATAGGGGTCTTCGAGATGTCTGACTCAGGTCTTATAGAGGTAGAAAATCCATCTGAGCTCTTCCTTCTCGAAAGGCCACTGAATGTTTCAGGCTCAACAGTTGTTGCAAGCCTCGAAGGTACCAGGCCCCTAATGGTCGAGATACAATCCCTCGTCTCTCAGACTAACTTCGGGATGCCCCGAAGGACAACTATAGGTGTTGACTTTAACAGGGTAAACCTACTCGTGGCGGTGCTTGAAAAAAGGGCAGGCCTCCATCTCGGAGGAATGGATATATTTGTAAATGTTGTCGGAGGGCTCAGGATAATTGAGCCTGCTGTTGATCTCGGCATCATTGCAACAATAGTTTCTTCTTCGAAAAACATACCGATAGACCCAAAAACCTTTGTATTTGGCGAGGCCGGTCTTTCGGGTGAGATAAGGGCAGTTACACAGGCAGAAGCACGGATAAAGGAGGCATCAAAGATAGGGTTTAAGCGGGCTGTCATGCCTCTGGGGAACTCTGAAAAAATCAAGAATAATCCCGGATTAGAGATAATTGGGGTAAAGGATGTTGAAGACTGTCTCGAGGCTGTTCTCACTTAGCATTATCTTATTTTTATTTTCCTGCGCAACGTCACGAGTCGAGATACCCGTATATGAAGGCATTGACATAAAAGATGTTCTCTACTCAAAGAACAGTATCTCAGCCATAGATGCCACTTTCTCCATAATCCTCGAAAAAGATAATGGTGAAATAAGGGGAGACGGGGTGCTGAATGTATCCAGAAACGGTGATCTAAACCTACGCATATACTCATTCGGATTTCTTGCACTCGAGGTCACATTAGAAAAGGGTATTATAAAAAGCACTCCCTGGCTTGACAGAGCCAAAGCTGAAATACTTACCCACGGCCTGCGAGATTGTCTCTTCTGGTGGGATATAGAGGACTCTAATATTGATGAAAAAGAAGATGTATATCTTCTTAAAAACCAATCGAGAATAATATGGATAGACAGAAAGACAATGCTACCCGTGAAGCAAACAATATCTCTTGAAGATGGCAGAGAGTTTAATTTCTATTATGAAAATCCTGAGAAGTTAGGTGATGTCTGGTATCCCTCAAAGATAAGGATAGAACTCTCAAGATATTCTGTAACATTAAAGATTAAAGATATATCATTGAATTTCCTTTAAGAGATCAAATGAAGAAGAGGAAAGAACTCAGGCTTGGTTGGGACGAATACTTCATCGGCATTGCAAGGGCGGTCTCGGCAAGGGCTACCTGCCTGAGGAGAAAGTATGGTGCGGTTATTACAAAGGATAATATTATTGTAAGTACCGGCTATAATGGTGCCCCTTCAGGCATGAAGGACTGCCTTGAGGTAGGTAAATGCACGAGGAGAGAGCTTCAGATCCCCCATGGCGAGAGGTATGAACTCTGCCACGGTGTGCATGCAGAGGCAAATGCGATTATTCGTGCATCTGTCGATGAATTAAGGGGTGCAACAATTTATATATCAGGTATTGATGAGGGAAGTAATGAATGTTATGCTGAGCCGTGCATGATGTGTAAGAGAATGATATTGAACTCAAGGATAGCGAAGGTCGTCTACTCAGATGGAAATAAGAGATTTGTGATTGTTGACCCTAGGAAATGGCTGAAGAAGAGGGTTTAGAAAGGTAAGATCATGAAGGATATTCTTGTGACCGGATGTGCTGGATTTATCGGGTGGAAGGTCTCGGAAGGATTGCTTGAGGAGAATATGAATGTTGTGGGTGTTGATAACCTTAATGACCACTATGATCCACGGCTAAAAGAATGGCGATTGAGTTCATTAAATAAAAATCAAAACTTCTCTTTACAGATCCTTGATATTTCAGAATATGAACCTGTAAGAAGATTATTCCTGGAGAATAAATTCGATGCTGTCATCAATCTCGCTGCGAGGGCGGGGGTGAGGGCATCTGTAGAAAACCCATGGGTTTATCTCGATACAAATATAAAAGGCACTTTAAATCTTCTTGAATGTTGCAGAGAATTTAGTGTTAATAAGTTTGTATTGGCATCCACTTCGAGCATTTATGGTCTGAAGGAGATACCCTTCAGAGAGATAGACAGGACAGACTTTCCCCTTGCACCCTATTCGGCAACAAAAAAGGGGGCTGAGGTCGTCTGCTATTGCTACCATTATCTCTATGGCCTGGATATAAGCATACCGAGATACTTTACAGTCTATGGTCCCGCAGGCAGGCCCGACATGAGCATATTTATATTCGTAAAAAGAATTGATAAAGGTCTTCCTATAATTGTGTTCGGAGACGGCAAACAGCAAAGGGATTTTTCTTACATAGATGACATTGCCGATGGTACGGTTAAATGCCTCCAGCCTTTCGGTTACGAAATATTCAACCTCGGTAGTGACAATCCTGTTGAACTCATGTATGTGATAAACCTTATAGAAGAGGCCCTCGGTAAAAAGGCAACCATAGAGTTTTTACCACGCCATCCTGCTGACGTCCCTGCAACATGGGCAGATATCGAAAAGTCCAAAGAAAGATTGAACTGGTATCCAGAGACCACAATAGAAGAAGGCATCAAAAAGACAGTTAAATGGTACCTCGAAAATAGAGAGTTCATAAACAGCCTGGAAAATTAATGACGGTATCGAAGCTTCTGCATAAGATCGCAAACTCTCACCTTTAATATGGGGTGTATTCTCTCTGGTGCAATCTCGCACAGGGGTCTAAGAACGAAATCCCTCTCATGCATCAAAGGATGGGGGATTTCTAAATCATCTTCCCTTAAAATAAGAGAATCAAAAAGGAGGATGTCAAGGTCGATAATGCGGGGCCCCCACTTGAAGGACTCTTCCCTGCCAACCTCTCTCTCTACATCCTTTAATATCCTTAAAAGCTCCTTTGGCTCAAGCCCTGTTTCTACTTCTATAGCCATGTTTATGAATCGAGGTTGATCCTTTACACCCCAGGGCTCGGTCTCATATATGGAAGACTTCTTTTTAACGGTAATTCCTCTTTTTTCAAGAATTTCTATTGTACGCAGGCAGTTTTCCTGCCTATTGCCGAGATTAGAGCCAATACCGATGTAAGCTATAGCCATAAATCATCCAGTTTTTACCGATAATATTAAAAATCACCCTTGTTATTTTGAACATCCTTGGTGCCTTTATTGTATCACATAATAGTCCCCTCACCTGCGGGGTTCGACAAAATTTAAGGGACACTACCAATGGATTAGTGTATAATTAGAAGCCATGGATGTCAGAAGAATCTCGTTTATTGAAGCGAAGTCACCTGGTGCCAACATTTTTAGCAAGTTCCCGATTCCGAGGCTTGGTGCAGTCCTGCTCTCCACAATTTTGACCGAACGGGGTTACGAGGTAAATGCCTTTATTGAGGATATCGCTGACCCTGATTGGTCCTATATTGAAAACTCTGATATTGTCTGTATCTCCACCATTACTTCCACTTCTGTGAGGGCTTACAGAATTGCCGATAGACTCAGGCGAAAAGGAATCCCTGTTGTCATGGGAGGTGCTCATCCATCCTTCCTTCCAGAAGAGGCACTTAAACATGCTGATTATGTGGTACGTGGAGAAGGTGATTTTACCCTCCCTGAACTAATCGATTATCTTAAGAAAGGGATTCCTCACATCACTTCAATAAAGGGCCTCAGTTATAGAGACAGTGGCGACGGTATTATAAATAATTCCCCGAGACCCTTTATCGAAGACCTTGACGCACTTCCTGAACCTGACTTTAAGCTCGTCTCACATTGGAAACCTTCTAACATCTATCCCATTTCAACATCAAGGGGATGTCCCTTTAATTGCAAATTCTGCTCTGTGATACATATGTTTGGAAGAAAATACAGGTTTAAAACCGTTGCTGCCACGATGAAGGAATTAAGACATGTCCATTCTGTCTCAAGGGCGAGCAAGTTTTTCGTTGACGACAACTTTACTGCAAACAAGAAGCGAACAAAAGAACTCCTTCGTGCAATGATTGCTGAAGGGATAACTTCCAACTGGTCTGCACAGGTGAGGACAGATGTTGCGAAGGATAGAGAACTCTTACGCCTCATGGCTGATTCAGGCTGTGATATCCTTCACATCGGGTTTGAGTCTGTCAGCCAGAAAACCCTTCAGGCATATAACAAAGGGCAGGACATTGATGAGATCGTGCATTGTATCAAAACGGTAAGAGACCACGGTATCGAAATCCATGGCATGTTTGTACTCGGCGCTGATACCGATACGATAGATACCATAAAGGAGACAGCAGACTTTTCCATTAAACTTGGTATTGATACAATACAATTTTTGATCCTTACTCCCGTGCCAGGCACACCATTATTTTATGAGATGAAAGAATCAGGAAGGCTCCTCCATACTGACTGGAGCAAATATGATGGCCATCATATTGTCTATAAACCCCTCCTTATGAGCCCTCAAACTCTCCATATTGAGAGCCTCAAGGCAATGGGACGATTTTACTCATGGAAATATATATTCAGGCACTTTGCTCATCTCGATTTCTTCCATGCAGCAGTCGGGTTATACGGAAAGAGGGCGATAAAGAGGGCACTTGAAGAGGCCGTGGACTACCTTAATTCTATAAGTAAGCTTATAGATTCTCCCCTCCCAGAACAGCCATAAATAATAAACCCTACTGGAGAATCTTTCCTATCCTCTCGACTGCCTCTTTAATCCTTTCTACAGATGCCGTTAATGCAAACCTCACAAACCCTTCTCCTGCCTCTCCAAAACCATTACCAGGTGTTGCAAGCACCCCTGCCCTGTCAAGCAGATATGTCACAAAATCCAAGGAATCAAATTTACAAGGTACCCTGGCCCAGATGTAAAAGGTTGCCCTCGGTTTCATGAGATGCATACCGAGTTTTTTTAAACCACTGTAAAGGACATCTCTCCTTTCCTGATAAGTCTTCCTTATCGTCGAAAGAATCTCATCACCTGTATCGAGGGCAACTATAGCCGCCTCCTGTATGGCCTGAAAAACCCCTGAATCGAGGTTTGTCTTTATCTTTCCAAGGCCTGCTAAAACCTCCCGGTTTCCAACAGCAAAACCTATCCTCCACCCTGTCATATTATATGTCTTTGAAAGCGAGTGAAACTCGATGCCCACATCCTTTGCACCAGATATCTGCATAAAGCTCGAAGGTCTCTTATCATAGTAGATCTCGGAGTATGAGGCATCATGGCAGACAACAATGTTGTACTTTAATGCAATTCTTACCACTTCCTCATAAAACTTTACAGGCGCTATTGCTGAGGTAGGATTATTAGGGTAGTTTAAGAAGATAAGCTTCGCCTTCCTTAATACCTTTTTGGGTATTGCATCAAGATCAGGCAGAAAGTCATTCTTCTCATTTAAAGGCATTACATGATTTCCCCCCCCGGCAAACAGGACACCCGCTGAATAAACAGGATAACCAGGAGATGGCACAAGTACTATATCACCTGGATCAACAAATGCTAAAGGGATATGGCCTATGCCCTCCTTCGAGCCAATTAATGAGAGGACCTCTGTCTGCGGGTCAAGCTTAACACCAAATCTCTTCCTATACCACCTCGCAACAGCCTCCCTGTAAGAGGGCATGCCCTCGTATGATGGATAACGGTGGTTAGCAGGTTTCTCAACAGCCACTTTCATGGCATTAACTATATGTGGCGGCGTAGGGATGTCAGGGTCACCGATACTCAGATCAATGAGGTCAGCGCCTCTAACTATCGCCTTCTGTTTCATCTCGTCTATGGATGCGAATAGATAAGGTGGTAGGTACCTAATGCGTGTAGAGAGTTCAACAGAAATCCTTTTCTCCAAGGCTGTCTCCTGATTTTTTTGCTATTATATACTATAATAGCCTATTAAAGAGAAATGAGGATGAAAGGGTTGAAGGTGCACTTAGTTTCGCAGGAAAAAGCTCATGAGTAAAAATTACTGGGAAGCATATTTCAATGCTATAAAAAAGCAAGACTGGGAAGGAGCTAAAAACTCTCTCCATCACCTCAGTAATGTTGAACGGGACAATCCCCATGTGCATCTCAAGATTGGGGACATATATCAAAGAATGGGTGATTCTCTTAATGCAGTAGCCTCGTATCACCAGGCTGCATGGATTCTCACAAAGCAGGGCTTCATGCAGAAGGCCCTTGCACTCTATAAGGTAATTCTCAGGCTTGATCCCTACAATGTAGAGGCAATAAACAGATCAAAGGAACTGATGGTGAAACTCGAATCTGCAAAAATCTCCGCGGCTCCCAGGCCTCTTCTTAGAGAAGAACCTGTCCCGTCACTCTTTTCTTCCCTGCAGAAAGATGAGATAAAAAAAATAATAGAAAAAGCAGAGATTAAATCGTTCTCAGACAGTGAGAAGGTAATAGAGGAAGGCGACTCCGGAGACTCATTATTTATAGTAAAATCAGGACAGGCAAGGGTCATTTCACATATCCTCGGGAAAAAGATAGAACTTGCTACTCTCTCAGAAGGAGATGTCTTCGGCGAGATAGCATTTCTGACAGGGAGGCCAAGAACAGCATCTGTGATTGCAAAAGGACCACTTGTTGTTATCGAGATAAGGAGGCAGCTTCTCGAAGAAGTAATAGAGAAAAACCCGGACGTACTCTATAAACTCGAGGATTTCTACCAACAACGTCTTCAGAATACACTGAAAAAGACAGGATCAGAGATAACCCCCATTAGAAATATTTCTTCTAACGGGGGTAAAAATTAAGGGGTTTTAGGAGCAAGGGGGGACAGAGTCCCCCCTGCGAGCTAAAGTTATTTCTTCTTTGCCGGCTCAGCTGGCTTTGCAGGCTCAGCTTTCTTCGGTGCTGGCTTGATAGCAACGCTCTTTGCTACATTTTTACCCTCAACCTCTGTGTACTTGACAGTCACCTTATCGCCGACCTTCACATCTGCAAGCACCTTCTTCTCTTTGTCTAAGGTGATCTTGGTCTTATCATCGACAGTAACAACTGTCTCCTCAACCTTATCCTTTACCTTCTTGGTTACGGTGATGGTCATGGCTTTTGTGTCGACCGCTTTCACCTCACCGGTAACCTGCTTAACCTTTGGCTTTTCAGCTGGTTTTGCTGGCTCGGCCTTCTTCTCTGCAGGTGCAGGAGCTGCCTTCTTCTCCTCTACTGCAAAGGAGATAGAGGTTATGGCGAATACAAAGAGTACTGCTACGATAATAGCTATCGCCTTCTTCACTTATATCACCTCCTTTCACAGAAGTGAATGCAGCAATAAATATGCCAGGGCTAAACTACCTAAAAATAAACCTTAAATAAAAACAGCCCCTGCCCTTTTAGGAAGGGGCATCCTCTTTTGGGGAAACGAGGTTGAACTTTTCCCACCTGTAACAGAATGTCTTATAACTCATGCCGAGAAGTTTTGCTGCCTTTGTTGCAACACCGTTTGACTTCAGCATAGCCTTCCTCAGGAGTTCTTTTTCAAGCTCCTCAAAATTTATCCCTTCCTCCGGGAGTTCGAAGTCAAGGATATTACCTCCGTGCGAAGAACCTAATTCGCTCTTAATGTCCTTAAGGCCTATATAAGGAGATTCGCTCATAAGAACAGCCCTTTCTATGACAGACTCGAGTTGTCTGATATTTCCTGGCCAGTGAAATTCCATGAGTGTCTTCAACGCATTTTCCTCAATCCCTTTTATTCTTTTGCCAAATTCCCGGTTATATTTCTCTATGAAAAAGTCCCCAAGTTCGGGAATGTCTTCCTTTCTCTCACGCAATGGTGGAAGCTCGATGGTTATAACCTTTAGCCTGTAATAGAGGTCTTCTCTAAAATTCTTCTTAATGATTTCCCTCTCAAGGTCTTTGTTTGTTGCCGAGATTATTCGAACATCAACCTTTATACTCTCGCGGCTACCAATTCTTCTTATCTCCTTATCCTGAAGCACCCTGAGGATCTTCGACTGCGTCACGGACGGGAGGTCTCCAATCTCATCAAGGAATATTGTTCCACCATCCGTAGACTCGAAAAGCCCTATTTTCCTCGATGTCGCACCTGTGAAAGCACCTGGCTCGTAACCAAAAAGCTCACTCTCTATGAGGTTCTCAGGGATTGCAGCACAGTTCACGGCAGTGAAGGGCCTTGCGCGTCTCGGGCTGTTGTAGTGAATGGCCCTTGCCACAAGTTCCTTGCCAGTGCCGCTCTCACCAATTATAAGAACAGATGCAGAGATCAAAGAAACCTTCTTCATTACCTCGATCGCCTTCTTCATCTTTCTAGAGCTCCCTACAATCCCTTCTATACTGAATTTATCGTAAAGTGCCCTCTGAAGTTGCAGATTTTCTTTAAGGAGGGCGGCTCTCTCAGCAGCCCTCTTGACAGTCAGAAGCAGTGTGTCTTTATCAAGAGGTTTTGTTAGATAATCAAAAGCACCTTTCTTCATTGCCTCCACAGCAGATGGTATTGTGCCGTATGCTGTCATAATAATCATTGATGGCTCAAAAGGCCCCTTAGGGATGGATTCAATAAATTCTATGCCGTCAATACCTTCCATCTTAAGGTCGGTCAGAACTACATCAGGATTAAGCCTCTTAACAATCTTCGACCCTTCCTCACCTGATGAGGCGGTATAGGTCTCGTATCCTTCACCATCAAGTATTGTCTTAAATATCTCCCTTTGCAGGGGTTCATCATCTACTACAAGCACAACAGCCACTTATTCCTCCATATCACTTCTCACTTCTTCATAAGAAAAGATATCGTCACAGTGCTTCCCTTGCCTTCTATGCTCTGGAACTCCACCTTACCGCCGTGTTCCTCGACAACCCCTTTTGTCATGGCAAGTCCGAGACCAAGGCCAGTGCCCTTGGTCGAGAAAAAGGGGTCAAAGACCTTCGATAGGTTTTCCTTAGAAACGCCGATACCTGTATCCTCAATAATAATAGAGACCCTGCTGTCAGAGACCTTTGTACTCACTGTAAGCCTCCCGCCATCAGGCATTGCCTGAAAGGCATTCAGAATAACATTAAAGATACATGTCTTTACCAGCTCTGGGTCTAAATAGAGCTTAGGAAGCACCTCGTATTGTCTGTATATCTCAATATTGTCCATTTCTGCTTTTGCCAGTACCACTGCCATTACCTCCTCGATAAGACCACCCAATTCAATCTCCTGAAGGCTCAGTCTCAATGGTCTTCCATAATCCAGGAAATCCCCTACGAGTTTGTTAAGACGTTGTACCTCCTGCTTTATACTCGTAATAAGGGACTCAAACTTCTCTTTTTCCCCGCTTTCCAAGGGTGAACATTTCTCCTTTAGATAATCTATCGAAAGGCTTATAAAATTCAGAGGGTTTCTTATCTCATGGGCAATGCCCCTTGCGAACTGTGCTACCCCGGAAAGGTGCTCAACCTCGCGCAGTTTCTCCTCAAGGGCGCGCTCCTCCCTTAGTTTTTGAACCATGAAGTTAAAACTCTGTGTCAGCTCTCCTATCTCGTCTTTCCTGTCTGTAGTAAGCTCTGGTGTCAGATCCCCTGCTGCGACCCTCCGTGCAGCATTCACTACATTATGTATTGGCCTGGCATACATCCATGAAAGAAATGCAGCGATGAGTATGCCAAGACCAAAGACCAAAGAAGTTGCACCTATCCTTTTTATTGCATTGACCTTGAGGAGCTTAGAAAAATCCTCTGCGTTTATCTTCAGATGTATATAACCATAGTGCTCATTACCAGCAACTACAGGAAGAGTGACATTATAGACCTTCCCCTCTTTAGAAACAGGTTCTCCGAGCTCTGCCTTTATGATACGTTCTTTTTTCCTGGGGCTAACCTGCTCTCCCACCCTCATCGGATTAGTACTTGCTATAATCTCATCTGTATTGCTGATGATAGAAATCTCCTTCACACCTTTTGCATTTAGCTCCTGAAGGTAATGATAAAGCCTCATCTGGTCTGTGGACCCTGTGCTCGTGACTTCTTCAACACCAACCTGTATTGCCTTTGAAAGCTCAGTTGTCTGTTTTTCGAGTTCTGCAAGCAGCGCCCTTTCAGATTGTGAGTAAAGGAAGAGTAATACCAAGACGAGGACAAGACTCAGAAAGAGCATCATCCCGATCAGTTTTTTATTCAAAGAAAGGCTGAGGAAATAATTTCTCAGTCGTAACATACATTGACCTGTTTTATATGCTATGATAAAAAGCTTAAAATAATGGATGATTTAAAATCAAGGACACCAACGGAAATACTCGATGTTCTCGGAAGGGATTGTCCCTATTCTCTGATAATGATAAAAAAGACAATGGAGAAGTTACCAAGCGGAGCAATACTGAAAATATTCTGTGATTCACCCGCCTCTGTTGAGGATTCTATCCCACGGTACTGCGAAAAACATGGATATGCATTCGAATCTGTTTGGCTTGAGGAAGAGGGCAACTGGGAAATTTATATCCAGAAAACCTAACTCCTCGTACCCTCTGCGTTCCTCCTCTTCCTCACATCCCTTATAAACCAGATGATAAAACCTCCTACCAGGACAGCGATCGCTACATGTACCTCGTATTTTTTTAGATCGCCAAGGAGCGTTTTCAGGGATGCGCCAAAGAAATAGCCTACATAGGTGCATATAGCTGCCCAGATGAGACAACTTATAAGCAGAAAGGTAAAGTACTTTTTCTTACCCATACGCGAAAGGCCCAGGACTGCTGCACTCATAAGCCTGAATCCGTAAAGCCACTGACTTATGAATATCGATGCAACTCCATATCTTGCCATCAAAGATTCAAGTTTTGATATATTCACTTTTATCAGCTTCTGAGTGAATTTAAGAAAGGCTTCCCTTCTGTGGAGGGCAATAAGGAAAAATGTACTATGACCTATGTAGGAAGCTACGGCTGCAATGAGCACAACTGCATGTGCATCGAGATAATTATTAAAGGCAAGAAATCCTGAAGCTATGAGTACACTTTCACCCTCAAAAAAGGTAAGTATAAATACTGCAATATAGCCATATCTTGAGATTAAATCCTCCAGAAATCCTCCTGCAGGCTAATTTATAGGAGAGAATATTTTATGTCAAGTTTAGAAAGGTTGTAACAAAAAGGGATGCCAGAAAATCTGGCATCCCTTTTCAATCAGGTTTATTTGATAGGTTCAGGTTCTAACCTGCTTTTCACCATATTTATCAAAGACCATTTCTTCCTTTATTGAGACAGCTACCTTGTAAAGAATAGTAAGTACCAAAAAACCGATTGCCCAAACACCGGCGGCTACTAGAAACTCATTCAAAGCAGGCCAATATCCTGTTACCCTTTCAAAAGGATTAGGAATAAATCCACCTGCAACAAAGGTAAATCCCTTATCAAGCCATATAGAAAAGAATACGGCAAGGGCAGCAATTGCAAGGCTATTTTCATTTCTTCTTGTAGCAGGTATAACAAGAAGGAAAAGACCAATCACTGCGAGTATGCTGGATGTCCACATTACTGGAACAAGCTCTTTATGTCCTTCCAGACCAACGTAGAGGTATTGTAATGAACGCATATGATCCGGTATCTGGCTGTAAAAGGCAGTAAAAAATTCAAGTCCGATGAAGAATATGTGTATAATCAGGGCGTAAGTAGCAATCTTTGCCAGGGTCTGAATAGCTATACTACCAGGGTCAAACCTACTAACCTTTCTTGCAATCATGCTAAGGATTATAAGGAGGCAGGGCCCGGCAGCAAAGGCTGTTGCTAAAAAGTGGGCTGCCTGAAGAGCTGTCATCCAGTGAGCCCTTCCCGGAAGTCCTGCATATAAGAAGGCTGTAACCGTATGAATAGATGGTGCCCAAATGATTGCCCAGTATATAAAAGGCTTTATCCATTTAGGTGGTGGTACGTCTTTACGTTCTGCACTCAGGACAGTCCAGCCACAAAGGGCATTAAGGATAAGGTACACCATCAGGACTAAAAGGTCCCAGAATATGACAGAACGAGGGGTAGGGTGAAGAAGTACATTCCAGACCCGGGCTGGCTGACCCATAATGACAAAAACTGAAAGCATGCTTATAACTACAGCACAGATAGCCAGGAATTCCCCCATAATAGTAATCCTTCCAAATGCCTTGTAATTGTGCAGATAATAAGGCAGGACAACCATTACGGCTGAGGCTGCAACACCAACAAAAAAGGTAAGCTGACCAACGTGAAGTCCCCATGAAACATCCCTGCTAAGGCCCGTGGTTAACCCAGAACCCAAATGATGTTCTCTTAGCCAGGCGATAAAACCAATTATAATAACTCCTAACAAAAACAATACCCATCCCCAATATCTTGGTCTTCCCTTTATCGCTGCTTCAAGCATTCTTTACCTCCTAAATTATGTAATAAACCATTGGCTTTGTTCCGAGCTCTGCTTTACGTCGAATAACGTAATTTGCACTAAGAACCCTCCTTACCTCAGAGTTAGGATCTGCAAGGTCACCAAAAATCAATGCACCATTTGAGGCTTCCACACAGGCAGGAGGTAGTCCCTTGTCAATCCTCCAATAACAAAGAATGCACTTTTCTACAACCCCTGTTGTTCTTGTCGGAAATTCTCTATTCTCCTCTTTTATATAATCCCTCGGGTGGAGCCAATTGTAGCTTCTTGCTCCGAAGGGGCATGCTGCCATGCAGAATTTACAACCAATACACCGGTGCATATCCTGCATGACGATTCCGTCTTCCCTTTTAAATGTAGCCTTTACAGGACAAACCCTTACACAAGCAGGATTATCGCAATGATTACAGAGTACTATAAAGGGTTTGTGTTTTATATCCTCTGGGATGTATTCATACTCTATGTCTGGAAAGGCATGCTCATATGTCTCAGTCCATATCCACTTGACCTCGTGTTTTGGATTCTCAATATGAGGAACATTGTGAATCCGATGGCAGGCATCAATTACCCTTTTATAATCCTCCTCTGTCTTGAATTTCTTAATATCGATTACCATAGCCCATCTTTTTGCCTTAAGGGCCTTTATGTCCTTTAAAACCTGTGTGCCCTCAACCTTCTCTAAAGCATTAATAGCCGAAATATCTCCAAATCCCAGTATGATAGAGGCGCCTGCTATCTTTAAGAATTCTCTTCTACTGATACTCATGGCTAACCCTCCTCCTTCGGCTCTATATGGCAATCCCAACAATATGGTGTAACAGCCGCATAGTTATGGCATTCATCACAGAACTTTTTCTTGTTTGAATGACACTTCATACATGTATTGGAAAGACTTATATTATACTGCTTCCCGTCAGCGGACAAATAGATCGACCTCCCCTCACGGACATACAAATCCCTCCAGTCCTTTAACAATACCATGTGCTCCACCTTCATGAATGACTTCGGCTCAACACATTTCTTTTCAACCATTTTCTGTATCTCAGGAGTGTCGATCTTTGGTTCTGGGGGAGGTGGTGCAGCTTTCCCTAAGTCATAAAGAATAGGAAAGGTTGCTATGCCTAAGAATATGATAATCCCAATTATAATCTTCCATCCATCATACATTTCCTTTAGCCTCCTTTCCCAAGAAGGGGTTCAATGCGTAAATCGGTTGTTCTTTCCTTCTCACCCTTCATCACTAAGGCATTACCTACCAGCTCATGAACACCTGAGACACGCACATCAGGAACCCAGTAATCCACAAGGGTTTGAAGGGTAGCCCTGTCAATCTGGCAGATATTAGCAAGTGTGTTAACTCCGTATTTTTCATGGACATATCTCAGTGCATTTGCCCTCGGAAGGGCTCCCCTCATCCTCAGCTCCATATTTTCTGATGCATTCAAGCCAGAGCCAGACCCGCAGCAGAATGTATTCTCCCTGATAGTATTTGGTGGCATTTCATAGAAATTATTGCATACATTCTTGATGATATAACGCGGCTCCTCAAAAAACCCCATAGCCCTCGAAGGATTACAGGAGTCATGAAAGGTTACTATCAGGTGATCGTTTCTGCTTGGATCCAGTTTAAGTTTTCCATGTCTTATTAAATCAGCAGTGAATTCGCATATATGGACTATCTTGTTTGACTTTGCATTCTCGAATTTCGTACCTGTTATTGGAGAAACAGGTTCTTCAAGAAAATCCATAGGTCCATACCATGTATTGTGGTACTGATGCCATACCCTCCACATATGTCCACATTCCCCTCCAAGGACCCATTTTACCTTCAACCTCTTTGCCTCGGCATATACCTTTGAATGAAGCCTCTTTGCCATCTCATTTGAAGTGAAAAAGCCGAAGTTTCCTCCCTCGGAACAATAAGTGCTTGCTGTGATGTCAAGTCCGAGCTCATGAAATAACATCATATAACCCATAAAGGTAATGTTTCCATTGGGATCGAAGTATTCACCAGAAGGATTCACAAAGAGGATCTCTGCACCCTTTCTATTGTAAGATAGGTCAACTTTCACACCTGTTACATTGTAAATTGTTTCTTTGAATTCACTCACCGTATCAATAATTGTATGGGGAAGGAGGCCCATGTGATTCCCCGTTTTATAGCAGAATGCAACAGGTCCCTGAATCCACTCGATGTTCAGACCAAGAAGGTTTATAAGTTCCCGGACCAGTATGGTGATTTCTGCTGTATCAATACCATAAGGGCAAAAGAGTGAACAGCGTCTACATTCTGTGCACTGGTAGGCATAATACCATAACTCTTTAAGCACCTGGTATGTAAGTTCCCTTGCACCTGCAATCTTTCCGAGGACCTTTCCAGGTGTTGTTAAATACTTTCTATATATCGACCTGAGGAGCTCTGCCCTGAGGACAGGCATATTCTTGGGGTCTCCACCGCCAATAAAGAAGTGGCATTTATCTGCACAGGCACCGCACCTCACACAGATATCTAAAAAGAGCTGGAAAGAACGGTATCTTTCAAGCCTTTCCTTTAACCCTTCTAAGAATATCTCTTTCCAGTTTTCTGGTAGTTTCCAGTCCTCATCTGCTACAGACCATGCCCTCACATTAGGAAAATCAACAGTCCTAAGGCTTTTTTCCTTTGCACCCCAGCAGAACATATTTGGCTTTATTATAACCGGGGTATCCATCCATGCTGTCCTTGGTGGCTTATAACCAATCTTTGAAAGTTCTTCTGGCTTTGGAACTTCTACTTTTTTAACTGCCATAGTTCTACTCCTTTTCTACTGGTAATCCAGCATCTTTCATAAATTCTCTAAATTCATCTTCGTATTCCTCATAAGGATGAACCTTGACAGGGTAATTCCAGGGATTGACATGCATTTTCATCCTGTTGGTATTAGCGAGGTTTCTTGTAGGACTGAGGAAGACCCCTGCCATATGCGTGAGCTTGCTGAAAGGAAAATAGGCAAACAGGGTGCTGACAAGAAAGAGATGAATATAAAAGAGAACCCCGATGCCTTCAGGAATTACAGGATTAAAATTGATTAATCCCATCGTTAGCCCTTTAATACCAACAACATCAACCTTGAAGAAATACCTCATGAGTACTCCTGTAATGCCGATGCCAAGTATCAGAAAGAGGGGGAAATAGTCAGCTGGAAGAGAGATATAACGTAACGTAGGAATAAAAATCCTTCTGAGGAGAAGATAGATTAAAGCTGCCAATAAGGCTATATTGGTCATATAAAGCAATGGTGCACCCAAAATATGTATCTGCCAGAAGGAATCAACTGTCTCAAGTAGTTTTATTAAAGAAGGTACGGGTTCGATGAACAGTCTGAGGTGTCTTATTAGAATAATGAGGAAGGAGTAGTGAAATGCCAATGCTGCTATCCAGAGCCACTTAGAGGATGCATAAGCAAGCCTTGGCCCGCTCCTTAATTCCGTTCTCATATTCCTGAAGAGGGAGCGGAAGAGAAGCACCTCAAAGACCATCCTCACGAAAACACCGAGTGCAGTAGTTGGGTTTTCGATTTTATTTTGCTTTATCCACGGGAGTGATTTCTCCTGCCCTGCGGTTGTAGGTATACGGAACGGAACAGGTCTCGCTGCCCATTTCAGGACACGATAGATGATTCCCACAATAAATATAGCGAAGGCAACATAGGGTATGATAACGCCGAATAAGTAGTTCAAGTGTGCTGTCCCAACTCCGAAGAAAGCGATCAAAATAAGTACTGCGACTGCAATTATGGAAACCCAGAAAGAAAGCCCAAAACTCATTTTATTCTCACCTCATTTCTTTACCCCGTTAGAAAGCCCCGTCCTTTCTAACGGGGTTTATAAATTTTCAGTGTTATCCCCTCTGGGACAACCCTCTTGCTCTTCTAAATCTATTATTAACTTCGCCCTTTTTAACAGAGAATACGTCTGATTATTCAACTCCATTGCTTTTAGCTCGTAAATCTTCTCCCGGCACTTCATAAAGATATCAAATGAAATAAGGGCGAGTTCATCTATGCGAGACTCTAATGCCAAAAGCTCCTTAGAGAGGCCATTTTCTTTAATCTCCTTTTCCAACTCATCTCTGATCACTTTCTTCAGAAGAAAGATAAATGAAATGGCCTGGGAAGGAGTAAAATCCTGAACAGCCCTGACTCTTATAATATTATCGAGAAAGGTGGAAACCTTTTCGTAATCAATTTCCTGAAGGAGTTCCCCAAATATATCCTCTATCCCTCGCAAAATCAAAGATCCTACAGGATTTGAAAAACGGTCCTTTTGACTTCTAAGAAATAGTGCTGTTTCGGGAGGATAAGTCTCGATCACCCTATTGAACCACTTCTTTAATAGAGTGGATCTTTTATGTGTCAAGAGACTTTCCAGATTTACATTCATTCCAATTTTACGGCTTTAAAAATAGCATTATTTCTCTTTATTCAACTTATTAAAAATGTAACCTATGAGCTTTTACAACAGAAAAACGAATTACCCACACTTATATAAAAGGGAAGATTTAGCTACATCATTCCCTTTATAAAACAGACACTAAAACTTCGTCGCTGTATTATACGCAGCCTGTTGGTTTTGGAAGCCCAGCGAATTTACATGCCTGTTTTGCAGGTCCCCCTGGGAAGAGCATATAGAGATACTTAGTATTTCCCTTCTCCGGACCGAACATCTTGGCCATCTCCTTGACCAGCATCTTTATAGGGGGTGCAATCTGATATTTTACATAATATTCTCTTAGATACCTGATTATCTCCCAGTGCCGGTCATCAAGGGTATCAATACCCTCCATCTTTGCCAGTTCGGGTGCCATTCCTTCCTCCCACTGCTCCCAATCCTGAAGATAACCGTCCTCATCCATCGCATACTCTTTTCCCTTATACGTCCACTTCGCCATATTCTACCTCCTTCTGTTTAAATTTATTTACCGACGGAAGAATTCTTCCATCACTCTTAAACAACACACATTTTACCACGGAATCTTTTGTCTTTCAATACGGATAGTAATCAATATTTATATTAAAGCAAGCCATAAAAGTTATAATAAAGATGTAAATATGGTCAAATTAAAAAAATTTATAGATATATAGATACTTTTTGTTTTCTACTCGCGTTTCAGATTTATGACTATTTTCTATGAGAACTCAAGAAAAGTCAACGTATAATTGCAATTATTAAATAACTTAAATTATTAATATTGATTCTTATAGGCTACCGCTATATCGATAATTCCATCTACCCATTCTCTTGCGCCGAGTGCGTGAAGGTGTATATACGTTGCGAGTGCATTTTTATAACATAGACCATCCTCTTTATTGATTATCCCATGCCCCCTTTTCACTCTAAAGGCAAAATAAACACCATCCTTTTTAGTAATATCGATGACACGGGAATAATGAAATTCGTGCCCATGTAAGATTTGCCCGGGCTTAAAATAAGGATTAGAAGCCTTTACCTCTACAATACTGTAGCCATGACCCTCTGGTTTCTTACTCACTCCAACTGTAATGGGTAAAACGCCTGCCATTGGGTAGGTCTTTCCTTCCCAGATCAGTTTTTCACTGAGGTACATCAAACCGCCACACTCAGCATACATGGGCAAACCTTCCTCAGCGGCTTTTTTAATATCATGCCTTAATGTTTCATTGGCGGTTAAAGCTGCGGCATGAGTCTCAGGGAACCCCCCCCCGATGTAAAGGGCATCAAGATCAGATGGCAGGTCGTCTGTTAAGGCGCTGAATTCAATCAACTTTGCTCCCGTCTCTTCTATCGCCTCCAGATTCTCAGGGTAGTAAAATTGGAAAGCCGAATCACGGATTACTCCGATTCTCACCCCCTCCCTTGCCCTCCCCCCTCGAGGGGGAGGGATGGGTGGGGGGGTGACTTCTAACGGTTCCGCCTCTTTAGCAATCTTCCATAAAACTTCTAAATCAAGATAGGTCTGTGCAGTTTCAGCAGCAGCAGCTATAGCCTCCTCAGCCATGGGATGTTCCTGGGGAGGCACTAAACCAAGGTGTCTTCCTGGAAAGGTAATATTTGTTAGTCTGGGAATAGCTCCAACAACAGGTAAACGGCAATAATGTTCTACACTTTTGCGAATTACAGTCTCCTGACGGGTATTTGCTAATCTATTTAGAATCACTCCTCTAATTTGCACATCTGTGTCAAGCCTCTGACAGCCGAGCACTAATGCAGCAATGGTTCGTGTAACTTTTGTACAGTCTACAATGAGGACAACTGGAGATTTAAGAAGCTTTGCCAGCTCTGCAGTGCTTACGCTCCCCTTAACATCCAGACCATCATAAAGCCCACGGTTTCCTTCAATGAGAGCTATATCTGCGTGTTGGGTATGAATACCAAATGAAAAAAGTGCCTGATCCTTATCCATTAGAAATAGGTCAAGGTTATAACACGGATGGCTCGCTCCCAGACTCAACCAGCCCATATCAATGTAATCAGGACCCTTTTTGAAGGGAATGACTTTAAATCCTTTTTTCTGCCAGGCCCGGCACAGACCTACACTGATAACTGTTTTGCCAATATCGCCGCCAAGGCCTGCAATAGTAAGCCTGGGACAATAGATCATTTTTCGTGTGAGCCCGCATTCATAATCTTTAAATAATCCCTGAATTGTCTCTTACTAAAATTTGAGTATTTATCTAAGTCAGGTAACATCTCCATTCCAGGTATTATCGCCCTCACAGCAGGAATGTCCAAGTCTTTTTTTGTCAGATTCACATAAATGGGACGCAAACCATTCATTATTAATAACTTCTCTAATATCCATAAATCATTGTTTACATTTCCTGATGAATAGTTCGGAAGCTCTTCATACTTTATTGTCCTACGAATCTCTTCTGTTAAAGGTTTTGTTGAATAGTTGCCAGATAGAAAGTGGGGAGATGTTAATTCACATAGTGCCCTGTTTAAAGCGATCCTCCCGTCCAGATGTGCACCCCAGCCTCTTGAAAATCCACCTCTGGTATGTATAAAGAATGCCTTGTAACATGGAACTCCAAATTCAGATGTTAAATCTAAGAATTGTATGTAAACACCTTTTTTCTTCCAGGTATTTAGGGTGTTGCCTATAATGGGATCCTCCGCTTCTAACAAAAAATACCTATCAGGAGAGAAAAGTATAACCTTCTCTGAGTCTCTCTCTATATATTCTAATAGAGCACAAAGTTTGGCTTCCTCTATTGTGTTCCCTGATGCCAGGCCATTTGTTGTGGTTCCCTGACTGTAAAGATCGATTTCATCAAAATTGCCTGAAGAAATAAGAAAGGCAAATTGTGCTGGTATATAAATCTCGTGGCTGCCTCCTTCATCAACTTCTTCAGCAATAATCCAGTATAACTCTTGATCCTCATAGGGAACTTCGAGATTCATTTTGTTTGGGTCGAGAACATTATGCCCTTTATCTCTTAGTTCGCTATACCTCGCTTTAATAAGACTGTATTCTCTCTTATATCCAATGGATTGATTGTTATAAAAATTTGCGAAGGCTGAATATCTCTCTATTATCTCCATTATGGCAGAGGCCCTTGCCTCATCTTCTGAGAGGCCTTTTCCATACTCTCGCAAGGTGCCCCCAAGTATCCAATTATTTCTTCCCACAGATACCTCTATATTAACTTTCCATCTTCTTATAAAGGCATAAGGACTAACACTCCATTCTACCTTTATTTCATCCTCAAGCAGTAAGTTCTGGATTGTCGGATTATTCAAGATTTTATCTATGGTCTTCTCTGGTTCTATGATCCTTATCGAGGTCCCTGTATCAAAGGATTTATCATTTGATCTTGAATATATATCTTTTATATGAATTACTCTGTCTTCAGCAAGGCTACCTGAATCAAATGGAATAGGAAATTTAGTAGATTTAAAAGGCGATAAGTCCATATGGTGGTATTTATTCCTCGAAAACATATCCATCCAAAAAAGACGAGATTCGAGATTTTTATCCAAATACCATCTTATATAAATCAGTGGTGTATGCCTGGCTAACAGGTGTATAT
>JBFMDQ010000018.1:0-28489 GCA_040753955.1 Nitrospirota bacterium | reverse complement strand
TGTATTAAATGACCACACTGTGTCATTCCGAGCGAAGCGAGGAATCTCATTTTGAGTGATGAGATTGCCACGTCGCTCCGCTCCTCGCAATGACATTTTGAAAGGTTTGCGTAATTCGGGTTAAAATGGGAGACAGGGGTTAAGGAGGGAAAATGATACGCAGAATGTCTTTGGCAATTTTAACCTCTGCTGCTGTTTTATTAGCTTCAAATTCTACCTTTGCACAGGAAAAGCCGGAGATTTTTGTGCAGTTGGGACATTCAGGGAATATCAATGCTATTGCCTTTTCGCCTGATGGGAAATATCTTGCATCAGGGAGTGATGACAAAAGCATCAGGATCTGGGAAGTAGCCACAGGAAGAGAGATAAGGACATTAAGGTTAGAAAGAGATGTTGGTTATCGTGAGGATAATTCACTAAAGTTTTCTCCTGATGGAAGATATTTAGCTTCTGCAGAGGACTATGGCTTTATCAGACTCTGGGATATAATTACTGGCAAGGAGATAAAGAAGTTTACTATTACTATCTCAATTTCTGAGAAGCTTAAAAAGGATGAGTTTGTGACTGGCGACACTGTTGCGATTGCATTTTCCCCCAACGGCAAATCGTTGGTAATTGCTGCAGATGTTGCTTTCCATAAAGGAGAGCAGTTTTACAGAGATTACGCAGTAATAAATATCTGGAATGTAGAGACAGGAGAACTGAACAAAATCATTGCGGTTCGTGAAGTAGGAATATCAGACATGGTACTTACACCAGATGGGAAATATGCTCTTTTAGGATGTATTGATAGTACGGTCAGGCTTTTGGATATGGCAACAGGCAAAGAGATACGGAAGTTTGCAGGTCATTCAGAGGCTGTGATTTGTGTAGCTGTTTCTCCTACCGGTGAATATTTTGCATCAGGAACTCTTGCCGAGACTATTGTGTGGCACATAAAGAGCGGCAGGAAAATATTCACAGCGCCCATACAATCTTGTTCTATAGCATTTTCTCCGGATGGAAAGAGATTGTGTTCTTCGGGAGTAACCATGATAGAACTCCGTGATGTTTCAACCGGTCAGCTAATAGCGACTTTAAAAAGACATGGCGCATCGCCTGTGATTTTTTCTCCTGACAGCCGGAATGTGGCTTTTTCCTCTGAATATGCAGCAGCAATGTGGGATATTTCTACAGTAACATACGGCAGTGTATATCATGTCTCCCAAATTGCGGCAAAGGTATATGATTATTCCATAGCTGAGATTAGGAAATTCGGAGGTAGCGTTGAAAAGGTAAATTCTGCATATTTTTCACCTTATGCTGAAAAAATTAATATTGCTGAAGATGGTCTGCTGCATGAATTTGATCGCTTCACCGGTACACTTAATAACAGGAAAAAGATCAACCGAGAGCAACTATTATATGATATACGTTTTTTCATGGTTGAAGACAATTCTAAAGGAGGACTGATTAAAGTTGTCAACAGCAGAAAAAATGGTGCGATCATCGAGACAGGTTACGATGTTACGAAGTACAAAGAAATACCTTTCTTCTATACTTTTTCGCCTGATGGAAGATATGCCGTGACATCAGAGCTTGAAAATGGTCGTTCTATCTTCAAAGTAATTGATATCATGAACAAAAAGGAAATCTCCACATTCAAAACGCCGCCTACGCCTGGATCTTTCCTGGATTCACAAACAGCAACTTTTTCTCCGGACGGAAGATATGTGGCGTGCGTGAACAAGCGTGGAAACGACTCTGTTTTTACCCTGTGGGAAGTTTCCACAGGAAAGGGAATAATGACCTTTTCAGGGCATTCTTTTTCTGTTAATTCCATAGTCTTTACCAGTGACGGAAGCCGTATATTATCTGGAAGTTCTGATGATACTCTTAAAATCTGGGAGACGAAAACAGGAAGGGAAATAAGAACTTTTCGGGGCCATACCAATAGTGTCGAGACAATCAGTATATCGGGTGACGAAAAATATGTAGCATCAGGCGATCTGGATGGGAACATAAAACTATGGGAGATGGATACAGGTAGAGAAATCAGAACATTTAAGGGACATAGCAATAAGGTCATATCTGTAGAGTTCTCTTTTGATGGAAGGTATATCCTCTCCGGCAGTATAGACGGCACAACCCGTCTATGGGACATTTCCACTGGCAAAGAAATAGCCCAGTTCATAAGCTTCGAGGACGGCGAGTGGATTGTCATTACTCCTGAAGGTTATTACAATTCATCTGCTAATGGGGATAAACATTTGAATGTCCGCATTGGCAATAATGTCTATGGCATAGACCAGTATCGTTCAGCATTCTATAAGCCACAGATAGTTGAGGCTGCATTAAGACTTGGTGATACGCAGAAGGCAATTACTGATGTTGTAGGTAAACAGAAGGTAGCCTTGCCTACCGTTGCTACTATTCAAAACATAGAACCTCCATTTGTTGTGATTAAATCCCCTGAAGATGGCAAAAAGATGGATTCAACAGATACTGAAGTCTCCCTTTATATTGAGGACAGAAATCAGACAATCAAAAAGGTAAAGGTCTTTGTAAATGGGAGGCTTGTAACAGCAGAAGAGGGAAGGGGTCTTAAGATAGTAGGTGTTATCCCCGAGGGCAAAAAGACCCTTGATTTAAAAATCCCTGTCAGTCTGGACATTGGAGAAAATCTGATAGAGGTTACGGCATTCAACGGATTCTCGGAAGGCAGGAGAACGGTCCGTGTTTATTCGGAAGAAAAGGCGGATAAAAAAGACGGCGTTATACTTCCAAACCTCTGGATACTTTCAATCGGCATAAACAAATATCAGGATAAAAACATAAGGTCTCTTTCTTATGCAGCAGCGGACGCAGAGGGCATAGTCAACGCATTTAAAGCCCAAAAGGGAAAGCTTTTCAGAGAAATAAACAGCTTTATCATAAGCGATACAGCTTCGGTCAAACCGACTTATGACAACATAGTTGATAATCTTATCTATCTCGGCAAGGCAGGACATAACGATGTCGTGATATTATTCATTGCAGGGCACGGCATAAACGACGACAGAGGAGACTTCTATTTTCTTCCCAATGATGCGGTTATACTTGAAGACGGAGCAATAAAAAGGTCAAAGGCGATATCATGGAGGGAGTTGAAGGCTGTTCTTGATCTTCCATCAAAGAAAATAATTTTTGCCGACACATGCCATTCAGAGGGAATAGCTGGAAAGAAAACAAGGAGCGTTGACAACGACAGGTTTGTGAAGGAGCTTCAAGAGGCAAACGCTGTGATATTCACATCAAGCAGGGGAAGGGAGCTTTCGCAGGAATCGGATAAATGGAAGCATGGCGCATTCACATATGCCTTGATAGGAGGAATAAAAGGCAGGGCAGATTTGATTAAAGATAACAAGATTTCTATGAAGGAATTGGACGCCTATGTCTCTGAGACAGTGCCGGGGATAACAAACGGAGCGCAGCATCCGATTACGAACACGCCAGAAGGCTATGTGAATTTCCCCGTGGCTGTGTTGGAATGAAATACTTTCGGGAGGAAAGCTATGTTGAGAGTAATTATTTCATTAATTTTTAATCTGGTTTTATTTTCCAATCTTTATGCCTCTCAATCCACAATCACAGAATCAGAAGGCTATGCCTGCATGGGTGAAGAAAAGTCAAGAAAGCAGACCGAGCAGGCTGCCGTGGCTGATGCAAAAAGGAAGGCGATAGAGTCAGTATCGTCATATATCACAAGCGAAACACAGGTGAAGGACTTTGAACTCCAGAAGGATCTGGTATCCGCCTATGCTAATGCTACAGTGAAAGTCATTCAGGAACTTGAAAAGGGATGGTATAAAGATACAACAATGGGAGACTGTTATAAGGTAAAGATAAAGGCAGAGGTTATTCCCGATGAAAAGGCAATGGTGAAAGTCGCAAAATCCAAACAGGCAGCAGATGACCCATCCGCTCCGCTTAATATTCAGGTGTGGACAGATAAAAAGGAATACAGAAGCGGAGAGAAGATAAAGATTTATATCAAGGGCAATAAGCCTTTTTATGCCCGTGTGCTTTATAAAGATGTCAGAGATGAATTTATCCAGTTATTACCAAATCCTTACAGAAAGGATAACTACTTCAACGGTGGGGTGATCTACGAGATACCTTCAGGCAACGACAGATTCGATCTTGAGGTTAGCCCTCCTTTTGGCGAGGAAAATATAATAGTGTATGCAAGCACATCCCCGCTTGGAGATATAAGTCTTGAGGCTCAGGGCGGTGTTTATCAGGTAAAGACAAGACATGAGGATATTGGCAACAGGACAAGAGGGGTTAAGTTAGTGGAAAAAACTGACAACAAAAAGACATCTGCATCTGAGTTTTTTGAAGAAAGGGCAACGCTAAAGACGGGGAGGTAAAAATGAAAAGATTATTTCATTTATCTGTTTTATTGAATCTTTTAGTATCTTTTTCCTTCTTTTTCAATAGTGGAGTTATCTGTGCATCAGAACCGCCAAAAGAGCCAATTCTAAGAATAGAGACAGGAATGCATATTTCTGGTATTAGAAAGGTTGGAATTGATGCAGAGAATCGCTATCTGGCTACAGGTTCCAATGATAAAACAGTCCGTGTATGGGAGTTGTCTACAGGGAAGCTTATAAAGATACTCAGGCCGCCAATAGGCGATGGTAACGAAGGGATGATTTTTGCGGTTGCCATGTCACCTGATGGAAGGACTATTGCCTGTAGTGGATGGACAGGACATGCCTGGGATGATATGTATGCCTCCATCTCCATCTATCTCTTCGACAGGGAAAGCGGGAGGCTTATAAGAAGGATAAAGGGACTGTCTGCCTCGGTTTCTAATCTTGCCTATTCTAAAGACGGAATGTTTCTCGTTGCATCATTAGGGGGTACAGGGGGTATCAGAATTTATCGTACATCTGACTACTCCCTCATAACAGAGGACAGAGATTGCGACAGCGACAGCTATGGCGCTGATTTTGATATATATGGCAGGCTTGTTACAACATCGTGGGACGGTTATATCCGCCTCTATGATAATAACTTCCGACTCATTGCAAAAAAGAAGTCGCCTAATGGCAGTAGGCCTTATGGTGTCAGTTTTTCCCCTGATAGTTCAAAGATAGCTGTGGGATTTGATGACTCCACAAAAGTGGATATTCTCTCGGGTAAAGACCTTTCATATCTTTATTCGCCTGATTCAAGCGGTGTTACAAAAGGCAGTTTAGGAGCTGTCTCATGGTCATCAGACGGCAGTTCTCTTTACGCCGGCGGATCGTATTGGAGCAGCTCCTTGGGCAATTACCCTATCCGAAAATGGACAGACGGCGGAAAGGGAAGATACATGGACTTACCTGCAACAAGCAATACCATATTGCACATTCTCCCGCTGAAACACGGGGGGGTTGTCTTTAGCTCGCATGACCCTGCCTTTGGAATTTTTGATGCCTACGATAGAAAAGCAATATACAAGAGTCCTGCTATTGCTGACCACAGGAATAATCATAAGGGGTTCGTCATCTCCTATGACGGCTCTACAGCGCAGTTTGGCTATGAAGTGTTTGGCAGATCTCCTGCCCGTTTCTCCGTATCAGACCGTTTCCTCGAATTAAATCCAGAATCCCCAAATTCGATTCTAAGGTCTCAAATCTTAAGCCCTCCCATCACATCAGTAAGTAGTCTCAATATCACAGACTGGGAAAATACCTATAGTCCAAAACTAAACGGCACGAATTTAAAACTTGGCCTTTACGAGATGTCAACAAGCCTTGCCGTGTCGCCTGATAACCAGAACTTTTTACTTGGGACAAATTGGTATCTCCGTCTCTTTGACAGATACGGAAACGAGAGATGGAAGGTTACTGCTCCGGGGGGGCATGGAGCGTAAACATATCAGGAAACGGTAAAGTGGCTGTCGGAGCCTTTGGAGACGGCACGATCAGATGGTACAGGATGAGAGACGGAAAAGAAATTATGGCATTATTCCCGCATAATGACAAAGAGAGATGGGTCTTGTGGACGCCGTCGGGATATTACGATTCATCGGCAGGAGCGGATGATATTATAGGCTGGCACCTGAACAATGGCAAGGAAAGCGAGGCATACTTTTTCCCGATATCGAAATTCAGAAATACATATTACCGGCCAGATGTGATTGCAAAGGTTCTTTCTACGGCAGACGAAGGAGAGGCGATAAGGCTCGCAAATGATGAATCCGGCAGAAAGAAGCATGAGGCCTCTGTGCAGCAGATGCTTCCTCCTGTGGTAAATATTATTTCTCCGAGGAGCGGCTCTGAGGTGTCTTCAAATGAGATAACGGTCAGGTTCAGCGTGAAGAGCCCTTCAGGAGAGCCTGTTACAGCGATCAAGGCGCTTGTGGACGGCAGGCCTGCCGCAACAGAGCGCGGAGTCAGAATAGTAGGGCAGGAGCAGGGCATCTCAGACGACATCAAGGAGATGCGGATCGTCATTCCAGAGAGGGACAGCGAAATAGCGATCATAGCCGAAAACAGATACTCTGCAAGCGAGCCTGCGATTGCCAGGCTGAAATGGGCAGGCGTGACAAAGAAGGAAGAATTCACAATAAAGCCCAAGCTCTATGTGCTTGCTGTAGGCGTAAGCAGATATAGCGATAAGAATCTTACGCTCGGCTTTGCAGCAAAGGACGCAATTGATTTTGCCTCTGCAATAGTTAAACAGAAGGACGGCCTGTACCGGGATGTTGTGGTAAAGACAATCACGGATGAAAAGGCTACAAAGGATGAGATACTGGACGGCCTTGAATGGCTCCAGAAGGAGGCTACTTCAAAGGATGTCGCAATAGTGTTTCTTGCAGGACACGGCGTAAATGATCCGAGCGGTATTTATTATTTCCTTCCTGTCAATGTGAGCACAGAGAAACTGAAGCGAACCGGCGTGCCTTTCTCAGACATTAAAAACACAGTCGCATCCCTCGCAGGCAAGACCATTATGTTCATAGACACATGCCACTCCGGAAATATAATGGGCGCACGCAGAGGAGTGGCTGATATCACAGGCATAGTAAACGAGCTTGCAAGCGCTGAAAACGGGGTAGTGGTATTTGCGTCATCAACAGGGAATCAGTACTCGCTTGAGGACCCGAAATGGGACAACGGCGCATTTACAAAGGCATTGGTAGAGGGAATCAACGGCAAGGCTGATTATACAGGCAAGGGCAAAATCACTATTAACATGCTTGACCTTTATCTTTCTGAGAGGGTGAAAGAGCTGACAGGCGGCAAACAAATGCCGACAACAACAAAACCGAACACAATCCCTGATTTCCCTGTGGCTGTCAGCAAATAATGAAGGCGCGCAGATTTTTTATATTTATCGCAATTGGCATTATCTCAGCCATTCTGGCGATATCTGCTTATGCCTTGAAGATAGACTTCTTCACCTCCGTTGACCTCAAGCTTAAGGATGTAAGATTCAGGACAAGGGGAGATGTAGAGCCTGACAAGAGGGTCGTTATTGTTGCCATAGACGAAAAAAGCATAAATGAGCTTGGTAGATGGCCATGGGATAGAAGGGTTATCGCCAAACTTGTGGAGAGTCTTAAATTATATGGTGCCAGGACCATTGCTTTTGATATTGTTTTCTCTGAAACCTCAAATACTGCATCTGACAGAGTTCTTTCAGATAGCATTAAAAAAAGTGGAAATGTAGTATCAGGTTACTTTTTCAGGGGAGAAGGTCCGCCTATGGCGAAAGGGGTGGAGCCTCCAGTCGAATCCTTCATGTTGTTAGAACAATCGAGGATAAAGGTCCTGAGATTCAAACGCAACGTAAGCGATATTCCTGTTATCGGTTATCCAACGGTTGAGTTAAACATCCCTATAATTGCAGAGGCTGCCAGTAGTGCTGGTTTTTTCAATATCATTCATGACAATGATGGAATCCTGAGGTCATCCAATCTTTTGATAATCCACAACGGATATGTTTATCCATCACTTGCCCTTTCTGCCCTCCGGAACTACCTCGGAAGGGAAATAATCCTTGAAATTGCCCCCTATGGTGTTGATAATCTCCTGATAGGGAATTACCGTATACCATCTGATGAATCAGGAAGGCTCACCCTTAATTACTATGGCAAGGGGGGAACCTTTAAAAACATTCCTGCCACTGATGCAATCCACAAGCGACTGAAACCCGACAGCCTGAAGGATTCCCTTGTCTTTATCGGTCCCACTGAGGTTGGACTTTCTGATTTCCGTGCAACCCCTGTTGACCCTGTGCTTCCAGGGGTTGAAGCACATGCAACAGTCGCATCCATTGTGCTACAGAACAGATTCCTCATAAGGGATGGACGTGTAATAGCACTGGAAATTTTCTTTATTATATTCTTCCCACTCATATTAACCATGCTTTTGAGTTTTATACGCAGGACAATAATAGCACTCTTGTTCTTTCTAATAACAATAGGGTTTTATTTCCTTGTAAACTATATCTCTTTTAAGGATTATCTCTTAAATACCTCTGTGCTATTTCCACTCGTTTCCATAACAACATCGTATCTGTGTTCAGAGGCATATAGAAATCTTATAGAAGAAAAACAGAGCAGGTTTCTCAAAAAGGCATTCACAAGCTATGTCTCTCCAGAGCTTGTTAGTGAGATAATAAAAAGCCCTGATACACTCAAGCTTGGAGGTGAGAAAAGGGAGATAACGGTTTTATTTTCAGATATAAGGGGCTTTACCTCTGTTTCTGAAAGGCTTACACCAGAGTCCCTTGTTTTACTCCTGAACCAGTATCTGAGACCAATGACCAATATAGTCCTAAAACACAGGGGAACCTTGGACAAATACATCGGGGATGCCATAATGGCAATATATAATGCACCATTAAAGATTGAAGACCACGCAGTGCGTGCCTGTGGAACTGCTGTGGAGATGGTGGATAAACTAAAAGAGATTAATAACACCTTCAGGGAAAAGGACTTCCCAGAAATCGACATCGGCATTGGCATAAACACAGGAGATGCAATTATTGGCAATATGGGGACAGATATCAGGTTTGATTATACTGCAATTGGCGACACTGTCAATCTTGCCTCAAGGCTTGAAGGCTTAAACAAGATTTATGAGACCCACATAATCGTGAGTGAGTTTACAATTAAGCACCTGAAGGACATAGAGACACGGAGACACGGAAATTCACCGATTCACCGATTCACCGATTCACGTTTCAGGGAGCTTGACCTCATAAAAGTGAAGGGTAAGGATAAGCCGGTTACCATCTATGAGCTTTCCATTACTATGGATAAGGCATTAATAAAAAAGTTCGAGGAGGCATTGGGTCTTTACAGGAAACAGTGGTTTAAAGATGCACAGGAGATATTTGCCCATCTTTCTGCTGAATACGGCGATAAGACTTCAGAAATTTTTGCCGAACGGTGTGCTGAGTTTATGGATAATCCGCCCGGTGCTGACTGGGATGGGGTTTATATAGCAAAGACAAAGTGATAAACTTCACCCTGTTATTGCAATAATCTATATGCCTGAAATTCCTGTTATGGCTAAAATACAATGTTCGAACCCCGTTAGATAGTAAACATCTAACGGGGTTCGAACTCAATCAGACATTTATTCGCAGATGTCACTAAAGGACGTAGATAGAATATCAACGTCCTAAAAGTGAAGTCCTGCTATAATGAACAAAACTGACATAAATGCCTGATATACCTATATTTAGCCTGTATGATCAAATAAATTTATGCAATAACAGGGTTCAGATATACTCATCGGTCATCTTAAGCCTTAATGCCATTTCTTTTAACAGGGAAAGGACAATCCTTGGGTTTTCCCTGAGTATGGTTTCGAAATTATCCTGAGAAATGATTACAAGTTGTGTATCAGGTTCTGCTACAGTGGCCGTAGCCGTCCTTGGGGCGTTCAGAAGCATTGACATCTCTCCGAAATATTCGCCCTGTTTCATGACTCTTAGAATCTGCTCATTCTTGCTCAGGGTGACCGAGCCAGAAAGGATGAAGAACATATCCCTTCCCCTGTCTCCCTCTCTAAAAATTATTTCCTCCAAATCATAGCTTTTCCCAAACTTTTTCATAAGCCTTCTGTGCACCTTATCTGATATGGATGTATTAAAGAAAACCTTCTTTAATAACAGGGTGTCCTCCCTTCTCACATTTGCCATAACCTCTGTCCCAAAAAGAATCACGGAAAAGGAATAATAAACCCACACAAAGAGCACAAAGATTGCCTTTAAAGAACCAAAGGCAAAGCCATAGTGGGGGTTGAATGTAAGGAAAAGGGAAAATATAGGTCTCATAATGGACCAAAGGATGGCAATAATCAAGGAGCCAGCTAAAAGATAGCTAAATCTCAATTTTACAGGGGAAAAGGCAAGATGAAAAAAGGACACAAATACTGTTGTTATAACCAACGGGACAACAATGTTAATAATATCAAGAAAAAGGGGTAGTTTTTTAAAAAATGTGCTAATAATCATGGAATAAAAGATTTCACTTGCCACAAGAAATACAAATAGAATCAGTATGACCAGCACTGCCAGTGCATCAAGAAGTTTTGCTTTGAGAAAGGGTATTTCCTCATCTGCCTTGAATATCCTGAAAAATGCACTCCTGAGGGCACCCGCAAGGGGCGTAATTAACCAGAAAAGGGCAATAATACTTAAAACTCCCCATACACCTTTATGCTGTGAGAGGGAATAGACTTCTTTAGTAATTATCCCGCTAAATTTGGGAAATAGCTGTGAGGTAAGGCTCTCAATTCCTTTAGTGGCAGCCTCCGATGATATTATATAATTGCCAAGGAGATATACTACAAGCAGTAGTAACGGAATAAGGGCAAAGAAGCCATAGTAGGCAAGGGCTGCTGATTTTTCAAAGTTATTGTTCTTTTGAAATGACTTTAAAGACTCTCTGAGTATAAGGAGAGAATCACCTATTTTTTCTCTAAATCCTTTAAGCATTTCTCTATCATTATAGTAGCATCCTTAATACCCTGTTTATCCTCTGCTCCCTCACTTACTGAAAGCGCCCTTTTAAAATATTTCAACGCATCTTCCAGCTCACCCTGCTTAAAAAGAACATTTCCAATCCCTATTAAATCTACAGCTACCTTCCTGCTTAATCCCAATGACTTATCTGTGGCGAGGGCATCTCTATATGATTTCATTGCCTCTTCATATTCACCCCTCATTGCCTTCGCCCCTGCAAGGAGCCTGAGGGAATTTGCTATTTCCTCTCTGTCCTCGCAGGCTTTGTTTAACATAAGTCCTTTGTTGCCAAAGGTTATAGCAGAAGAGGGATCTCCTCTTAAAAGGGCAATCCTACCCTTGAGGTTATAAATCTTTCCTTCCATTGAGCATCTATCATTTTGACAGAAAGATAATGCTTTATCTATCCATTGAGATGCATACTCATAATTACCAACATCCAGATAAAGCATTACCTTTATGAAGGCAGCCTCAGATAATAGTGAATGGTGAATAGTGAATAGTGAATAGTTAAAAAGCTCGTCAATGTGTTTATGTGCTTTATCGCCCTCTCCGAGTTTACGATAGACAATCGCCATATTAATAAGGTTTATTGCAATACCATCGCTATTTTCAATGGAACGATTAATCATTAGGGCTTCACTATAGAGGTGCAAGGCCTTTTTGTAATCGCCCTTTTTAAAGGCGGACCCGGCCTTTTGATTAAATTCAACAGCCCTCAGATGAGTGTCTGATAAGGTTGGAGGCTTGTATCCGCAACCAACGGTAAACAGTGAACAGTAAATAGTCAACAGTAGACAGCATAAGGACAGTAACGAGCAACGAGTGACAGGTGAAGAGTTTTGAATCTGGTTACTGGTTTTAGCTAATGACCGATGACTATTGACTGATGACTGTTTTGCTGACTTCTGAGTACTGACTGTCATAGCTGTCCACCTTTAATGTCTTTTCCTCAGACGCTTTTATATATGAGCGTATGGGCCATATCTTCTTCACTGAATCAACAACCTCCTTTGTGCTATCAGCTACATCGCCTGCTTTTTCAACGATGGATGGAACCTGTGGCGCAGACCTCTCTACTGCTTTTTTGATCTCTTCTGTCGTCGTTTCGATATTCTTCAGACTCTTATTTGCTATTTCCACCATATGAGGAATGTCTCTGTCAATTTTCTTTATTACATTGTCTACAGTGGTAATTGTCTGTTTTGTTGAATCGAGGAGAAAATCTATTTTTGTAACAGTCACGTTCATATTCTTCTCTGCATCCTGAAGCAGGGTGTCAAGATGCTGTCTTGTAGTGGATACATCTTCTGATAGCTCTCTGAGATTCTTCAGGGTCTGTTTAATGTCACCTTGTGGGTCATTGACATAATGGATTATCTGTTTTATATCTGTAAGGACAGGTTTGATTTCATCTTTTAACTCTTCAGCCATCTCGCTGAGCCCCTTTACCCTTTCAAAGGCAATTATACCATCTTCTGGAACCTGCCTTGCATCCGCTGAGCCAGGTGTTATCTCTATAATACTATCGCCTATCACTCCTTCCTTTATCAGTCTTGCCTTTGAGTCTGTCTTTATCCATTTCATGTATTTAGTATTTATGGATAACTCTACCTTTACCCTTGCGATGTCATCCAGTGATAACCCCTCAACCTTGCCTATCTTAAACCCACTGAGTTTTATTGCCATGCCCTCGTTTATACCCTGCCCACTATCAGCTATAAAATATATCCTCGTTTTAGGGGTAAATACATCATGTTGTACTCCTATAAAGGCAATCACCGTAAAAACGCCGATAATTGCTATGATGATAAATAGCCCTATCTTCTTTTCAATACCTATAAATCTTTGATCTGTCTCTTCCAATATCCTCATAAATAAACCCCCATCCCTAACTTAATTACTCAATCTTAGTATCTGATCTGCCTTTACACTGTCTATGGATAGTGCATTTGAGCTTATATAGATAGATGTCCTACCCGGCTTTTCTAAATGAAATTTTTCAGTCAATTTTGTTAACCTCTCTAACATCTCAGGATTTAACCCTTCAAATATAGAGTCATATATTATCAAATCAGGCTCTATGAGCATTGCCCTTACAAGCCCAATCAATCTTTTTTCATAAACTGGTAATGGTCCGGGGAGCCTCCCCATTAATTCCTTAAGATAAGAGGGATCCATCCCCATCTCTTTAAATATTTCAATAACCCTTTCCTCAACATCCCTTGGTCTCTTTCCCATGTGATGCCATACAGAAAGTATAATGTTCTCCCAGACCTTCAGGTTGCTGATTATCCCACCATACTCCAGAACCACACCAATTCTCTTAAGGAGTTTAATATACTCCTTTTCAGGGATAGAATATATGTCCTTGCCCAATAGAAAAACCCTGCCACTTATTGGCCTCCTGATCCCCAAAATCGTATTCAATAATATTGTCTTTTCATCGTCTGAGCTTGTAATAATCTTACATGCAGAACCTCCTTTTATCTCAAAGGACACTGAACTAAAATACCTCGTAGTAATATTTTCAAGCCGTATCATATAAATGATATAACAGTAATTATGCCATCAAATATAAAAACCAAAAACAGGCTCTGCATAACTGCCCTCGTCGCTGCCTGTGGTATTTCTGTTATAGACGACTGCACACTAAATCCCTGATAGCAGGAGACCGTTGAAATCAGCAGTCCAAATACAAGGCTTTTAAACAGAGAGACCACTACCTCAAAAAGGCTCAGGGCTGAAAATATACCCCTGAGATGTTGAAAAAACGGGATATCTATGAATACAGATGTGAATGCCAGTCCGCCGGCAATGGCCATTATCTGAAAATAAAATGTGAGTATAAATACAGATACCGTGATTCCCACTATTCTTGGAACAATAAGGTAATCTATCGGGTCAATACCCATGATTCTAAGGCTATCTACCTCTCTATTTACCTTCATCGAACCGAGCTCTGCCGCTATGGCAGTGCCACTCCTCGCTATGACTATTATGGCTGCAAATAAAGGGCCGAGCTCCCTTACCACCGTCCATATCAGTATCCTTCCTGTAAGCACAGCATTTAAACCAACAATATTCGCTACCTGGGTAATAATAACGATTCCTATGAGTGTTCCGATTATGGCTATTTTGCTCAATGCCTCTATGCCTGTAAAATATATTTGTCTGTAGAGAACTGAACGAATTGGGGCTATGTGGAGCACCGGAATATTTTTTATGGAATAGCATAATAATTCATAGTAGCCCCTTGAATATCTAATGGCATCAATGATATTCCTTCCAATTTTCTGGATATTGATAATCTGTATCATAAGTAAATTCTATCATAATCAGATAATTTTGAATGGGCAATGAATCCGATAATTTTTAATATTCAAGGATTTTTTGGAATTTGATAGAATAATTTGATAGAATAAAATGTAACTCAGAATACAATATATTGGATTCTGAAATGGGAAAAGATACCAACAGGGCGTTGATAGAAGGATTCCTTAAAGAACTTCCTATTTTTAAACACCTATCAGAGAAGCACTTAAAACAGCTCTCGGGGGATTTCATTGTTTGTCAGGTAAAGAAGGGAGAGACCATATTTTATCAGTCAGACGATAGTACCGACCTTTACATAGTTCTTGAGGGTGCAGTGAGGGCATCCCTTTTGAACCAAGATGGACAGGAACTAATACTTGCAACCTTTCACAAGGGTGACTTCTTTGGTGAGATGAGCCTCCTTGATGGCAAGCCGAGGTCTGCCACGATGATAGTGGTGGAGGATTCAACACTCGGTATACTAAAACGGGATAGATTTCTCCTCGCAGCCAAAAATGACCCGACGATTACCATTGACCTGCTCTCGGCCCTGGTGCGGAGACTGAGGATGACAGATGAGATGGTGGAGTCCCTCGCTTTCCTCGATGTGAGCCAAAGGCTCGTAAAACTGCTATTACAGATTGCAAAGACAGAAGGCGAAAAGGATAAAAACGGATTTTTCAGGATAAAAAAGCTCACCCATAGAGAACTGGCAGCACACACAGGGGCATCAAGAGAGGCGATATCCAAGGCACTAAAGGTTCTCGCCTTCAGAGATATTATAAAAGTGGAAGAGGGTTGCTTTTTGATTTATTCAGATGCAGAGAGGATAAAGGGGCTTATGTGAGTTTTCACTTGACAGGTGATACTATTAATGCTATTAAAAGATATGAAAATTCTGGTAGGGCATCAAAAAATCAGAAAGGAGGAATGTACATGAAAGTCCTTAAGGGTTGGGGCATGGCATTTTTATTATCTTTTATCTTAATTCCTCAAGTCGCCTCAGCAACAGGGCTTGAGGCAGCTATTGGCTTATGGAATCAGGACCCTCAGGGTGATATAGCATATAAAGGGGCAGCCCTGAGCCTTGAGAATGATATGAAATATAGCGAAAAAACGAGGTTTTTTGGCAGGGCAAAGATTGACATGCCGCTTATTATCCCAAACATTTACCTTATGGCAACACCTATGAAGTTTGATGGGACTGGAAGCAAGGATGTCAATTTCACCTTCGGAGATAAGACCTTTACAGGAAACGTCGATTTTACCTCGGAGCTCAAGGTCAATCACTATGATATAGCATTCTATTATGGTTTGCCTTTTGTAAAAACAGCCACTTTGGGGAAACTAAATGTAGATGCAGGATTAAATTTGAGGATTATAGACCTGAAGGCTGAAATTACACAAGCATCCACATATGAATCTAAGAGTTTTACGCTACCTATGCCAATGGTTTACCTGGGTGCACAGGTAAAACTAATAGATAAATTATCCCTTGAGGCGGAAATTCGTGGTATAGCATATAGCTCCAACCACTACTATGATTTAATCGGAAGGGCTAAATACAAGGTTTTTGGTCCGGCCTTTCTCGGCGCAGGTTACAGATATGAAGATATAAAAATTGACCACAAGGATGTTAAGGCAAATGTCAGGTTTGAGGGACCCTTTGCGGAAGTAGGGGTTGAGTTCTAAAAATGCAAAGGATGGCACTTTTACTTTTCTTTGTGGTCCTTTCCCTTATCTGTTTTGTGACTCCTCTTACAACAGAAGGGGCCGAAGTCAGGTGTGTTGATTCAGAAGGAGAGGCTGTTATTGTAAACAATGACATCCCCTCTGCAAAAACTGAGGCAATAGCAAGGGCAAAATGGTCAGCCATTGAACAGACGGTGGGTGTGGAGGTAAAGGCACAAAGTATAGTTCAGAACATGGCACTTGTTGATGATGCTGTAAGCAAACAAATCAGAGGTATTGTTACGGGATACAGGATATTACGGGAAGAAAGCAAAAAAGATACCATCTGGGTGAAGATAAACGCCTGTGTTGAGCCAACAAAGGCGAGGGAAGCGGTATCAACCCTCGCCCTTAATAATTCAATAGCTATACTTATCCCTGCAAAAAAACCCGTAGTAGTCAAAGAGACCG
This sequence comes from Nitrospirota bacterium, assembly GCA_040753955.1. Classification (GTDB taxonomy): domain Bacteria; phylum Nitrospirota; class Thermodesulfovibrionia; order Thermodesulfovibrionales; family SM23-35; genus JASEEX01. The sequence goes on along the minus strand of JBFMDQ010000018.1, from coordinate 12,037 downwards.
AGGAGATTTACAGAACACCTTATGGTAAAAGCGAAAGACATGGACTTGCGACAAAAGACGAATACGAAGAAACCAATATTCTATCAGAGACACTTATTGGCAGGCTTACGGAACAGGGCTATATTGTTATTGATGTCGCCCCAACCCATGCAGTGGATGCACAGAAGATAGAAAATGCAATTAGAAGCGGCAATTTCTTAACCCTGAGAAGTTTAATGTATAAGTTTCTCTCTAATATCCTCCTCATAGGCAAGATTGACTACACCATTTCCACAAGGAAGGGACAGGACATAGGATACGGTATCTCCATGCCCTTTAATAGTGTTACGGTGAGACTGACATATCGTATTGTTACCCGGGATAACACAGGTAAAATGGTTATACTTGCGGCCGGAACAGAAGAAGGCAAAGGACTGGCAATGAATGTGGAGGATGCGACTGCAAAAGGGATGAAGGAATTAGCAGAAAAACTAACGCCTGTAATCCTTGATAAAATGGGAAAATACATACAGGGCATCGCCAAGAAGGTTCAGGTCAGGGTGGATGGCATCACTGATATAAATACAAATTTTGAGGTCAAGGAAGCACTCCAGAATATCGCATGGGTAACTAATGTAGAAGAAAAAGGACTGGGGGAGTTTGTAGTCAGCTATCCTGAAAATACCATTTATTTAGCAAATAGCATAAGCCAAAAAGGCAATTTTCAAGTAGTGAACTTCCTACCTTATTTAATAACAGTGAAGTATCAAAGATAAGGAAGGAAGCATGTTAAGAAAGAAGATTATTGTATTTGCAGTAGTTTCTTTGGCAGTAGTTGCCTGTGCACCGCCGGCTATTAAAACAACAGCCCTTGTTCCAGCCAAATTTCACGAGGCAGCAAAATTAAAGGAAGTAGCGGTATTGCCCTTTGACGGGCCTGCTGGAAGGGAATTTGCTATTGAAATTGAAGGAGTTATTGCAAATATTAATATCGGTGACAAACAGTATTTCACTTTAGTTGACAGAACAACCCTTGAAAGAGTGATTAGCGAGATGAAGCTCTCACAGAGCGCCCTTGTTGACCCAGCTACTGCTGCTAAAGTGGGAAAACTTGTTGGCACAAAGGGTATCTATACAGGGGCAATAATAACAGCTAATACCTCTGATGGGCATTTTACCGAAACAAGAAGGGAGTGTGCTGAGTGGAAGAAAATAGAAGGGAAAAGGAAGTGGTATCAGGCAAAAGAGGAATGTGTTAAATGGAAGGAATATACAGTGCCATGCATAAAGAGGGATGCAATTTTTTCCTTTACTTCCAAACTGATTGAGGTAGAGACGGGCAGAATCGTCTATGCTAATACCATTTCAGGGACAGCGAGTTCATCTGCCTGTCAGGATAGGGGGACACCTCTGAGCAGTTATGACCTCATACAACAGGCAAAGCAATCAGCAAGGGCAGTATTCAGAAATGATGTTGCTCCCTATTATGTCACCATTGAGATTAAACTGATGGATTCAACAGACGGTATCACCTCAGAAGAGGCAGAGAAGAAATTTAAGCAAGGGATTGATTTTGCAAAAAATAACAGGTTTGATAGGGCCTGTGAGTTATGGGGAGAGGCAAGAATCCTTTCACCAGATTCCCCATCCATCCTTTATAACCTTGGTATATGTTCTGAAGTAACAGGTGAACTGGAGCAGGCGCTGGATTTATATAAAAAGGCAGATAAATTGTATGGCAAACCCGATGATAGGATAACAGCAGCGCTTGGAAGGGTTTCAGAGGCGATACAGAAGCAGGAGAGGCTTAAAGGGCAACTCATTAAGTAACTATAAACGAATTTTTGGTAACAACGGTATTTAATAAGCAACTTCTTCATAAAATATCTAAGGAGGTCAGAAAAATGTTTGGTCGGCAACCTTGGTTTAAAAAGATTTTACCATCATTACCTCTATTACTAATGCTGGCTGCATGTGTTCCACAACCAGGTGCAAAAATTGATCCCACTGCATTTTATGTTGACACTGACGCCCAGATGCAAATTCCAGCGGTTTGCAAGTCTTCATATGAAGCTGCTGCAGCCACACGGGTGGGTATAGTCGATTTTACAAACTACAGCTATGGCAGGGTAATAGTCCCGCAGGGGTGGTTCTGGTGGAGGGAAGTCGAAATGAAGCTTCCTGAAACAGTAGCAGATGGTGTAATAGATGAGATAGTAAACATGGGAGGAGCTAAGGTCTTTACAAGAACGGAAATGCAAAAAGTAATAGAGGAGCATAAACTTCAGATGTCAGGGCTTATAGATGATAAAACACTGATTAACTTTGGTAAAGTAGCAGGCCTGGAGTATATCATCACAGGTTCGATTAGTAACATAGGCATCTCACAGAGCATGGTTATGGCACTTCTCACAAGAGTACCAATGCCACAAATGGAGATAGAGATAGTGATAAGGATGATAGATGTTATGACGGGTGAGATAGTTTTATCCAAGAAGGTAAATGGTAAACAAATACTCCAGACAGCTGATTATGTTGGTGCAATTTCAGGGATTAAAAAGGCATCTGGTAAGGCCATTGAGGATATTCGGCCGGAATTTTCAAAGAGGTTTACTGTAAAAGGTTACATCCTTCAGACGAGGACAAGTCATGACGGTAAAGAAAGGGCTGCCCTTATAAATATCGGCGAAAAACAAGGACTAAAACCTGGGTCAAAGTTAATTATATACACATTTCAGGAAATAAAGGACCCATTCACTGGAAGGTCTACCTGTGACAAGGTAAAACTCCCTGTGGAAGCAGAGGTGACTGACCAGATACAGGAAGATAAGGCATGGATTTTAATAAGCGGTGATATTAATCAGGTTCGTCGCGTTCGTACTGGTGCTCTTGTAGAAAGGGCGCCGATGGAAGGACAGCAGTTTTTCAAGAAATTGGGGTTTTAACTTAACTTTACCCTGTTGTTGCAATAATACATGCACACAAAACTCATAAAATGGTGATAATTCTATGTTTGTAGCAAATTAGGCTTTATTCATAAAGCTCACTAAAAGTGAAATCCTGTGATAACTTTCAAAAATGACATAGATGCTTGGTATCAATAGATTTACCCTGTTAGAAAATCTTTTCTAACAGGGTTTAGCCTATTCGGTTATAACAATTTATGCAACAACAGGGTTTAGATGTGAAAATTACCTTTACCCCGTTAGAAATAAATGGTAAAAATATAGCAAGACACTTTTTCTAACGGGGTTTACATACGAAGCAGTTGATGGTATAAATGACATTACAAATAGGTCATTATTTTGAAAACATTTTTAGGAGGTGTTTCGGTATGAACAGACGAATGTCAGTCTTGTTATTAGTAGGTATAGTGGCAGTGGTCTTCGCCTCTGGTTGTGCAAAGAAGGAAATTGCAAGATGCATCACGCCAGAGGATAATCCGCAGCATCACTATCTTATGGGAATGAAGGCATTGGAGGATGGAAAGGTTAATGTGGCAGAGGGCAAGTTTGACAGGGCGGTTTACTGCGAAGAGAAATTCTCATTAGCCTACTCCGGGCTTGCTATTGTGACGGCAGAAAAGGCAAAGGTCCGGACAGATGCAAGTTTTAAGAAGGTGGAGACAGAAAGGACAACGGGGTACCTCAAAAAGGCACGTAAGCTTGCAAGGAGCAATGAGGATAGGTTTGACTATTATATCGCTGTTATAAGGGTTCATACCGCCCTTAAGGAGAAAGATTGGCTTGAAAAGGCTGAGGATGCCTTCAATGAAGGCAATAAGTTTAAGGTTGATGAAAGGAGGCTCATATATTATCAGGGAAAAGAGGCGATCAATTATTTTATGGGTGTTGCATATCTTGAGGCGCTGGAGTTCCAGAAGGCAAGGGATAGTTTTGCAGATGTCCTTAATGCAAAGAGGGAAGGAAAATGGCATGAGAGGGCTGATAAGGCCTGGAAAAAGACAGACAAGATTGTCCGTGCAATGGCAGGAATCACAGTGGGAGATGTTGGCAAAAAGATAGCCATAAAAGATACAATTACCCGTGGTGATTTGGCAGCCTTACTTATTGATGAATTAAAGATTGATAAACTCTTTGCAGGCCGCATACCTGTCCAGTTTCAGATCGAGAAGATGAAGGCAGAATTTACCCCGGCAGACGTGCTAAATCATCCATTTAAAGAAGAGGTTCTTACCATTATGAAATGGAAGGTCCGAGGTCTCGAGCCTAAATATGATGAGACCACAAAGGCATATCTTTTTAAGCCAATGGATGTGGTTAAAAGGGGTGAGATGGCATTTATCCTTGAAGATGTCCTGATTAAGCTCACAGGGGATGAAAAGATAGCTACCGCATACTTCGGACATGAAAAGTCGCCATTCCCTGATGTAAGGCCAACATCACCATTTTACAATGCGGTCATGAATATGACATCGAGGGGCATTATGGAGCCAGAACTCTCGGGTGAGTTCAGGATAAATGACCCTGTTGATGGTGCAGAAGCCCTCCTTGCCATGAGGGTACTGAGGCAGAGGATGAACATCTACTGAGGGATTCGTGAAGGAACTGTAAAGCATTTAGTAAAAAGGTCACCTTAGAGTTGATTTATGATGTAGTAGATGAGAGGACAAGAGGGCTTAAAGAGGAAATTAAATCTATCAATTCGCGGTTAGACCAGATGAGGCAGGAACATAAAGAAGATTTTAAATCAGTTAACGCTCGCATAGACCAGATTCATACACGGCTGAACCAGATTATGCACATGCTTGCCGAGCTTCGTAAATAAAATTTTTTCGAAAGGGAGGACAATATGAGAAAAAAATTATTTATCACAACAATAGCTTTATTGACTGGATTAGCTGTCTATGTAAATGCACAACAGCCGATGCAGCCACCATCACCCATCGATGAGAGATTTGAAAAGGCAAATCAGTGGCTTAATCAGAACAATCTATCAGTTACAACAAGTCCTGAACAGGCATTTATAAATGACTATATCCTTGTAGCAGCAGAAGGACTTCCTTCTGCACTATCAAAAACCCCTAGCCAGAAAAGATTAACTGCTGAAAGGGCTGCCACAGCACTTGCATATCGTCAACTTGCAGAATTTCTTGATGGAGTGGCTGTTTGTGGAGACACATTGGTCAGGGATGCAGAACTTCAGTATGATGTTGTGAGAACCGCAGTTGCAGGATTTGTAAAGGGTGTGCAGGTAGTCTATAAAGAATATAATGAGAAGGAAGAATCTGCCCTTGTTATGGTTAAAGTTGGAATGACAGGCCCTCAAAGCCTTGGAAAACTCATGTATGAAAAGATTTTGGGAGATCCAAATATCAAAAAGGCTGTTATTGAGCCAAAACCTGTATATAAGCCAAAACCAGTCACTCTCGAAGAAACATACGATGGTCTTATCATTGATGCTACTGAGCAGAATTTCAGGCCTGCCCTTATAAACAGAATCTTTACACCAAAGGGTGAGGTTCTATATGACCCATCCAAGGTAAGCCAAAAAGTACTCGTTGAGCAGGGATGCGGTGAATACACAAACAGCGTTGATAAAGCGAAGGCTGCCCTTGAATCAAGGGGGGTAAAGAGTCCTTTGATGGTAAAGGCCGCGGGGACTGTTTCTCCCTCAGACCTTCAGGTAACAGATGAAGATGCTGTAAAGATATTCTCAGCCAATCAGAAGATAGGATTCCTTGCAGGAGCAAAGGTAGCATTTGTGTTGAAATAGTAAACCCCTCACCTTTACAAAAGTGAAGGGGTTTACACCTGTAGCATTGGGGCATTACCCTTATGGTGGGGGATTTTACAGACCTCAGAGGTGAGCCTTCAACCACGGGGAAAGAGATGTGCTGCTGGTGATAAGCTTAAAATCCCTGTGCTAAAATAAAGTGGTAGGTAAGAGGAGTATTTTATGGGCAGAGCCAACACAATTCTTTTAAGACTTCTCACCTTTATTATCTCAATACTGACCATTGGCTTTCTCTTCGCAGGTCTTTTATATGCCAGCACAGAGATTCAACAAGAAAAGTGAATTGGAAAACAGGAGAAGGCATATGAAAAGATTATTCTTAGTGGTTTTGGCATTAATAATACTTGTCTCCTGTGCACCTATGCAGAAGATAAAGAAGGATAAGCCTGAGGTAGTTGCCTTAGAAGGTGAACTCCCGAGGGTCGTTGCAGTCATGCCGTTTCAGAATGATACACAGGAAATCGGCGTAGCCAATCAAGTAAGAAGGGCATTTTATAACCATTTCAGTTCAAAACCTTATAGGGATGTGGAACTTGCCTTAATTGATGAAAAGATTGTCCATCTTGAGAAATCAACTGGAAAGGGCATACTTGACCTAAAACCACAGGAAGTATGTCAGGCAATGGGATGTGACGGATTAATCTACGGCAGGATTACTGATTATAAAAAAGTTTATGCAGGGGTATATTCCCAGCTTGGTGTAGAAGCCGAGGTATGGATGGTAAATACAGGGACAGGTAAAGAGGTCTTCAGGATAAAGGATTCTGTGAGATATCACGAAGGCGGAGTGCCCATGTCACCCATTGGGGTAGTAATGACTGCTGTTTCCACTGCAATGAATATCAGAGAAATCCAGCAGGTGAGAATGGTAAACGAGCTTTGCTATAAATTTAACGAGAAAATACCATCTCCAGAGGGGTTAGCAGTAGAGGACAGACCTGTTATTAAAGAGGTGCTTACCAATGTAAAGGAAGGCCCTTTTGGTAAAGGGAAGATAATCAGGGTAGGACTTGAAGGGGACAAAGGCATGATAGCAACATTTGACATCGGCAACTTCAAAAAAGGGACCCCCATGAAGGAGGCAAAGTTAGGTATTTACATGGGTGAATATCTCGTAATTCCAGGAGATAACACAAAGGACATGCCTATAATCGCATCTTTGAAAAGACCCGGCGGCTATGAAAACCAATGGATTGACGTCAGTGGTTTTGTAACAATTGATACAACCCCACCGCCTCAAATAAAAGGTCTCAGGGCAAAGGGATTTCAGGACAGGATAGAAATTTCGTGGGAAACGATAAAAAATACCCCTGATCTTAAAGGATATGCAATCTTAAGGAGTGAACAGCCATTAAGCGGTTATGTTGAAGTGGCAAGGGTGGAGCTCAGCGCCTTTGAAGACAAAACAGTAAAGCCTGAGACTGCTTACTATTACAGAGTCGTGGCTTTTGACCACACTGGCAATGAATCAGAACTACATGACCCTGTTAGGGCATCTCTAATCTCAAAAGAGCCTGTCATTCTCTCTGGTGAACTCAAAAAAGACACTATCCTTTCAGGAATATATTTAGTAAAAGGAGAACTGATAGTACCAAAAGGGTTATTGCTCACTTTAGAGCCTGAAACGAGGATAATGTTTGATGAGAATGCATCACTTAACGTTTACGGAAAGATGGTTGCGAATGGAAAGGAATCTCCTGTTGAACTTATTCCTTCAAGAGATAAAAAATGGAAGGGAATAATCATTGAAGGTGGTAATGTCGCGATGAATGGCTTTCACATTAAAGGTGCTGTAACTGCTATGCTTATACAGAATACAGAGGGGCATATTGACAATGGAGTAATCATAGACAACGATATTGGTGTTTCCATCTTAGGCACACCATCCGTTACTGTTAAAAACTGCACCATTTCAAGAAACAGGATGGGTATTGAACTCCTGAAGACAGATGCAAAGATTCTCCAGAGCAACATCTTTCAGAACACAGACGGAATTCTCATGAAAGGCTTTTCAGGGGAAATCAGGGATAACAATATCTTTGACAATAGCAGGAACATCTCCTCAGAATCACCTGTAAAGATATCTGCAAACTACCTTGGCTCTATAAATATAGATGAGATGAAAATCAGTGGTGTCAGTTTAGCGAAGGTATATGACAGCAGAATACCTGATGGGAAGATCGTAGATGCTATATCAAATCCTTATGCCACCTTGACCCAGGAAGAGCGACAGAAGAAGGCAACTGAGTTTGTGATTGAGGCAGGCAACTACTTCAGACAGAGGAACTACGGCAAGGCATCAGCCCTCTTTGAAGAGGCATTAAAGGCATTTCCAACCCCTGAGACATATTATTACCTTGCCCTCTGCTATCAGGAAATGAAGGAAGATGAAAAGACATTGAAGTTTCTGAAAGAAGGCATTGAAAAATTCCCGAGGGATTCAACCTTACAAAAGTCACTGGGCTTAATGTATTATCAGGCAGGAAATGAGGCAGAGGCAAAAAAATCCTTTGAAGAGGTTATAAGATTAAACCCTGAGGACAGACAGGTGAAATTTTTGCTTGAGAGGATGGGGAAGTAGAAGACAAAATCAGGTCATGCTTGATTATCTTGCTATATTCAAAAAATTAAATGAAAAAGGGATTAGATATATAGTGGTTGGTGGGATTGCAGTTAATCTTTATGGTATCCCCAGGATGACCTATGACATTGACCTGATACTTGACCTTGAAGATAATAACATAGAGAAATTCTTACGGCTATTAAAAGGATGGGGGTTTAAGCCAAGGGTTCCTGTTGATATTATGGATTTTGCAAAAAAAGATAAGAGAGATAAATGGATAAAAAATAAGAATATGAAGGCATTTAATCTCGTAAACCCCAAGTGGGCAATTTCAGAGATAGATGTTGTGATAGATTCACCTGTGGATTATGAGAAGGCACATAAAAGAATAAATAATATCAAACTTCACGGTGTAACAATTCCGGTAGCATCAATTGATGACCTTATTAAAATGAAGGAAGCGACAGAGAGACAGCAGGATAAGGCCGATATAAGATACTTAAAGGAACAGAGGAATGAAAAAAAGTAAAAGGCAGGGCTTTAATTATTATTTAAGCAAAGAGGCGATTGAGAGATACAGAGAAAAACCTGTTGAACTCAGGCTTAAATGGCTCTATATGGGAAACCTTTTGCGAAAAGGCTATAGTAAGAGTGTTATTAAGATTCAGAATAGGTTAAGAGAAGGGAAGTTGTAAATGAGAAGGTTTTTAATAACAATATTGATTTTATTTCCAATCATCTCTTTTGCCTCTGAAAAGCCGGTCTGGGTTGATGCTGATGGCGAGGCATATCAAAGTGAAGTAGAAACTCCTAAAGAGGTAATGGAAAGGGCAAAGAGGAATGCACAGAATAAGGCAGTTGAAAAAGCACAGGGCGTATTCATCCGCTCTCACACCCTTGTCTCAAACAGCCAGCTTGCAGAGGATCTGGTATATGCCTCTGTAAGGGGAAAAATCCAGAAGGCGGAAACTACAAAAGAGGGGTGGGATGAAAAGGACAGGAATCTTTACAGAGTCAAGCTCAGGGCACTTGTGGAGCCTGTATATCCTGAGAAAGGGCATGACATATCTGTCAAACTCTCTCTTTCAAAGACGGATTTAAACGAGGGCGATGAGGTAAAGATATTTTATCAGGCAAACAAGGAATGTTATGTGTATATTTTTTCAGTTGCTACAGACGGCTCGGTCACGCTCCTTCTACCGAACTCCGTGAATCAGGAGAATTTCATAAAAGCAAACAAGGCATACGAGTTCCCCCCCCGCCGGAAGCCAGATACGTTTGAAGGCTATGTTCCTTCCTGATTTTAAAGGAAAGGTTGCAGAAGAAAGGATTAAAATTATAGCCACAAAGAAGAAGGAAGAACTCGTTCCCCTCGGATTTCAGGAAGGCATGTTCAAAGTATATGACTCAAAGTCCACAGGTATGATAAGTGACCTTGTAAAAAGGCTTAATCAACTTGAGCCAACAGACTGGGCAGAGGCAACAGTGGTTTATAGGCTTGAGCAATAGGCATAGATAATAATGAAAAAAAAACTCACCTTTCTTTTCTTATGCCCTTTATCTCTTTTGCTTCTATTGAATCTTGTCCACGCCCGAACCCTTATCCTTGAAGGCAGGCTTGACAGCAAGATCAGTATAGCCCAGCAGATTGGCTTTAGCGTTGACAGGCCGGTTTCAAAACTCAGTTTCAGGTTTGCACTCCCTGCAAATTTTTCAAATAAGATAGTTTCACAGAACTTACATGGACTTAATATCAGAATAGATCCCCAGCCAATAAAGGTAGATGATGAAACTGATACCTTCGGCAATCACTTTAAAATAGTTACATGGGATAATTTAAACAGAGATGCAAAGGTTAATATAACCTTCGAAACACATATAGAGTCCGAACTGTCTGCAATGGAAAGCAAAGCGATTTTCCCGTTGAGAGGGACTCCACAAAACGAGATGATTTATCTAAGGCCTACCGAAATGGTTCAGAGCAATAGCCCTGAGATTAGTTCCTTAGCTAAAAAGCTTGCTGAAGGTGCACCAACAGAATACAAGGCAGTTACTGCCATATTAAACTATGTCGCAGACAATGTAAAATATACCTTTAACCCACCCCAATATGACGCCCTTTATACTTTAAAGACAAAGTCAGGTAACTGCCAAAACTTTGCCCATCTGTCAATGGCACTGCTAAGGGCAGCGGGAATACCAGCAAGGATTGTTGGTGGTATAAGTCTTAGGCAATCATGGAAAATCCCTATGGGCAACAATAGCTTTCTTGTCCAGAGTATGGGACAGGGTGGGCATGCATGGATGGAAATATATTTCCCTGACCTCGGCTGGCTGTCCTATGACCCTCAACAATCAAAACAGTTTACATCCTCAAGGCATATTAAACAGACCCATGGTCTTGACTCCAGAGATATAAATGATTCTTGGAGGGCTCTACCATATTTGCCTGAATATAGTGAAATTATTGATGCAAAGTTTCTGGACGACACAGTCTCTTTAAAATTAAAATCCTCTGATAAGGCGCCAAAATCTTATATCTTGAGCAATGACCTCCTTGCAAAGGCAGAGGTTTTTAGGATAGAGGAACCACCTGTGGAGGAGAAACCCAGGCCCCCTGTGGAAGCTAAAAAGCCTTCTGTGGAAGAAAAACCCGCGCCTCCACCGGAGACCAAAAAGCCTCCTGTAGAGGATAAGCCAATACCCCCGGCGGAGACTAAGGAGCCACCTGTGCCTATTGATATAATGCCGAAACCAACCATAGACAGGTTCATGGAATTCGGAAACATGGAGTTTCCCAATCTTGTAGACATATACCAGATTGTTGGAGACAAAGGTATAAAGATACTGGATAAAGAAACTGCAGAGTATGTAACATCACGCCATGTTTATGCACAGGCATTTGAAACTGATGAACCCGTCGCTATTAAGACTATATCCCTCGCGATGCGAAAGTTTGGAGGCGATGGGACAGTGTATATTGACCTTGTATCTGATGATAACGGAAAACCCAGCCTTGTGGGAATAAGGTCGCTACCAATATTTATAGAGAATATTAAAAGAAGGCCAGGGTATTACTGGGTAGATTTTACCTTTCAAGAAAGTGGTAATTCTACGGTCCTAAAAAAGGGAAGGTACTGGATTGTCCTGAGACATTCTGGAGATGTAATAATGAATTGGTTTTATATCCCCGGAAACCCCTATGGTGACAGTGATGACACACGCTCAACATTGAAGGGGTATCAGTGGGAGGATATACAAAACTATGACTTTGTCTTTAAGGTGAGAGGAATAAGAATGTAGCTGTATCCTTTATGAATTTTGCTTTAGGAGGAGGGAAAAGAGGAAGTAGCAAATCTTTAGGGGGGCAAAAAAGAGTCTTTCTCAAGAATATCTCTTTAATTCAGGAGGTTAGAATCGATGGAGCTGAATGTTCGTCTTTGGTCTGGTAATTCTAATAGATTCTATGGGGGTTCTTTCGTCATTCCCGCGAAAGCGGGAATCCAGAAAATGGTAAGGGGACTGGATTCCTGCCTGCGCAGGAATGACAGAGACTGAGGAGTTACAGCATTCTCAGGTGCTTGTAACCCCCCTAACGTTTTGCTACTTACGGGAAAAGACAGCGTATTGATTTTACTGATAAAAATGTGAATAATGTTTTTGTGAACCCCGCACCCCGCCTACGGGCGGGGGCTTTCTGGGTGCGGGGTAAAAGCGGGTGTAGCTCAGCTGGTAGAG
>JBFMDQ010000017.1:0-29737 GCA_040753955.1 Nitrospirota bacterium | reverse complement strand
TAATTTAACATAGGTCGCTTTGTCCGGTAAGGATCTCTTGCAGGTTGTGGTCTTCGCTGACCGATAACCTTTTTCACGCAAAGGCCGGTCAGATCCTCAATAAAGGGAAGCTTGGAAAGCAAGGATTCCTTCTGTGTAATTTTTTGCTTTACATAATTGAGAAACTCACACCAATCCGGGATCACAAATACATTCCCGGTCCTGTTTAAATATACCCCAATGATGATCTCTTCGATCAAGTCTATCGTCAGTTTGTCCAGACATTTAAACATGGTATGAAATAGTTCGTGGAAATACCTCTCAAAGGATTTTAATATAAATATAAGCAGTTCGCATTTTAATATCTCCTCCCCAGATAAAGTTTCCGGTATATATATGCAAAGATTGTCGACCGGAAAACTAAAGGCTTTAATTTTCTTCATAGCAGATATAAGGGTATCGAGAACCCGCGGGTGGTCAATATAGCCTTCCCAGTAGCAACTGGCCACATCGGTAGACAGATGGTCGTAACATACATTTACATTAGTAATATTGTTACAGAACAAATCGTGCTTTAACCGAAAGATGTCGATGATCTCTTTCTTTATATCCTGGTATGTTCTGTGTGTATCATGATAACGGCTAAAAAAGATGGAGACATTTACGCTTTCGCCCAGGTGACTGTTGATGAGATAAAGGTTTTCTCTAAGGTCTTTTATAGAAAAGTTTACGCTGGGGTGCCTTATTTTTTTTCGGCTCTGATCATTGAAGACTTCTGGAGAAAGCTCAAGTAAGGGTTTTTCTCCTTTAGGGAAGGTGAAGAGATCTTCATATAACTCCAGAAACTCTCTGTCCAGTAGTTGCCAGGCACCGTAGTTTAAATGAAAGATTTTGGCCAGGTTTTTTTCTTTTTTCATCTCTTTGAACAGGGCCTTTATGTAATCCCGATCATTTTCATAGCATATATATATATTTCTCGTAAAATCCTTAAGGCGCTTTAGGTCTGCGATAATTGAATCAATTGATCTTACCACTGGTCTTACCCTTCCGCTGTGCAGCCTGAATGATCCACTGCTTCCTCCACAATAGTGGCAGCTAAATGAACAACCCCGCCCAATAAATAGGGGGAATCCCAGTTTTCTCTCAACAGCCTCTATGTACAATTCATAGTCATAGAGATGATTCAGTTTACAAAATGATATGCTTGAGATGGTCTCCTGGTCGATGCAGTAAGAGACCTCGTTAGATACTATCCCGGCACGGTTCCTGTAAATCAAATTCGGGATTTCAGATGGTTCGGCACCCCCGATTAAGAGTTCCAGAGGCTTTTCTGGGTCACCTTTGATAACGTAATCCACAAATCGACATCTTTCAAGCAGGTTTTCACCAAAATACCCGGCCGTAAGGCCTCCACTAATGATCTTGACCCGGTCAGCGCAGGATTTTATGTATTCTCCAACCCAGAGGAAACCTTCTGCAGTATCCTGCCAGTGAAAGATAAGGCCCACATACGTGGGACGGAAAAGATCCAGATAGTGTTCCAGAACCTTGCCTATCTCGGCCTTATTATTAATCCCCCTATGCCCCCCTTTAGCAAAGGGGGGTAAGGGGGGATTTGAGTTCAAATTGTATAGGGCGAGATTCAGCAGCCTTACCTGAATTTTTTTCCGGTCGAGGTAGTCACAGATCCCAAAGGTTCCCATGGGAATATACACAAAATACTCACTGGGACAGTTGATTATGAGTAGTCTCGATTGCATATGGAATCCTGATACAAATAACTATTGATACCTGCAGAAGTAATGTCCTCTATTTCATTGAATTCTTGTCATTCCTGCGAAAGCAGGAATCCAGAAGCTTCAAGGGAAATCCCGGATTCCGGATCAAGTCCGGAATGACGCCAGAACGGACATTTTTTATATGGTTCTCAATAAATCTTATTATCAGATTTTCTTCCCTTTGACAAAGCAGGTTAACTGACCATCCGAATAGAAAATAGAAAATCGCTCGTCCAGAAATTCGGCAAGGCAGTCGGCTACACTGAAGACAACAAGTGGCTTATTTATTGCAGCGAGCTTGTTGGCAATAACATGATAAACCTCTTTTCCGCCCTCAAGTGGTCTTACCGGCCGATAGAGATAAATAAAATCAACAGCTTCAAGAGATACATTGACGATATCATCGTGAACCCATTCTATGCGATCATCACTGATGCCGAGTACCTTTTGAAAAATTCTGCCGACACTAATCAACTCCGAGGAAAGCTCTATCTGGAGTGTTTTACGGTGTGGGTACAGGCACTGAAGCAACAGCCCCTGTAATCCATTGCCTGCGCCAAGGTCAGCGACAACTGACTCTGGCTTGATAAATTGTTCTGCCAGGATGAGCGGTGAAAGGCCACCCGGATGGCACGAATAAGCATTTCTCTTTCTGAAAAGCTCCATTTCGGATGGAGAATATGTTGAGCCTGCGCTATGCAACCGGGCATAAAGATATAGCAGTGCGTATTCCTGTGAGGTTGGATCTCCCTTTTCTCTTTCTGTCATGAAGTTTTTCACATACTGATCAATATCCGGTAGTTCTACTTGAACAGCGCTGTTTGATGCAAGTTTAAGGAGGGATTGCCCAATAATGGTAATCTGTTTTTCTGAAACCATTATTTCCGGGGGATCATTAAATTGCTGGGTCAATTTCATTGTTCTATTATATCATTCTTCATCTCTAATTCCTCTATGTGTCTCATAAAAGGACAGCCCACGAGTGCTCAGTACTTTAAATAAAGGACGGCCAAAAATAAAGGGTTCAAACTCTCTCTTTAGCCCTAATTCGGATATGGCATAGGAGCGTATGGCCAGATCTTTACGGACGAACTTATCGAGTTTTGCAAGGTTTTTTGACTCGTCTTTTCCTTGAGTTAAGTTGAAGATCAGGTTTTCTACCTCGTGGTAAGGGCATTCTTGCTCATGAGTATCGATGACCTCCATAATCGGGTCATCAGGGTTGATGATGTCGGCACGGATGATAGTGTTTTTACCTATGACGCGAAGGAGTTCTGAGGTATCCCAGCATTTCAAAAGACGGCATTCCAGAAAACGATATTCATAAATCGTACATGAGGCTTCTTTTTCATCATAAAAGCAACAAGACCAATCCTCTCCTTTCCCGGCCACCTTGACAAGTTCTCTTGGAACTGGTTCCACCTTGCCACTGATAGGATCAAACACCAATTCACCTTTCCTGATGGTTACTAAGTGTTGATACCCTATATGGCCGGCAAGAAGAATTTTTTTATCTTCATGATGAAGGACCGGACCACCTTTCAGGCAACAAGTACCACATCGTATACAGCTATCCCTGAGCATTTCTTTCTTTTTTTCTACGCACATTACCTATTATATTAAAGTCCTCTTTCTATCTTAACACCCTTGCCTTGTGGCATGAGAGTTAATTACTTTCCTTCCTTTTTTTGATAAAATATTTCCGAAGGATAAAATTGCTGAACTTAGATACCGTTATATACCAAGTTAAAAGAAACTGCAACATCTCTGACGCAAAGTTCTGGGGTGAGTATTCCATTTGTGGTCTCCTGCTCAGACTCAGAGAACTGTATCGGGCTGAAAAAGGCATAAGGCTCTGGGAAAGTATACCCCATAAAGAGATTCCCGAGTGGATGTCAGAGAGAGAAGCCCTTTGGAAAGAGCTCCATGATAAAGACCTTGAAGATATTGTTATTGGCGAAACTACCTACGGGCCTTTTGAAGTTGCAGGTATCAATGCAGTTCTGGAGAAAACAAACCTCATCTATGGTGCTGGCTACGGCCTTTGTATGAAACCCTCTTTTTTTCTCGCAGACCTTATATCAAGGCGAACAATAGATAGCCACGTTGTATATATAGCAGGAAGAGAGTATGCAAGAGACTTAGCAGACTATCCTGCCATGGAGCAGGATGGTGTCATCTTTGCGAGGGTAGATACGACGAGGCTCCTGCTTTGGGAAAAATTTGAAGAGCTGAGACCGAGAGGCTCTAAGAGTCCTCTTGCATTTGCATTTTCAAAGTATGGCATTACACCTGATGAAGAGCCTTCAGAGGATGTAGACAGGAAGGTATCTCAGGTTGCCTTATCGGAGTTAGAAACCTATATCCGCCATGAGTTAGGTGAGGCAGTTGAAGGAGAAA
Organism: Nitrospirota bacterium; assembly: GCA_040753955.1. Lineage (GTDB taxonomy): Bacteria > Nitrospirota > Thermodesulfovibrionia > Thermodesulfovibrionales > SM23-35 > JASEEX01. The sequence continues at coordinate 25,580 of JBFMDQ010000017.1, read as the reverse complement.
AACTTGGGGGCGAATGGAATAACTTACTATTGGATCTTTCTGGCAGAAAGGCTGAATTCTTCTTCCGAGGGGTTAAAGACCTGCTTTCAGATACCTCTGAGCGAGGCATGATTAAATACATCATCGAAAACCAGAAGGAAGGGTCCCTCGGCTTTTACATTGTATTTCTCGGGGGTTACAGAAAGCTTCTATTTCCTGAGATAGTCAGGGCCTTCGAGAAATTTATTGAATCAGGGGACTGGGAACTTATTGAAGATGCCCGAAAGGCCGGATACAAGAAAGCCAGGGGATATGCAGAAAGATTGTTCTCTGTAAGAAGGGAGAACCCCGATAAGGCATGGGTTTCAGAATATATAGAGAGGGAAATGTTCAACGAAATAAACCCTGTTAGAAAGGCGAAGACTTTCTAACAGGGTAAAGACCTTTAAGCCATGGCAATGATTAGAATTAGTTAGTAAAATCATAAAAAATGAGACCACCGATAGAACTGAGAAAACTTAAGTGCCCTTTTTGTAACCATCTCATTGAGCAACCAAAGGAATTAAAAGAGAGAAAGACTCGTGAGTTTCCACTTGGTGTTTGTGAGTATTGCGGAGCTGTATATGCCTATGATGCTACAGGACACAACAGAGGGGCTGCCTTTGTTGAGGCCTTACTATTTGCCTGTAATTATGATGATTATCTTGCCTTTTCACTTTCAGCAGGAGAAGACTATTTAGATGCAATTGTAGAAAATTATGACCCTATAACTCATAGTGTAATCCCTGGAGGAGCTCTTGATGATAGAGCCGTCAGAGGGGTGTTAATTTTTGTTAAACTTAACAGAGAATTCCAGGAAGTCACCGGGGAAAAGGTTAAAGAAAAAATAAAGGTCGCACTCCCACCTTCTCCACCTAAATTACGCTCGGATAAGTTCTCCAGAGAAAAAATTCGTAAATATTTATCAGAAAATAAGTTTAAAGAGATTATTGCCCTGGCAGAAGAAGACGCTCGGGTAATTTCTGAACTTCATCGTATGCTTTATACCCCTGATATAAAGTTACGCTGGCGGATAATAGAAGTAGTGAGTGAGGTAAGCAAAAAAATAGGAGAAAAAAGACCGGATGAAATAAGTAAATTCCTGAATCGATTATTGAACAGCGCAGCAGATTCTGCCTCATCAGCCTGGGGTGCCCTTGAAACGGTTGGAGCAATTATAAGCGCTAACCCGGATTTATTCGGGGAATTCAGCCGCCCATTATTGTCCTTCTTTGCACATAAAAACTACTGGAATGAAGTCACATGGGCCATCGGAAAGATTGCAACGAAGAAACCAGACCTGGTCAAATACGCCTACTCAACCCTTTGTTCATTTTTGCTAAATCCTGACCCTACTCTACGTGGTTATGCTGCCTGGGCATTGGGTGGGTTAGGAATACCTAATGTAAAAGAAGAATTGAAAAAACTCGAAACAGATAATCAGCGGCTTTTCCTGTACGAAGATGGGGAGTTAAAAGAAAAAACCGTCGGTCAATTAGCAAAAGAGACTATTGAGAAGCTGAAATGAATTTTTCAACAATGTTTCAAAATGCTTTTTGTCATTCCCGCGGAAGCAGGAATCCAGAAAAAACTGAAGAATCTGGATTCCGCATCAAGTGCGGAATGACGGATAAATGACAATAGAAACTCTTTTTCGAGTCAAGGACAACAAAGTACGCATTTGAACAACAATTCACATGAGGCAGAACAGACCACTCATAAAATATCTCGTTTCTTCTCCTTATGGTGACATTCCTGTAGATAAAAACAAGTGGGATTTACCCTTAGAAGGTGATAGCCTTAAAACCCCCTATAGAATATATTTTCATTCAATAAAAGATTTCCTTACCCAGGACGACTTCAAACCCTTACTTTACAGCGTTAATAAAAAACTTGGGAGAGAAATACATTTAAAAGAAATCAATGAAATTATTGTCCGCTCAGAAAAGCACGGATTCTTATACCATCCAGCCAGTGCTGAGGTAATTCTAAAACAAGGTAGAGTAAACCCCGTTAGAAAGGGTCAGGTTTTAAACGAGGCGGGGCTTTCTAACGGGGTAAAATTTGGTTTAAATGTGGCCATATCGGAGGTTGGCAAGGATTGGTTAAGGGAAGAATTTTCTGTCCTCAAGCGGTTAAATACAAAATTCAACCTGCCATACTTACCAGAGCCTTATTTTTTTGGTGAACTTAATGCGATGTCTTTCCTCCTTGAAGATTGGCTTGAAGGATATCATGAATTCCATATCTCTAAGGATGACAAAGGCAAACAGAGATTGAAGCTCTGGGATTTTGACAGTGGCTATAAATACCTGTCATCAGAGCAGAGTTTCGAAGTATATAAACAGGCTTCAAAAATTTTAACACTTTACTATGACCTTAATGACTTCAGCCAGATCTATCCCTGGCATCATGCAGCAGGAGATTTTGTGGTAAAGATAGAAGAAGAGAAAAATCCCCCCTTACCCCCCTTAAATTCCCCCCTTACTAAGAGGGGATACAGAGGGGTTAAAGGGGGGATGGGGGGATTTTCAGATAGAAAAATAGATGTGCGCTTCACAACGGCAAGGCGATATGAACCGTTCATAGGCTTTGTAGAAAAAGACACTTTAAATCCAATCCTGGCCATGTGCTATTACCTTCTGGACCTGACTATTAGAATGCGCCTGGATAAATTGGATGGACTGGGGGAAGCGGTATGGGCAGATGACAATTGTGTTGAGGCTACCTTAACAGGATTTTTTGAGGCCCTGAGAGAAAAGGGGGCAGAGGATTTCACGATTTTACTGCAGTCATTTACCCCTGAAGAACTTAAAACCATTTTTGATCCTTTAATAGACCACTACAGGGGGACAGGAGACTTTCCTATAATAATATCGAATTTAAACAAACATATAGATAAATTATACGCTATTCTCCAAACTCTCCCTTTATAATTTCTTCAAACGGTATTCTCAAAACCCTTGAGAGAGGCAACATTAAATTAGCTTTATTTAATTTTGCTATCGGTGTGCCACCTTCAGCCATAAGCTCTTTGGAAAGCTTTACGAGCTCATTATACAATTTATCGAGTTTTACCGTTGGATATGTTGCTTTCTCTTGAAAACCAGACATACTGCAAACATAGGATTGCTCTTTTCTTTCTTTTGCAAGGCTGTAAGGTACTCCGTAGATGCGGCAGATAATTGGACGTTTTTCGTAAAATATGCATTCATCTCTATCTGTTAAAAAAGGGCATCTTATCCTCTGCTTACCTAAGCCGAACACCTTCATTTTAGGGTCATCCTCAAATACCTTTAATGTATCTTTTGCCTTTAACATTTCGGCTTCTGCTTTTTCGGCCCTCCTGAGGATATCTCTGCGTAACTTTCTTTCCAGATGATTGAAATGGTAATTTATATAGGCTGCCTCTATTGGAAATACACCAAAAACAGCATAGCAACAATCACAACAACGGATATGACATGTTACGCTGAGAGGATATTTTTCCTGAATTGTATTAAAAAGATGATTTGCTTTTCTGGCTATATTCTCATATCTTGAAAAAAGATCATCAAGCATTTGCACTTCCCATATAAAATTCTAAATTCTAAGCACTAAATCCTAAATAATATCTAAATCCCAATGATCCAGATCCCAAACCGTTTGAAGTATTGGTATTTAGAATTTGTGATTTGTTTAGAACTTCGAATTTAGGATTTAGAGCTTATTATCCTGTGGGGTTCCAGCAATTTTAAAAAATCAGGATGTACTTCAAAGCCTAATTCTACTGCCTTATCACAGTATTTAATAGCCTTATCAAACTCACCCTTTAAATAGTACGCATTAGCTAAATTATTGAAACCTAATGAAAAATCGGGAGCTATTTCCAGCATCTTCTTATTTGTCTCGATACTTTTCCCGACATCTCCCTTCTGGAGATAAGCATTTGCGAGATTGCACATTGCCTGAACAATCCTCGGTTCTATTTCCAGTGCTTTCTCCAACGCCTCTATGGCCTCATCGGTCTTTCCCATTTGAAGGTAGGCAAAGCCCAGATTTGTATATCCCCTTGCATACCGGGGTTCTATCTCTATCGCCCTTAAATTTGCCTTCACCACCTTCTCTAAATCCCCCTTCTTGAAATATATATATCCAAGGTTGACAAAGGCCTCGAACATCCGGTCACTATCTTCTATTGACTCTTCGAAGGCATCAATTGCCTCGTCAAGTTTTCCCTGATTCATAAGAACAACTCCTAAGTTATATTTAGCAGTAGCACACTGTGGATTTTCAGCAAGCATTCGCTTCTGTTCAAGGACAAACTGCTCAATATTTTTCGGTTTTTTCACAGACATTCCTCTTCTTAATAATATTTTATTGGCACGTGGGGCAAGGATCGAGAATGTTGAAGGAGATTCCCCATATTTTATAATAATAGCAGAAATTAGCTATAAAGCGAGGTAATAAAATAAAGAGGAAATTTTAGGTGGCAGTTTTAGTGTCCACCCATTACTTCCTGTTTACTCAGTTTTAGCACCTGCTTCTTCTGCGGATATACCTCTTCCTTTCAACCCGTACATTGTGGTGCTACCGGTTGAGAATAACTCTAAAACCCCTTCCCTCACCATCTCAGAGGCTATATTTTTAACATCCGATGTACTAACGTCAGGAATAGTTTTTCTCACACCGACAAGCATATCTTTAAAATAGAATTTGGTTTTAGCACCCTTTGAGGCATAATCAATAATAGCCTTCTTAATTTCTTCCTTTCCCATTGATTCTCACTCCTTTCATAATTTGCGATACATATTTATACCACATCAAAAAAATAATTGTCAACGATGCCCAAAAATAAGAGACGCTTCATCCCGACTCATGTCGGGATTCAGCATGACAGGCTGGACATTTGACATTCTGAGCCCTTCACCTGTCATTCTGAGTCCGCTCCGCCTTAGGCGGACGGATGATGAATCTCGTTATTTCGCTCAGGGTAAACTCCGCGAAGAATCTCCTTTTGAAGAATTAGCAATATATAGAAAGCGGATCTAATGTCCCGCCAGGCCTTAGACCTGGCGGGACATTAGATCTTTATATACCTCCTACTGCCTTGGATACTTCCCAGGCCTGACTGGTGAACTTAAATTGAGTTGATGTCCTATAGGTATCATAAGCCAGACGATAATCATCAAGTATGTGCCATGTAAATGGTAAACCCGTTTTCTCAAAGAACTTCTCCCATCCAATCCTCTCTGCCCAGTCACCTAATCTTTCATACTTATTCGCCTCTTTTGCCCAAACATCTACTATCTTCTTAATGGTATTAGTAGTCTCCGGCCAGCGAGGAGGGTTGCTGGGTAAATTAGCGACAACTATCTTTGAGAACTTTGGTTTTGTTAAGCGATCAGATACCTTTCCACCGGCAAGGAGAACTATACAATCTCCTTCCTTATCTGTTAATGGCATGGCTGCACACATGGTGTAACAGTTTCCACAGAACATACATTTATCATAATTCACTGAGACACTTCTTTTCCCATCAGGGGTTGTAATAGGCTTGATTGCATATAAAGGACAGGCAGCAATGACAAGGGGGATTTCACAGATCTTTCCTATATAATCATCATCAACCACAGGAGGTTTACGGTGATACCCAAGAATTGCGATGTCAGAGCAGTGAACAGCTCCACACATATTAAGGCAGCAAGCCAGGGCGACCCTGAGTTTTGCAGGTAATTTCATGTCCTTAAAATGCTCAAACAAGACATCCGCTGTAGACTTCACCGGACCGGATGCATCAATGGCAGGTGTGTGGCAGTGAACCCATCCCTGGGTATGTACAATGCTCGTAATACCAAACCCTGTTCCACCTACAGGGAATTTGTGTGAACCTGCAGGAAATTTTCTCCCGTCTACATCCTTCTTCAGGGCCTTTGCCTTTTCCTCACTATCCACAATAAACTCTACATTATTTCTTGTCGTCCATCTCACATAACCATCACAATACTTATCAGCAATGTCACATATCTCACGAATATGCTCTACAGACATTGACCTGTGACCGCCTACTCTGACTGTATAGACCTTATCACCTGTCTCAGAGACGTGCATCAATATGCCAGGCTCTAATATCCTGTGAGATACCCACTTTCCGTAATTCTTCTTTATAAGGGGTGGTAGAAATTGCCCATAATGAGGGCCCCCGATATCGGTAATCCTGTTTTCCATTGGTTTTTCTGGATTATAATAAGCACCAAGTTTACCTTTCGACATAAGACACCTCCTTTATTTATATTTTTATAGCGGATGTTTCTTCCTATATTCCTTAATATCCCTTGTCCATCCCCCGGGAACCTCAGATTCTTTAAAGAACATATATGGGTTAGAACGGGGCTCCTTTACCATCTGAGGCATAGCAGGAATGCCGAGCACATCCAAGAAAGTCCTCAGACCCATCCTCTGAATCAGTTCACCAATACGTTCACGCATTTTGCCTTCTTCCATCCACCAATCGAGTGCCTTCCTTAAAACCTGTTTTGCGCTGTCATACGGTCTTTTCGCGTACATGAAGGGTATTGTCATTACTGCCATCTGTGCTCCTTCTAATATCGGCGCCTTTGCACCGAAGAGCATAGAGAGACCCTGATCAACACCTACCCTTAATGCCTCTGGCATGACGTCAATGCAGTGCATGCAGCGAGTGCATTCAGCATTGTTAATGCTGAGTTTCTTTCCATCCCAGCTCATGCATTGAGTAGGACAGCGGTCGATCACTTCCTTCTGGATATCAAAAGGTCCCCAATTTGCAGTTACTCCGCCACCATTTCGTGGAATCTTACCAGCCGCATACTCCTTCACAGCCTCTTGATTTATCCTGATGTCGTCTTTCCATGTACCAATGAAGGCACAATCTGAACGCGCTTTAGCAGCAACACAGTCATTGGGACATCCTGAGAATTTTAACTTGAATTTATAAGGAAAGGCAGGCCTGTGCAATTCGTCCTGAAGGGTCATGGTAAACTCGTAACACATATCCATAGTATCGTAACAGGCAAATTCACATCTCGCCTTACCAAGGCAATCAGAAGGGGTACGGAGGTTTCCACCCGAACCACCAATGTCAACACCAAGGTCGTGTGTGAGATCGAAGAAAATAGGTTCTAACTGTTCTGTAAATGTACCCATAATGACCATATCGCCTGTGGAGCCATGCATATTTGTTATGCCGCTCCCCCGATACTCACAGATATCGCAAAATCCCCTGAGATAGTCTGTAGTATAGAATTTTCCACCAGGTTGATTTATTCTGTAAGTATGAAAATGAGCTATATTGGGGAATTTCGCCTGCTGGTCGTTATAACGGCCTACAATGCCTCCGCCGTAACCTAACACACCAACTATACCACCGTGTTTCCAGTGGGTTTCCTTATCTACATAGGAGAGTTCAACAATTCCTAAAAGATCATCTACTAACCCCTCTGGAATCATCAAATTATCCTGACCGAGTTTCTTTCTATGAAGTGCCTCTCTCTTAAAGTCACTCACAAAGCTGGGCCAGGGGCCTTTCTCCAATTCATCCAACAGGGGTGTAGCATGTTCAGGCTTAAAGGCCTTCAGTTCTTCTTCTGTGTAGTTTTTTAGTTGTTCATCAGTATAGATCCTTATGTCGTTGTAAGTCCTGTGACCTTTTACTTCCTTGTCCCATAATTGCTCTTGTCCTTCAGCTGACATCTCTTACCTCCTTTCTAAATCTTTAATTTGTGCTGCTTTGTGATTTATATAACTTGAAATCTCTGCCTTTTTTCCACCCCCTTCCTACTACTCTTCAGGTAGACAGTAGTATAAACAACAATATATAATGCAGTACACTCTCTGGTTGCTTTACAGAGCCTTCTATTTAAGATAAGAAAATATTAAGTATGTCAATATATAATAGCCTTTACTCAATGGTCAAATAAGAAAAATTAATCAATAAATCATAATTATTTATTTATTATATTTTACTTTAGAAAACCTATTAATTTTAATTTTAGATATATGAAATAACATTGAACTTGGGGTAATAAAAATGCAATGGTACGAAATAGATGTTAATTTGCCTCTACCTCTATTAATACCTACCCATGATTTTTTGTGGCCATACGTGAACGGGATTCAGGTAGAAAAAACAAAAAATGGTTTTATGGTTAAAGCCTATCTATTTTCCTCTTTCCCTTACAAGTTTTTAAAAAGACTTAATAGCTTTTTACACATAATGGCAAAAAGCTATCAGGCAAAATACTCCTCTCCGGTAGCAAATCCGGTAAGTTCATTTTTGAATGACGATTTTGTTATTGTACCCATACCAACATCTTATATTCCTGCCTTTGGTATTCCCATTTTACTCCAGAGAGGAAAGGCATTTGGTACCGGCAATCATCCCTGCACTATATATTGTTTACAGGCATTGAAAGATATTTTTAAATGGGAAAATGGAGGAGATCGAGTGAAACAAATTTTGGATGCTGGGACAGGAACGGGCATTTTAGCTATAGCAGCAGCAAAATTAGGAGCAAGGGATATAACTGGTGTAGAAATAAGTTATGAATCTATAATGGAAGCTCAAGAAAATGTGAGGTTAAACAAGGTGGATAGAGAAATTCAAATTCTGCCTTGCTCTATAAAAGAAATAAAAGGAAAGTTTAATATAATTCTTGCAAACCTCTATAGCACTCTTCTCATAGAGATTGCACCTTCTTTGACACAACAACTATCTCCAAATGGCTGGCTTATTATAGGAGGTATGGAAATCCCGTATGACGAAGTGGTTATTTCTACCTTTACTCAAAATGGCCTGAAGGAGTATGCCCGCTATCAAGATGAAGAATGGAGCGTGGCTATTTTAAAAAATGATATTTTCACTATCTATCATTAGGGAATTGCTGCGAATCTCAGTTTCCAAACTTAGGGAACTCGAAGAAATATATACACTTATACCACCAACGTGTTGCCACCGCAGGACGCTCTGCTGCTCGATACTACCAGAGATAACCTTGGTGGGGGCTTTAGCAGCAATCCAGCATTTAATAATAATGGATCCCTTAATGCGGAGGCAACTAACCAAGAGAATTGTTAGCTATTTCTTTTTGAATCCGGTGGAGATTATGTCGTGTCCTTTTCTGGATGGTCGTGATTGCCTCATCTATAGGAACTGATTTTTCGGTTGCCGGGCTTATGGCCTGTGGTCTCAAGAATATTATGAAAAACTTACAGCATCCAACCGTCAGGCTAAAAAATACATAAAAAACAGTGGGAAAATCTCGGTGTATTTTTACCCCAGGCGGTCATTGATTTTCAGGTGCCTTATTGTCTGAACGTAAAAACAGAAAACCATGCATTGATAAATGATGAAATGCTTCTCAATATCTCAGATACAATTGAAAAGCTCTCTGAGCATTTTTCAAAGTGGCACCAATCGTTCAGACAGATGTATTTTTCTGATCTAAGTTTTCTCTGGCCTCCTTGGTACTTGGATTTAACGAGTCAGTTAGGATGAAATTTACCATAGTCTGTGATATCGCCAATACAGGCAACAGATCAAGATTAGATAGAATAATCGGGGAACTTCCTGACCTTTGTGCTGGTTTGACTTGATTTTCTCACTCTTTCCCTGAACTCCACCAACGCTGCATAATCTTTGCCACAGTCTCAATTGATGACCGTTGGAGTCTTTCATCGAGATCATAAAGCCTGAATCGAACCTCTTGCCAGTAATTTTTATCTTTTTCACATAGATCAACGAGCCGCTCATAATCTCTTTTCTCAAGAAGATCTTTAACATGCTGTTTTATTGATCTATCCACTTGGTATCCTCTTTAATTTCATTATCATTTTTCATTTTTGATTATTTTTCAACCATTTGACAATATATAAAAATTAAATACTTAACGAGGATTTTTGTTATTAGTGTTTACCCCGTTAGATAGAAAGCATCTAACGGGGTTTACCTTTATCCCTGTTTAAGTGCTATACTTTCCGAGTTTATTATATAAGGAGTTAGATAACATGTCTAAAATAAGAGTGTTACTTCTTCTAACTATCATCTTGTTTTTAATGCCTGGAGTTATATATGCCCAGGAGCTTCCTGTTGTTAACACGATAGAGATAAAGGGGCTAAAAAGAATTGAAGAGAGTGCAGTGAAGTCTAAGATTACACAGGAATTAGGCGAGCCGATATCTCAGGACAAAGTAAATGAGGATATTAAGAGCATATTCAAGATGGGATATTTTGATGATGCCAGGGCGGAGATCGAACCATTCGAGGGCGGCATAAAGCTGATATACATTGTGAAGGAAAAACCTAACATTGTGAAAATCGAATTCCAGGGCAACAAGAAATTTGATGACTCCAAGCTAAGGGAAAAACTCACTATAACAACTGGCTCCATTGCTGATGCAGTCTTGATACAGGACAATGCGAATAGGCTCAGGGCGTTTTATGAGGAAGAGGGATACTGGCTGTCGAGCATTGTCCCCGTTATTAAAAAGATAAGCGCTGACGAGGTCAGCCTGACCTATCAGATAGAGGAAGGCCCGAAGGTAAAGATAAAAATAATAAATATAGAGGGAAACAAGGCTATCTCCACAAGTAAGATAAAAAAGGTTATGGAGACGAAGGAGAGGGGACTCTTTTCGTTTATTACTTCCTCTGGATATTATAAGAGGGATCGTATGGAGTCGGATATTGAAAAGATAAGGGACCTTTATTTTAATAATGGGTTCATCAAAGCAGCGGTCGGGGAACCAAGGGTTAAGCTCACAGATGATAAAAAAGGGATGATAATAACCATCTCGATCTCAGAAGGCGACCAGTTTAAAATCTCCTCTGTAGAATTCTCAGGCAATAAGGTCTTTGGCGATGATGAAGTAAAGAAAAGAATTACCTTAACAACTAACATGTTTTTCAGCAAAGAAAACCTTAGAAAGGACATCCTTTCAATATCTGAATTATACTCAGAAAGCGGGTATGCGATTGCAACTGTCACCCCTGACCTGATACCCGATGAGAGCAAAAAAGTCGTAGAGGTACTCCTGAAGATTGACGAAGGTGATAGATATAGGATGGGCAGGATAGAGATTTCGGGAAACACAAAAACCAGAGATAAAGTAATAAGAAGAGAGATAAGACTTGATGAGGGTGATATCTTTAACAGCAAGTTATTGAAAAGAAGCTATGAAAGGGTCAATAACCTTAACTTTTTCGAGACTGTAGAGGTAATACCGAAACCACGCCCGGAGGAAAAACTGGTAGACCTTGATATCAAGGTAAAGGAAAGGCCAACGGGCTTCTTAAGTGTTGGAGGGGGTTATAGTTCTATTGAGAAATTTATTGGAATGATTGATCTAACACAGGGTAACCTCTTTGGTAAAGGACAGTTCATAAAACTCAGGGGAGAACTCGGTGGAAGAACTACATACTATGAAATTGCTTTCAGGGAGCCCTGGTTTATGGATAAGCCTATCTCATTCTCTACAAGCATCTATAGGATAACGAGGGAATACATAGCATTCGACAAAGAGGCAACAGGATTCGGGGTTTCCTTTGGTAAAGAATTTTCAGAATACCTGAGAGGTGATCTTGCATATAATTTTGAGGAAGCAACAATTTATAACGTATCTGAAGATGCTTCTACTATAATAAAGGAGCAGAAAGGCACAAGGGTAACCAGCAGTATCACCCCCTCCTTAGTAAGAGACTCGAGAGACAATTACCTTGACCCGTCAAGGGGTTCAAGAAATTCCATCTACCTAACATATGCAGGGATTGGAGGAACTAACTACTTTGTAAAAAGCGAAATTGACTCTGCCTGGTATTTCCCGCTCAAAAAGACAACCTTCATGTTGAGAGGCAGGTTTGGGTATGCTACCGGTATCTGGGGAAAGGATCTGCCTCTGTACGAGAGGTTTTATGTAGGCGGAATATATACTATGAGGGGATTAGGATGGGGTGAGGCCGGACCGAGAGATGAAAAGACCGGGGAAGTAATAGGGGGCACTGAAGAATTAATCTTCAATGCAGAATATATTTTCCCAATCATAAGTGAGCTGAGGCTTAAGGGTGTCGTTTTTTTTGATGCAGGAAATTCCTATGAATCATTTAAAAATTTTGGCAGCCTCAGATATACTACTGGAGCAGGTGTAAGATGGATTTCGCCTATGGGGCCGATAAGGGTTGAATGGGGTTACAATCTCGATAGAAAACCAGGAGAGAAAGCCGGCAGAGTTGAATTTACTTTTGGGACATTTTTTTAATGTAACGAGTAACGTATAAGGAGGAGAGATGAGAAAAGTGGTAACAAGACAGCTTTTAGCTCTTTGCCCTTTGCTTTTTGTTCTTTGTATCGTGCCAGCTTTCCTGTTTGCGGCTGAATTCCCAAAGATAGGATGTGTTGACCTCCAGAAGATAGTATATGAATCGGAAACAGGAAAGAAGGCTAAGTCTGACCTTGATGCCCTGGTAAAATCGAAACAGTCAATTGTAGACGAAAAGCTTAAAGCCATAGAAAGGCTAAAGGGCGAAATAGAAAAACAGGCCTCTGTACTTTCACCAGAGGCGAGGAAGAGCAAACAGGAAGAACTCGAAAAAATGGAAAGGGAATACCTCCGATTCGCCCAGGATTCGGAGGCCGAAATCAGAAAAAAAGATGCAGAACTGAAAGATATGATATTAAAAGAGGTTTTTGAATTAATAGAGAAAATAGGAAAAGAAGAAGGATACACGCTCATCATTGAGAGGAGCACAGCTGTTTACTTTGACAATATATTGGACATTACCGATAAAGTCATAAAAAAATATAACGAGTTAAAGACCAGACCGAAAAAGAAGTGAAACTAAGAGAAATTGCATCATTGCTTAATGGGGAGATAATCGGTCCGCCTCGGGCAGATGACATCGAAATCACAGGTGTATCGGGTATAAATGAGGCTCGAGAGGGAGATATCACATTTGTCTCAGCAGAGAGGTATAAGGAATATATCTCGGGATGTAGGGCGTCATGCGTGATGGTGAAAGAACCGATAGGTGACTTAGATATAACGCAATTAAGAGTATCAAACCCTCGTCTCGCCTTTGCAAAACTACTCGAACATTTCTATATAAAACCACAAAAACCTATGGGGATAAACGAGGATGCCTTTGTGTCCGATAAAGCGAAGATAGGGAAGGATGTCTCAATCTTTCCATTTTCCTATATATCTGATGGCGTCTCCATAGATGACAAAACCATTATCTATCCATATGTCTTTGTAGGCCGTGATACCACTATAGGAAAAGACTGCGTCATATATCCTAATGTAGTTCTCAGGGAGAATGTAAAGATAGGCAATAGGGTCATAATACATTCCGGCTCAGTAATAGGCTCTGATGGCTTTGGTTATGTGTTTGAGGAAGGCAGATATTACAAGATTCCCCAGGTAGGAGGTGTTATCATTGAGGACGATGTAGAGATAGGTTCCAATGTCTCTGTTGATAGGGCAACAACAGGGAATACAATAATAGGTAAAGGAACAAAAATAGATAACCTTGTCCAGATAGCACATAATGTGAAAATTGGTAAGAACTCAATTATCATTGCCCAAGTCGGGATCGGAGGTAGTACCGAGATAGGTGATTTTGTTACCTTAGCCGGTCAGGTCGGAGTTGGTAATCATGTAAAGATAGAGTCCGAGACCATAGTTGGTGCTAAATCAGGCATAATGGGGCATGTTACAAAAGGGGCTTATTCTGGTATACCCGCAATCCCCCACAGGGAATGGTTAAAGGCGCAGGCCATATTCGCAAAACTTCCAGAACTTTATAAGAAGATAAAGGAGCTCGAAGAAAAGATAAAGGAGCTCGAAAGGAGGGATCCTAAATGATGGATATAAAGGAGATACAAAAATTTTTACCTCACAGGTATCCCTTTCTTTTAGTAGACAGGATTATAGAGATGGAACGCGGCACAAAGGCCATCGGGATAAAGAATGTAACAGTTAATGAAGGGTTTTTTCAGGGACATTTTCCCGGGCAGCCTATAATGCCCGGGGTTTTGATAATAGAGGCAATGGCACAGGTAGCAGGCTTACTGGCTTTCCATTCAGGGGCAAATGTAGGTAAATCCGTTTATTTCATGAGTATAGAGAAGGCAAAATTCAGAAGACCCGTTGTCCCAGGAGACCAGCTAAGATTAGAGATAAACATCCTCCAGCAGAGAGGGAACGTATGGAGATTCTCAGGAAGTGCAATTGTTGAAGAAAAGGTAGCAGCCGAGGCTGAATTTACCGCCATGGTCACAGATAGAGAGATATGAAAAGTGAGAAGTGAGAAATGAAAAGTGAAATTCATCCAACAACAATCATAGACCCAAAGGCGGAAATAGACGAAGGAGTCTCTATCGGACCCTTCTGCACTATTAGAGAAGGTGTCCATATAAAGAAAGGCGTAAAACTTATCTCGAATGTAATTATAGAAGATAACACCGAAATGGGTGAAAACTGCATAGTGTATCCTTTCACGAGCATTGGGCTTCCACCACAGGATCTGAAATACAAAGGAGAAAAAACAGGCGTGAAGATAGGGAACGATAATATAATACGGGAATACATAACAATACACAGAGCATCTATCGGTGGAGATGGTGTAACTACAATTGGAGACAAAAATTTTCTCATGGCCTATGTCCATATAGCCCATGACTGCAAAATAGGCAGTCACATAATAATGGCAAATGCTGCAACCCTTGGAGGACATGTAGCTGTTGAAGATCATGCTGTGATAGGCGGACTGGCTGCAATACACCAGTTCACGAGAATTGGTGCCTATGCAATGGTCGGTGGATTTAGTGGGGTGGGGCAGGATATACCGCCTTACACCATAGCCTCAGGTGCAAGGGCAAGGCTCTTTGGACTTAACACTATCGGGCTAAAGCGGCATGGCTTCTCTGATTCGATGATAAATGACCTTAAAAAGGCGTATAAGATTCTCTTCAGAGAGAAGAGGACGTTAAAAGATGCGATTAAAAAAATACAAGAGGATCTCCCATACACAGACGAGATAAAGCATCTTATCGAGTTCATACAGAAAAATAAAAGAGGAATATGCAGATAAATAATTAAGGTATGATGTAACGTCAAACGGTTACAAGACTCGTATCGAAATAACGTTTATGGTTAAGTCTTTTACGAATAACTTAACCGCCAGACGAAACGAGCTTCGTTACCGTAACCGATAGACGAGTATCCATTGGTGATTGAGGCCAAAGATCATTTAACAGAATTTGTCATGGGATGAAGAAATTAGGTTTAATAGCAGGTACAGGAGAGCTCCCGAAGATTATTGCAGCAGAGGCACAGGCACAGGGATACACCGTATTTGCTATTGCACTCGAGCCTCTCGCAGATAGATCGCTGTCTTCATATGTGGATGAGATAAAATGGGTAAATGTCAGTAAATTCGGAGAGATAATAGGCATCCTGGCGAAATACGGCATAAAAGAGGCAGTTATGGCAGGAAAGGTGCCAAAATCATTGCTGTATAAGAGCAAAATCACACCAGACCCGAGGGCTGTAAAACTCCTTTTTTCATTGAAGGACAGAAGCGACGACTCAATCTTACGGGCTATCGCAAAAGAAATAGAAAAAGAAGGCATTAACTTACTCAATATAGCATCCTTCAGCTTCGGCCTCCTTACACCCGAGGGAATAATAACAGAAGACAGCCCTACAGAGGACGAATGGAAAGATATCGCCTTTGGCTGGAGGATTGCAAAAGAGATAGGCAGGCTGGACATAGGGCAGACTGTTGTTGTTAAAAATCAGGCTGTGATGGCTGTAGAAGCCATTGAGGGAACAGATGAGGCGATAAGGAGGGGAGGAAGGCTTGCAGGCAAAGGGGCTGTGGTAGTAAAAGTAAGCTGGCCCAACATAGATACGAGATTTGAGGTACCTGTCGTGGGACTAAATACATTAAGGGTCATGATCGAGGTAGGCGCAAGGGTCCTTGCTGTTGAGGCAAAAAATAGCATTATCCTCAACAAAGGCAAAATTATCAAAGAGTCAAAAAAAGCAGGTATTACAGTTGTAGGTTATACAGGATAAAGGCTCTCAATATCTGACATTGCACCGAAACATGTTCTCTGTGGATTGTACATTCCCTCACTGTATAAGGATTCAAATTGGCAAAAAAAGAATATCTGATTGAGTTATTCACAAGGATACATAAAAAATATGATCTTTTGAATCATGTCCTTAGTTTATATCTTGATAAAAGGTGGAGGAAATCCCTGGTTGACCAAATAGGAGCTGTTAATTTGAGCAGAATACTGGATGTTTGTACGGGTACATGTGACCTGGCAACGGAGCTCGCAATTAGGTACCCCGAGGCCAAGATCATGGGAATCGACATTTCAGACCAGATGCTCAAGATAGGTTTGGTTAAGATTAAAAGAGCCGGTCTTAATGGAAGAGTAATATTACAGCAATCTGACCTTTTTCATCTCCCCTTTAAAGACGGGGCTTTTGATGCAGTTAGTATTGGGTTTGGTTTCAGGAATTTCCATGATTTTAGAGGTGGGATTAGAGAGATGGTCAGGGTTTTAAAAAAAAATGGTTTGCTTTTGATACTGGAACTCTCTCTACCACAAAGTCCTATTTTAAAAAGTATATACCTCTTCTATCTAAAAAATATCATACCGAAAATAGGAGGATTGATATCAGGCTCAAAATCTTCCTATGATTACCTTTCATCCTCTATAATCAGATTTCCTGAAAAAGATGAAGTCATAGAACTACTTAAAGCCGAGGGATTGAGAAATATTAATTATAAAAGCCTATCAGGAGGAATAGCTTCTATTTATATGGGAAAGAAGTGATTAAATATTGAATAAGGTAAAAAGAATTTTTTATAGTAAGTTGATAATGTATAAAGACGGTAATTATGATATAGTTGTCATCGGTGCTGGCCATGCCGGCTGTGAGGCTGCACTCGCATCTGCCCGGTTGGGTTTTTCTACCTGCCTCTTCACAATAAACCTCGATATGATTGCACAGATGTCATGTAATCCTGCCATTGGTGGCCTTGCAAAGGGTCATCTTGTCCGTGAGATAGATGCCCTTGGCGGCGAAATGGCAAAAGTTACGGATAGAGCTGGGATACAGTTCAGAATGCTAAACATGAGCAAGGGGCCTGCTGTCTGGTCTCTGAGGGCTCAGGCAGACAGGGTTTTATACAGACTATCAATGAGAAAGGTTATTGAGTCTCAGGAAAAGCTCGATATAAAGCAGGCTACTGTTGAAAGGATAATTGTAGACGATAGGAAGGTAAAGGGGGTTCTTACATCACTCGGCATCTTCTATGGTGCAAGGGCTGTCATTGTCACAACAGGTACATTTCTAAAGGGGTTGATGCACATAGGACTTGAGAGCTTTCCTGCTGGAAGGGCTGGAGAGTTCCCGTCAGTAGGTCTCTCTGACTGCCTCGGGGGTCTGGGTTTAAAAATGAGTCGCTTCAAGACATGCACTCCTCCAAGACTTGATGCGAAGACAATAGACTTTTCAAAAGCAGGACCCCAATGGGGAGATGATCCACCTCGGCCCTTTTCTCACAGTACGGAAAAGATAACAAATCCACAACTCCCATGCTATTTAACATATACAAACAGTGAGACCTATAGAATAATCCTTGAGAATCTGAACCGATCGGGTTTTTACAGTGGTCGGGTTAAGGGAGTGGGACCAAGATACTGTCCTTCAATAGAGGATAAGGTTGTAATGTTCCCGAATCATGAAAGACATCAGGTCTTTCTTGAACCAGAGGGTCTTGAGACGAAGGAATACTATGCAAACGGCATATTTACAAGCCTTCCCTACGATGTACAGGTAAGGCTCCTGAGGACTATTCCGGGGCTTAAAGAAGTAGAGATTATGAGGCCAGGCTATGCGATCGAATATGACCTTGTATACCCAACCCAGCTTAAGCACAGCCTTGAGACAAAGGTGATCGAAGGGCTATATCTTGCAGGACAGATAAATGGGACATCTGGCTATGAGGAGGCCGCTTCGCAGGGCTTGATGGCAGGGATCAATGCATCTCTGAAACTCCAAGGGAGGGAACCCTTAATCCTCGGCAGGCACGAGGCATATATTGGAGTTCTCATTGATGACCTGGTGACAAAGGGCACCAATGAGCCTTACAGAATGTTCACCTCTCGCGCAGAGTACAGGCTTCTTTTAAGGCATGACAATGCCGATTTGCGCTTGATGGATAAGGGCTACGAAATCAGTCTTCTTGACAGGGATATGTATCAAAGATTCAAGGAAAAGAAGAGGTTGATTGAAGAAGAAATGCAACGCATTAAAAAGACGCGGATAAGGTTTGAAGGTTCTGCTAAAGATGAATCTCTTGAGCAATTGTTGAAAAGGCCTGAAATAACATATGAATTCATTGACAAAGCTTCTCCTTCTAATATACCTCTTACCGAAGAGATTAAAAGACAAGTGGAGATACAGGTAAAATACAACGGTTATATCCATCGCCAGATGGAGACGGCGGAGAGGCTCAAGAAGATTGAGGGCAAGAAGATACCTGAAGATTTTGATTATTCATCTGTAAAAGGTCTTTCAAAAGAGATATTGAGCAAGTTATTTGAGGTAAGGCCTTCAAATTTAGGTCAGGCTAGCAGGATACCCGGTATAACCCCTGCTGCTATTTCCCTCTTACTGGTGACGATAGAGAAATCAAAGGACCGGAGTGGACATAGAGGGGCTGCTTGAAAGAGGATTGAAGGAGCTTGGACATGTTCCAGAAATGGATATAGTAAGATCCTTCATGACCTACCTTACAGAGCTCAAGCGATGGAATAGGGCATATAATCTTACAAGCCTCAAGAAAGACGAGGATATTGTCATCAAGCATTTCCTGGATTCCTTGCTTTACCTAAAAGTTATGCCGGAGGGTGAAATAAGGGTTGCCGATGTTGGAAGTGGTGCAGGATTTCCGGGGATACCCATAGAGATCATCAGGCCTGAGATCGAGATGTATCTCATTGAGCCCTCAAGAAAGAAATCTGCCTTTCTCAGACATATCATAAGACAACTCGAGTTGAAAGGGATTGAGGTGATAGAAAAGAGGATTGAAGATGTAAGGGTAGTTCGGGAGTCGTATCCCTTAAAAGAGGGGGATTTCGCAAGGGGGGCTTTGTCCCCCTTGCGTGCTGTTGATGTAGCAGTTACAAGGGCATTATTCAGTATCAGAGATTTCATCAAAAAGGCATCGCCCCTTGTGAGAAAAGGCGGAATCCTTATCCTCAATAAAGGACCGAAGGTGAAAGAAGAGATTAATATGCTCAGGGGTATAAAATATGAGCTTTTAACCCTCAGCCTGCCCCTATCTGATATTAAGAGATACATTGTAATAGTAAGTCCCCAAAATCGGTACTCTCTCTAATCATACCTCAGAAGTTTGGCATGGCCTTCAGCTATTAGTGTCTCATCCGTTTTTTTTATCCTCGCCGATGTCTCAATAATTCTTTTATCCATATTTGTTATGATGGCCTCAATAATTACTCTTTCTCCAACTATAAGAGGCTTTTTAAATCTTACGGTGATCTCTGCTGTAATAGCAGGCATTCCTTGCATCAGAGCCACTTTAACCATTGCCTCATCAATAAGGGTAGAGATTATTCCACCGTGAACAATATTTTTATAACCTTGGTGGGTCTTCTGTGGAATGAATTCGGCTAATGCCTTCCCCTCGTGAAGAGAGAACTTGAGATTAAGGCCATAGGGATTTTTTTCTCCACATACAAAGCAGTAACTGTCGTCTTCTAATCTATTCACCTCTTCTCTGGATTCCCTCTGCCTAAGGCGGATGAGCGGGAATGACGGTCTTTTATTTATTCATCATATCGAGGAATTCCTTGTTGCTCTTTGTGCCCGTGAGTTTTCCGAGGAGGAATTCCATACTCTCGACCGTGCTCAGAGGAGTGAGGACCTTTCTTAGTATCCACATTTTGTTGAGTACCTCTTTGTCTACCAACAGTTCTTCCTTTCTCGTACCAGATGCATCGATATCAATACTCGGGAATATCCTCCTGTCAACAAGCTTTCTGTCAAGGTGAAGCTCCATATTTCCAGTACCTTTGAATTCCTCGAATATGACATCATCCATCCTGCTCCCCGTATCTACAAGTGCGGTTGCAATTATGGTGAGGCTTCCACCATCTTCTATATTTCTTGCAGTCCCGAAAAATCTCTTCGGCTTCTGGAGTGCATTTGCGTCGAGACCTCCTGATAAGACTTTACCACTTGTTGGTATAACAGAATTGTAAGCCCTCGCAAGCCTTGTTATACTGTCAAGGAGTATTACAGCATTACGTTTGCACTCGACAAGACGTTTGGCCCTGTCGATGACCATCTCCGAGACCTGGCAGTGTCTGTGTGGTGGCTCATCGAATGTTGAACTTATTATCTCTGCTGCCGGGACCTGCCTCTTCCAGTCTGTCACTTCCTCAGGCCTTTCGTCAATCAGTAGTATTATGAGATGAATATCTCGATGATTTTTCTTGACTGCCTTTGCTATAGACTGCAGAAGCATAGTCTTGCCTGTCCTCGGCGCCGCAACTATCATGCCCCTCTGCCCCATGCCTATAGGTGTTATAAGGTCCATCACCCTCATAGAATAATCACCGGGGTCGTATTCAAGGTTAATCTTTTGGGTAGGATAATACGGGATAAGATTATCAAATAATGGTCTGTTTATATTTTCTTCTGGAGATTCGTGGTTTATTGCCTCTACCTTGAGAAGGGCAAAATATCTCTCACTTTCCTTCGGAGGCCTTATCTGGCCTGAGACGAGGTCACCTGTCCTTAGGTTAAACCTCCGTATTTGTGACGGCGATACATATATGTCGTCGGGTCCTGGCAGATAGCTGTAGTCGGGTGACCTCAGGAAGCCAAATCCGTCAGGGAGGATCTCGAGTACCCCCTCCCCAAATACATACCCTGTTTTTTCTGTCTGTGCCTGGAGTATTGCAAAAATAAGATCCTGTTTTCTCATACCAGTAGCGCCTTCTACCTTGAGTTCCCTTGCAACCCCTGTGAGTTCATCAAAGGTTTTCTCCTTAAGTTCTGAAATCGAGATATTTTCCGTCATTAAACTCTTTTTTTGGTTTTCCATTATTAAACTCCTATTTGGATCTTATATGGTGGTTTCTATATAACCCGGTAGGACTGTGCCTATCCAGGAAGGTTTCTACGATTTATATATGAAGAATACGATTAATAATACTAAAAACCAAATGCATTTGTCAATACCTGTATAAGGATTTGCCAAGGCTTTACAATTTTATATATTAGATGTTAGATTTTCTCATGAAATACGGAGAAGAAGCAATAAAGGAGAGTACATTAGAGATATGGGATAACCCGCACCCTGAGCGCGAATATGAGATTAATATCAGTTTTCCTGAGTTTACGTGCTTATGCCCACGCTCTGGATACCCTGATTTTGCGACCATTAAGATAAATTATATGCCTGATAAAAAGATTGTTGAGCTTAAATCCCTTAAACTTTACCTGAATTCCTTTCGTAACGTTTATATGTCTCACGAAGAGGTAACCAATAAGATATACTCAGAACTCGAAAAGAGACTGAAACCAAGATTCCTAGAGGTCATTGGAGATTTCAATCCGAGGGGGAATGTAAAAACAATTGTAAGGGTTTGCCCAGATTCAAAACTAATGACTAATGACGAATAACTATCTTTTTACGCTCCTTTTGCCCTCTCGATAAACAACTTCATCTTTTTATGGTCTTTCTTCCCCTTTTCTGACTCAACACCGCTGCTTACATCCACTCCGTAGGGTCTTACACGTCTCACAGAATCAGCAATGTTATCAGGCGTCAGACCCCCTGCAAGGATAATCCTACCAAACTGTTTGGCTTCTACAGCAATATCCCAGTTAAATATCTGGCCTGTACCGCCAAGAATTTCAGGCGTGAATGTATCTAGTAAAAATGCAGAGACCTTATCTTTATAATTTTTGAGGGGGTCAAGGCTTTCAAGGGATTTTACCCTTATAGCCTTTATTATACGCCTTGAAATGTTACACACCTCAGGGGGTTCATCGCCATGGAGCTGGACAACATCGATACCGGTCAGGCCCACTATTTTCTCTATCTGCTCGGTTTTCTCATTAACAAAGACTCCTATAGTTGTTGTGAACGAGGGAAGTTTTTTGATTATTGTATATGCTTTACCGTGTGGAATATAACGGGGACTTCCTTCAAAAAATACGAAACCTAAGGCATCTGCTCCAGAATCAACTGCAGCCATCGCATCATTAAGATTTGTTATGCCACAGATCTTAACCTTAACCTGCAATAATTCTATCACCCTTTCCCATTAACTCGTCAATCTTCTTTCCTATGTCCTCTGCCTCCAGGAAGGCTGTCCCCACCAGCATAGAATCAATACCCGCATCTTCAAGTCTTTTAACGTCCTCTCTTGTAGTTATACCGCTCTCGCTCACAACGATCTTATTAAGAGGGACTTCTTTTTTGAGTCCAAAGGTAGTATTAATATCGAGGGATAATGTCTCCAGGTCTCTATTGTTGATACCAATTATATCTGCATCTATCAAGAGTGCCATTTCGAGTTCTTTAAAATTATGTACCTCAAAAAGCGCAGATAATTCGAGCTCTTTTACAAGGTGAAGGTATTCTGCAGCCTGGTTCTTATCGAGTATGGAAGCAATTAACAGAATAGCATCAACCTCATTTGCCTTTGACTCATAAATCTGATACTCATCAAAGATAAAGTCTTTTCTCAAGAGCGCTCTATTAGTTACCCTCTTTACCTCCAGCAGATATTCGAGCTTCCCTTGAAAATAGTCTTCTTCTGTAAGGACGGAAATTGCATCAACAGCCTTGTTTTCATAAATAGATGCTATAGTAACAGGATCGAAGTCTTGCCTTATAACGCCTTTTAATGGAGAGGCTTTTTTAATCTCTGCAATAAGCTTGATGGGGCCAGAATCTCTTTTCAAGGCAGCCTTAAAATCCCCTAGTCTTTCAATATCTGATGCCCTTGATTTAATCTCCCTTAAAGGGACTTTTGTCTTTAAAAAGTCCAGTCTTTCTTTCTTCTTCTCTACTATTTTATTAATAAGGCTCATATTAAATTTTAAAGGAGTGACAAGGTCTTTTGCAACTTACAGTGTGATATAATTTGGTTTGCATGGACGAAAGGCATCGGATAGCAAAAGCAGCAGGGCTTATGAGCATCGCTACCTTTATCAGCCGAATTTTCGGCTATGTGAAAGACATGATACTTGCGAAGTTTTTCGGAGCAACAGGCATTGCAGATACATTCTTCGTTGCATTCAGGATTCCAAATCTTTTAAGAGAACTCTTTGCAGAGGGCTCTATGTCTTCTGCACTTATCCCTGTTCTAACAAAATACCAGACAATACAAGGAATGGGAGAAGCAAAGAGGCTTGTCAGAATAACATTTACCTTTATCCTCATCTTTGTTGGCTTAACCTGCCTCACAGGGATTATCTTTGCCCCTGCAATTGTAACAGTAATAGCACCTGGGTTTCTTGATATGCCTGAAAAATTCTCATTAACTGTCCTTCTTACCAGGATAATGTTTCCGTTTCTTTTATTTATCAGCCTTGCAGCCCTCGTAATGGGAGCGTTGAATACAAGGCGAGTCTTTTTTATCCCCTCACTTGCGCCAGCAATGCTAAACATTGTGATTATTATAACGGTTCTTGCACTCGCACTGGGAATGGAACAACCGATTATTGCAGTGGCTATAGGTGTTGCATTAGGAGGTCTTATCCAGTTTGCCTTTCAACTCCCCTCTTTTTTTAAAAATGGATATAGCCTGATGCCTGAATACAATTTCAGACACACCGGGCTTAAAAAGATGTCTATATTAATTTTGCCTGCTACAATGGGAATGGCTGTAGCACAGATTAACATACTTATAAGTACCATCCTTGCTTCATATCTGTCCGAAGGTAGCATTACATATCTTTATTATTCTATGCGGCTCGTCCAGTTTCCCATAGGGATATTCGGTGTTGCAATGGGAATGGCAGTGCTCCCTACACTATCAGAACATGCAGTGAAAGGAGAGTTTGGCAAGCTCAGTGATGATTTTTCCTTTGCCTTGAGACTGCTTTTCTTTATTACAGTTCCTGCGATGATTGGCTTAATATCCCTCAGGGAGCCGATAGTGAATATTCTCTTTCAGAGAGGTAAGTTTGATTACACTGCAACCGTAGGCACTGCTCAGGCCCTTTTATTTTATTCTTTGGGAATATGGTGTATAGTTGGATCCAGGGTCATAACAGCAGGCTTCTATTCGATGCAGGACACCAAAACACCTGTGAAGGTCGCAGTAATCGCGCTAGCAACGAATGTTATACTGAGTGTTATACTTATGGATCCCCTTAAACACGGCGGCCTTGCACTTGCCAACACCATTGCTTCAGGTCTGAATTTCTCTCTTTTATTTTTCTTCCTTAGAAAGAAACTTTATAGAGTCGATACGAGGAGAGTTTTACGTTCTTTTGTAAAGACTATATTTGCCTCGTCTGTTATGGGACTCATAGGTAGGATGTTCCTCAAAGGTGAGCTCTGGCATATCCACGGCAATACACTTAATAAGGCCTTCTACCTTAGTGGAACTATCGCCGTATGCATCGGGATATATCTCCTGTTGAGTTATCTACTAAAAAGTGAGGAGGTTTCTTATGTGATAGAGATGGTAAAAAAGAAATTCAGGGGATAGGTTAGCCCCCGAATTATTCACAAACTATGTTTCTTTTTTATAATTTCTACTATCCCCTTTAGCTCAAGGAACAGGCCACGTCTTATATCTTTATTGTCAATCTTGCGGAAAAGGTCGAGGAGTGCTCTTTCCTCTCTATTCAGACCGTATTCACTGATATCCTCCGCAGCCTTTTCAGGCTCCTGGCCTTCGAGAAGGCTGCTGATTGGGACCCTCAGGGCTTCAGATATTTGCTGTAAAGATATATCGAAATGTTATTGACGCCTTTTTCGTATTTTTGCAGTTGCTGATAGGAAACACCGATCTTTTCAGCAAGCTCCATCTGGGACATCTTAGCAGCAAGCCTGTACTTTTTTAATGTCTCGCCAATAATCTCTCTAAATTCCTTTGCCATTTAAACCTTAATATTTCAGTATCCTAATCCTGAAGACTATCCAATTTTGAATTTAGCAGGGTACAAAGTCTATCATCTCACGGTTGTAATTAGTAATTGATATTTTACAACCAATGATTGTAATGTATCGTTAGCCCGGCCCTTTAGGTAGAAAGGTCTTGATTGCAGATGACAAGAAGGATATTAAGAAGCTACTTCCAGACTTTTTCTTTTGATAGTTATGAGGTATTATATCTTTGAAGCAACTAAAGAAGATGAAAAGAGAGATACTTATTTACGAAGAGGATAAAGAGGTCCTGGAATTCCTGAGGTCATTCTTCAGGGGAAGGGATGATTACTCAGCCAGCTTTACAAAAAGATGTAAGGAAGCC
>JBFMDQ010000016.1:0-29957 GCA_040753955.1 Nitrospirota bacterium | reverse complement strand
TCAGGCTTGACCTTGCTCAGTACAGGGAGCTCGCTGCATTTGCGCAATTCGCCTCTGACCTTGACAAGGCAACCCGTGCCCAGCTTGAGAGGGGCATAAGGATGGTTGAACTCCTGAAGCAGGATCAATATATACCAATGCCTGTTGATGAACAGATAATGCTTATCTTTGCAGGGACAGAGGGGCACCTCGATGACCTGCCTGTTGGGTCAATAAGGGCCTTTGAGGATGGATTCCTCAGATATTATAGGGCAGAAAAACAGGATCTGAAGAAAGAATTAAAGGAAAAGAGGATAATAGATGAAGGCCTTAAACCTAAGATGACCGAGGCTATTACGACCTTTAAGAGTACCTTTAAGGCACAAATTGGCTCTTAGTTTGAGGAAAATAGACCTACCAGGAGGAGGATAGATGCCGACCTTAAGGGATTTAAGGAAAAAGATAAAGGCTGTCCAGGGAACTCAGAAGATTACAAAGGCAATGAGAATGGTGGCTGCTGCGAAGCTGAGGAAGGTTCAGGACAGGATGCTGAATTTCAGGCCCTATGCCATGAGGATGGATGGAGTCCTATCTGACCTTGCAAGGGTTGCAGAGAGGGAACTTCACCCCCTTCTTGCTGTGAGGCCAAGGAAGACTGTAGAGGTTCTTGTGATGACTGCTGATAGGGGTCTCTGCGGGGCCTTCAATATGAATATCCTTAGGGCTGCGACTAATTATATTGAATCCCGTAAAAAGGAGGGATTTGAAATAAGTGTCAGTGGTATAGGCAGGAAGGCTAGGGATTACTTCCGAAGGAGACACATGCCGATGAGGAAGGTCTGGGTCGGACTCTCCGGAAGGGTAACATATGCAAATGCTCAGGAGATCGCAAGTGACCTTGTAGAGAATTATATAAACGAGGTTTTTGATGAGGTCATCCTGATATACAATGAATTTAAGACAATTCTTGCACAGAAGCTTTCTGTCGTGAGGCTTCTCCCCATAGGGGAACTGGAGGCCGAGACACCTGCTGAAAAGATTGGCATCACTGTTGATTTTCTTTACGAACCTGCCGTGGAGTTGCTCTTTGAGATGCTATTGCCGAAACATATCGAGATACAGGTTTATAGAGCCCTTCTTGAGTCCTCTGCTGCTGAAGAGGCGGCGAGGATGAACGCCATGGAGCTGGCATCAAAGAACTGCGATGAGCTTATAAAAAAGATAACGCTTCAGGCTAACAAGGTAAGGCAGGCATCTATAACAAAGGAGCTTATGGACATAGTCGGTGGTGCAGAGGCACTGAAGGTGAAATGAAATTGCAAAATTTAAATTTTAAAATGTAAAATTGAAATTTTTCATTTTGAATTTAAAATAAAGGGGGTTAAATTATGAATATAGGAAAAGTTTCACAGGTAATCGGGGTTGTAGTGGATGTAGAATTTGAAGAAAAGCTGCCCAAGATCTTAGATGCCCTGAAGATAGATGAGGCAGCTGACCCTGCAAGGGGTATTCCTGAAATCCACATCACACTCGAGACCGTTGCCCATCTCGGTGACAACAGGGTGAGGACCCTTTCAATGGGCTCTACAGACGGCCTCGTAAGAGGCATGAAGGTGCTGGATACAGAAGCCCCAATAAAGGTAGCTGTTGGTAAGCCTTGCCTCGGAAGGCTTATAAATGTCCTCGGAGAGCCTATTGATGAGCTCGGACCTATAGAGTCGGATGAGTGGTGGCCTATTCACAAACCAGCACCTGATATTACAGAGCAGATAGCAGGTATGGAGCAGTTTGAAACAGGTGTAAAGGTCTTCGACTTACTCGTCCCCTTTGTTAAAGGCGGCAAGATGGGGATGTTTGGAGGTGCTGGTGTTGGTAAGACTGTCATCATCATGGAGATGATCCATAATATAGCGAAGGAGCATGGTGGTGTTTCTGTGTTTTGCGGTGTTGGTGAGAGGTCGAGGGAAGGAAATGACCTTTATCTGGAGATGAAGCACTCAGGGGTTCTGCCAAATGTTGCCATGGTCTTTGGACAGATGAATGAGACCCCTGGTATAAGGGCAAGGGTAGGGCTTAGTGGCCTTACAATGTCTGAATGGTTCAGGGATCAGGGTCAGGATGTTCTCGTATTCATAGACAATATCTTCAGATATACCCTCGCAGGATCAGAGGTCTCGGCACTCCTTGGAAGGATGCCTTCAGCAGTTGGTTATCAGCCAACCCTTGGAACAGATATGGGTGCTTTTCAGGAGAGGATTACTACAACTAAGAAGGGCTCTATTACATCCATGCAGGCCATATATGTACCTGCAGATGACCTCACTGACCCTGCGATCGTAACTGCCTTTTATCATCTCGATGGAACAGTGGTTCTTTCGAGACAGATTGCTGAGCTCGGTCTCTACCCGGCTGTTGACCCCCTGGATTCAACATCAAGAATCCTTGATCCAAAGGTCCTCGGGGAGGAACATTATACAGTTGGAAGAAGTGTTCAAGCCATACTGCAGAGATACAAAGAACTTCAGGACATTATAGCAATCCTCGGAATAGAGGAACTCTCAGAAGATGATAAGCTTGTAGTTGCACGGGCGAGAAAGCTTCAGAGATTCCTTAGCCAACCTTTCCATGTTACAGAGATCTTTACAGGAACTCATGGTGTATATGTAAAGATTGGAGATACGATAAAGGGTTTCAAGGCGATAGTGGAAGGGAAATACGATGATATGCCAGAACAGGCGTTCTATATGGTAGGTCCAATAGAAGAGGCTGAAGAGAAGGCCAAGAAGCTCGGCTGGGCCAGGGAAATATAAAAGGTTTAAAGTTAAAAGTTGAAAGTGAAAAGTTAAAAATTTAAAACAGGAGAAGAAACAGGGTGGAGAAGTTAAAACTTGAAATTGTTACACCTGATGGCCTTAAATTCAGTGAGGACGTGGATGAGGTTGTAGCCTCTGGAAGTGAGGGTGAGTTTGGTGTATTGCCAGGGCATGCACCATTTCTTACAACCCTTAAGATAGGGATGGTTACATACAAAAAAGGCAATGAGGTAGGATATGTCTTTGTGAATAAGGGGTATGCAGAGGTGGGGCCTGATAAGGTCGTGGTGCTGGCAGACAGTGCAGAGCTGGCGGAGGACATTGATGTAGAAAGGGCAAAGGCAGCAATGAAGCGGGCTGAAGAGAGACTCAAAAAGACTGAAGAGATAGATTTTGCAAGGGCAGAATCAGCACTGGAAAGGGCAACAACAAGGATACAGATAGCAGGAAGAAAAACCACGAGATAATCAGTTGAGATTAAAAGAATCTCGAAAGGCCATGCGTTGCATGGCCTTTTTCGTTTAGCCTGTTATTTAGAATTCATTACCATCCCGTCATTGCGAGCGTAGCGAAGCAATCTCAACTTATCGCTCAGGGCAGGCTCCGGCGAAGCAATCTCTGAGTGTGGGATTGCTTCGTCATCCGCCTCAGGCGGACTCCTCGCAATGACGTTTAAAGAGTCAAACGTAATTTATGTTAGATTTAAATGTATGGATGTTACTCTCGATAGCATACGGGATATAAGATTATATCAACCAAAAAGGGGATACCGTTTTTCTGCTGATGCCCTTCTTCTTTATGACTTCGTGAACCTCAAAAATGTAAGGAGAATTGCTGACCTTGGTGCTGGGTCAGGTATTGTGGGAATTCTCCTTGCAAAAACATACCCTGATGCAGAGATTATCCTCTTTGAGATTCAGGATAGCCTTGCCACGCTCGCAGATAAAAATATTACCCTGAACTCGCTTGAAGATAGAGTTAGGGTAATTAAGACGGATATAAGGATATTAACCAGTCAGCAGTCAACAGTCAATAGTCTTCAGTCGAAAGATGCCCATCAATTTTATGTTTGTGATGGACTATCGACTTACGACTGGAGACTAGCGGCTAACAGTTTCGACCTTGTTGTATCAAACCCTCCTTTCAGAAGGCCTAAGAGTGGTTTTATAAACATAGGGGAGGAAAAGGCCATTGCAAAGCATGAGATAAAGCTGAGGCTCCATGAGCTCATTGATGCAGCATCATATCTCTTAAGGGCAAAAGGCAGGTTCTGCATGGTTTATCACCCTTGCAGGCTTTCAGAACTTATGGAGATATTGAAAAAGAGAGGTCTGGAGCCAAAAAGGTTGAGATTTGTGCATTCAAGCATATCATCAGAGGCGAAGATGATTTTGCTCGAGGCTATTAAGGGTGGAAAGGGAGGGATTAAAGTAGAGAAGCCTCTCTACATATACAGGGAAAATGGCAGCTATACAGATGAGGTGGAGAAGATATACAATTTATAGGAGATGTTTGTGGAGCAACTCAAGGATTTCCTTACATACCTATCAGTAGAGAGAGGACTCTCAAGAAACACTATCGAGTCATATTCAATAGACCTCAGGAAATTTAAGGACTTTCTATCGTCAAAAGACAGAGGGTTTGTTTTATTCTCGAGGGCTGATATAATTGATTTTATTGAGGGGCTCAGAAATGAAGGTTACTCCATATCGAGCATCTGCAGGTTTATATCTTCAATCAAGGGCTTATGTAAATACCTTATCATTGAGAATATTATAAAAGAGGACCCGTCAGAAAACCTGCAGGCACCAAAAAGGTGGGAAAGGCTTCCAAAGTCACTCAGCATCTCTGAGGTCAGGTCATTTCTCGAGCTTAATTCATCTGTTAACAAGCCAACTACGGTAAGAGATTATGTAATGCTTGAACTTCTGTATTCATCGGGTCTCCGCATCAGTGAACTGGTCTCCCTTAAAGTCGAGGATATTAATTTAGAGGCAGGCTTTTTAAGGGTTTTGGGAAAGGGTTCAAAGGAAAGGGTTGTACCAGTCAACACGAGGGCAATAAAAAAGCTAAAGAGATATATAAACCAGCAGAGGCCCGAGATCCTGAGGAAGAGGCAGTCCTCATATCTTTTTGTTACAGGGAGAGGGGGGCCTATGACAAGACAGCGTTTCTGGCAGACTATAAAGGCCTTGGGCAGGAGGAGTGGGATTAAGCTTTCGCCACATACACTAAGGCACTCCTTCGCAACACACCTGCTTGAAGGTGGGGCTGACCTCAGGTCAGTGCAGAAGATGCTCGGCCACTCTGATATATCAACGACCCAGATTTATACAAAGGTAACAACGGAGAGGATAAGGAAAGTCTACACAAAACACCATCCAAGGGCTTAAAAAAGTTACAAATCCCCCTTTACTGAAGGGGGATTTAGGGGGATTAATTCAAGTTGTTTATTGAGTTGCAACTAATAAGAAAAACGTGTAAACTGTGTAAACCCCGTTAGAAAGGATGGGGTTTTTGATGGTGGGCTTTCTAACGGGGTAAACTGGTGTGGAGGTAATAAATGCCTGATAGAGTGAGTTTTGATGAGCTATATAAACGCTGTGACCCAGATATCTTTGCCTTTGATACGACAGATGAGCTGTCAGTCTTTATGGGGACTATAGGGCAGGAGAGGGCTTTGAGTTCCCTTGATTTTGGCCTGAGCCTCGAGAGCGCCGGGTTTAATATATTTCTCCTCGGTGAGAATGGTACAGGCAGGATAACCACCATAAGATCGATCCTTGCACAGAAGGCAATAAGCGAACCCGTACCTAAGGATTGGTGCTATGTCTACAATTTTAAAGACCCTGATACACCCATAACTATTTCTCTTGAGCCAGGGGAGGCCGTGGTATTCCAGAAAGATATGGAAGAACTTATCAAAATACTAAGGGTTGAAATTCCAAAGGTTTTTGAATCAAAGGAGTACGAGAAACAGAAAAACAAGATAATAGAGGAGGCTCAGAAGAAACAGAGAGACATTTTTTCCAGCCTCGAAGAAGAGGCTCAGTCGAAAGGTTTTTCAGTCAGGAAGACAGTCAGCGGCCTGATAATCATACCTGTAAAAAAGACGGGAGAACCGCTGACAGAAGAGGAGTATGAGTTACTCGATGAGAAGACGAGAAAGAGAATAGATGAAATAGGGAAGGCACTCCAGGAAAAGCTAAATGATGTCGTGCGTGTAGCACGGGAGGCTGAGAAACTGGTTAAGGACGAGCTTGCAAAGTTTGAGAAAGAGGCAGCCCTTGCAGCGGTAGGCCATCTCATTGATGAACTCAAGAGCAAGTACAGAGAGCATGAGAAGATTATTTCATATCTCGAGGATGTAAAAGAAAATATCCTTGAAAACCTCGCTGACTTTAAGGTTCAGGAAGAACAGGCTCCTGCCTTGCCCTTTATGAAGTTGCCAAAGGCAGAACCCGCATTCACGAGGTATACTGTAAATGTCCTCGTTAACAACAAGGATTGCAAGGGTGCACCCTGTATATTCGAAAGTAATCCAACTTATTACAACCTCTTTGGAAGGATTGAGCATAAGATACAGTTTGGGATTGCCATAACGGATTTTTCAATGATAAAAAGGGGCTCACTGCATAAGGCAAATGGAGGTTACATCGTAATCAATGCCCTTGACCTTTTGAGAAACATCTTTGCTTATGATGCATTAAAAAGAGCCATCCGTAATAAAGAGGCGAAGATAGAAGACGTCTGGGAGCAGTATAGACTGATATCGACGACGACCCTGAAACCTGAGGCCATACCTTTAGATGTCAAGGTTATACTTGTTGGTAGCCCCTTTCTCTATTATCTCCTCTATAACCTCGATGAAGAGTACAGAGAACTTTTTAAGGTTAAGGCCGATTTTGACAGCAGAATGGATAGGACAGATGAGAATATTCATAAGTATGCCTCTTTTGTTGCAACGAGGTGTAAGGAAGAAGAACTTTTTCCCTTTGACAGGACAGGCGTTGCAAAGGTAGTTGAGGTTGGTTCGAGGCTCGCAGAGCATCAAAATAAGTTATCTTCAAGGTTCAGCGATATCGCCGACATAATGAGGGAAGCAAGCTACTGGGCATCAAAATCCAATGGCAGGGTTGTGACCGAAAAACATGTGCAGAAAGCTATAGATGAGAGGATTTACAGGACAAACAGGATTGAAGAACGCTTGAGGGAGATGATCTTAGAAGGTACCTTAATTGTTGATACTGAGGGAGAGAAGCTTGGGCAGGTTAATGGTCTTGCCGTTGTTGACTTGGGCGACTACAGTTTTGGAAAGCCTTCGAGGATAACGGCAAGGACCTATGCTGGCAAGGCTGGTGTGGTAAACATAGAGCGCGAGACGAAGATGAGCGGCAGGATACATGAAAAGGCGATACTCATAATATCAAACTATCTCGGGAGTAAATATGCGACAAAGAAACCGATAAGCCTTTCGGCATCTATTACATTTGAGCAGCTCTACGAGATGGTGGAAGGTGATAGTGCTACATGCGCAGAGTTGTACGCACTCCTGAGCAGTATTGCAGACATTCCCTTGAAGCAGGGTATTGCCATTACAGGCTCAATGGATCAGAATGGAGATGTCCAGCCCGTTGGCGGGATAAATGAAAAGATTGAGGGCTTCTTTGATCTCTGCAAGTTAAGGGGGTTCGATAATAGCCATGGAGTCATAATACCGAAGAGAAATGTTAAAAACTTGATGTTAAAAAAGGATGTAGTCGATGCCGTTAGAGAGGGAAAATTTACTATTTATCCTATAAACAGGGTTGAGGAGGGCCTTGAGATACTTGCAGGTATGCCCGCAGGTGATTTAAAGGAAGATGGGACATATCCGGAAGGCACTGTCAATTATCTTATTGTAAAGCGTCTTACAGAAATATCAGAAGCAGTAAAGGAGAAGAAAGAGGAGGAAAAAGAGAAAAAAGAAAAGGAAGAATGAAAAGGGTGGTATGGCTGCTCGAGACGGCTTTATTCTTTATCCTCTCCTTACCACTGGCTGCCCTGCCTCTTAGATGCTCTTTGAAGGCCGGTGAGTTTCTCGGCCTTCTACTTTTCTATACATGGGGAAGCAGAAGAAGGATTGCCTTAGAGAATATCGAAAGAGCGATGTTAAGTGGCCAGTGGACCCCCCTGTATCCCCCCTTACTAAGGGGGGAATTAAAGGGGGGTGAAGGCATTGCAAGAGAAACCTTTAAGAATCTTGGTAAGTCTTTTGTAGAAATTCTTAAGATCTATTACGGTCTTGGAAAAAAGATAATAGATTCTGTGGAAATTGAGGGTATTGAAAACTTTAATAAGGCTAAATCAAGGGGAAGAGGAATTTTGTTCTTGACAGGCCACTGTGGAAACTGGGAGCTCATGGCACTTACAACATCGGTAAAGTATTTCCCCATAGCTATTGTTGCAAGACCGATTGACAACCCCTATGTGAACAGATTCATTGAAAAGATAAGGCAGAGATACGGCAACAGAGTGATTTATAAGCAGAAGGCGTTGAAAAGCGTTATGGAATTGCTGAAAAAGGGTGAGTGTGTAGGAGTTCTCATGGACCAGGCTGTTTTACCCGATGAAGGGTATGTGATAGATTTTCTCGGCAGGCGTGCATGGACATCAAAGATGCCTGCACTCATAGCAAAAAAGATAGGTGCCGCAGTCCTGCCTGCATTCATACACAGAACTAATGGAGGCCACAAAATTAAAATATATCCAGAAGTAGAATTATCAAATACCAACGGGGAAGGTGCGGTACCGGAAGATACAAAAAGATTTTCTGAATACGTACAAGGATACATAAAAGAATACCCCTCAGAATGGCTCTGGATTCATAGAAGGTGGAAGAGGGCAGAATAGAGTTTTTTAGGGAGATTGTGATAAATTAGTCAAAGTAGATGCTCAGGGAAAAGGAAAAGTACGTCGTTGCTGTTGTAGGAGCAACCGGGGCTGTTGGCAATGAGATGGTTACAGCGCTCGAGGAAAGAGACTTTCCAGTAGAAAGGCTCAGACTCTTTGCATCAGAGCGTTCTGAAGGGAAGATTATGGAGTTCAGGGCAGCGGAGATTCCTGTCGAAACCCTGAAGGAGAATTCCTTTGAAGGTGTTGATATTGCCCTTTTCTCAGCAGGTGCAGAGAGGTCAAAGATATGGGCACCAGCGGCCGTTAGGTCTGGCTGTATCGTAATTGACAATTCAAGCTGCTGGAGGATGGATCCAGAGGTTCCCCTCGTTGTACCAGAGGTTAACCCCGATGACCTAAAGTGGCATAGGGGCGTAATAGCGAACCCGAACTGTTCAACAATCCAGATGGTGGTTGTGTTGAAGCCAATACATGATGTGGTAAAGATAAAAAGGGTTGTTATAACAACCTTTCAGTCTGTCTCGGGGACTGGTCAGAAGGCTATGGATGAACTATTACAGCAGACAGCGGCTCTACTCAATTTTGAGGAGATCAAATGTAATGTCTACCCTCACCAGATAGCATTTAATGTCCTTCCACATATAGATAAGTTTCTTGAGAACAACTATACAAAGGAAGAGATGAAGATGGTGAACGAGACGAGAAAGATTATGGGAGATAACTCGATAAGGATAACGGCGACAACAGTGAGGGTGCCTGTATTCAGAGGCCATTCGGAGAGTGTGAATATAGAGACGGAGAAAAAACTTACCGCCAATGAGGTGAGGGCGATTCTTTCAAAGGCCCCTGGTGTAGTAGTTTTTGATGCCCCGCATAAGAATGTCTATCCCTTTCCTATCAATGTAGCTGGCAAGGATGAGACATATGTTGGAAGAATAAGAGAGGATGAATCTATAGAAAAGGGTATAAACATGTGGATAGTTGCAGACAATCTAAGGAAGGGGGCTGCCCTGAATGCAGTGCAGATAGCGGAAAAGCTGATAGAGATGGCATAATGGTTAATAACCAGGTTACGGTAACATCTGAAGGTTACGAGGCCCGTATCGGTAACGATTATGGGTAACGTCTTTTACGAATAACTTAACCGACAAACGAAACGGGCATCGTGACCGTGACCGTTAGACGAATACTCTACTAAAAATAGCTTATGCAAAGTGCTGATTATATTATTCACGCCGATTATGTCCTTCCTATGGATGAAAGGCTTACTGTTATAAGGGATGGTGCAATTGCTGTAAAAGGCACCCAGATACTCGAGGTCGGGACCTCTGAAGGGATTTTCAGAAAGTATGCCTCAAGGGCCATAATCAATGGAAGAGAAAATGTTGTATTTCCAGGACTGATCAATACCCATACACACGCAGCAATGGTCTATTTCAGGGGGATAGCTGATGACCTGCCTTTAAGAGAATGGCTTGAAAATCATGTATGGCCGGCAGAGAATAGATGGCTCAGCCCTGGATTCATTTCAGATGCAGTAGAGCTTGCCTGTCTCGAGATGCTCAAGGGAGGGGTTACAACTTATAACGATATGTACTTCTACGAGGATGCTGCGGCTGAGGCTACAAAGAAAGTGGGTATGAGGGCTGTTTTAGGCGCTGGCATTCTGGATTTCCCGACAAAATCTGCCAGCACCGCAGATGAGTACTTTGCCAATACAGAGTCTTTTATAAAGGACTGGAAGGGAGACAGCTTGATAACTCCCTGTATTGCCCCTCATGCACTTTACACATGCGGCCCCGAGACATTAAAGAGGGCGAGGCATGTTGCTGATATTTATGATGTCCCGATTCACATACATCTTTCCGAAACAAGATGGGAGGTGGAGGAGATTAGAAAAAGATACAGTATGATGCCTGTGGAATATCTTGACAGCCTTGGCTTTCTTGATGAGAGAGTTCTCGCTGCTCATTGTGTGTGGCTGACGGATTCAGAGATTAAGATACTTGCTCAAAGGGGTGTTGGTGTTTCTCACTGCATCGAGAGCAACCTCAAACTCTCTTCGGGAATTGCACCCGTGGTCAAGATGTTGAAGGCTGGAGTGAAGGTGACATTTGGTACGGATGGTGCTGCAAGCAATAATGATCTGAATATCCTGAGTGAGATGTCCACAGCTGCAAAGCTTCACAAGGCTTGTTCAGAAGACCCAACCGCCCTCGATGCGGAAACGGCCCTTCTTATGGCCACAAGATGGGGAGCCGAGGTCCTGGGTCTTGGAAGGGTCACAGGAAGTATTGAGGAGGGTAGGGCGGCAGACCTTGTCATGGCTGATCTCAACAAACCGCATCTTACTCCAATATATAATATCTACTCTCACATAGTTTATTCAATGAGGCCATCAGATGTGGAGATGGTAATGGTCGATGGGAGGGTGGTTGTTAACGATGGGAAACTCACGACCGCAGATGAGTCAGAAATTCTTTATAAGGCCAAAGAATGGTGCAAAAAGATTTCTACATCTCCCTCCTTCCCTCAAGGGCCTTACTGAGCGTCACCTCATCTGCAAACTCGATATCTCCACCCATTGGCAGGCCATAAGCAATCCGCGTGACTTTAACATCAAAGGGTTTCAGTAGCTCTCTGATATACTGGGCAGTCATTTCGCCTTTGGTATTAGGATTTGTTGCAAGGATTACCTCTTTTATTTCATCTTTCTCGACCCTTTCCATAAGCTCCTTTATCTTTAGCCTCTCAGGGGTTATGCCATCTATTGGAGAGAGTGCGCCTAAAAGTGTATGGTAGAGCCCTTTGAAGCTACCTGTCCTCTCAATAACGAGTATATTGCTCGGCTCCTCCACGACACAGAGTTTACTTCTGTCCCTTGAGCTGTTACTACATATACCGCAAATCTCAGTCTCTGTGATGTTGAAACACTCACTGCAGAATCTTGCCTTCTCCTTTACTTCATTTATTGCCCTCGAGACACCTTTTGCGTCTTCCTCGGTCATGGCGAGTATAAAGAATGCAAGCCTCTGTGCAGTTTTCCTGCCTATGCCTGGAAGCTTTGTTAATTCTTGTATGAGATTTTCTATAATACCTTCTGCCATTTTAGTTTCGACTAATGACTATTGACTGATACTGTCTTTTGTGTCATTTCCCAAAGATATCTCCTAATCCCCCGAGTCCCGGAAGCTGCAATCCTCCCGTCAGTTTTGACATTTCACTGCTGACCATCTCATGAGCACGGCGTAAGGCCTCATTTGCTGCTGCAATGATGAGGTCCTGAAGCATTTCAACGTCATCAGGATTCACAACTTCCTTCTCTATCTTTAGAGATACGAGTTCACCTGCACCGTTTGCAACGGCAATAACCATGCCGCCCCCTGCTGTTGCCTCAACAGTCTTTGTCTTTGCCTCTTCCTGCATCCTCATCATTTCGGCCTGAAGCCTCTGGGCCTCACGCATTATGTTTCCGAGCATCTTTTTTGACATCTCATCCTCCCCATTTTACAAATCATAATTTGTGAAAATACCAAGTTTAACCTGAATTACGCAAACCTTTCAAAATGTCATTGCGAGGAGCGGAGCGACGTGGCAATCTCATCACTCAAAATGAGATTCCTCGCTTCGCTCGGAATGACACAGTGTGGTCATTTAATACATACCCTTGCGTAATTCGGGTTTAAATATTTCACTTTTGTATTTTATTTCTTATCTTCCGGTAAAGGAATAACATCCACAATTCTCCCCTCAAAGAGTTCGAGGGCCTCTTTAATAATTGGCTCTTCCATCACCTTTTCCTTCAGGTCTTTTTTACTTATTTTCTTTTCTTTTACAGTCTCTATCTTTACTTTGACCTCTGTCCCGATTTCCTCCGAAAAAATCCGTTCTATCACTTCCAGATTTTTTCCAATAGAGTCGGCAAAGAGTGAATCACCGCCATTCAGAATGATGTTCAGCTCATCTCCATTAAGTTTAAACTCTGCCCTCGATAGCTTAGAGGCAAGGGGTACATCCATCTTTTTTATAGCCCTTTCCCAGAAACTCTCTCCTCCAAGTTCAGGGGACACGGATTTTTTGACCTCAGGCAATGAATCTCTTATACGTGCCTCTATATTTTCCAGGATCTCTTTCAGGGGTTTAATGTTGCTTAAGAAACTTGCCTTGATAAGAGACATCTCGAGGGCAAGCCGTGGCGACGATGCATTTCTAACATCTATCTCTGTCTTCATTATTTCTGAGAGTAAAAGGGCGAGCTCCTCTTCGGATGTCCTGCCAACGATATCTTTTATCACGTCCATCTCCTCCTTACCTAAATCAAGTACCTCCCATGGCCTTTTTATAACACTTGCAACCAGTAGATCTCTGAAGAACTGGACGAGCTCTTTTGTAAAGGATTTGATATCGGTACCTTTTTCAGCAAGCTCCTCGATAATCTTCAGTATCTCCTCTCTCTTCCCTTCAATAAGTGCTACTGATATCTGGGAAAGGAGTCCAAAGTCTGTTATCCCGAGTAGGTCTTTAACATCAGACTCCTTTATATCAGATGAGAAGGATGAGAGTTGCTCCAGGATTGTGAGTGAATCCCGGAGGCTTCCGTCAGCAGCCCTTGTAATCAATTCCAGCGCCAGGGCAGAGATGTTTATACCCTCGGCATGGGATATCTTTTTTAGCCTTTCCTTTATCTCCTGACCGGGTATTCTCCTAAAGGGTAGGTGCTGACAACGTGAAAGTACGGTTGGTGGAATCTTTTTGGGAGCTGTTGTAGCAAGGACAAAAACAACATGGGGTGGTGGTTCTTCGAGGGTTTTCAGTAGCGCATTGAATGCAGCATCCGAGAGCATATGAGATTCGTCAATGATATAGACCTTATATCTTCCGCCTGAGGGCGCATATTTTACCCTCTCCCTGAGATCTCTTATGTCATTGACGCTGTTATTCGATGCACCATCTATCTCCATCACATCAACGGAG
This sequence comes from Nitrospirota bacterium, assembly GCA_040753955.1. Lineage (GTDB taxonomy): Bacteria > Nitrospirota > Thermodesulfovibrionia > Thermodesulfovibrionales > SM23-35 > JASEEX01. The sequence goes on along the minus strand of JBFMDQ010000016.1, from coordinate 16,296 downwards.
TAACCATCTGTTATCGATATGCATGATATGCATGTATCACATGGATTAGACGTTGGTCCGTCCTTACAGTTCAACGCCTTCGCGAGTATCCTCGCTGTGGAGGTTTTACCCACACCTCTCGGTCCAGAGAAGAGATAGGCATGTGCAACCTTTCCTTGATCTATCGAATTTTTAAGGATTCGGATTATGGGTTCCTGGCCAATGAGGTCATCAAACCCTTGAGGCCTCCACTTCCTTGCCAGTACTAAATAGCTCATAAATATAGTTGTGAGTTACGAGTTATAAGTTATAAGTTAAAACAATCATTAAAACTAATCACTGTTTATGGCAGCCAGGAAAAGACCTCCTATGTCACACAGATAAAGTGCTTACCGCTGCTTCCTTCCGGACCTGACGGGGTTCACACATATCCGTTGCATAGTGCCATCCCCTGGCTGCGGAAAACATCCAACTACTGTTGGAGGTTGAAAGTTTCTAAAATTCAGGATTTTAATTTTCAACTTATAACTGTCGTTAAGTGGCGGAGAGAGAGGGATTTGAACCCTCGGTAAGGCTTTTAGGCCCCACACACGATTTCCAGTCGTGCCCCTTCGGCCTCTCGGGCATCTCTCCATTTCTCGTGATGCGTAATCCGTAAACCGTGATCTGTTATATGCAGTGGCTTTATCTCATCACGCGTAACGCTTTACGCATTACGGTCTTAATTAAGATTAATGAAAAGGCAGCTATAAAATCAAGGTTATCTATGAGAGTTTTTTCTTTAGTAGCTCGTTTACCATCTTAGGGTTTGCTTTGCCTTTAGTCAACTTCATAACCTGTCCTACAAAGAATCCGATGAGCTTTTCCTCGCCTGCTCTAAACCTCTCTACTTCTTTAGGGTGCATTGCAATCACATCATCAATGGCCTTATCTATTACGGCCTCATCACTTATTTGTTCAAGCCCCTTGTCCCTTACAATGTCTTCTGCATCTTTTCCAGTCTTGTACATTTCCTCAAAGACCGTCTTAGCTATCTTCCCGCTAATAGTGCCCTTTTCTATGAGTTTGAGCATATCAACAAGCTGTTTCGGTTTCAGGGTACACCCTTCGATAGATTTATTCTCTTCATTTAATAATCTCATTAACTCAACCATAATCCAGTTTGAGACAGCCTTTGGCTGTCCTCCGAGCCTGACGGCCTCCTCATACCAATCAGCAAGGGGCCTTTCTGATGTGAGCAGGTCAGCATCATATTCGGCAAGCCCATATTCAGAGACAAAACGTTTTCTCTTTATATCGGGTAGTTCTGGAAGGGATGCCTGTATCTCATCAATCCATTTCTGGTCAACTGTTATTGGTACAAGGTCTGGCTCAGGGAAATACCTATAGTCATGTGCCTCTTCCTTTGTTCTCATGGACTCTGTTATCCCTCTCTCCGAGTTCCATAGCCTTGTCTCCTGCTTAATCTTTCCACCCTCCTCAAGAATCTTTACCTGGCGCTTTATCTCGTATTCAAGGGCCTTCTCAACAAATTTAAAGGAATTAAGATTTTTGATCTCTGTCTTTACACCAAATTCTTTCTGTCCCGCAGGCCTCACAGATACATTAGCATCGCACCTCAGGGAGCCCTGCTCCATATTCCCATCACAGACTCCAAGATACCGTAGGATTGTCCTCAGCTTTTTCATATACTCCACCGCTTCCCTGGGGCTTCTGATATCCGGCTCGGAGACTATCTCCATAAGCGGGACCCCTGCCCTGTTTAAATCAACGAGGCTGTAATTGCCCTCACCCTCATGTATGGTCTTACCAGCATCCTCTTCCATATGGATCCTGATAATACCAATCCTTTTTATTTCTCCATCAACGGCGATCTCTATATATCCATGCTCGCATATTGGAAGTTCATACTGGCTGATCTGGTATCCTTTTGGAAGATCGGGGTAAAAGTAATTTTTCCTCGCAAACCTGCTATATGGAGAAATTTTGCAGTTCATTGTGAGACCCGTCTTTATGGTAAACTTAAGGGCCTTTTTATTTAAAACGGGAAGTGCCCCTGGCATTCCGATACATACCGGACATGTCTGTGTATCTGGCTCTGAGCCGAATTTTGTTGAACAACTACAGAATATCTTTGTGTCTGTAAGCATCTGTGCATGAACCTCAAGACCGATTACTGCTTCGTATTTCAGGACGTTGATGATATCCACGTCCTTCATAAATTTGGCCTCCTCTTATGCCACTCTGTTGCCTGCTCGTAGGCATATGCGACCTTTAAGATTGATTCTTCATCGAAATGCCTTCCTATAAGTTGCAATCCAATAGGCAGATTATTTGATGTAAACCCGCAAGGTATTGATACCCCGGGCACTCCAGCGAGGTTAACGGAAATCGTGAATATGTCGGACAGGTACATCTGAAGTGGGTCTGCGATCTTTTCTCCAAGTTTAAATGCTGCTGTAGGGGATGTGGGCGTGACAATAACATCCACTTCCTTGAAGGTCTTTTCGAAATCCTGCTTTATAAGTGTCCTCACCTGCTGAGCCTTCTTATAATAAGCCTCATAGTATCCTGATGAGAGGGCGTATGTGCCGAGCATGATTCTTCTTTTGACCTCTGCACCAAACCCATTAGCCCTTGTATTCATATATGTATCTACAAGATCTTTTCCTTCCACCCTCAAGCCGTATTTCATACCATCATATCTTGCGAGGTTAGACGAAGCCTCGGATGTAGCAAGGATATAATACGTTGCAACAGCATGACCTGTATGTGGTAGAGATACCTCAACAGGGATTGCTCCGAGGGATTCGAGTTCCTCGATTGCCTCTTTAACCAGAGCCTCGACCTCCTTATCCATTCCTTCAATAAAGTACTCCTTTGGCACGCCTATTTTCAGTCCTTCAATGTCTTGACCGAGGGCTGCTGTGAAATCAGGTACTGGTAGGGGCGCTGATGTGGAGTCGAGGGGGTCATGGCCTGAGATAATATTCATCAATATTGCGGCATCTCTCACATTCTTGGTGATAGGCCCTATCTGGTCAAGGGATGATGCAAAGGCAACAAGGCCATATCTTGATACCCGGCCATAAGTTGGCTTTAATCCGACGACTCCACATAAAGCCGCAGGCTGTCTGATTGAACCTCCCGTGTCAGAGCCTAATGCCGCAATGCATTCATCTGAAGCAACTGCCGAAGCAGAGCCGCCGCTTGAGCCCCCTGGTATCCTCTCCAGATTCCATGGGTTCCTCGTCGTATAAAAGCCTGAGTTTTCTGTGGATGAGCCCATTGCAAATTCATCCATGTTTGTCTTTCCAATAAGTACGTACCCCTGCCCAATTAGTCTTGATGTGGCAGTACTTTCATATGGTGATATGAAATTTGATAATATTTTTGATGAACAGGTTGTAAGGATGCCTTTTGTGCAGATGTTATCCTTGATAGCAAGAGGAATCCCGATTAGAGGCCCGGTAACCTTTGTTTTTTCGGTGATCTCCTTCTCCACTTCCTCAGCCATCTTAAAGGCCTCATCTCTTGTTATAGTAACAAAGGCCTTTACCCTTTCCTCAACAGCATCTACCCTTTCATAGAGGGATCTGACTAAGTCCTTAACAGAGATTTCCTTTCTATCGAGCAGATTCCTTGCCTCTAAGATCGTAAGGCTGTAAAGCTTCAATCTTTTCTCCTAGCATCCTACCTCTAATAGCCAGTTCAGGGTCTTTATCAGGCCGGCCTTAAGGTCATATTTTGGACTCCAGCCAAGCAGGTTTTCTGCCTTTCTGGTGTCAAGACAGCTTTTTCTGATATCACCCGGCCTTGCTGGACCTCTGTGAGGCTCATCATAGATTGATTCTTTTGCATAACCGAAATCTCTCATCAGGGTAAGAATGTTATGATACAGATCTGTCGTCACGGTCCCAATTCCTGTGCCTATATTGAACGTTTCTCCTGAACCTCTTTTGATGGCAAGAATATTTGCCCTGGCCACATCTTCCACATAGCAGTAATCTCTCATCATTCCCTCAGGCTCATCTTCGTAATGGTAGATAGTAGGGATTTCTCCATTCAAGAACTTCTCCATAAAGATAGCCACAACGCCTGCCTCAGCATGGGGTACCTGTCTCGATCCGTAAATATTGGAATATCTGAGAACCGTAAAATCAATGCCATACTGGTCTCTGTAAAAATTCAGGTATTGTTCCGAGACAAATTTGGTGATGGCATAGGGGGAGAGGGGGTGGGGTATATACTCCTCTGGTATCGGAACTTTTTCTACCTCTCCATATATTGCTCCGCCAGAAGAGCTGAATATGATTTTTCTGGTGCCATACTTCACAGAGCACTTGAGTAAATTAAGAAGGCCTAATACATTAACATCGGCATCAAAGAGGGGGTTTTCCACAGAGGCAGGCACAGAGGACTGAGCCGCATGATGGCTAACAATTTCGGGTCTTTCAAGTTCAAAGGCCTGCTCTAAAAGCTCTGACCTTATATCCATTAGATAAAACCGTGTAGAGGGATTGAGGTTTTGCCTTTTACCTGTAACGAGGTTGTCCACTACAGCAACATCATAGCCCTCTGCGATGTAGCTATCAACAACATGAGAGCCTATAAAGCCCGCCCCACCCGTGACTAATATCTTCATCAAACTTTCACCTTCTGAAAAGTTTAACCTTTTTTCTTTTACTTTACAATATAATAGAAGGAGTAAGTAGCCCTAAAGAAATCTAAACCTCAAAATATTGTAGTATAATTCGAATTATGTAAGGCAATTCGGGTTTATATTGATAAAAAGAAAATCCTTATTTTTTAAAAAGGGGTGATTTATGAAGGCAATAATCCTTGCAGGTGGCTCTGGCACAAGGCTATGGCCATTGTCAAGAAAGAATTATCCAAAACAGTTCTTGAAACTAAATAGAAACAGGTCTCTTCTCCAACAGACAGTAGAAAGACTCTTAAAACTAATCTCTCCCGATGATATTATTATTATGACTAATGATGATTATAAATTTCATGTAAAATCTGACCTGAACTCCTTATCCATTACCCATCACCAATCACCCATCACCCACATGATCCTTGAGCCTGCAAGCAGAAATACTGCTCCTGCAATAGCACTCGGCGTTAAATACTGCATAGAGAAACTTAATTGTAGTAGCGATGAGGTTATATTTGTTTTACCTTCTGACCATGTAATTAAACCTGTTGAAAAATTCTGGGAATACATAAGACGGGCAGAGGAGATAGCCAGAGAGAGTCATGTAGTTACTTTCGGGATAAAGCCAACACGACCAGAAATAGGGTATGGATATATAAGAGTCAGTTCCGAGCAGTCATCCGCCTCAGGCGGAGCCAGTAGTCAGAATTTTCTTAAAGTAGAAAAATTTACTGAAAAGCCTGATACCGAGACAGCACAGAGGTATTTAGAAAAAGGCAATTACTACTGGAACTCAGGAATTCTTACCTTCAAAATAGGCTTGATAATAGAGGAATTTATGAGGCATGCCCCTGAAATAGGCAGGGCCCTTGATATGAGTTTTGATGAATTTGGGGCAAGATTTACTGAAATGCCTAGCATATCTATCGATTATGCCATACTGGAGAGATCAGATAGGGTGGTGACGCTCCCCGTGGAAATCTACTGGAATGATATAGGCTCCTGGGATGCATTATTTGAAATTTTGGATAAAGACGAAAATGGAAATGTAAAGACCGGTGATGTTATCACAATAGACACAAAAGAAACCATGATAATTGGAGATAAAAGGTTGATAGCAACCATAGGCTTAGAGGATTCTCTGGTGGTAGAGACTGCTGATGCCGTACTGATATCGAAAAGAGGGCACTCTCAGAAAGTTAAGGATTTCATAAATAAACTGAAAATAGACAACCGTAAAGAGGCATTAGAGCATGTAACCACCTTCAGACCTTGGGGCAGTTATACGGTGCTGGAAGAGGGGGGCAGGTATAAGATTAAAAGGATAGTGGTAAATCCTGGTGAGGGATTGAGCCTTCAAAAGCATTATCACAGATCTGAGCACTGGGTGGTTGTAAGGGGAACTGCAAAGGTGACGATAGGTGATAAAGAGATATTCATCCATGAAAATGAATCTGCATATGTGCCAAAATCAACCCTTCACAGACTTGAAAATCCTGGCGAGGTGCCGCTGGAGATAATCGAAGTGCAGAATGGGGAGTATGTGGGGGAGGATGATATTTTGAGGATTGAGGACCATTATGAGAGGTGATAACAAATGGAAGAAGTTGAAATTACAATTATAGGCGCTGGTGTAGTGGGATTAGCTATTGCGGCTGAACTGTCAGAACAGTACGAGAACATTGTTGTGCTTGAAAGACATGATAGTTTCGGACAAGAAACAAGTAGCCGTAGTAGTGAGGTAATACATTCCGGAATATATTATCCACAGGGTTCATTGAAAGCACGTTTATGTATTGAAGGAGCTAAACAGTTATATGAGATTTGTGGAAGATATTCTGTACCGTGTAAGAAAATAGGAAAATTGATTGTAGCTACAAAGCAGGCAGAGCTATCAGCGATGGAGGAGCTTTTTGAAAAAGGAAAAATTAATATGGTAAATGGTATAGTTCTTCTGGATAAAAAGGAAGTTGATAAAATTGAACCTAATACCAATGCAATAGCGGCTATTTATTCGCCGAATACAGGTATTATTGATTCGCATTCTCTGATGAAACACTTTTTAAACATGGCCAGCGATAGAGGAGTTCTTGTTGCTTATGGTAGTGAGGTGGAGTCGATAGACAAAGAGGAAAATGGGTTTGTAGTTGCAATTAAACAGGAAAGGTATCTGTTTAAATCAAGGGTGGTGATAAATTGTGCAGGACTTGCAGCAGATTATATTGCTGCTTTGACGGGTATTGATGTGCAGAGAAGCGGATATGAACTTAAATTCTGTAAAGGTTCATATTTTGCTTATGCAAAGCCTTCTCCAGTTAAGATGCTTATTTATCCTGTTCCACATAGAGAATTAATAGGTTTGGGTGTTCATGCGACATTGGATTTAGGAGGGCGTCTTCGTTTCGGCCCTGACACAGAGTATGTAGAATCCATCGATTACAAAGTAGATATTAATAAAAGAGATATCTTTTACGAGGGTGCTTTGAAAATTATACATGGACTTGAAAAAGATGCATTCATCCCGGATGTGGCAGGAATTCGTCCTAAATTGCAAGGTCCTGGTGAGGAAACGAAAGATTTTGTTATTACCGATGAAACAGGAAAAGGGTTGCCGGGTCTTATAAACTTAATCGGTATTGAGTCTCCGGGCCTGACAGCCTCTCCAGCAATTGCAAAATATGTAGCAAATATAGTAGAGGGAAAAAGTTGTTGACTGAGGCCAATGTCCTGTTATAGAATTTGTTCAAAACATGAACGCACTGGATGGACCATTATACCGAGACAGTGGCCTTATAAAGAACTGGTACTGCATATATACAAAGCCGAAACAGGAAGACCTCGTATCGAGAAGGTTGATAGAGATCCCCGAAATAGAGGTTTTTAACCCAAAACTGAAACAGAAGAGGTATGTCAGGGGCAGGCTTAAGGAAGCTGTAGAAGAACTCTTCCCGTGTTATATCTTTTCAAAATTCAATCCAGACAGATATTACCATATGGTGAAATATACAAGGGGCATAAGAAGGATAGTAGGTAATAAAGGAGCTCCTTTCATTGTTGATGAAAGCATCATAGCACTAATAAGATCAAGGATGAAAGAGGGATTTGTGAATCTTGAGCCTCTTGAATTTAAGAGTGGTGAGCAGGTTGTTATAAAGGATGGCCCATTCAGTGGACTGATGGGTATTTTCTTAAGAGGACTAAAGGCAAGAGAAAGGGTCCTGGTTTTACTTAATACAATTGCGTATCAGGCAAAGATAGAAATAGATAGATGTCTTCTATCTAAACAGAAGATTAAGACCTCTTAAGTTCAGAAGGTATTACGAGGCGGTTTGAAAAGAGTTTGCTATTCTTAACCTGCCTTAAGGCTGGAAATGGCGGTAGCCTGTTTCGAATGTCTCATATTCATGGATCATATCGAAAATAAGATTTCTATCCTGAGGGAGCTGGCAAAGAGCCCTACGCTTTCTCAGAGAGAGCTTTCCTTAAAAGTGGGTATAAGCCTCGGCAAGGTCAATTATGTTCTAAAGGCCCTTATAGAGAAGGGACACATTAAGACAGAGAATTTTAAAAATTCTAAGAACAAATTACAATATATGTATATACTAACCCCATCAGGAATCGAAGAAAGAATGCGGCTTATCCTCAGTTTTCTTAAGAGGAAGATGAAAGAGTATGATAGACTGAAAGTAGAGATTAAAAATCTAAAATCCGAGGTCAAGGATCTCCCATAAACAGCTTGCCAGCTTGTGTGAAAAATGAAGACTTTTCAGCTCTTAGATGTGTCAAATGTCAAGACCTGACACCTTTTATGACACCTTTACTCACTAATGCTAATGAAACCAGATAAACCAGATAAACCGAATAGACTAAATGAACCTGATCGAAAAGATTAAATCGAAAAACGCCAGGATCGGCATCGTAGGCCTTGGTTATGTAGGACTGCCTCTCGTAATTAAGTTCTGCAAGGCAGGTTTTCATGTCACAGGTTTTGATATTGACAATATAAAGGTAGGACTCCTTAAGCAGGGCAAGAGTTATATCAAACATATTGACCCATCACTTATAAACCAAAACTCAAAACATTTTCTGGCTACTTCTGATTTTTCAAAACTATCAGAGATGGATTGCATCATCATTTGTGTGCCGACACCCCTCAATAAATACAGAGAGCCTGATTTATCCTATGTTTTTAACACCACAAAAACTATTGCTCAATATCTCCGCAAAGGGCAACTCATAGTCCTTGAATCGACAACATATCCAGGGACAACTGATGAGGATATGAGGGAGATACTCGAGAAAACAGGGCTAAAAGCAGGAGAAGATTTTTACCTTGCCTATTCTCCGGAAAGGGAAGACCCGAATAATAAGGATTTTGCAACAAGCACCATTCCTAAAGTAGTTGGTGGTTATACCAAACAATGCCTTAAAGCTGCGAAAACATTGTATGACTCTATCGTGGTAAAGACAGTATCTGTTTCATCTACAAAAGTTGCAGAAGCTACAAAACTTCTTGAGAATATTTACAGAGCAGTTAATATTGCCCTTGTAAACGAACTCAAGTTACTCTTTGACCGGATGGGTATCGATATCTGGGAGGTAATAGAGGCATCCAGGACAAAGCCCTTTGGGTTTCAGGCCTTTTACCCAGGTCCTGGTCTCGGTGGCCACTGTATACCGATTGACCCATTTTATCTGACATGGAAGGCTCGGGAATATGATTTCTCAACCCGTTTTATAGAACTTGCCGGAGAGATAAACACAAATATGCCTTATTACGTTGTTCATAGGATAGTAGATGTATTGAATGAAAAGGGTAAAAGCATAAAGGACGCAAAAATTTTAATACTGGGACTCGCGTACAAAAAAGATGTGGACGATCCCCGTGAATCTCCCTCGTTTAGATTGATTGAACTTTTAGAGAAAAAAGGCGCAACAGTTGATTACAATGACCCTTATATTCCCATAACTCCAAAAATGAGGAAACACAAAGTAAATAAAGAATCAGTTCAACTAACAAGAGAGAATCTTTCTAAATACGATTGTGTTGTAATAGCCACCGACCATTCGGCTTATGATGCTCAGTTTATAGTTGAAAACTCCAAGCTGGTGGTGGATACGAGGAATGTCATAGGGAAGAGTGGGATAAAGAATGGTAAAGTGGTGAAGGCATGAAAATATTGGTTACAGGCACAGCAGGATTTATAGGATTTCATGATTTCCTTGAAGGAAATTCCTGACGATTTGCTGAAATTTACTGAAAACAAAAAGCAGGCTACTTTTGTTTTTTTCCGGCGATTGTTTTCTTAAAACCTTAAAATCCTAAAGATATTATAAAATATATCGATTTTAAAGAGGAGTATTATGTTAAACAATAAAGTTATTTTAATTACTGGTGGTACAGGCTCATTTGGGAAAAAGTGTACTGAAATTATATTAAAACGATATAAACCTAAAAAACTCATCATTTTTAGCCGTGATGAACTAAAACAATTTGAAATGTCTCAACAGTTTCCGGATTCAGAATATGATTGTATGCGTTATTTCATAGGTGATGTGAGAGATAAGGAGCGACTACACCGCGCTTTTCATAAAGTTGATTATATAATACATGCAGCAGCTTTGAAACAGGTCCCTGCTGCCGAATATAATCCCTTTGAAGCGGTAAAAACTAACATTTTGGGGGCTGAAAACGTTATCAATGTCGCAATTGATCAAAAAGTTAAAAAAGTTATTGCCTTAAGTACGGATAAAGCAGCAAATCCTATTAATCTGTACGGGGCAACTAAACTCTGTTCAGATAAATTATTTATTGCAGGAAATTCATATGTAGGGAAAGAACATACAGTTTTCAGTGTTGTACGTTATGGAAATGTTGTTGGAAGTAGAGGGAGTGTAATCCCATTTTTTTAAAACAAAAAGAGACAGGCGTTTTATCCATCACTGACCCAAGAATGACAAGATTTTGGATTACTTTAGAACACGGAGTTAACTTCGTTTTAGATTGTCTTAATTATATGGTAGGTGGCGAATTATTTGTCCCTAAAATTCCCAACATGAATATAATGAATCTGGCAAAGGCAATATGTACTGAATGCAAAACTGAAATTGTCGGGATTCGGCCTGGAGAAAAGTTACACGAAGTCATGATCCCTCGAGATAATGCCAGAAGGACACTTGAGTTTGATAATTACTATATAATCCAGCCTGATTTTAGATTCTTTAAAGGAGAAGGAAAAAATAGAACCGTTGTACTAGCTCACTAATTCGGTAACTTTTTGCAGTTTATCAAAAGGTGTCATATAATTTAAACCCCCATGCCTTCTCAAATGATTATACTCGAATAAAAATCCACCCATTTGTTCCGTAACCTCGTTTAAGTCTTTGAATGTGTTAGGTCTGAAAAACTCCTTTTTCAGTATTCTAAAAAATGCTTCAACCTTGCCGTTTGTCTGTGGCCTGTAAGGCCTTGTTAGATAGTGTCTTAACCCTATCTGTTCGCAGAGTGTCTCAAACGGATGTTCCCGCTCAAGCGATCCCTTAAACGCTGGATCATTGTCAGACATTACAGATTCAAACTCAAATCCATATATCTGTTTGAACCAACTCAATCCTCTTGCCATAAAATAGGTTAATGTACTGCTTCGCCTGTCTGGAACAGACTCAGTGTAAGTCAGCCTTGTGCAATCATCCTGCAGTGCTGCTACATAGGATTCCTTCAGTTTAAATTGTGTCCTCATATCCTTTGGTAATTTTGCAATATCTATATGTGCCAATTCTCCGGGTGTTTTCTTCTCATATCTCTTTATTATCTTTTTCTGCAATGGATTTAAAGGATATCTTGCCTTTATCCTGTCCATCGTTGCAGGAGACGGTGTCTTGTCCAGATAATAAGGCTTAAACAATAAAACTAACTCGTATCTGTTAGAACCAAATCTCCTGTACGCCTTGATTATGTTTCGTTCTATCTCCTTAGGTGTTCTCCTTGTCCCTGGCTTGGGTCCTCTTCTCTGCGGAAGAACAGACAAAGGATCTTTCTTCGATTCTATCCACCTCCTGTAATATCTCCGAAGTTCTTTTGTCGAGATATGATGTGCCTCGCAGAGAGCTTTGATCGTTTTAAATAGCCCTGGTTTCTGTTTTGTCTTTGTCCTCTCATATTCCTCTAATATGGGCACCCATCGCTTAATTACTACTTGCTGCTCATGTTTCATTAGTTCCTCCTTCTGTGTTACAGTTTATATCGTGACACCCAAAAGAGTTACCTAATTACTGAGCATCTACAACCGTCCCCTTTTTCCACTTCACAAACAAACGAGTCAAACGAGATAAACGAAATAAACAAGGTAAGCAATATGTTACAATACATATAGAGTTGTGAAAATAAGGAGGCTTTATGGGTGTAGCAATAGATTATGAAAAGGAGTTAATCAATTTAACCAAAGAGTTGCCTGATAATAAATTAAAAGAGTTGATCAATTATGCTCAGTTTCTTAAAGAAAAGGAAGAAAAATTTACCTACACGAAGGTGAAGGATAGTGCCGAATATGTAAGAGAAATAAGGAAAAGAGAAGCAAAAAGGATCAAGACAGGGAGAAAATTTATTGAAGAGCTTATTGAATGGCAAAAATCAAACTCTTAATAGACACGGATATATTTATTGATGCTCTTAAAGAAATAAAACCAGCAAGGGAGCTGTTCAAAACAAAAGAGATACTCCTTTATTGTTCGGTACTTACCAAGAAAGAACTCTTATCAAAGAGAGGCCTCAAAGAGTCCGAAAGACAGAAAATAATGAATATGCTATCAAAGATTAGAGTCCTAAGGATAGATGATGACATACATCAAAAGTATTTGTCATTAATCAAAAAATATGGTGATAAATCAGAATCACTTATCGACTATGCCATAGCAGCAACAGCATGGTCAAAAAACTTCCACTTCTAACGAGAAACAGGAAACATTTTGAACATATCAAAGAGATAATACTAAGTCCTGTGTATAAGATTGAACGAAATTAGACAAATAACTTTCCAGCTTGACCGCTTATTCGTTTTTTAGCTTTGATATATGAAAAATGAAGGTGCGACCCTAAAGCTTGTTCAGCAATCAAGAGTGAGGTTATGTCTTTGAAGAGACGAATGGATCGGTTGGAGGCAGTTAGCGAGTAATAAAAATATGGGGTTGTCCCTGTTTGGGGTTATACAGTGGTCGAGAGCGAGGTTATGTCTTTAAAGAGCAGGTTGGACAGGCTTGAAGCTCGGAGAAAGTGAAGCGGATACAGGACGCATCTACAGAATGTCAATAGTCAAGCCTGACCCTGACTGACACTGACTGACAAATTAGAAAGGCTTCATCAAAGTGTTAATCGTCAGTCGCCATTTGGAGAGATGGATTGGCAGAGATTGGCAGATGAAAGTGGCTAAAGAATTCGGTTTAGAATCTACCCTTAGAACAAGGGGAAGACCAAGGAAGGGTGCTGAAAAGTGAGAAAAAGTAGCCTGTCCCTTTTTCTGCCTAAGCGAAAAATAGAAATGTGCTAAAATATTGAAGAATATCACGAACAAGAAGGCTCCAAACAAGAGGAGGTTAAGCAATGGATTTTTATACATTTGTACTGAGAAAAAGTGAAGATTATTGGGTAGCTTTGTGTCTTGAGAATGGATTAGTAGGACAAGGAACAACCAAGGAAGAGGCCGCTAAAAAACTTAAAGAAGCAATAGAGTCATTCGTAGAAGTGTATAAAGAAGAAAGCGATATATATAGTGCCCCTTTATCAATAAAGGAACTTCATGAGTTTTTGAAAGTCGAGGGAAAGGAACCTGAGTCAGAGGAGTACGAGTTAAAGGCAGTTCATGCCTAAAAACATCCCTTCCCTTAAGCCTAAAGAACTAATTCGCCTTTTAGAAGCTAAAGGATGCAAATTTTTGAGAGAAGGCAAGGGAGATCATAAATTATATTTCCGTTTTCATGAAGGCAAGAAAAGAGTTGTCCCTATAGATATGGGAGCGGGAGAGCTGTCTCCGCCATATGTCCTTCGCATTTTCAGGCAGTTTGGATTTTCTGATGAAGAAATAGAATCTTTATTAAGATAAAGACATTCCTGTGTTCATCCAGTAAAATTTTAGTTTAAAAGCATCTCATGAAAAATCTTTCAGGTAAACGAATCCTTGTAACAGGTGGCGCTGGTTTTATTGGCTCACACTTATGTGAAAGGCTTTTGAACAAGGGGCATGAAGTTCTTTGTGTAGACAATTTCTATACAGGACGGAAGAGAAATATTGCCCATCTGTTGAGTAATCCATTTTTTGAAGTCATGCGGCATGATATTTGTTTTTCACTGTATGTAGAGGTTGATGAAATTTACAATTTGGCCTGCCCCGCTTCTCCAATTCACTATCAGTTTGACCCTGTGCAGACGGTGAAAACAGCCGTGCATGGTGCAATTAATATGCTGGGACTTGCAAAACGTCTCAAGATAAAGATCCTCCAGGCTTCTACTTCAGAGGTTTATGGAGACCCTACAGTGCATCCTCAACCTGAAACTTACTGGGGAAATGTGAATCCTATTGGATTAAGGTCTTGCTATGATGAAGGGAAACGATGTGCCGAAACCCTCTTTTTTGATTATCACCGTCAACATAAGATGAAGATAAAAGTAGCAAGAATATTTAATACCTATGGCCCGAGGATGCATCCTAATGATGGTAGGGTTATAAGCAACTTCATCATGCAGGCATTAAAAGGTAACGATATTACTGTCTTTGGTGATGGAAGCCAGACGAGGAGCTTTTGCTATGTGGATGACATGATAGATGGCTTGATAAAACTTATGAATAGCCCCGCTGACTTTACAGGACCTGTGAATTTAGGTAACCCAGCAGAGTTTTCAATCCTTGAGCTTGCTCAGATGATTATTGAATTAACAGGTTCAAACTCGAAGATTGTCTTTAAGACCTTGCCACCTGATGACCCAGCACAGCGACAGCCTGATATCTCTCTGGCAAAGGAGGCTCTTAAATGGGAACCTCGAATACCGCTCGAAGAAGGACTTAAAAAGGCGATAGATTATTTTAGAGACTTAGTCGAAAAAGGTCAAGGCTAACACTAATAGTGAATAGTGGATTGTAGATAGTGCGTAGTGGATAGAGATGAAAGATTATAAGGAATTAAACGTTTGGAGAAAGGGTATTGAGCTTGTAATAAAAGTTTATAGAATTACAAGAGACTTTCCAAGAGAGGAAACGTATGCTTTGACTGATCAGATAAAGAGGGCAGCTGTTTCAATTTCCTCAAATATAGCAGAAGGTGCGTCGAGAAACACGACTAAGGAATTTATCCAATTTTTATACATAGCTTTAGGTTCAGCCGCTGAATTAGAAACTTTGCTTTTAATTTCTGAGAGAGTAGGGTATTTAGAAAATATGGATAATTTAGCTTCTGATATTATTTCAATTAGAAAAATGCTAAACTCTCTCATTTTGTCCTTAAAAAGGAGACACACTTATGCAAAATGATCGCAATCCACCAATCACCATTCACAATTCACTATCCACCTGCCGCAAGGCTCTTATTACTGGAATTACAGGTCAGGATGGTTCTTATTTGGCTGAACTGCTTTTATCAAAGGAGTATGAGGTTCATGGGATTGTTAGAAGGGTAGCCCTTGAGGACCCGGAGCATAGGCTATGGCGAATAAGACACGTCTTGGACAAATTGGTTCTCCACCCAGCCTCTATGGAAAGTTATGCAAGCATTTTTAGTGTGGTGGAAAAAGTTAAGCCTGATGAATGTTATCATTTAGCTGCCCAGAGTTTTGTCAGCTATTCCTTTGAAGATGAGTTTTCAACAATTAACACCAACATCAACGGGACCCACTTTGTTCTATCTGCGATTAAAGACAGATCCCCTCATTGCAAGTTTTATTTTGCTGCATCAAGTGAAATGTTCGGGCTTGCTAAAGAAACACCACAAAATGAAAAAACCCCTTTTCACCCCCGTTCGTCCTATGGTATCTCCAAGGTTGCAGGTTTTGATCTAACACGGAACTATCGAGAGGCATACAATCTTTATGCCTGCAATGGAATTCTTTTTAATCATGAATCGCCGAGAAGGGGTTTTGAGTTTGTAACCAGGAAAATATCTAATGGTGTTGCAGAGATCAAGTTAGGATTATCTAAGGAATTGAGACTTGGAAATTTAGAAACCAAACGAGATTGGGGATATGCTGAAGATTATGTTAAGGCTATGTGGCTCATGCTCCAGCAGGATGAGCCTGATGACTATGTAATTGCTACTGGTGAGACTCACTCTGTGAAAGAATTTGTAGAGTTGGCCTTCAGCTATGTGGGTCTTGATTGGCAGGACTATGTGATTATAGACGAAAGGCTTTATAGACCTGCTGAAGTTTATGAACTGAGAGGGGACTATAACAAGGGGAAAAAGAAATTGGTCTGGGAGCCTACGGTCAGCTTCGAGGAATTAGTCAAAATGATGGTAGAATCTGACCTAAAAAGGCTTAACCAAAGGAAATAAATTAATGTGTGGCATAATAGGTATTTGTAAGTTAAATGATCATGTTAGCCCAGATAACATCGAGGCCATCAACCATATGATAGATGCTCATGTTCATCGCGGGCCTGATGATTCAGGATTATATA
>JBFMDQ010000015.1:0-34430 GCA_040753955.1 Nitrospirota bacterium | reverse complement strand
CACGAATTAGCCTTTGTACATCTCTGGAATAGGAAGAGGATATTAATCCAACCCGGAATAACTCTGTTTTGGTTGTTACCCTATCTTCTTAATAAATTCCTTAGCAGCCTTTAGGTAATCTTTAACCGCACGAGTATCGTAGATCAGCCCTCTATAATATCCTGCTATATGCAAAGCGTCATAGAGTTTCTCGAACTCTCTTAAGAGTTTCCCGTCATGGACTACCAAATACTTTTGTAACATCTTTCTATATTCATCCACTGATTTCGGGAGATCCTTCTTTGTAATGCCTTTTTTAATGAGATACTCATTTATTGCTTCTAAGATAGCAAGATAGGCGGTTGAAAAGGCTTCTCTTACAGGTTTTATGTCAGTATATGTATTGTCCTCAATAGAAACAGTTTTTAATATCTCTTTTGCATTATTTAAATATCTTAATGATTCTTTCATTATGACCCCTTTCTGCCTCAAACCTGAACTGTCCTTTTTGACTCTACTTCCTGTATCAGGGTATCTATCTCGGCCCCATCCATAGTCTCCTTTTCGAGGAGTCCTTTTGCTAATGCGTCAAGGAGCTCCTGGTTTTCTGAGAGGAGTTTTTTAGATGTATCGTATGCCTCAATCACTATTCTCTTAACCTCTTCATCTATGTCAATTGCAGTCTTTTCACTGTAATCCTTGTGCCTTGCTATCTCTCTCCCGAGGAAGATCTGTTCGTCCTTTTTCCCGAATGTAAGGGGACCGAGCTTTTCTGACATGCCCCATTCTGTAACCATCTTTCTTGCAAGCTCTGTTGCCCGCTCAAGGTCGTTGCCAGCCCCTGTTGTCATGTGATTCAAGGCGATCTCCTCTGCAGCCCTGCCTCCGAGCAGTACCGACAGGGCCTTCATAAGATAGTCCTTGGAATAGGTGTATCTGTCATCTATAGGCAACTGCTGAGTTACACCGAGGGCCCTTCCTCTCGGAATGATGCTAACTTTATGTATTGGGTCAGTATCTGGTGTTAGCTTTGCGACAAGCGCATGACCTGCCTCGTGGTAGGCAGTATTCCTCTTCTCTGTCTCGCTTATTATCATACTCTTTCTCTCAACGCCCATCAGCACCTTGTCCTTTGCTGCCTCAAAATCAGACACCTCAACCCTGCTCTTTGATTTCCTTGCTGCAAGCAAGGCTGCCTCATTAACAAGATTTGCAAGGTCAGCACCCGAAAAACCAGGTGTTCCGCGGGCTATCTGCTCAAGATTGACCCTCTCATCAACCGGGATGTTCCTTGTATGAACCTTTAGTATTTCATGCCTTCCTTTTACATCAGGTTGTGGGACGACCACCTGCCTGTCAAACCTGCCTGGCCTGAGAAGCGCGGGGTCGAGGACATCAGGCCTGTTCGTAGCTGCAAGGATAATAATCCCCTGATTGGTTTCAAAGCCATCCATTTCTACAAGTAGCTGATTCAGGGTCTGCTCACGCTCATCATGGCCTCCGCCCAGGCCAGCCCCCCTGTGACGGCCAACGGCATCTAGCTCATCAATAAAAACAATACATGGTGCATTCTTCTTTGCCTGGTCAAAAAGGTCCCTTACCCTTGATGCGCCTACTCCTACAAACATCTCCACAAAATCAGAGCCTGATATCGAGAAGAACGGCACCCCAGCCTCCCCTGCAATAGCTCTCGCAAGAAGGGTTTTACCCGTACCTGGTGCACCAACCAAGAGCACTCCCTTGGGAATCTTACCTCCGAGCTTCTGGAATTTCTGGGGGGCCTTAAGAAAGTCTATAATCTCCTGAACCTCTCCTTTTGCCTCTTCTATTCCTGCAACATCAGCAAAGGTTACCTTGACTGACTTTTCAGAGACCAATTTTGCCTTTGTTTTACCAAAGGATAACGCCCTGTTACCGCCTGCCTGCATCTGTCGCATGAAGAATATCCAGATAACAACAAGAAAGATTATAGGACCCCATGAGAAAAAGAGATTCCAGTACCAGGGGTTCTGTTCTGTCGGCTTCACAGTAATCTTTACGTTCTGAGACCTTAAAACCTTCACAAGGTCAGGGTAGGCCGGGGCATAGGTCTTGAACCTTTTGCCATCTTTTAATTGACCCGTTATATGGCTATCCTTTATTACAACCTCTTCAACTTCACCTGCCTCGAGTCTGGTCATAAACTCAGAAAATATTACCTCCTCCCCTACCTTCTTAGGGGCGCTAAAAAGATTGAAAAGGAGTATAATCATCACTCCGATAAATAGCCAGACGAATAGACTTCTATAAATATTCAATTTCAATCCTCTACTTCCAATAATTATTTTACCATACCAGAAGGGCTTTTTGGTGACTGCTTCCCTTCACCCTCTATTAACCTCTTCTGTATCTCTATCAGGCTATTTATACCCTCTTCTGCAAGTGTTATAAGGCTATCTAATGTGGCCTTTGAAAAGGTCATTCCTTCTGCAGTCCCCTGTATCTCGACAAATCTTCCGCTTCCTGTCATCACAATATTCATATCTACCTCTGCTACAGAATCTTCTAAATAACAGAGGTCAAGTCTAGGCTCCCCGTTTACAACCCCCACACTTATAGCAGCAAGATAGTCCTTGATTGGAATTTTTTCTATAAGCCCATTTCTCAGTGCGTATCTCAATGCATCGGAGAGGCATATGAAGGAACCTGTTATTGCTGCTGTCCTTGTGCCTCCGTCTGCCTGTATTACATCGCAGTCTATCCATATCGTCCTTTCGCCGAGGGACGATAGGTCAACAACAGACCTGAGTGCCCTGCCTATAAGCCTCTGTATCTCATGGGTCCTTCCACTAATCCTTCCTGTAGTGGATTCCCTTACTAACCTCATCTGGGTTGCTCTCGGAAGCATCGAATACTCAGCCGTTATCCATCCCCTTTTCTGGTCCTTCATAAAAGGCGGAACCTTGTCCTCGATCGTGGCCGTACATATCACCTTTGTGTTTCCCATTTCAATCAGTACCGAGCCTTCAGCAGTCCCTATGAAATTCCTACGAACCTTTACCTCACGTATCTCGTTGTTTTTTCTTCCATCGGGTCTCATTTATCCTCCATACTTCAAATCACCAATAATCAAATTCCAAACATCAAATAAATTCCAAATAACCAAGCACTAATTAATCAAACAGGGTTTGGAATTTGGTCATTGGTTATTAGCTTAATCCACATACTACAACATTTCGCCAAGATTCTCTCTATAAACCCTGTGGTTAAAGTTCTGTAATTAGCTCTATATGCTCTATCCTCTGTCCGAGAAATTTCTCACCAATTTCTAAAAACCTTTCAGGCAAATCAGTTACATAAAACTCTCTTAAAGGCTTATCCTTATATTCTTTCTTTAAACCTGCAATCTCAAGGATTTCCTTTATCTCCTTTGCTACCTCGACCGCAGAGTCTATAAGTCTAACACCTTCACCCATTACCTTTGATATGACCTCTTTCAGTAAAGGATAATGAGTGCATCCAAGTACAAGGGTATCTATTCCCTTATCCTTTATTTCCTTAAGATATCTTTCGGCGATCAGGGTAACAACATCTCCCTCTGTCCACCCCTCCTCTACCAGTGGCACAAACAAAGGGCAGGGAAGACCAGATACCTCTATATCTCTGTCAATAGCCTTAATCGACATTGTATAAGAATCGCTCCTTATTGTTGCCTCTGTACCTATAACCCCGATCCTTTTGTTTCTTGTTGCCATGACAGCAGCCTTTGCACCCGGTTCAATAACTCCAACGACAGGGATGGGGATACTGTTTTTAATGTTACCGAGACTGACAGAAGATGCGGTATTACAGGCAACTACGAGGAGTTTAATATCCCTTGAAAAGAGGAATCTCGTGTTTTCGAAGGAATATCTAATGACCGTTTCTGGCGACCTTATCCCGTAGGGAACTCTCGCAGTATCGCCGAGATAAATAGTACCTTCATCAGGCATTTCCTTCATTATCTCCTTTAGAACAGTGAGTCCGCCTATTCCGGAGTCGAAGACACCAATCGGTCGGTCTTTCTTATTCATATTCATAGGAAACCATATCTTTTAAAGGATAGGAGAGATAAAGATGGCCTCCGAGCGTCTCTATCTCCTTGCCCTCTATGAGAACTTTTACATCCTCGATGTCATCAAAGTTCGAGATAAGACTCACATACAGACCCTTGAGAAGGAGGAATTCTGCAAGGACATCGCCCTGGAAATTCCCCCTGAACTCCTCTGATAGATCAACATAGAGTATTCTGTCTTCATCTCTGTAAAGACCGAGGAGTTTTACATCCTTCGGCATATCTGATACCCTCACATCAGCAGGCCCTTTAAGAAATTCTTTTACTATAGCCTGTGCAATTGCTATTTGAGTAGTCTTCCTTTGAAGCCTTCTCTCTTCGATCTGAAGCCGATTACCTACAGGATAGTAAATCTTCAGGGGGAAAAGGTCTTCTGCTTCAGGTAAGGTCTCAACTCCCTCTTCTGGAGATGGCCTTTCCTTGGGGAATACCTTTGAGAAATAAAGATATCCGCCTGCAGCGCCACCCAGAAAGATTAATATCAGCAATATTACACCGGATAGCTTTATAATCTTCATAGCGAACTTTCTTTTACTTTCTTGAGCAATAAACCCAATGAACTCAAGAAACTCAATTGACTCAATAAATTTACAATCTGCATTCTGTAATGTTATTGCCCATATGATGTGAGCCCGTTTATAATTGAGTTTACCAATCTCGCCTTCGTAGATTGGTCATAAATAACAAACCTCGGTGAAGGGAATTCGATTACAACAGAAGGAGCGCCTGTAGAATTAAGTATGGGGAGGGGCATTTCCCTGTAAATAACATTCTTCTTGAACTCATCTTTTATCGCTCTTCCGAGGCTATCCGAAAGGGCCCTACTTTTTCTGATATATTTTTTCTGCCTTGATGAAAGGCCGTAAAGGTCAACTATCTCATCAGGGCCCTCATCTTCAAACTTAGCAACATAGAGAACAAAATTCTCAGACATCGAGGAATGGAGGCTTATAAATACGTCAGGGGATTTTTGATTGACAAACTTTATTCGCTCAATAAGCGACATATACTGGTCTACTCTGCGCGTAAGAAAGACCTTCTTGGCCTTCTTTAAAAGGATTGCATATAAATCTTTAGCCAGACCCAGGCTTATATCTTTCTCCTTTATATCTCCAGAGGTGATACCAAAATCATAGCCTCCATGTCCTGCATCAAGGACGAAGACCTTAGAAAGGATTGCTGCGAGTTGCTTTTCCCTTTTCTGGATGTCGAATACAAGCCTTGCTGGAGAAGAGAGCCTCAAGAGTTTTATCTCGCCCTCTTCTTTCAGATTTATTACCAATAATTTATTCGTTGGCACTACCTCAAAAGGGAGGTCCTTCTGGGCTGTCAGATTGAATGGTTCCGGGAATTCTATCTTTATCTGTGAGGACGAAGCAGCAGCTTTTGTTTTATTTATGAATGATTCCTCGGATTCAAACACAATCCGCATCAGCCCTTCCTGTTTGCTGAACCTTAGTAATACCTCTGTCTTTTTCTGGGCAAACAGGGGAACCGTCATAACAGACAGGACTAAAAATAAAAAGAATCCTTTTTTCACTCAAAAACAGCCTTTCTTTATCGTTAACCCAAATAATGCAATTAACCCTTGCGTAACTTGGGTTAGATAAATTTTTGAACAATGTCTGCATTATTCGGGTTAAATAAAGATATATTATCTGGTGGAGGCGGCGGGAATTGAACCCGCGTCCGAAAGTACTACCCTCAGGTTTCTACATGCTTATTCTGCTTTTTATTCTCGGATAATGAAACGCCAGCAAGCGGGCTTTCCATTATCCCATCCCCATTAATCTCGCCTTAAGGTCAGGAGAAACTCCTTAAGACCAGTCTGCTTGCCGACGCTGATCCTGAGACACAGACAATCTCAGGCAGCGTGCCGCTTAGTTAATTAAGCAGCGAGTGCCAGTTCACTATTGGCGTTTGTGTTTGTTTCCGCCTTTTCACGTGGTGACGGAGCCACGACATGCTACCTGAGCTTCATAACCCCCGTCGAGCCCTTTCGCCCCCGACTGAAAGATTTATACTAAATTATAACATATTTATTTTCTACTCTTCATCGCCCGTTCTATCGTCCTCTTTGCCTCCCGTTCTTTTATTTTTTCCCTCTTTTCATAGAGTCTTTTACCCTTTGCAATGCCTATCTCCACCTTTGCATATGAATCCTTAAAATACATCTTCAGTGGTATCAGTGTATAACCTTTCTGGAGGGATCTCCCCCTCAATCTCTCTATCTCTCTTTTATGGAGGAGAAGTTTTCTTGTCCTTAGCGGATCATGATTCGTAATGTTTCCATGAGAGTACGGGCTTATATGACAATTAAGAAGAAATACTTCATCATCTTTAACAATCACGTAACTATCCTTCAGATTGGCCTTACCTTCTCGTAAAGATTTTACTTCTGTCCCCAACAGGACAATACCAGCCTCTAAGGTCTCCTCAATATGGTAATCGTGATATGCCTTTCTATTCTGGCAGACTATTTTCATAAATTCATTTTACCATTTTTAAGGCTCTATTAATTCAGAATCCCCTCCTTAACAAGGAGGGGGAGGGGAGGTTTTAATAAATGATTTATTCAATACCCCTCCAACCTCCCCTTGTAAAGGGGAGGATATTACTTTAGGCTAACTTCTGCCTACACAAAAATATTTAAACCCCTTCTCCCTGAGTCTTTGGGGTTCATATACATTCCTAAAATCAAAGAAATATGGCCCTTCAAGAAGTTTCCTGAGTCTGTCAAGTTCAAGGTTTCTGAACTGGTTCCATTCAGTCACGATCACGATTGCATCGGCACCCTTTGCAGCGTCATAAGGGTCTTTGCAGTATGTTATTAGCTTAGAGCTTAGAGCACGGAGCGTAGAGTCGTTGGCTATTAACTCTTTGCTCTTGGCTATAAGCTCTCCGCTCCTAACAACCGGGTCGTATGCCCTAATCCTCGCCTCCTCTTTAAGGAGTTTTCTTATTATGTAGAGAGATGGGGCGTCCCGGATATCGTCTGTATTCGGCTTGAAAGAAAGTCCTAAGATTGCAATCGTTTTGCCTTTAAGCATGCCCATCGCATCCCTGATCTTTTTGACCATAAATTCTCTCTGCCTTTCGTTAGCCCTAATCACCGCATCAACAATACCGAGCTTAATATCATGCTCCTCAGCCATCTTTAAAAGGGCCCTTGTATCCTTTGGAAGGCAGGAGCCACCATAGCCAGGTCCGGGGTGAAGAAATTTTGAGCTTATCCTCTGGTCGAGGCCCATGCCTTTTGCAACCATATGGACATCAGCGCCCACCTTCTCACAGAGGTTTGCAATCTCATTGATAAAGGAGACTTTTGTTGCGAGAAAAGAGTTAGAGGCATATTTAATAAGCTCTGCAGTCTCAATATTTGTAATTACAAAAGGTGTCTCTATAAGGTAGAGGGGTTTGTAGAGGTCCTTCATTATAGCGATAGCCTGTTGGCTATTTACACCAATCACGACCCTGTTTGGCCTCATAAAATCCTCTATTGCAGAGCCCTCCCTGAGAAATTCAGGGTTTGACACTATGTCAAAATCAACCTGCTCCTTAAGATTCTTCGAGACTATCTTCCTTATCCTATCACCTGTTCCTATAGGGACAGTACTCTTTGTGACAATGACCTTATACCCATCCAGATTTGAGGCTATTTCCCTGGCGACTTCTTCGACATACCTTAGGTCTGCTGAGCCATCCCCCCTCGGAGGGGTGCCAACGGCTATAAATATCACAAGAGAAGACCTAACAGCGTCTGCAATATCCGTACTGAAAGTGAGCCTGCCCTCTTTAATGTTTCTCTGTACGAGCTCTTCAAGACCAGGCTCATAGAAAGGGGCATGACCTTCTTTTAAAGATTTTATCTTCTTCTCACTCTTGTCAATGCATGTGACGAAGACCCCGAATTCCGCAAAACAAGCCCCTGTTACAAGGCCGACATAGCCCATTCCAATTACCCCTATATGCATGGCGATCTCCCTTTCATATTCTTATCCTCCCATGTCTTCGCATATTTTAAGAAAGTGTAATAACTGTAAAGAAGTGACAGTATCAATCCATATCTTCCATCGAGGAAACCCCTTCTGAGGAAAAACATTTTTAAGAATGTGAATAAAGGACGCAGTGTAAGGGAAAGTATACCAGACCTGAGACCCCCTCTGTCCATCTCTTTTGCTGATAGGGTCGAGTAGTCTTCTAACTTCTTTAAGAAATCAGAGAAGGTTTTTGATGTATAGTGCTCCATGGGATTTTTTAGATACCCTGTGCTGCCTTTGACCACTACCTTTTCATGCACCTCGCGCTCTTCAATAAATGCCCTGTCCTTCCTGAAAAGCCTGAGGGTATAATCGGGCCACCATCCACCGTGTCTTATCCACCTGCCGAGGAAAAAATTCTTTCTCGGTATATAGAAACCGCTGTGTTTATCATTCAAAACATTAGAAATCTCCGATTTAAGTTCTGGTGTTAGCCTCTCATCGGCATCAAGTATCAAGACCCAGGGCATAGATGCCCTGTCAATGCCTCTCTGTTTCTGCCTTGCATATCCCTGCCATTCTTCTTGAAATACCTTCTCTGTGTATTTTTTGCAGATATCAACGGTGCGGTCAGAACTGAAGGAATCAATTACTATTATTTCAGAAAAATCCTTTACACTCTCGACGGCCTCTTTAATATTTTTCTCTTCATCCTTTGTCACGATCACCACTGATACAGGTATCAATAATTCCCTCCCACAAGGATGACTGCCCTCGTATGTTATATTAATGTATGATTATTATTCCTGCAATAGATTTAAAAGATGGGCAGTGCGTCAGGCTTCTCCAGGGCAGGAGAGACGCTGTAACAACGTATTCGAATGACCCTGTAGCTACTGCGAAGCGGTGGGAATCCTGTGGGGCAGAACTGCTTCACATCGTTGACCTCGACGGAGCGTTCACAGGCAATCAGAAAAACCTGGATGCAATAATAAAAATCAGGCGGTCAGTAAATGTTGCCCTCCAGGTGGGAGGGGGCATAAGAAAAATAAAGGATGCCATGAAACTCTTTTCTGTGGGTATAGACAGAGTTGTTATAGGGACGGCAGCTATAGAGGATCCGGGGTTTATAAAATCTTCCTGCAGTAAATATCCCGGGAGGGTCTTAATCGGCATCGACGCAAAGGAGGGGATGGTAGCTATCAGAGGCTGGGAGGAGATTACATCACTTGATGCAAGAGAATTCGCGAGACGCTTAGAGATTGCAGGTGCAACAGGTGTTGTATATACGGACATAGCAAGAGATGGCACGCTTTCGGGACCTAACATCGATGCCACACGAGAAATAGTTGAAAGCGTCAAAATCCCTGTAATCGCATCTGGCGGGGTTTCGTCTATTGACGACATTAAAAATCTCATGAATATAAAGAACCTATGGGGTGTGATAACAGGAAAGGCACTATATTCAGGTGCGCTCGACCTCAGAGAAGCTATTAAACTTACAGCAGCTTCATAATGTTTGCGAAGCGAATAATTCCTTGCCTGGATGTAATGGATGGCCGGGTAGTCAAAGGTGTAAGCTTTTTAAATCTTCGCGATGCAGGTGACCCTGTTGCTTTTCTTCTCTATCCTATAGTTTTCAAGAAGGTCAGTGTTTGCTGGCTGAATCTTTAACCTGAATGAACTACCTCCCTTAAAGACTGCTACCTCCACGTCAGAAAGGTTCTTTGCATCAGAGCATCTTACACAGATTGAGGCTGCAACTCTTAAGGTCTCATTAGTAACCTCTCCTGCTACCAATGTTGTAGGGCTTCCATATCCTTCAACCTTCAACAGGTAATCACCATTGTCTGACAGTGACTTTATCGTTTCATTCTCAGTCCTGTTTCTCCCAACGATAATCTTACACGAAGGAGAGAACCTGAAATGCCTGCCTATCTTCAGCAGGTTCAGGTCTTTAAAATCTGGATCGGGATTATAAGTGAGCAGGTCTTTGAGCCTGTGTGCATAATTAGGTTCTGTGAGAAGACATCCGCCTGCAGGTGCAGGATAACCTGCAAGACCGAATTCTCTCGCAAGGGCTATCTGTGGCTTTCTCGAGCGACCCCTAAGGTCATAGAGCGTGTCCCTACTTATAATCCCTCTTGCCTCAGGGGCTGTAACCTTCAAGAGTTTTGCACTGAGTGGCCTTAACACATAATCTGTAACTCCTGCCTCCTTATCAATAAGATAGAACGTATCTTTTCTTTGACTCATTGGCCTCTGTCCAAGCACCTCACCTGTTATAATAAAATCTGCCACTATCATATTCATAAACACTTTAGCCTCTTTGAGCATCAGGATTCTACAGTCAATGCACGGGTTCACGTTCCTTCCATAACCGAACTTGGGATTCTTCACTATCCCTAAAAATTTATCTGAGAGATTGACAATCTTGACCTCGAACCCAAACCTCTCTGCAACGGAAAAGATGTTCTTAGAGCAAGCAGGTGCTTCGCAACCAAACTGCGTAAGGAATTTTAATGCCTTAACCTCAATACCTTGCCTGAGAACCGTCAAGATTGCAAGTGTACTGTCAAGACCACCTGAGAATAATGCTACTGCTCTATGAGTCATAGACCTTGCTATATTAATCGTGAAACGTGAGACGTGAAGCGTGAGGGGATTCTCTTGTTTCCCGTTTACGATTTACGCCTAACGACTTACGTAATTCATCCGATGTTGCTACTGCTGTGCCGACCTTTCCAACAACTATGCCTGCTGCGTGATTTGCAACAACAGCGGCATCTATCATGCTTGCACCTGCTGCATAGGCGATAGTAAAGGCTGCTATTACCGTATCTCCTGCACCCGTTACATCATATACATTTCTTGTAACCGTAGGGATATGGGCTACCTTGTCTTTCTCAAAAAGACTCATGCCCTGTTCACCCCGCGTAATAAGCACAGCATTGCATGAAACCTTTCTTAAAAGTGCCCTCCCTGCATTTATAAGAGATTTCTCATCCTTAATTTCTATACCCGAAGCAACGGAGGCCTCTGCGAGATTAGGGGTGATAAGGGAAACATTTTTATAACAGTGAAAATGGCCTATCTTCGGGTCAACGGAGACGAAGATATTAGAGGGCCTCGAATTTTTAAGCACTCCTCTTACGAGTTCAGAAGAAACAACACCTTTCTTATAGTCTGATATAATCACTGCATCATGGTCAGGTATTAGCTCGCGTATATACTCTAAGAGCCCACTGAAGACCTTTCCATCAATCCTATCTTTATCTTCCCTATCAAACCTCACCACCTGTTGATTATGGGCAATCACCCTTGTCTTTACCGTCGTGGTTCTTGAGCACCGAAGGATGCCCTGACATTGTATCCCTCTTTCCTCAAGTAGATTCATCAGAACCTCTCCAGCTCTATCATTGCCTGTTACCCCTGCAATCGTTGCATGACCTCCGAGCGCCACTATGTTGTTCGCCACATTTGAAGCCCCTCCTAAAAGAAAGTCCTCCTTTGTGACCTCAACAATAGGGACGGGGGCTTCTGGAGATATCCTGTTCACCCTTCCCCATACATAGCGGTCAAGTATCAAATCCCCTATGACGAGTATCCTTTTCTCTCTGAATTCTCTCAGAATCTTGCTGTAGGACATATAGTGTTTATATTCTTAGGAAGCGATCTCTCTGTCATCGCTTGATGCTATTTTAGCATAACAAAAAACGGAAATGGATCCTGACCCCTTATAGGTAATTAAATCTTTTTTAGAAAGATTGGTTTTAAGAGATATAAAGAAATGACACAAAGGCTATTTAAGAGGGGGAAAAGGTCAAGAGGGGGCGAGAATATTGATTTGACAATGGCAGAACCTTCTGCAAAAATATCTACTATCTATGATTAAATACATTGAGGAGAAAGTATTAAAGGGAAATCCCATACCGAGGGAAGATGCCCTCTATATTGCTGAAGTCTCAGGGACCGAAATCTTTGAACTCTTTGCATCTGCAAACAAAATAAGAAACCAATTCAGGGGAAACACCGTAGGTCTCTGCTCCATAGTCAATGCAAAATCAGGCGCATGCCCTGAGGACTGCTCTTTCTGCGCCCAGTCATCCAAAAGCAAGGCCAAGATAGATGTTTATCCCCTTCTTAGTAAAGAAATAGTTATTCAAAAGGCAAGGGAGGCAAAAAAATCAGGTGCAGAAAGGTTCTCCATCGTAACGAGCGGTAGAGGAGTCTCAGAAATAGACTTATTGCTAATAGCAGATATGATTTCTGAGATCAAGGAGATCGGGCTTCTTCCCTGTGCAAGTCTTGGCCTGCTAAGAGAAAGGGAGCTTTCGATACTCAAATCAGCCGGGCTTGAACGTTACCATCATAACCTTGAAACCTCTGAAGGCTTCTTCCCTCAGGTATGCAGCACCCATAGTTATGCTGATAAACTCAAGACTATAGATGTAGCAAAATCTATCAGGCTTTCCCTGTGTTCCGGTGGCATCTTTGGAATGGGAGAGACGTGGTATGACAGAATTGATATGGCCTTTCTGCTGAAGGAACTCGATGTTGACTCTGTCCCAATAAACTTCCTTATTCCTATTAAAGGGACGGCTTTAGGTCATAGAGACTTACTTCACCCCTTTGAGGCATTAAAGATTATAAGTCTATATAGATACATCCTTTCCCAAAAAGAGATAAGGATCTGCGGTGGCAGGATGCAGATACTCGGTGAGTTTAACTCTATGGTCTTTCTCGCCGGGGCTGATGGCCTGCTCATCGGAAATTATCTGACCACTTCAGGGAGGAATCATGAAGATGATTTCAGACTTATCGAGACATATGGACTTATTCCGCAGCATAAAGACCTGTTTTCAGGTAGGGTCTAATGCAGGATTTACCGGATATCTATGATGTAATCATAATCGGTGGAGGGCCTGCCGGGCTTACCGCAGCAATTTATGCAGCAAGGGGCCGACTCAAAAGCCTCCTTATTGAAAAGGCCTTTGCAGGGGGTCAGGTCAGTACCATTGAATGGATAGAAAACTACCCTGGATTTGACGAAGGAATCTCAGGAATAGAGCTTTCCCAAAGAATGGAAAGACAGGCAAAAAAGTTTGGAGTTGAGATAATTCAAGGCTCTGCTGCAGAGATCTACCTACATGGTGAAATAAAAAGAGTAGTCCTTGAAGAAGGTGAAGTACATGAAGCAAAAGCTGTTATCCTTGCCACAGGGGCAAATCCAAGGCCCCTGAAAGTAGAAGGTGAAGAGCAATACAGAGGCAGAGGGGTCTCATATTGCGCTACCTGTGATGGAGCCTTTTTTAAAGATAAGAAGATTGCAGTCATTGGTGGTGGAGATTCTGCAGTCCAGGAGGCAATATTTCTGACTAAGTTTGCAGAGGTCGTCTATATAGTACACAGGAGAGATCAGCTCAGGGCAACAAAGATTATACAGGAACGGGCATTTGCAAATCCAAAGATAAAATTTATATGGAATTCCCTGGTGGAAAAAATAGATGGGAAAGATACGGTAAATGCCCTGTTTCTGAGGAATGTAAAGACAGGCGAGCGCTCTCAACTGGATGTCGAGGGTGTTTTCGCCTATATTGGTTATAACCCCAATACAGGATTTCTAAGAGGCCTTGTAACATTAGATGAAGACAATCACATAATTACTGATGAGGAGATGTCCACCTCTGTGCCAGGGATTTTTGCGGCAGGCGATGTAAGGGCAAAATCTCTGAAACAAATAACCACTGCTGCAGGAGACGGCGCGATAGCAGCTACCTCAGCAGAGAGATATATTTCTCAAATGAAGAGATAAGGGATGGAATAGAAAGTAAGGTTATCTATATTTTTTATTTATGAGAGATGCTAACTCTTTTGCATTCTTAGGTGCATAGCCAAAGGCATCATTGTTGAAATAAATGAAGACATCCCTCTTTTGTCTCAAATAAGCCTTGATCCTTTTTGCATCATCTTTCAATAATTCTGTACTGTATGATGTTGCATAACTACCCCCTTCTCCATGCCTCCTTATGTATACAAAGTTAGCAGTCAGAGGCAGTCTATTAAGAAAATCAGGCCAGTCTGCCATGCAGAGTGCTGCCTTCTCCTTTTCAAGTAGTTCAATAACCTTCTTGTCTATCCATGTCCTGTTCCTGAACTCAAAGGTATTTCTCATACAATAAGGTTTCAGTGCATCGAGGAAGTCTTTGAGACGTTCTAAATCCATGGTAAATGTGGGAGGAAACTGCCATAAGACAACACCTAATTTTTCTTTAAGTAGCGATGCCCTCGAAAAAAACGCCTCAACAGGCTCTCCACAATCCTTAAGTTTTTTGACATGTGTTATAAACCTGCTACCCTTAAGAGAAAAGATGAAATCTCCAGGAGTGGATGAATACCATTTTGAGAAGGTTTCCCTCTCAGGAAGCCTGTAAAAAGTGACATTAAGCTCTACTGTTGAAAAATGCCTACTGTAGTATTCAAGCCAGTAGCTTTTTGAGAGATCTTTTGGATAAAAATTCTCTCTCCAGTGATCATAGAGAAAACCGCTACAGCCTATCTTTAAATTTGCCAATATAAATTATTTTATCATAATAAGGACTTAGTATGCTAAATTTCATGACCCTTGACCTATTTTTACATCCATGTTAATTTTATGCCGTAATAGAGGAGCAGATATGGCTATAACTAAAGAGCTTCTTGAGATATTAGCATGCCCGAAATGCAAAGGAGATATCAAACTGACAGAAAAAGAGGACGGACTGATATGCGAAAAATGCAGGCTTCTCTATCCGATAAGAGATGGCATACCCATTATGCTGATAGATGAAGCCCGTGAGATGACGTAGACTATCTCACGGGTTGAAGCAATAGTATTAGGTGAGAAGTGAAGATGGAATATAAGGAATTAGACCAAAGGCTTCCCTTGATTCAGAATGCTGACCTGAATGATAAGATAGTTCTCGTCAGATTCGACCATAATGTTGTAAGGGATGGTGAAATTAGAGACCCCTACAGGATAGACCGTACCCTCGGTACACTCTACAACATAGTAGAGCGTGGTGGCAGGCCTATCCTCATGACCCATGTGGGAAGGCCGAGGGACAAAAAGACAGGTGAGATCAGGTGCAGTCCGGGCGAATCCGTGGGGCCTATTGCTGAGTATCTTGAGCATAAGCTGCACACAAAATTTTATATCCCTAAGTTCCATATAGACCTAAAGTTTGGAATTCTCAGTATTGATACTTCAATCAACCTTGCTATCCGTGACCTAAGAGAAAGGAAGATTGGAGGAATATACCTTCCAAACACCCGCTGGTTCCAGGGTGAAGAAGCAGAAGGGGAACTTAGAGATAAATTTGCCCTTCAACTTGCAGGGCTTGCGGATATCTTCGTAAATGATGCCTTCGGTTCATGGCAGCCCCATACCTCGACATATGACATCACAAAATATCTTCCCTCTTATGCAGGCTTTTTGATGCAGCAGGAGATAACTAATCTGAGTTCTGTTATCAATCCACAGAGGCCTTTTCTGGCTGTAGTCGCTGGTGCTAAGTACGACACGAAGATAAAGCCTCTTTATGCAATCTACGAGAAGGTTGATCATCTGATCTTAGGAGGCGTGATTTATAATACATTTCTCTGTGCAAAATATGGGATCTACATAGAGGGTATCCCGGAGAAGGACATCATTGCTGCAAAAGACCTCGTAGAGAAGGATAGGGTAAACAGAAAGATTATTGAGCTGCCCCATATCGTAGAGTCGGATACAATGGAAGGTAAGATAGAAGGCAAATGCAGAACCATATCAGTAAAGGACTTTAAAGAAGGCAAGAAGTATGGCTATATCCTTGATATAGACCCGGAATCATTTAAGGACCCAATTCTGGTAGAAACCCTCTTGGGTGCTAGAACCATATTCGTCAATGCTGTTATGGGATATACACCTCATTTCACAGCAGGGTCAGAGGCACTGGACAGGACGATAGACCAGAATAGAATTGCCCTTAAGATGTACGGTGGGGGTGACACCCTCCATGAGTTCAAGAATCTCTGCCCGGGCCTTTACCTCTCTGTTCTGGACAACACTCAGTACTACTTCTTTACCGGTGGCGGGGCTGTCCTGACTGCCATAGAACAGGGAAGCCCTTATGGGCTCAAGCCCATTAAGGCATTGATGGAAAATAGGAAATCTTTTTCCTTACAACCACTGGCTTAACCGTCCGCTTCACAATATCGATAGTATTAGAAACACGCAATTTATCGAAGAGCAGACCAAATCTTTCCTCAAGCTCCTCCGTTATAGACTCCTTAACATCTGCTGGAAGATCCCACCACTCCTTTTTTAGAGGGCCAAAGCCCTTTTTCCTCGTGGCATAAATAAATTGCTCCTCTGTCTGTCCCTCTTTCCACTCCTCTGCATACTCCTGTTTTAAAAATCTATAAACCT
The DNA here is from genome assembly GCA_040753955.1 of Nitrospirota bacterium. GTDB lineage: Bacteria > Nitrospirota > Thermodesulfovibrionia > Thermodesulfovibrionales > SM23-35 > JASEEX01. The sequence goes on along the minus strand of JBFMDQ010000015.1, from coordinate 17,929 downwards.
TATCCCTGAATTCTGAGGAAAGGTGTCTGCCTTCATAGATAATATTCTGAAACCCTGTGGCAAGATGTATCTCTGATGTCCCTGCCTCGGGAAAGAGCCCGAAGGCCTCTTCGGGGAGGGTTGATGCACCATGCTGCACAACACCTGAAAGGCCGTATTCCTTTCTTGCAATGTCTGAAAGTGTCCTCAGGGTATCAAAATCTATCCTCACCTCTGCCAAGGTCCCATCAGGAAGGACAACTCCTCCATGTCTTGCCCCAGTCTGGACGCTGATCTTGCTCAGCCCTTTCCCTGCCTTAAAGGTCTCATTAAATCCATCGAGGTAAGCTCTGAGCTCAGCAGGTGTGCTATTTTTACCTCCAATCTCACCTATCTCTCCACCAATAGAGATATCTACTCCAACAGGCTGGGCCTCTCTTATACAGGTAGCGAGTTCTGCCGTCTTCTGAAAGTTAGGTCTCTGCTGCCCCCTGACCGTTGGTTCCCCAAGGTCTACAAGGGTAGATGAGTCGATGTCAATGTTATAAAACTCTGCCTCAATAGCCTCTTTAATTAACCTTCTAAGATATCCTGTTTCTGCTTCAGGGTCACTCAGATAACTCCTTCTTACAACCTGGAAATGGTCACCTTGTATGAAGACCGGCCCGATGTAGCCTTCCCTTACTGCTGCTGCGAGCACTACCGCAGCATATTCGAGAGGTCTCTGTCTTGTATATCCAATCTCTGATCGGGCAATCTCGAAGATAAAGGGGCCTACATCTTTTTCTATAGCCTTTCTGAAGACGGCCCTTGCAGTATCATAGGTAAGACCTCTAATATTTATTGCAGGGACTGTAAAGTTAGGGTAGTCTCTTGCCATCTCCTCATACAAACCCTGTATAGATGAAGGAACTGCACCTGCTGCCTTTGCAGCCTCCTTTATGAGAAGGAATAAGGTGTTCTTCTGTCCTTCCTCAGAGAACACAGCCTCATAAACGAGGTTGTCCATTACACCTCTGAGACCCTCGATATCCTTTACCACTACCTCGGCATCCCTGATCGCAATGATCTCATTTAACATCCCCCGTCTCCTTTTGAACTCAATGGCTCCTCCTGAAATACCAACTTAATACCTTCTCTATGTTAGCGGCTATGCTGTCCTTGGCATTTACTATAAATATCCTGTCCTCTATCTGGAAGAGCTCCTTTTCCATCCTTATAATCTTTTGGGGGCTAACATACCTTACCTTTAACTCTTCATCGAACATTGGAACAATCTTGTCCTTCATCCTCAGCTCTGTATCCACAAAAAAAATGCCTATCTCGGGTAAAAGATCAGAGAGCCTGTCGAAAAAAGCGGTTATTTCTTTCTGATATATCTGCTTCGGGGGAGAGGATTTTATCTCCATATATAATATTGCCCCGTCTACCTTTGCAATTAGGTCATAGTCGCCACCCACCTTCGGCCGCTTAAATTTAATGCCCCATATTGCCTCTGCAGCAAATTCTACTTTAAATGTCTCTGATACAAACCATTCGAGGGTTTCACCAAAACTCTTTACAGGTCCAAGGGATAGCCTGAAACCGTCAGGTAATTTTTCGACAAGGCCTATCTTTCTCATATACTCAAGATAGTCTTTCGTAACTTCTGATGTTGCATAACGTGTAACATTTTCGAGTCTGAAAAAACTCTGATGCTTAATAACATCCCTCAGAAATAGGCGGAAGGAATATTTCTTCATCATCTCATAATAGCCGCTCAGGAATTCCTTCTTTGGCAGGAGTAAGTCTTCCGAGGGTTCTTTTTTATAAATCCTGAAGCCCCGGCGCCTTAAGAGTGCATCCAGCGGAGGAGTGAGTTCTGAGAGTGACTTCCTGAGCCTTCTTATTTCATCACGGAGGTAATGGGCTCCGTCAAGGAATTTATTCCTGGACATCGCTTATATAAACCCCGTTGTTACAAAAACATCTGCATAACTCAGCAGCGGCATATAAAAAGCATAGTTTAATCTATATTTTAATGTAACTACGGGGTAAATTTGACCGCTATCCTTCTGTGTCTCGGGCCATCAAACTCGCAGAAAAAGATAGATTGCCACGTTCCTAAGAGCAACTTACCCCCATCAATAATCACATTTAAAGAAGTGCCAACAAGAGCTGATTTTATATGGGCATCGGCATTACCTTCCCTGTGGAAATAATTCATATCCTGTGGTGCAAGCCTGCTGAGGGTATTCTGAATGTCGCGTTGTACGCTCGGGTCAGCACCCTCGTTTATTATGATCCCTGCAGTTGTATGGGGAACACAAAGATAGCAGACACCATCTTTAATCCCGGCCTCTTTCACAGCCTCCTGGAGCATTCCGGTAACATCAATAAATTCAATTCTTGACTTGCTTCTAACATTGATATACCTGACCATCCAAACCCCCGAAAAAGTTCTAAGTTCAACCCTGAACTTGATTCAGGGCAAAGTTTAAAAGTCAAAAACCTCGTTATAAAATCCTTCACCAACCGTGAATTCAATCGAAAGTGCAATAAGGTTCGAGGGTATATTCAGCCCTTTGAGTCTCATTATATCTTTTTCTGTTGTAACAATCCAGTTGGCATCACTCTTTTCAGCACTCTTTATAATCTTCTCTATATCCTCTGAATTGTATCTGTAATGGTCTCTGTAAGATTTAAACCCCCTTAAATCCACACCTGCTGATAAAAGAGACTTTTTGAACGACTCTGAATTACCTATACCAGAAAAACCAAAGAATCCCTTCCCTTTTGCCCATTCGAGAGGAAGTGCATCGCCAGTTGCCGTTATAAATTTTGAAGGCCTGTGTTCGGCAGAAAATATAGGTGCCCTTGTATTATGTTGTCTTATTTCTTCAATAAGACTTTTGACTCCTGCCCCGTACTTGATACGGGGCTGACTCCTGACTGAATTATCTGTCCTTGTTATTACAATAATGTCAGCCCTGCTTATCGCACTAAGGGGCTCTCTCAATGGACCGAGAGGAATAAGCCTTCTATTCCCGAAAGGATTCGTACTGTCTATGAGCAGAATATCTTTGTCTCTGAAAAGGTCCCAATGCTGGAAACCATCATCGAGGATGAAAAGAACTTGAAATTTGAGATTTGATATTTGAGATTTGAGATTTTCAATCGCAAAGATGCCTGCTTCATATCTGTTTTTTCCTTTTACCACAGGTACTCCTTTCAATCTTTCAGCCATTAGCATGGGTTCATCGCCTGCCTCTTTCTCGCTCAAAAGAGGCCCATCGCCTTTGCTCACAAGATATGGGCCCTTTATCTTTCCCTTATACCCCCTTGTCAGGATAGTTGGTATAAATCCCCGCTTCTTCCCTTCCTCTGCAATTACAATTGTGGCAGGGGTTTTACCTGTCCCGCCAACAGTTATATTCCCGATGCTTATCACCCTGCTGGGAAGCCTTTTCTGATTCTTAAGAGCATGATATTTCTTTAGTGAATAACCGATATAGTAGAGAGCTTCAAAGGGAGTCATACTTTTTAGCTTCAAAGTTAAGCAAACCCCGTTAGAAAGGACGGAGCTTTAAACTCCCCCTTTTCTAAGAGGATTTTAAAATTCATTTATACCATCCCCGCCCTCACGGACGGGGCAAACTCTGGCGGAGGGGGTGAGATTCGAACTCACGGTAGGTTACCCCACAACGATTTTCAAGACCGTCGCCTTAAACCACTCGGCCACCCCTCCGAAAACAATAGGAACAAGTGATTAGTGAATAGTAACGAGTAAAGATACAGTAGTATTATACCAAGAACTCTCCGAAAGGTGATTTGACTTTTTGCTCTGACTTCCTTTAAAGTTTTTAAAATTATGGAGAAATTATGAAAAATTCAGCTCTCCAGTTAATTTTTCAGGCAGGATATGTCGTCAAGGGTGTTTTAATAATACTTTTGTTTTTTTCGATAGTCTCCTGGGCAATAATATTCTTCAAACATCGGTATTTTTCGAGGGCAAATAGAGAGACTGACCAGTTCCTTCGGGCATACAGTTCGGGCAGAAACCCTAAAGGGCTTTACCAGGTAACGAGGAATTTTACCATCAGTCCTATCGCAAACGTCTTCAGGGCTGTTTATACAGATGAGGGAAATAAGGACAGAGGCGAGACAAAAAGGCTTCTCAGGAGATACGAAGCGCTGGAGTCAGCAAAACTCGAGAAGTATCTTAATTTTCTTGCAACAACAGGTTCAACGACTCCTTTTATAGGATTGTTTGGAACTGTCTGGGGGATAATGAATTCTTTCAGAGGCATTGGGGTAACTGGAGCTGCATCACTTGCTGTTGTAGCACCAGGCATAGCTGAGGCACTGATTGCAACTGCTGCCGGTCTTGCTGCTGCTATCCCTGCGGTAATAGCATACAACTACTACCTGAGCGTGGCCCGCAGGATGATTATCGAAATGGAGGATTTTTCAGAAGAACTCCTCGACTTTTTTACAAAAGAGGATACATGAAATCAAATAGAAACAGGGGCGTCCTTTCCGAAATAAATGTGACGCCATTTGTTGACGTCATGCTTGTCCTCCTTGTTATCTTCATGGTAACGGCACCCCTCCTTCAACAGGGCATAGATGTAAATCTCCCAAAGGCAAAGGGCAGGGATCTGCCGCCTGAGGAGAGGGTAACCCTGGTTATAAAAAAGGACGGAATTATCTACATGAATGAAAATCCTGTTTCTATCACAGAGATGAGGCATAAACTCGAGGCGATAAGTAAGCTGAACCCAAATGTCTTTTTAAAGGCAGATAGAGGAGTGCCATACGGTTTTGTTGTCGAAGTCATAGGAGAGATAAAGGATGCTGGGATAGAGAGACTCGGTATAGTAACAGAGCCTAAGATAAGCCTGAGATGAGGGAGCCGAGCCTTCAGAAAACAACCGCCCTTTCTTTGGCCTTTCACCTTACAGCGTTATTGATAGCCTTTATCGTCCTAAAACAATCAAATCATCTTATTCTCCCATCCCCTTATACAGTAAGCCTTGTCAGCCCCGAGGTGCTGAGAGATGATAAGGCAGGAGAAGGCCTGAAGACCTCAGAATCTTTGAGAGATACTTCTGTCATGGAAGATGTTCTTGAACAGGATAAGAAAAAATGGGGTAAGAAAGAGGGGGAAATAGTTAAAGAGAGGATATCCGCCATTGAAGCCAAGAAGAAGGTAGAACAGATAGTCAGACTACGCTCTATGATCTCTCTTAAGGCCAGCGTAGGTGACCGCAGGGATAGGTCTGAAACAACCCCTGTTCACACAGGAGGGGGCCTTTTTGACGATTATTATACAAAGATAAGAAGGGAGATACGGCAGCAGTGGGTCTTCCCTGACATCGGGCAGAATGATCTCGAGACGATCATCTCTATGAAGATAATGAAGGACGGTACAATCTCTGTGCAGAAGATAGAGAAGAGCTCAGGCAATCCCTTTTTTGACAGGTCAGCCATTAAGGCACTCAGCAAGGCTAGCCCGCTACCGCCTCCTCCTTATGAAATGGAGATAGGTGTAAGATTCTCTCTATGAGGGAGAAGTTTAAAGTTCAAGGTTCAAGCTTCAAAGTCTTAGTTTTTGTTTTCTTACTGCCTACTGTTTACTGCCTACTGTTTACTGCCGTTGAGGCAAAGGTCTACATAGATATCTCTTCACCTGCCTTCAAAAAACTCCCGATTGCGATACCGGAATTTTCTGGTCCCTCGGGCAAGGAGATATCAGACATCATCAGGGATGACCTCGAATTTACAGGGCTTTTTCTAAATATAGACAGATCTGCTTATATAGAAAATCCGTCCCAGTCCTTTAATCCGAGGAACTGGAGCCCTATCGGGGCAGAGGCAGTTGTGAAGGGTTCTGTCAAGGAAGAGAGAGATTTGATTGTGATAGTTTCTCTTTACGATGTTTTTGAGGGAAAAGAGATACTGAAGAAAGAATATAAAGCTGGGAGAGAACTTATCAGGCCGCTCTCCCATACCATCGCAAACGATATATACAAAACACTCACAGGCGAGACAGGAATCTTCAGGTCAAGGATAGCATTTGTTGCAGAGGATGAAGATGGAAAGGGTATTTATATTATGGACTGGGACGGAAACAGGATCACAAGTACAGGATTGAAGGGGAATATAATTCTTACTCCCCGCTGGTCAAGGGATGGCTCAAAACTCATATATTCGGCCGAAAGGAATAGACAATGGAGCATATATTTGTTAGACTTTACAAGTATGACAGAGAGAAAGGTTTTTTCCTCAAAAGGCACAAATATGGCAGGGGATATTTTACCTGAGGGAAATGATTTTATCTTCTCTTCTACAAAAGATGGAAATCCGGACCTTTATAGTATGAGTTTGAAAGGCGATAATTCAGCAAGATTGACTTCGTCACACAGTATCGAGGTATCACCTGCTGTCTCACCCGATGGTCAATGTATTGCATTCGTCTCTGACAGGGGCGGAAGTGCTCAGATTTATGTGATGCGCAGAGATAGCTCAGATGTAAGGAGAATAACCTTTGAAGGCTCTTATAATACATCTCCCGCCTGGTCCCCAAAGGGTGATAGAATCGTTTTTTCAGGAAGACGGGGTGCAACAAATCAGATATTCATAATTAACCCTGACGACACGTGGCTTACCCAGCTTACAACACAGGGGAATAACGAAGACCCGTCATTTTCTCCTGATGGAAGACATATTGTCTTTACTTCAGACAGGGATGGGTTCAAGGGTATATACATCATGAGGGCAAATGGAGAATCCCAGAAAAGGATTACCCCTAAGAATCTGAGAGCATTTGGCCCCAGGTGGTCACCAATATAAAATCATAAATTCCAAAAACCAAATTCCAAATTTGGAATTTGGTTTTTGGAATTTAAACAGGAGGAGGTTAAGATGAAGAAGATTTTTGTATTAGTATTAATATTAGCATTCGGACTTATTCTCACCGGTTGTCCACCGAGAAAAATAGTTCAACCAGAGCCGGTAAAACCAGTTGTTACCCCAGAGGAGGTTAAAGAGAAGGCTGTTGAGGTAAAACCTGAGGTAAGGCCTGAGGTAAGGCCTGAGGTAAGGCCTGAGGTAAGGCCTGAGGTAAAAATAACAGAACAGCCTCTTGTAAAGGCAGAGCCAAAGGAAGTAGAAGCACCAAAGTATATTGAAGAAAAGGTTGTCTTTAAATTTGAAGACATCCATTTTGATTTTGACAAGTATGATATACGACCAGATGCAAAACCAACACTTAAGACTGCTGCGGACTGGATGCTTAAGAATCCTGCTGCAAAGATTCTAATCGAGGGCCATTGCTGTGAGATAGGCACAAATGAATACAACCTCGCACTTGGAGACAGGAGGGCAAAGGCGACAAGGGACTATATTGTAGCGCTCGGCGTAGCATCAGGCCGAATTGAGATGATAAGCTATGGAGAAGAGAGACCTATCTGCACAGAGAGTAAGGAAGAAGAATGTCTGAAAAGAAATAGAAGGGCACACTTTGTTGTTCTAAAGGAAGCAGGTAAATAGTGCACAAAAGGCCCGAAGATCAGGGCTCAAAGTTCAAAATTACTGTTTACCCCGTTAGAAAGAAAGCCCAACGCGCCCTAACTAAGCTTTCTAATGGGATCTACTGCTTACTGCTTACTGTTTACTGTTTAATATCTGGCTGTGTGACGGCTACCGAATTCGAGGCCCTCAGAGGCGATGTTGACCAATTGAGGAGGGAGACCTTTGAACAAAAGAAGGAATCCTCTGAGCTCAGAAAAGATCTGAATGACATCAAAGAAAAAACAGAAAGTATAACGGTGACTGAGTTTGAGACGCTCAAAAACGATGTGAATCAACTGAAGAGAGAGACTCTTGAACAAAGGAAGGAATCCTCTGAACTAAGAAGAGAACTGAATAACCTTAGAGAGAAAACAGCTAATGTCATAAAAGAAGATGCCTTTCATGCCTTCAGGGAAAGCCAGGCAGAGATTTATTCTAGGGTTATAGAAATATCGAAAGACCTCCAGGTGCTTACCGGGAGATTTGATGAAAACAGATATTCCATGGAAAAGACATTGAAAGATTTAGCAACCGAGAGAAACCTCATAAAGACACAGATAATAAGTATCGAAGGCCAGATAAAAGATGTCAGGGACAGGCTGGGTGCCGTAGAGAACCTGGTAAGACAACCGAAGGAACCTCCAAAAGAACAACCCTCTTTTCAACCACAACAGGAGGTTTCCCAACCTCCAAAACCAGCAGAGCCAAAAGATAAGGTGGCAATATATGGGACAGCATATGATGCCTTTAAGGGTAAGAGATATAAAGAGGCAAGAGAAAAGTTCGAGGCATTCATAAAAGAGTTTCCCCAGGATGAGCTTGCCGACAATGCACAGTTCTGGATTGCAGAGACATATTATGGTGAGAAAGACTTTGAGGGCGCAATCCTTGCTTATGAGACACTATTAAAGAAATATCCGCACAGTGAAAAGGCCCCGGGTGCCCTTTTAAAGCAGGGATTTTCATTTATCGAGATAGGAGACAGAAAGACGGGGAAGACAATCCTCGAGAAACTCGGGGAGCGCTATCCTGATTCAAGAGAGACAGGGCTTGCGAAGAAAAAGATAGAGGAGATTGAGAAAGAGACAAGAAAAAAGAAAAAATGAGCGGGCCCAAGGATAATTATCAACGCACTATCAACTACCTGAGAGTATCCATTACTGACAGGTGCAACCTGCGTTGCATTTACTGTATGCCCTCTGAGGGTCTGATACCGATAGAGCACAAAGAGATTCTCCGTTATGAAGAGATAGTGAGGATTGTAAGGATTGCTGCAGGAATTGGAGTGAGAAAAGTGCGCATAACGGGTGGGGAGCCCCTCGTGAGAAAGAATGCTACCTATCTTATTGCATCGATAAGAAACATAGGTGGAATAGAAGACCTTAGCCTGACAACAAATGGTGTCCTTCTTGAGCAATATGCAAAGGGATTGGCAGAGGCAGGCCTGGAGAGGGTCAATATAAGTCTTGATTCTTTAAGGCCAGACAGATATAAAGAGATAACGAGAGGTGGAGATATAAATTCTGTCCTCAGGGGCATTGAAGCCGCTGAAGAGGCAGGGCTGAGACCAATCAAGATAAATATGGTCCCAATCCGTGGGCTCAATAATGATGAGATAGGGGAATTTGCAAAAATGACATTAAAGGTTCCCTACCAGGTCAGGTTTATAGAATTCATGCCCTTTGGCATAGAAGATATGTGGAGACCTGAAAAATTTATCTCTACAGACGAAATAAAATCTATTGCTGAACGTATAGGCCCACTTACTCCTGTAAAGTTGAGGAAATCAGGGCCTGCAAGGTATTTTAGATTTGATGGTGCCTCCGGGGTGGTTGGTTTCATCAGCCCTCTCAGCAATCATTTCTGTGGAGAATGTAACCGCCTCCGGCTAACTGCAGACGGAAAACTAAGACCCTGCCTCTTCTCAGAGACAGAGATAGATTTAAAACCCGCCCTTCGGGGGGGTGCGCCCGATGATGAAATTAGACGTCTCATTAAGCTTTCTATCGAGGTAAAACCTGAGGGTCATAATATTAGAATCCAGAACACTGAACTCAGGTCGCTGATTAAGAATAAAGATGACCGCAGAAGGCAGATGTCAAGGATCGGTGGATGAAGTCGGGGCGAAAGGATTTGAACCTTCGACACCACGGTCCCGAACCGTGTGCGCTACCAGGCTGCGCTACGCCCCGAATTAAAAAATAATAAAAATTGGGTGCTCCTTAAGTCAAGTTGTTAGGGTGAATAAAGGAATCAGTTTATTATCTCACAGGAGTTTTTGGTATGACATATGTGCAGGAAGGGCTCCCCTCAGATATACACTGCTGGCGCATTACATCTTTTCCGAGAAGGTCTCTATAAATCTGCAGCTCGTACCTGCAGGCCTCTCTGAACTGTGACGCAACCTTCAAGATAGGGCAGTTAAACTGTCTTAAAATGTAGTTGCTCTCATCCTCACCGAGGTCCACAAGATATCCATCTGATCCAAGGATATCCTTCAGGGCATGAACTTTATCGTGAAGGTCTTTCTTATCCGAAAAGACTTCCCTTTTCTCCCTGAGGATTCTCTCTTTGCGCCACCTGAATATATCATCTATCTTATCCCGGCCTTCATTCTCTTCGAGATCTTTAAGGGCATTTACAATAAACTCGTGATATGCCTTTGGGAAGAGATCATCTGCCTTATCCGTGAGCCTGTAAAGAAATGCTGGCCTGCCAACACCATGCCTTTTTGCAAAATAATCCACGAGACCCTTTCTCTCGAGAGATAGGAGGTGTTGCCTAATCCCCATAGGAGTAATACCCAGTTGTATGCTTAGGTCATCAATAGAGAGGGAGCCACTCTTTTTAAGCAGTAGTAGTATCCTCTCCCTCGTAGGATTTCCATTAATGAACATCGCCATAGGAAAAATAGCATAAAAAAGAAGTTTTTGTAAATATTTTTGATAAAAATTATTATTTTAATCCTTTTCCTTTAATAAAAAATGTGAAATAATAATACAATGATAGAACTTCGAGATGGAATTGTTGAGCTTTACAGAAAGGCTGCTACATCGTTGCCCCCTGATGTTGAGAAAGCCCTAAGGCATGCCCATGAAGCTGAAGAGGATGGGTCAAACGCAAAGACTGCATTATCGGCTATACTTGAGAACATAAGGGTTGCACGAGAGACGGAAAGACCCATATGCCAAGATACAGGGGTACCCGTCTTTTTTGTGAAGGCCCCCAATGGTCTGAGCCAGCCCGAATTAAAGGACACAATCATAGAGGCTACAAAATTTGCAACAGAAGAAGTACCTCTAAGGCCTAACGCCGTTGATATAATCAGCGATAAAAATTCGGGGGATAACACGGGGGTAGGATTTCCAATTATCTACTTTGAGGAGTCTCCAGACAGCGCCCTCTCTATAAAACTTATGTTAAAGGGTTCAGGTTGCGAAAATGTTAGTCAGCTTTATAAGCTACCCTTTGAGGAGCTAAAGGCAGAGAGGGATCTTGATGGTGTGAGAAGGTGTGGACTCGATGCAGTTCACAGGGCCCAGAGTAGGGCATGCCCACCCTATATTATCGGGATAGGGATAGGTGCTTCCAGGGATCAGGTGACGAGGCTATCAAAGGAACAGCTCCTGAGAGGGCTTGAAGACGGAAATAATATCGAGGTCTTATCAGAACTCGAAAAGAGGCTCCTTAATGAAATAAACCAGCTCGGGATAGGTCCCCTCGGCTTAGGCGGTAAAACAACAGCCATCGGGGTAAAGATAGGGGTAAATCACAGACATCCTGCATCGTACTTTGTAGATGTCTCTATCTGCTGTTGGGCAAACAGAAGGGCAAGCTTGATATGGTAGAAAAAAAGTCAAAAGTTGAGAAAACAAAGACAATTAAACCGCCGCTAACAAAAGAGGAGGTGCTTTCCCTGAACGTCGGAGATAGGGTACTTATAAATGGACAGATCGTAACGGGAAGAGACAAGATTCATAAGTTCCTCTTTAACGAAAGGCCGAAGATAGAGGATATACCTTTTAATCTCAAAGGAGCTATCCTTTACCACTGCGGACCTATAATAAGAAAGACTGAGGAGGGTTTCAAGCTAATAGCAGGAGGGCCAACAACAAGCATCCGAGTCGAGATGTATGAGCATCGAATAATACCACAGTATGGGATAAAGGCTATTATGGGAAAAGGCGGCATGGGCAGAAAGACCCTGAATGCCCTTAAAGAAAATGGTTGTGTATACCTTCACACCATAAGTGGGGCTGCTGTTTATCTTGCAGACAGGGTAAAGAGGGTAGTTGATGTCTGGAGGCTCGAGGATCTTGGTATGGCTGAGGCGATGTGGATATTTGATGTCGAGGAATTCCCTGCGATAGTGACGATGGATGCCCATGGCAGAAGCCTCCATGAAGAGATAGAGAAGATATCTCATGGAGAATTAAAAAGGCTCATTAGATTTTCTTAAATAAATTTTTCACAACGCCTGCATCTTCTGATTGCATTATCTTGGTCAAAAAGAAGACTTTTTGAAAATGAAGGGGAAAAAGGTGTTTGATAAATGTCCAGGAGCAGCTAATATCCGAACTCCCACCCTTAAGATAAAAAACTGCCCTGAATGTGGTGCAGAAATAGAGATCTTCTCCAATGATGTATCCGTAAGATGCAGGAATTGTGGATTTACCATTCATGAGGATCTGGAGTCATGCATACAGTGGTGTAAGTATGCTGAGAAATGTATTGGAGAGGAAACGTACAGAAGGCTCAAAAATAAAAAAGAATCGGAATAAGGTCCTGGTGAAAAAATATAGTTCCATTAAGAAGGCATATGCCCTTAAAAAGGGAGAAATACTGCGAAGATTAAAGGAATTCAAAAATCTATGGTTCAGGGATGACGAAGAAATCTTCGCCGAGTTGGCTTTCTGTATTCTTACCCCCCAATCTAAAGCAAAGGTCTGCTGGGAAGCCATAGGAAGGCTGCAGGGAAAGGGTCTTTTATTAAGGGGGTCTGCAGAAAAGATAAGGGAAGAAATTAGGGGTGTGAGATTTAAAAACAAAAAGGCAGATTATCTTGTGAAGGCAAGAAACTTCTTCTCAAGGAATGGTAAGGTCTGTATTAAACCCTTCCCGAGACAATTTAAAGATATTCTTGAATGCAGGGAATGGTTGGCAAAAAATGTAACTGGTCTCGGTTACAAAGAGGCGAGCCATTTTCTAAGAAATATAGGGTTTGGAGAAAAGATCGCTATCCTCGACAGACATATACTCAGAAACTTAAGGGAGCTCGGGATAATAGAGAAGGTTCCAGAATCTTTGAGTAGGTCAAAATACATAGAGATAGAGAAAAAGATGGCAGCCTTTTCGGGGCATATAAAGATACCCCTTTCCCATCTTGATCTTCTCTTATGGTACAAGGAAACAGGAGAGATATTTAAATAGCTCTAAACAAAGAGGCTAACCTGCCCAGACTTCTGATAGAGTTCCTTTTCATTTACCCACGGATTGCAGGGCTCCCATGGAAGGTCCGGATTTTTACAACTGCAGATAGAACTTTCTATTCCATATTTATCAGCTATATCTCTAAACCTCATGTACCGAATGTACCGAGTTATCCTCATAGCCTTCGGGAGAAGCCTCGTCTTTGCAGATGTAATAACCCTTTGCAAGGGCTGACCCCTGTAATGCCTGAGTATCTCCTTTGCTAATCCGAAGGGAATCTCTGATAGAAACTGATTCATGATAGAGGACCTCATAACAAGGTAGCTTATTGATATACTCGTCACATTAAAGGCTTCAGACCTTTCATAAGATTTTTCAGGGATTCTTCCGAATCTGTAACATCAGGGATAACAGGGTCAACCCTTACAGAGGTCTCGATACCCTCATTAATAAGGTCTCTAACAAGAGAAAGCCTCGTGAGAGGATGGGTTGAGAAGGGCTCAAATAATTCTCTGTAGCCTTCATCGAGGGAAACTATGCCAATTCTCGCCTTTACGAGTTTAGGGTATCTTTTAAAAAGCCCAACAAATTCTGATGGTATAAAACCCTTTGTGAGAAAGGATATGCCAATACCTCTCTCAAGGAGCATCCTCATTACCCTGTAAGTTACCTCAAGGATTTCATCCACCGGCTGGAGGGCATCAGAGGCAGTACTGAAGGAAACCCATGAGGGAAGTTTCCTTTTCCTTGCAAGTTCCTCTTCTAAAATCTCAGGAATATTCTCGTAGAGATGCACTTCTCCACGTGGAGGTACATCCGTAAATCCCCTCGCATAACAATAGATACATGAATGGAAACAGCCCCTCGTGATGTTTATAACTGGTGTTTCTTTAAGACACCCAAAGGCAGGCGTCTTGAGGATAGGGGTTTTACGCCTTTCTTTAATGATTTTAACGGATAACATCAGTCAAATACTCTGTAGTTATTCGCCGTAATAAGAACCCTCGAAGCCCTGAAACCACTCCAGATTTCTCTTAACCTTTTTGCCGCCTCAGGAATCTTTGGAACTGCTCCATCCCGATTCTTCTAAATACCGCATCAAATTAATGGTGTTTCATCTACCTTTATCTCTGTATCAAGATCAATGGCTTTTTGTTGCCTTAATTCTTCTATCTTTTTAAGCGGTCTTTCAAGCATGTTGCTCCTTGTTGTAACAAGTGCGTCATATTCTTTTTTGGCAGCATCCAGCCGCTCACCCATGAGCTTGAATTTTTCTTTATAGGCATTCCATTGCTTGGAGAACTCACCGAGCAGTCTGAGTATCTCTGAGGCAGTCCGTTCAAGGTTGAAATTTTCAATTGCCTGCCTGATCACAGCGAGAACTGCATAAAGTGTAAAAGGAGAACATAAGATAACTTTTTGTCTTAATGCCTCATCCATTATTGTTGTGTCTGCCTCATTTATAAAGCTGTAGACCTGTTCATTAGGAATAAAAACGATAACATAATCAACTGTGTTGTCAGAAGGGTTAATATAATCACGAGTTGTTACCTGTTTAATCATTCCTTTTGCATTTCTTAGGAGCTCATCTCTGTAACGTCTTTTCTCATGCTCAGAGGTGGCATTCAGATAATGCATATAATTATCTAGCGGGAATTTTACATCCATATTTATCTTTAAATTATTTGGTAAAAGGAACGTATAATCAGGTCTGCCTGCTGAGATATCTATTGCCTTTTGTTTGATGTAGTTGATTCCTTCTACCATTCCTACAAGCCTGATAATATCTTCTGCCATGCGCTCACCCCATTCTCCTCTTTTCCTTGAACTCGCAAGTGCCTGACTGAGATGCTCCGTCGTATCCCTGAGTTTTAAGGTAAGCTCTTCATGTTTTTTAATGAGCGTAGAAACCTCAACAAACTTTTCACCGCTTCCCTTTCCGACTTCATCGATCTTTTTCTGGACATCTGACAGTGTTTTGCTTATTGCTTCGAGGTTCTGGTCAATAAGCTCTTTTTTACTTTCAAGTTCTTTTTTGCCCTCAATAGTCTGAGACTTTAATGCTTCCTCTGCAAGCCTTAGGAACTCTTCGGAGTTCTTAGAAAGGGCTTCTAAAGAAAGAGAGGCAAATTTATTGCTGAGTTCTTCTTCAATAAATGCCCTCTGCTTCTGAAATTCATCAAGCCGCGTTTGCGCTTCTATTTTCGCTTGTTTTTCTGTCTCTAAGTCCTTTCTCACAGCAGCAAGCTCTATCTCCCTCTGTTCGACCTGTTTGTTTAAGATAGCTTTAGAGCTCTTTGTTGAGAGCCAGACGACAACACCGCCTAAAATACCGCCAAATATAACTCCAATAATTACATATGTTATGTCAGTCATTTCAATCTCCTCACATAATTAAATCTTCTCATAGACCCACACCCTTCCACCATCCTTTATCTCTTCTATTCTTTTAACAAGCCTTTTCTTATAAAGGTTCAGTAATCTCGTACCACTTGTATTCGCAGGAAGTTTTAAGGATTCAGAAAGATCACTGGCTGTGATTTTGCCTTTTTTAAGAATAAAATTAAGGGTTTCCTTGAGATAATTATTCAGATTCCCAATAAAGATTTTCTTGCCATTATTCATTTGAGCCATTACCGCGAGTTCTTTCCTCTCAAGAGCGACCTCTATGTTTTCCTTCTGGTTTTCATTGAGGCCAGTCAGGATGATATATTTATCACCATATTCACCGCCCAGTAAACGAGAAATGAGTTTCGCCACCACTTCATCAGCACAAGAATAGTCAATAATTCCTATCTTTGAGAAATCAAGAGCAACGATCGCTCCATTATCTTCCTTTGTAATATCCCTCTCAATGCGCTCCCTTATCACCTGCCCCGACGGCCTTGTCACAAGGTCACTTGAACCATTCTTGAGTTCTTCTTTGATGAGTTTATAAAGGTCGTATTTAGGCATTTTTCAATCTTTTTCCTCTGGGTATTGATTTGACATTCCGCAAAAAGGACAGAATTCTATCGTTGGCTCTGTAGCCTTTTCTGTGTCTTTAAGAATTGTTATTAGACTGATGCCTTCACAATGTATACACTGGTATTCTTCTATATCCATTTCCTCTATTTACTCCCCATCTTTCAGTTCATCCATCCCCCGACTATCGCCGATGATCACAGTAGTTTTAGGATATTCAGATTTTATTAACATTCATTCTTCCTCAACAAGCTGCCACTCTGCATAGCCATCTTTCCTCTCGGAAAGGCCCTTGCCTTTTAATGTCACTTTCCTTTTCACAGGATGAGTTTTAACCGTGATATATGCACGCACGAGATTCGCAATCGTAGCCTCATGAAACACAAGTTCCGTACCATCCTGAAGAACTATCGTAGTTCTCAAGTGCTTATGCCCTTCAGGAATCTCAGCAGTTAATTCTTTTATGTCTTCGTTATGTATGACCATTTATTCAAATCTGTCCATTCACTATTATTTTCTCCTAACCTGTTGACGCGCCTGATAAAGTTTTTCTGTGAAGCCGCCTTCTTCCATGAATTGTTCTTCCAGTTGTCGTAGTTGCTGGTCAAGCAGATAATTTGCCTGATGAATAAGGCAAATAAGGGTGTTAGCGGCTACTTCAGGAGGCGAAGACTCAATATATGTCCTATAAGTCGTATAGGACCTGTTCTTTTCCCACGCAAGCTTCCGAATGGCTTGCGCCTCCGGATGACCCTTCTCCCAGAGTGCCAGTCCCCTCTGACGTAAAAAATCTTTGTAGTCAAGCAGTAACTCCTCAAGACTTGCGCGCGCTATGCCGAGCAGTTTCAACTCGCTTTTCTTTGAGGTGCCTGATACCATACTGTCTTCGGCAATATTCTGCTTGCCGCTGCGCGCTGCCTGCACCATCTGGTCATGTGTGCGCGAGCGTTTGTTAACGAAGAGGTCACAGAATACTGCCGTGGCATCATAGATGATTTCCGCCGTCTGGTAGGACTTCAAATTGCGGTATCCACCATGAGGGGGAATTAGCTCAGGTTTTTCATCTTTTTTGTTTATCATAATTGTCCTAAAAGTCCTATAAGTCTTTCAAACTCTTTAAAACATCCCATGCATCTCATAAATACCACTCTCGATTTATGTTCCATAAGCCCGATCCTTTCCAATGAAATCTCCTCTCTCAAATCCTAATTGTCTCTTTACGTTTTCCACCGCTACTTATTGTTAAGGCATACTTATAAATCCTGTCGAACCATGCCTCATCTGCTTTAATCATTTCTTCTTCTATTGGGTCACGGGGCTTCCTGAATCTCTCCATAATTTTAAAAATAGATTTAATGAGTTTATGAAGAGTCTCAATATTGTCAAAATTAGAAAAGTAACAATCTATATCAATTGAATTACTTATACTTCTGTAACACCGATTTATCTGGCTAAATGTTATCCCAAATTCCTGAGCTATAGATTTTTGAGTGATCCGGACAGATCTATCGGCATCTATTGCAGAATTTCTAATAATAAAATCCAGGGCGGCGACCCACGGCTGTGAGTCTATAATATGAGGGTTTGCTGTTTTGACAAAATCCTGCCAGAGCTTTCTTGCACGGTGCATTGCATCATCACCGTAGCCTTTCTCTTTGAATCTTTCCATAAGTAGTTTCTCTACTTTGGAGGCATTATTGTTAGATAAAGGTTTGAGTGGGAAATGCTTATTCAGGAACTTTTTCCGTTCAGCAATCATCTTTTTAAATTCCGTTCTTAATGTCAGATAAAATTTCTTTGCTTCAACATCCTGTATCTCGTCAATATCTATTGAATCCAGTATTGAGATGTCACCTGCCAAAGCATCTTTATAAATCCTGCCTATCAAAGATTCATTGCTATTACTTTCTTTTTTCACCTTGCCTCCAAATTTATGATTTTCCTTTTTCTCCTCCGGGCTTGTTTTTTAGTTTTTGAAAAATACCTTGCCTGCAATGTATCA
>JBFMDQ010000014.1:0-35645 GCA_040753955.1 Nitrospirota bacterium | reverse complement strand
CGAGGGTAATTCTTGCGGATATTAAGATATCAAAACTTGAAAGGATTGCAGCTTAATTGAGAACTATGAAAACCATTGAGAATGAAGCCCCTGAGAGAATTTGCATAAAAGACTTGACAATACCAAGCAACCCTCTACAATAATCTTCAAGATGCATGTCTCCTGTCTGTGGGTTGATCCAACCAGAGGCTGTTACACCTTTTGCATGGGTAAAAGGCTTATCTTTTCTTGCACTCTCTCTTTCTTTTTTAGGTAGGAGTTCTGAAGTTTTTTTATGCTGTTTGCTTTTTCCTTTTCCCATTTACCACCTCTCTTTTGGTCTCTCCTTATTAATTCAAGGGAAGGTGGTAGAGAGTGCCACCTTATCGGGACAGGTTCCCTATCCCCTGAATATCTTATTTAGTCTGTAGTTTTATAAACTGTGTAAGTCCCCTCTTTTCCCTTGCCTTAATCATACTCTCTAAAAGCACAAACTCAGGGTCAAGCTCATGCCATGCTTTTTTAAACTCAGGGTCTTTCATGTGTTCAGCTATGTGTTCCTCTAATGTCCTGCCTCTGGTATATCCTTTTGCTGTCTTTTTCATAGTTGCCTCTTAATACTTCTTTCCAAAATCCTGTTTTGTTAGTACCCTGATAATAGTTACACTTTCACCTTTCCATTCAAAAACAACTCTATAATCCCCTATTCTAAGCCTATACAGGTTTTTATATCCCTTAAGTTTCTTTATATGCTTACCATCAGGTAAGGGATTGTTCTCAAGTCTCTTAGAAGCCTTATGGATTCTTTCAAAATCACCATCAGATACATCATCACAGATCACTTAAGGCTTTGTGGGTAAAGCTTACCTTATACTTTGGCACGCCTCTTTTCCTTCCGTGCCTTTATCAAATCCTCGATAGGAATAATTCTACCATCTCTTGCATCTTTTAAACCTTCCTCAATTTTCTTCCTTATTGTAGGACTATGCTGGATCATATAATCTTCAATCATGTCTTCTGCCAGAGGATAGATTACTGCAGCAGGTTTGCCACGTTTAGTTATTATCACGTCTTGCCCTTTTTCTACCATGGTAATGATCCCAGATGCATCTTTTTGAAGCTCTCTTATGTTTGCAAATTTCATGTTTTACCTCGTATATATTTTTGTATATACAATAAAATAAACTATTAAGATTGTCAAGTAGAATATCTGGGTAGTGGGTACTACTATAGAAAGAAAAGGCCCCAGGTTTCCCCAGGACCTTGTGTTGTTTAAACGCTCTTTTCTACACTCTCGACTGAGCGATTTAAAATACTCACAATGCTTGCTAACATTCTTAATGCAATAGCACGGTTAGAGATTTTGTTATTGGCATAATCAAACTCACTTAAAAACAGGTCAATGGCAAGCATTACCGACTCTGGTAAACGACCTAAAAAACCTAACAACTCCGGAGTGCCTGTTGAGGCAAGCTCTGCCTCATAAACGAGTTTTTTGCTGTTATGGGATTGTTCTTTTCTTCCTCTGGAAATGCCGTCCACATTTCACAATCTTGTTGATTCAATCCCCTCTGGCATTTTCTCTGGTACCAGATGTTTCCCCTTCTTTCTCTGCTATCGGGATGAGATAGAGAATATCTGCAGGAAATACACCCGCCCCATCTCTGAACATGTACCCGGAGTGCCTTCTCAATTTCCTCATCCGTCAGCCCATCACACAGATAGGCATAGGAAGATATGAGATTTCCAAATGCTGTGTCAATGTATTCGCCTTTCATTTTCCTTTCTCCTTTCCTTTTTCAAAACTGTAACCATTTTGTAACCATCAGCCCTAATTTTAAGGCAATTTTAGGCAACTCACGGCAACTTACCTGAAACCTGAAAACCCTTGTATTATTAAGGGTTTATAAGTAAAATCAGATAGTTACAGAGAGTAGGATTTTAGGGCAGTTTTGGACTTAAAATCCCTCGGAACTCTGTTCCGTGCCGGTTCAAATCCGGCCTCCGGCACCAATAAAATTCTCAATCCTCATTTTACTCCACCTATAGGCATTATAACCAGGGGTTCTTCTTTAGGAGTCATATTTATAATACTTTTTACTTCCTCATCATCAAAAGCCCCGACAGCCACAATTCCAAGATTTAATGAAACTGCTTGTAAATAAACGTTTTGAGCTGCATGGCCTGCTTCTATATGCACATACCTTAAACCTCTTTTCCCGTACTTTTGAGTCGTTCGTTCATAGACTGCGGAAAATACTATGACTGCAGCACCGTCTTTAACACAGGGCTGTCTGAGGGCGGCTGCAGATAGTTCACCTCGTTTATCCCCTTTTGCAACCTTCACCAATTCATGTCCCTGGGGTTTATATTTATAAATTCCTGTAGGAAGGCCATTCACATTTCCAACAACTACATAAACTTCGAGTGGATAAAGGGCTCCTGCAGAAGGTGCTGTCCTGAAACCCCTCGGATCTGTAATTCCTTGTGCAGCCCAGAGAAGCTGTGAAACTTCAGAAAGCGTCAAAGGCACGTTTTTATAATCTCTGATAGACCTCCTCCCAAGTAAAGCTTCTTCGATCGATATCTTGCTGTTATACTTAGGCTCAGGTAGCTTTACCACCACATGGTTTACAATATCTTTAGGTTTGCATCCTGCGAAAGATTCGACTCCTTTGATTGATGGTAACATTATCAACGATAACATTGGACAAATTATGGCTGTTAAAAGTATTTTTTTACTCACAATCTTCCCCCTTAGTCATTTTTTACTTCCTTTTAAGATTAAAATTCCTAACGCAATACAAATCAGCCCAATCAGTAAGAACAGAAAGAAGAATTTAAAGACAAAGCGTGAACTTATTAAAAAAATTATGGCTATGACAAATAAAGCTAAAACAGTCTTGGCTTGACTTTTCGTCATTCTGAACTTCTCCCTTATTCTTTACCCTGTTGTTGCATAAATTGTTATAACCGAATAGGCTAAACCCTGTTAGAAAAGATTTTCTAACAGGGTAAATCTATTGATACCAAGCATCTATGTCATTTTTGAAAGTTATCACAGGATTTCACTTTTAGTGAGCTTTATGAATAAAGCCTAATTTGCTATAAACATAGAATTATCACCATTTTATGAGTTTTGTGTGCATGTATTATTGCAACAACAGGGTTTACAAAGGTTTAAATCTTTCTCTTGAAAGATGCTATCATTAAAATCTTAAGTTTTCAACTATTAATCTGTGAAAAAATTGAAATACCACCGTATTTAATTTAAAATAAGCATGAATTATAAAGTTAATAGCTATTATGAAACCCTACCCTTTTAAAGACTGGAAACCCAGGTTCTGAAGATATGGGAAAAAGGATCCGCTTCAGTCTTATATATTTCCTAATCGCCCTTGGAGTGATATTTCTCATCCAGCAATATATCCTTACCCGTGAATTCGAAACCATCAGCTACAGCGAATTTAAAGTTCTCCTCAAAGATGGTCTTATTTACGACTTTGTGATCACAAAAGACAGGATAGAGGGTAAATTCCTTGAAGGCGCCCAGGAACATCTCTTAAGCCTCCGCGGTGAAAGGGATGAGAGAAAAATAAAGAGACTTAAAGCGATAAAAGTATTCTTTGTCTACAGGATGGAAGACCCTGATCTTTTAAGAGAGCTGGGCGAAAAAGGTATCCGTTATTCTGCAAAGCCAGAGGTCACATGGTTTAAGACCCTCCTTTTATGGATAATACCAATATTCATATTCATTGCAATTTGGGGCTATCTCCTCAGGAAGATGGGGGCCCCTGGTGAGGGTCTCATGGCAATAGGCAAAAGCAAAGCAAAGGTCTATGTGGAGGGTGAAACCAAAATAACCTTCGAAGATGTAGCAGGGGTAGATGAGGCAAAGGAGGAGCTCAAAGAAGTCATAGAGTTCCTTAAAACTCCTCAGAAGTTCCTGGTTCTTGGCGGAAAGATCCCAAAAGGGATACTCCTTGTGGGGCCTCCTGGCACCGGCAAGACCTTGCTTGCCAGGGCAGTGGCAGGTGAGGCAAGGGTGCCTTTTTTAAGCCTTAGTGGTTCTGCCTTCGTTGAGATGTTCGTCGGGGTCGGCGCTGCAAGGGTGAGAGACCTCTTCAGCCAGGCTGAAAGACTTGCTCCTTGTATCATCTTCATAGACGAGATAGATGCCCTCGGAAAGGCCCGTGGCATAAGCCCAGTAGCAGGGGTTGATGAAAGGGAGCAGACCCTTACTCAGCTCCTTTCCGAGATGGATGGCTTTGACACAAAAAAGGGCGTAATCATAATGGCGGCAACAAACCGGCCGGAAATCCTTGATCCTGCCCTCCTCCGCCCTGGTAGATTTGACAGACACATCCTTGTTGATAGACCAGACCTCAAAGGCAGAGAAGATATCTTCCGAGTTCACACAGCGAGGGTAAAACTTGCGCCTGGTATCGACCTTAAAGTACTTGCATCAATGACCCCGGGAATGGTCGGTGCAGATATCGCTAATATCGTTAATGAGGCGGCCCTCCTTGCAGCAAGAAAGAATAAGGAGTTCATAGAGATGGCCGACTTCGAAGAGGCTATAGAAAGAACTATAGCAGGCCTCGAAAAGAAAAGCAGGGTAATAAATAAAAGGGAAAGGGAGATCGTGGCTTACCATGAATGTGGACACGCCATAGTAGCAAGCATTCTACCCCATGCAGACAGGATAAGAAGGATTTCGATTATTCCTCGAGGCATAGCCGCCCTCGGTTATACTATCCATCTCCCTACAGAGGAAAGGTACCTCCTTACAAAATCAGAGCTCCTCGACCGAATAACCGTCATGCTCAGCGGTAGAGCTGCGGAGGAGCTTATCTTTGGAGAGGTATCAACGGGCGCTAAGAATGACCTTGAAAGGGCTACGGAGATGGCAATAAGTATGGTCAAGGCCTACGGGATGAGCGAAAAACTCGGCCCCCTCTCCTTTGATAGAGGACGCCCCCTCTTTCTTGAGGTCCCCTGGAGCCCACCAAAAGACTATAGTGAAGAAACAGCTAGGAAGATAGATGAGGACGTAAAAACAATAGTCGTAGAGGCATACGAAAGGGCTAAATCCATCCTTACAGAGAGACTCGAAAAAATTAAAAAGATTGCCTCCCAGCTCCTCGAAAAAGAGGTCATTGAAGGTGATGAGCTGAAAAAACTCATGGAGGGGTAAGGCACTCTCAGATTCCAAGAATTATCTCTTTTCCTTCTATGTCAACTCTGTCAATCCTGACCTTTAACTCCTTGCCTATGCTGAATCTCTTTTTCTTATGAATCCCACAAAGGCTCAGGCTTTTTTCATCATACTGATAGAAATCATCAGTCATGTGTGAGACATGGAGGAAGCCTTCAACGTAGTAATCCTTAAGCCTTATCTTTAATCCATAAGATGTAACTGAGACCACCTTTCCTTCAAATTCCTCACCTACCTTATCCTTCATAAACCAGACCCTCATTGCATCTAAAACTGTCCTTTCAGCCTCATCAGATTGTCTCTCCATCCCTGATGAATGAAAGGCGATATCTGGTAAGATGGACTCCATTTCCTGAATCCTTTTATCGCCAAGATATTTTTTTGTAAGGACTTCTCTCAAAATCCTGTGGACAACAAGGTCAGGATATCTTCTTATGGGAGAAGTAAAATGGGTATAGCATTCAGATGCCAGTCCAAAGTGGCCGACATTCACAGGAGAATATCTTGCCTGCTTTAGACTTCTCAATATCATGAGGTTTATTGTCTCCTCCTCTGGGATACCGCGAATCTGTTTCAGTAAGTCAGAGAAACCCTTTAGTTTTATGATCTTTCTGCCTTTCAGTGTCGGAAGGGAGTTAATAATTCTCATTATCTCTTCCACCTTAGTGGCTTCGGGTTCTTCGTGTATCCTGTAAAGGCCTGGCACACCGTTGCTTTCAAGATACTCGGCAACTGCCTCATTGGCAGCAATCATGAATTCCTCTATTATCATGTGAGCAAAGTTTCTCTCTGCCTTTATGATGGCTTCTGGCTTACCCTGAATATCTAGAAGAATCTCCGGCTCAGGCAGGTCGAAATCAAGGCTTCCCTTTCTTAGTCTCCGACCCTTCAAGATATTGCACAATCCTCCCATTGTCTCTAAATCATAGAGGAGATAATCGTATTTTTCTTTTTCTTTAGGGTCCTCATCGACGAGTATCTTTTTAACTGATGTATAGGTCATGCGTTCATCGCTTATGATGACGCTCGGGTAGAACTTACTGCTTAACCGTTGTCCATCCCTATCAAATTCCATTTTAACTGTAAAGGCCAGCCTCTCCACTTTTGGTCTCAGACTGCAAAGGTCTTCTGAAAGCTCTTTTGGAAGCATAGGGATAACCCTGTCAGGAAAATAAACGCTTGTGCCTCTTTTCCTCGCCTCAATGTCAATGGCTGAATCCCATCCCACATAGTGTCCGACATCAGCTATGTGAACCCATAGTCTGTACACGCTATCTGTCTTATGGATTGATACAGCATCGTCAAAATCTCTTGCCCTTTCACCATCGATGGTAACAGTAGTAAGATGACGTAAATCCTTTCTTTTCTGTTCCTTAGGTTCTATTATCCGGTGTTTTGAATGGAGTTTTCTTGCTTCTTCAAGTACATTATGTGGAAACCTTCTTGAGAGATTAAATTCATCTATAATGCCTTCTATCTCATCTTTAGGATTCCCTGGCTTCTCTAATATCTTGATGATTCTGCCTGCCGGTGGTCTTGTGTCTGTTGGATAGCTTATTATCTCAGCAATAACACTGTCTCCATCCTTTGCCTTACCTCTATCTCTCGGAGCAATATGAAAGTCAAAGGGAACGGACTTGTTCTTGGGCCTGGCATAAAACCCTACCCTGCTGACCTCAAATGTTCCCACCACCCGTGTATGTGCCCTTTCCAGTATCCTGATTATCCTACCTCCCCTTCTAACTGGATTTTCAATCCTTGCTACAACTCTATCGTTGTTCATGGCCCCGAGGGTTAACCTTGCAGGAATAAATATATCCCTCTTCCCAGGTTCTTCCGGTGAAACAAATCCATAACCATCCCTGTGTGCCTCGAAATAGCCTGTTACAAGACCCATCTCCTCTGCAGGTCCATAAAGCCCTTTTCTTGTCCTGACTATATCGCCACCACTGGACATCTCTCGGAGGAGTCTTTTGAGTTTGCGTCTTTCTGATGAAGTAAGGTTCAAGGAATAAACTATTTCGCGGAAGCCTATGGGTTTTGTGACCTTTTCTTTAAAAAAAGTTATTAGTAAATTCTTTGTAATCATCTAAAAAGATTGGTTCTTCAGACATCTCTGTATAATCTTTTGTCTGTAAAATTAATAACCTTTCAGCTGTCTGTCTCTTATTTTTGACCCTTTCTGCATCGGTCATATTTTTCTCAGTTTCCTCGATAAGTGTTTTAGACTTTTATTGTAAGATAGCATACCTTATTCAACAATATTTTTAATCTAATTATCTCGGCATCGACTGTATCATGTGGTATAATAATTATATATTGATAAAGGGCCTTTGTGACATGGAAAAGAAAATTAAAAAGGCTATATTTCCTGCTGCAGGCCTCGGGACAAGGTTTCTGCCTGCAACAAAGGCATCCCCAAAGGAGATGTTGCCTATAGTTGATAAGCCGATGATCCAGTATGCGATTGAAGAGGCAAGTGCATGCGGGATAGAGGAGTTCATAATTATCACAGGAAAATACAAACGTGCTATAGAGGATCATTTTGATTCTGCCTTCGAACTTGAAGAGAGCCTAAAGAGGGCGGGGAAGAAAAGACTTCTTGAAGAGATTAGTAGATTGAACCAACTGAACTTTGCATATATCAGGCAGAAGGCAGCCCTCGGATTGGGCCATGCAATATATTGTGCTAAGCCATTTGTAAAAGACGAGCCTTTTGCAGTTCTTTTGAGTGATGATATTATTGACCCTGATGATAACTTACTTCAGGATATGATAAACCTTTATAGGAAACTTAACTCCCCTGTCATCGCCTTGCAGCAAGTCCTTATGGCAGATATAAACAAATACGGGATAATTGAAGGGATAAGGGAAGGAGATAATATTTACAGGATCACTACCCTCGTAGAAAAGCCAAGGGCTATGGAAGCACCTTCTGACCTGGCAATAATTGGACGTTATATCCTAACACCTGATGTCTTTGATATCCTCGCAGATGTTAGTTTCGGCAGGGGTGGGGAGATACAATTAACAGACGCACTTCATGGGTTATTGAAGAAACGCCCGATATACGGGTATCTATTTAAAGGGAAAAGATATGATGCAGGTGATAAATTTGGCTACCTTAAGGCAACAGTTGACCTTGCATTGAAGAACCCAAAGGTTTCCGAGCAATTTAAAGAGTACCTTGTTGAGGTTGCGACAATGATAAAAAAGGATAAAAAGCAGTATATAAAAAGTTGAGGAGATATGGTAATAGATATAGAACAGAAAAGTGATAAAGAGATCGAGATACCTGACAATCTGCCCGTGCTACCTGTGAGGGATATTGTTGTGTTCCCTTACATGATACTTCCTCTTTTTGTGGGAAGGGAAATGTCAATTAAGGCTATAGAGTATTCTCTCAACACAAACAGAATGGTGCTTCTCATTACACAAAAGGACCTCGATATCGAAAACCCAACTATTGAGGACCTTTACTCTGTAGGAACTGTAGGCGTCATAATGAGGATGCTTAAGCTTCCTGATGGCAAGGTGAAGATACTTGTTAGGGGTCTGAGCAAGGCAAGGGCATTGAGTTATTCGGAGACTGAGCCCTTCTTAAAGGCTGATATAGAGAAGATAAGTGAAAAGAAACCTGAGGTACTTACTATAGAAGATGAGGCACAGATAAGGACAGTAAAAGAACAGTTGGATAAGACTGTTTCTCTCGGCAAAACAATACTTCCTGACGTAATGGGAATCGTAGAAGGCATTGAGGACCCAGGAAGGCTCGCTGACCTTGTTGCTTCAAATATTGGACTAAAAACAGAACAGGCCCAGGAGATACTTGAGATAACAGACCCTGTCCAGAGGTTGAAACGTGTCAGCGAAATATTAGGAAGGGAGATAGAACTTCTAACAGTCCAGCAAAAGATTCAGTCTGAGGCGAGGGGTGAGATTGATAAAACACAGCGCGAGTATTTCCTGAGAGAACAGCTCAAGGCAATACAGAAGGAGCTTGGTGAAATTGATGAAAGGGCAGAAGAGATAAGGGAGTTCAGGAAAAAGATTGAGGATGCAAAGATGCCAGAAAAGGTGATGAAAGAGGCTGATAAGCAGCTCAAACGCCTTGAGAAGATGCACCCAGACAGTGCAGAGGCCGCTACTGTTAGGACATACCTTGATTGGTTAGTTGAAATTCCCTGGTCGAAGTCAACAACAGATAACCTCGATATAAAGGCTGCGGAAAAAGTGCTTAACGAAGACCATTATGACCTCGAAAAGGTAAAAGAACGCATCTTAGAGTATCTTAGTGTCAGAAAGCTAAAGGAAAAGATGAAAGGGCCTATCCTCTGTTTTATTGGCCCCCCGGGTGTTGGAAAGACCTCTCTCGGCAGGTCTATAGCACGAGCCTTGGGAAGGGAGTTTGTCCGTATGTCCTTGGGGGGAATGCGCGATGAAGCAGAGATCAGAGGACACAGAAGAACTTATGTCGGTGCACTTCCTGGAAGGATAATACAGGGCATAAAAACTGCAGGGACAAATAATCCTGTGTTTATGTTGGATGAGATTGATAAGATCGGAATGGACTTCAGGGGAGATCCATCCTCAGCCCTTCTTGAAGTTCTGGACCCGGAACAGAATTATTCATTCGTGGATCACTATCTTGGAGTTCCTTTTGACCTATCGAAGGTTATGTTTATTACGACGGGTAACCTCGTGGATACAATACCGAGCCCATTAAGAGACAGAATGGAGATAATCTATCTATCTGGCTATACAACGGAGGAAAAGCTCGGTATCGCAAAGAACTACCTGATACCCAAGCAATTAGAGGAGCATGGCATCAGCGGTAAGATATTGAAAATTACCGACTCGGGGCTTCGTAGCATCATCTCACAGTATACAAGGGAAGCAGGAGTCAGAAACCTCGAGAGGGAAATTGCTAACGTCTGCAGAAAAGTGGCAAAGAAGATAGCCGAGGGTAAGGAGAAAACGTTTGTAATAAATGCACAGAATCTTCATAAATACCTCGGTGTGCCTAAATTCCTGCCCGAAGAAGAGATGGAGAAGGATGAGGTTGGTGTCTCAACAGGCCTCGCATGGACAGAGGCAGGTGGAGACATTATCTATGTTGAGGCAACACCCATGAAGGGCAAAGGGCATCTTACCCTGACAGGACAGCTCGGAGACGTTATGAAGGAGTCTGCCCAGGCTGCTTTGAGTTATGTGCGTTCAAGGTCAAAGACACTCGGCATAAAGGACGATTTATTTTCTAAAACAGACCTCCATATTCATGTCCCTGCAGGTGCGATACCAAAAGACGGGCCCTCAGCAGGTATTACAATGGCTACTGCCATTGCTTCAGCCCTTACAGGAAAGGCTGTTAATAAAAATGTTGCAATGACCGGGGAGGTTACACTGAGGGGCAGGGTGCTACCAGTTGGAGGACTGAAAGAAAAAACCCTCGCTGCAAAGAGGATGGGAATAAAGAAGGTACTTATCCCGAAGCGGAACAGGAAAGACCTTGATGATATTCCAAAATATATCAAAAAGGATATGGAGTTTGTGTTTGCTGAGACAATGGATGATGTACTAAAGGTTGCCCTGAAAAAAGTCACTAATCAAAAGTCAAAAAAGACAGTCAATAGTCATCAGTCATCAGTCCAGAAAAGGGCGCTGTTGGGAGGCTAAAGCCTCCCCTGCCCTGCGAATATGTGTAATCTCTTATATCGTTCACTATAATTATGATATGAAACTTTCTCAAATCGGGGAGTTATCCCTCTTAGAGCAAATAAGGGAGAGATTTGAAGAACATTCACGCCATATTATTGTAAGTATAGGCGATGATGCTGCTGTATTAAAACCAGTAGGTAAAAACCTCCTCCTGACCGCTGACATGATGGTCGAGGGGGTCCATTTTGACCTCAATTTTATAACCCCTTATCAGCTCGGCTTCAAATTAATATCTGTTAATGTAAGTGACATCTACGCTATGGGTGGTAAGCCCAGGTTCCTTCTACTTAATATTGCGATGAGTAAGAACACAGAAAAGGAGGTATTTGACCAGTTTCTTGACGGGGTCCATGAGGCAATGAAGCTATATACTGTATCCCTTGTTGGCGGTGATTTATCCGCTTCAAATAAAGGCATGACTTTATCAGCAACACTCATTGGATATGCAAAAAGATATATAAAACGCTCCGGGGCAAAGATAGGTAACAGAATCTATGTAACGGGGAACTTAGGAGATTCAGCCTGTGGCCTTGAGTTGCTAAAGAAGATAAGAAGATCCATTCCCCTCCATGGAAAACATTCAGCAGGAAAATTCGAAATTCGAAATTCGAAATTCGAAATTAAGAAGTGGGGGTTATCTTGGAATGATGTTGAGCCATTGCTCAGGAGGCACCTCTTGCCTAAGGCAAGGGACCCGAAGGAATTTGTCAGGAATGCAACATCAATGATAGATATAAGTGACGGCCTTCTTATTGATTTATCGAGGCTCTGCGATGAAAGTAAGGTTGGCGCTAGAATATACATTAAAAATATTCCAATGTCTTCCGAACTCAAAAAGACTACTTCATATCTTGGCATTCCACCAATTAAGTTAGCCTTATCAGGTGGAGAGGATTATGAACTGCTGTTTACTGCGCCTGCTGAGAAAAAGGTTAAGGCAATATACATTGGAGACATTACAGAATCAGAAAGGGTTATCGTAGACATTTCAGGCAGGGAAAAGACATTTTCAGCAGAAGGCTACCAGCATTTTGACGTTTAGGGATAGACTCAGAGAGATTGTAAAGATAAGGGAATCACCTCACAGGATAGCGTTAGCATTCTCATCGGGTGTCTTTATAGGGATGTCTCCCTTATTAGGTCTACATACCCTGCTCGGGGTTGCAGTAGCATGGCTTTTTCGACTCAATACGTTCGCCGTAATTGCCGGTGTGTATATCACGAATCCGTGGACTATTGTGCCGATATATACCTTTAGCACATGGGTAGGTGCACAGTGTCTCGGAACAAAATGGATAATTCCAAAAGTAGACTGGTCAAATATTACCTTCAGCCATCTCCTTAATAACCTGAAGCCCCTTCTGCTGCCCTTCATTTTCGGTACATTGCTGGTGGGTTTTCTTACAGCCATTATCAGCTATATTATCATCTACAGGGCAATGAAAAAGGCACACCCTCTTTCCTAATCCTAATCAATATAATTCTCTTTGTAAGTTTCGGTTCAGGTCACAATAAATAGAATCCTATTTTCATTTTGGATAAAAAGAAGGTCTTATTCGCGGAAAATAGAAAAAACCTCTGGGGTGTAATATAATACTGTTTATTTAATTTGAGGTATTTTAGGAGGTAAGGATGGTAAAGATTTGTTACGACAAGGATACAGATTTAAAGGTTCTTCAGGACAGGAAAATTGCAATTATAGGCTATGGAAACCAGGGACATGCCCACGCTAACAATCTCAGAGATAGCGGCTTAGATGTGATTGTGGGTGAAAAGAAAGGGGTAAACTGGGAGAAGGCAGTAACTGCAGGCTTCAGGGTCCTTACAGCATCAGAGGCTGCTCAGAATGCGGATCTAATAATGATGCTTATACCTGATGAGTATATGGCAGATATATACAGGGAGGAGATAGCTCCTCATATCAAGGAAGGGGCCTACTTAGGATTTGCCCATGGTTTTAATATCCATTTCGGACAGATAGTTCCTCGAGGAGATATAAATGTCTTCATGGTAGCTCCCAAGGGACCAGGGCACCTTGTCAGGTCTGAATATATCAAGGGAAGTGGTGTACCATGTCTGATAGCAATTCATCAAGACCCTTCGGGTAATACAAAAGACATTGCCCTTGCATATGCATCATCCATAGGTGGAGGAAGGGCAGGTATTATAGAGACAACCTTTAGAGAAGAAACAGAGACGGATCTGTTTGGTGAGCAGGTTGTACTCTGTGGTGGTCTCACATCTCTTATACTGGCAGGCTTTGACACCCTTGTAGAGGCTGGTTATTCACCAGAGATGGCTTACTTTGAATGCCTTCATGAGGTAAAGCTGATTGTTGACCTTATATATGAAGGTGGAATCTCACATATGAGAAACTCTATAAGCAACACCGCCCAGTATGGAGACCTCACGAGAGGACAAAGAATTATAACAGAAGAGACCAGGAAAGAGATGAAGAAGATACTCGAAGAGGTACAGTCTGGCCAGTTTGCAAAAGAATGGATCCTTGAGTGCAGGGCAAACAAGCCCGTATTTAATGCCCTTACAAAAAGAGGTGAAGGCCATTCCGTTGAGGAGGTGGGTAAGAGGCTAAGGGCTATGATGCCATGGCTCAAGAAGGGAAAATAGATAAATCAAAGCATGCTTAGATTCGCCCCAGATGGCTATCCTTTCATTTTTGGATCCCTTTTCATTGCGATCATAGCATCAGCATTTTTAATCGTGAATTTGATATCGGGAGTTTATGATTTCACTTATTACTTCTTATTTCCTACCCCTTGCTTCTTATTCGGGTTTGCAATCTTTATGGCCTTTTTCTTCAGGGACCCTGAAAGAAAGATCCCCGAGGGCAAGGGCATTTTCGTATCTCCCGCAGATGGAAAGGTGATACTTATAGAAGATATATATGAGAAGGATTATCTAAAGGCTGAGTCAAAGGAGGTAAGCATATTTATGTCGCTCTTTGATGTTCATGTCAATCGCGCACCATGCGATGGAATTGTGGAGTCTGTAGTTCATACACCCGGAAGATTTTTATCTGCCTTTAGACCACAGGCATCATTACAGAATGAAAATATTGCGATGTTACTTAACACAGGGGATGGCAAGGTACTGGTTCGCCAGGTTGCAGGATTTCTTGCAAGGAGGGCAGTCTGCAGGGTATCTGAGGGCGATTTCCTTAAAATGGGCGATAGATATGGCATAATAAGGTTTGGCTCAAGGCTTGATGTATATTTGCCAAAGGACAGTGAGATTAAGGTAAAGTTGGGTGAAAGGGTGAAGGCTGGAGAGACAGTAATAGCAACTTTGAATCGTTGAGGTTAAAGTTCAGGCTTAGTTTAAGAAGAAATAAATTCTCAGCCTTAAAATAAATACATGAAAAAAGGGGTATACGTACTTCCAACTACCTTGACGCTGTGCGGGCTGTTCTGTGGATTTTATTCAATTCTTGCAGCACTCAAGGGTAATTATCTCTATGCTGCCTGGGCTATAATGATAGCCAATATTTTCGATGGCCTTGACGGTTGGGTTGCGAGACTTACTAGCAGTACCACAAGGTTTGGTATAGAATTAGACTCTCTATCTGACCTTGTTGCCTTTGGTGTTGCACCGGCAGTGATGCTTTATATGTGGGCCCTTACACCTTTTGGTCGGGTTGGATGGGCTGTCGCATTTATGTTTGTCGCATGTGGCGCACTGAGGCTTGCCAGGTACAATATCCAGATGGGCTCAACAGAATCCAGGTCATTCACAGGTATGCCTATTCCGGGTGCTGCAACAATTGTTGCAGCACTCGTAATCTTCTACTATGAAATATGTGAGACCTTGCCAGCCAAGAAT
This sequence comes from Nitrospirota bacterium, assembly GCA_040753955.1. GTDB lineage: Bacteria > Nitrospirota > Thermodesulfovibrionia > Thermodesulfovibrionales > SM23-35 > JASEEX01. Next base: position 20,890 of record JBFMDQ010000014.1, on the reverse strand, counting down.
TATTTTATCCTGATTTTTACAATTTTTCTTGCTGTGCTCATGGTCAGCACGTTGAGGTTTCATGGTGCAAAGGAATTGGATTTCAGCAAAAGAAAACCATTCTGGATCTTAGTTGTAATAGTCATAGTCCTTGTGGTGATAATTATACATCCCCCGATTGCACTTTTCTTGTTCGCCATGACTTACCTGATTGGTGGTATAATTGAGAATATATTTCTCTACTACAAGAAAAGAAAGCAGATCAGTAAGGCAGGTGCCGCACAATGAGAATAATAAAGATATTTGATACTACCCTTCGTGATGGTGAGCAGTCACCTGGCGCATCCATGAATGTTGAGGAGAAGCTCCGGGTTGCAAAACAGCTCGAAAGACTTAAGGTGGATATTATAGAGGCAGGATTCCCTATAGCCTCTCAGGGCGATTTCGAAGCTGTTAAAAGGATTTCTACTGAGATAAAGGATGTTACAATAGCGGGTCTTGCAAGGGCAAGGGATGAGGATATAGACAGGGCAGCAGAGGCTTTAAGGTCTGCTGAGCATAAGAGGATCCATACGTTTATTGCAACATCAGATATACATCTTAAGTTTAAGTTGAGGATGGATAGGAAAGAGGTGCTTGATGCGGCAGTGAGGGCTGTTAAGAGAGCCTGTCAGTATACGGATGATGTGGAATTCTCCGCAGAGGATGCTACAAGGTCTGACTGGGATTACCTATGCAAAATAACAGAGGAGGTTATTAAGGCAGGTGCAGGTACTGTAAATATTCCTGATACGGTGGGGTACACAATTCCTCAGGAATTTGGTGAACTTATTGATTACCTCATGAGTAAAGTACCTAATATTGATAAGGCAGTCATCTCCGTGCACTGCCATAATGACCTCGGACTTGCTGTTTCCAATTCCCTCACTGCTATTTTAAAAGGCGCAGGCCAGGTAGAATGCACGATTAATGGTATAGGAGAGAGGGCAGGGAATGCTTCTCTCGAAGAGGTGGTCATGGCACTCAAGACAAGACCCAAATTTTTTAATGCAGATACGAGAATAATAACTGAAGAGATATATAAAACCAGCCGCCTTGTCTCAAAGATAACGGGCATGGTTGTACAACCTAATAAGGCAATCGTTGGAGCTAATGCATTTGCACATGAGGCAGGCATACACCAGGACGGCTTTCTCAAGGAGAGGTCTACATACGAGATAATGAGGCCCGAGGCTGTTGGGATACCTCAATCCAGGCTTGTACTCGGAAAGCACTCCGGAAGGCATGCATTCAAGGCGCGGCTGAGGGAACTCGGCTATGAGCTCTCAGAAGAAGATCTCAATATAGTGTTCGAGAAATTTAAACACCTTGCAGATCAGAAAAAACATATCTTTGATGAAGATATTGAGACCCTTGTCTCAGAAGAGGTATCAAAGATACCGGAAACGTATAGCCTCGTTGACCTTGTTGTTTTGAGTGGATTAAATCAGAAACCCACCGCTACGGTTACGCTCAGGGTAAGCGAGAAGCTGATCAAAAAGGTAGAATATGGTGATGGCCCTGTGGATGCAACATATCGAGCAATAGCCTCTATAACGGATACAAAAAGCAATCTTCTGAAATTCGAGGTAAAGAGCATCACAGGGGGAACAGACGCCCTTGGAGAGGTGATGGTCTCTCTTGAGGAAGGAGGCAGGACTGTGAGGGGATATGGTGCTGATACGGATATAATAGTTGCCTCTGCAAAGGCATACATAAATGCCTTGAATAAATTGGCAACAAGAAGAAGGGTATCCTTATGAACCTCACCGAAAATGCCCTTAAAGTTCTTCAGCAAAGATATCTCCTTAAAGATGAAAGGGGAAAGGTTGTAGAGACCCCGGAGGGGATGTTCGAGAGGGTTGCAAAGGCCATTGCCTCAGCAGAGAGCCTCTATGGCGGTAGCCCTGAAGAATGGGGAGAAAGATTTTACGCACTTATGTCTACTCTTAAATTTCTTCCTAATTCTCCAACCCTGATGAATGCAGGGAAGGATATCGGGCAGCTCGCCGCATGTTTTGTGCTCCCCGTAGAAGATTCGATGAACTCCATATTTGACACCTTAAAAAATGCTGCCTTAATACTCCAGAGTGGCGGAGGTACAGGATTTTCCTTTTCAAGATTGAGGCCGAGGGCTGATATTGTTCGCTCTACTGGGGGAATAGCAAGTGGCCCTGTTTCATTCATGAGGATTTATAACACAGCAACAGAGGTGATAAAACAGGGCGGTGCAAGGCGAGGAGCAAACATGGGAATACTGCGCGTCGACCATCCAGATATCCTTGACTTCATAAAAATCAAAAGGGCAGAGGGGGAACTGACCAACTTCAATATCTCTGTGGCAGTGACGGATGCATTCATGAATGCCCTTGAAAAAGACGAAGAGTATGAGCTTATTAATCCACGGAGCAAGGCCGTGGTAGGAAGGTTAAAGGCAAAAATTATATTTGATGCGATGGTCGAAAGTGCGTGGGAAACAGGTGACCCGGGTATTGTCTTTATAGACAGGATCAACAGGGCAAACCCAACGCCTCAGATCGGAAATATAGAATCAACTAATCCCTGCGGCGAGCAGCCGTTGTTACCCTATGAGGCATGCGTCTTAGGCTCGATAAATCTATCAAAGTATGTAAATCAGTCAACCCCGTATCAAGTGCGGGGCAGCAGTCGACAGTCCAAAGTCAAAAACATAAAACAACAGATTGATTTTGACAGTCTTTCAAAGGATATAAAAACTTCTGTAAGATTTCTCGATGATGCTATAGATGTAAATAAATATCCAATTTCTGCAATAGATGAGATGCATAAAGGAAATAGGAAGATCGGGCTTGGTGTTATGGGCTGGGCTGATATGTTAATACTACTTGGCATTCCCTATAACCACAAAAAAGCATTCGGGCTCGCAAGGGATCTGATGAGATTTGTAAGGGACACAGCAAGGCAGGCATCTGCTGAGCTTGCTGAAATCAGGGAGGTTTTCCCTAATTTTAAGGGTTCCATATATGATGCCCCTGGCATGCCACGCGTAAGGAATGCAACAACTACTACAATAGCACCTACAGGCACACTTTCAATCATTGCAGATTGCTCGAGTGGTATAGAGCCACTCTTTGCAATCGCATATAAGAGACTAATAATGGATACCGAGCTTTCTGAGATTAGCAAGTATTTTTTTGAGATAGCGATGAACCGGGGTTTCTACAGTGAGGAACTAAAGGAAAAGGTTATAACAAAGGGTAATCTAAGGGGGATTAAAGAGGTTCCAAAAGACATAAGAAGAATCTTTAAAACAGCACACGAAATCCCACCTGAAGACCACATCGAAATGCAGGCATGTTTCCAGGAGTATACAGATAATGCTGTTTCAAAGACCATCAATATGCCTTACAGGGCAAAGAAGGAAGACGTCGCAAAGGCCTTTCTCCTTGCATACGAAAAGAATTGTAAAGGTATCACTATCTTCAGGTATGGAACTGCTAAAAAGGGTACCTTAGTAAGGTTTACAGATACCGACTAATTTAGATCCCGATAACCAAATTTCAAACACCAAATAAATTCCAATAACCAAGAACCAATGACCAATTTTTAGAATTTGTAATTCAGAAATCGATTATTCTATCAGGCAATAATACCCTTTATTAACTCTTGAACCCTCTCTTTTATCTCATCCCTCGCCCGCCTGAACTCTTTCATTATGTTTTCTTCTGTCCCTGTTGTCCCAACTGGGTCTTTGATCGGCCAGTAGATACGGCTTATCTCAGGTGGTATATAAGGACATAAATCCTCAGCATACCCACAAAGGGTTACGACGATGTCCATCTGTCTGAGCAGACCTTCATCAATTACCTTTGATTTCTGATTTGATATATCTATGCTGATTTCCTTCATGACAGAAATTGCCCTTCTGTGAACACCAGCCGGCATAAGGCCAGCGCTATAAACTTCTATTAATCCTTTACCAAATTCCTTTGCAAATCCCTCTGCCATCTGGCTCCTGCAGGAATTGGCAGTACATAAAAACATAACCTTTCTCATTGAATATACCTTAGCATTTATAAATTATAATCTTTATATAAGTAGAAGATCTCCATTATCTTTTTCTATCTTAATCTTTCGCGAGCAAGTTTTTATCTTATACTGCCTTATGAATTCCCTCATTATCGGAATCTTTCAGGTGGAACCCATGGCTCATCAAGCACCACAACCTCCACATCTCTTCCTTCAGCAACCTCTTGGGCTTTCCTCTTAACTTCATTTACAAGATAGCTTGCCAGTGGACAAAAAGGGGAAGTTAGGACCATCTTAATGAGAATCCTTTTATCGTTGATGTCTACCTCCTTAATAAAATTGAGGTCAACCAAATTCAAACCTATCTCAGGGTCAATAACCTTTTTCAATGCATCAAGGACACGATTGCTATTCAACATTTCTATCCTCCAAATACACTATTTTAAGAGAGGTCCTATCTTACCCCTTTTCTCATCCCGTTTATGACTATATTATTTTCCTCGGATCTGTCATTACTGCATAGGCTATTCCTGTTTATATTATCTCTTCCAGCCAGACCAGACGGGGATTCCTGCGCTATCTCTCAGAACGAGGACACTGTCGCCTTTCTTTAACTCTGCTGCAATAATGGCGGGGTTGCCCATCATCGTTACCCTTGAGCCTTTAACATCGATCTTGTCGCCTTTTTCAATTTTTGTGTCGAGCCTTTCGATATACCATCCTGGTCCAAGATGGACAGATATGGTCTCTTTATCAGTTTTTAACATAAGGTGAACACCGTAAGACATCCTTTTCATTGGAGTAATCTTATCAACACTTTCTACAACACCGGAAATGGTCTCTACTGTTGCTGGGTTATACATCCTCTGATAAGGTGTTCCCATACCCCATTTACCACTTCCTCGCCACCCTTTCCATTGTTGGGCAAAAACGAGTGAAGCGGTCAAAAGCACAGATACTGTAACCACCAAACTTAAGATTCTTTTCGTTCTCATAATTGCCTCCTTGAGCCGGATTTTTTGTCTACTTTCTCGGCATTGCCTTGTTAATGATATCACTCCTATCGCCAAATAAATCAGTAGGAATAAATTTGTATCCATGCAAAGGATTGATATCCAGAAGTTGATCTGGCGGTGTATTAAGCAATCTTTTACTCAGGACATCTGCCATTTCTTCAAACCTGTCAACATCCGTTGCAGAAACAGGCCTACCTTCAGACCTTAGTTTACGAATTTTGCTTTCAAGAGCAGCCTGATTTTCAGGAAATATGCCAGGCTTTAGATGTACATCATAGGCTTCGCCAGTAGATATTCTCTGGATTATGAACCCATTACCTATAGAGTTATCAATCCTTAAAGTTTGGAAATTTATCCGGGCCTCTGTCATCATCGCAACTGCATCAACCCAGCAAGGCCCATTTTTTGAGACAGCTCCGAGGTCGGTTCTATCTACCACACCTTCATGGAAGAGTTTTTCTAGAACTGCTTTGATCTCTATGAAGGCTATTACTAGCCCATTATACATGTGGCCGTGAATACGTGCAAGATCCTTCAAACCAATTTCCTTTGTCTTCAATGAGTATCTGCCAAGGGCACTATCGGTATCACGGGCAACAATGGGCTTGTTATATTTCGCTAAGGCAGCCCATTCTGGATAAAACCAGTCCGGAGAATTATCCGCTTTTCAGTGCCAATGATACTTCCGGTATAAATAAGGGCGAGGATATTTGCCGCTGGCGCAACCCATAGAACAATAAAGGCAACCCCGATTCCTGCACCACTACAATAAAGTCCGCTTGATACAGGAATGACCGTGCATGAGCAGGCAGCCAGTAAAAAGCTCGATATACCTGCAAGAGGAAAAGATTTAATCTTGCTTGCTTTTTCTCCAAGATAAATCAAAATAGCCTCACGGTTAATGAATGTTACCATTGCGCCAGCCAGAAGGAATGCCGGGACAAGACAGGTTAGAACATGTGTTGCAATGTAATCTTTTAATGCAAGGAGTCCTGCGATAAATAAATCTTTGATCATGCCTTCCTTATCCTTCCCTTTAGCTGCAATTGAGTAATTATTTTTCTCCATTCCGGGCTTTTAAGTCCTATGACACATTTTTCACCTTCCCTTAAAGAGAGTCTTACCTTCAATCTTTTAATATCATTTGAAAAGGCATTCTTCGGGATGCTTTCCACCGCATGGAGAATAAGTTTTTGAAACTTCTCTGCAGTTTCTGTAAGTGAATAAAAAACCCACCTTCCTGCCTTTCTTTCTCTCACAAGGCCTGCAAGTTTCAACTCCCTGAGATGCCTCGAGACATTGTATTGGGATTCGTGAAGTGAATCCATAATCTCACATACACATAGCTCTTTTCCTGCCTGGATAAGCAGTCGCATTATCCGTAACCGCATATTATCAGAAAGGGCCTTGAAAATATCTATATATTTTTTAATATTCATATATGCACTTTTATGCATATAATAAAAATTTATGGATGCATATGTCAACTCTTTTTTGTAAACAATAGGTAGGGATTATTAATACAGCAGACAATATGAGAAGGAGAAGGGGCTTTCGAGGAGAACCTTTGGTACTGTTATGCCATTATCTCTGTGCCGATTCCCCTCTTTGTGAATATTTCGAGGAGGAGACAGTGAGGAACCCTGCCATCAATGATATGGGTTTTTGAGACACCACTCCCGATTGCTTTAAGACATGCTTGAACCTTTGGAAGCATTCCTCCTGCAATCGTTCCATCATCAATGAACCTTTTTATCAGCTTCTCTGTTAAAGTTGAGATTATTCTGTCTTTTTTGTCCTTAACTCCAGGCACATCTGTCAGAAGTATGAGTTTTTCAGCCTTTAGTGTAGAGGCTATAAAGGCGGCAATAGAATCGGCATTTATATTCAAGGTTTCACCTTCCGGGCTTACTCCTATAGGTGATATTACAGGGATAAAACCCTCTTTTTCGAGGCTGATGAGTATATGCGTATCAACATCCGTAACCTCTCCTACAAGACCGAGATCTATTGTTTTATATTTACCTTTCTCAGAGGATGTCTTTAATAATTTTCTTTTAGCTTTTATAAGTCCTCCGTCTTTTCCGCTTAAACCTACTGCCTTTCCGCCGTGGCTGTTAATTAACGAAACGATCTCTTTATTTATGAGGCCTCCAAGAACCATCTCTACAATATCCATCGTTTCCTTATCTGTAAACCTTTGTCCCTGAATAAACTCAGGCTTTTTTCCCATCTTCTCCATTATCGAGCTTATCTTTGGCCCCCCACCATGAATAATAACAGGATGAATTCCAATATAATTGAGCAAGACCACATCCTGGGCAAAGGCATCTTTTAAAGCCTGTTTTATCTGTGCAGAACCTCCGTATTTTATGACGAAGGTCTTTCCGTAAAAATTCTTAATATAAGGCAGCGCTTCAATTAAGACATTTGCCTTTTCTAATACCTTTTTCAATTCCTTGCCCTCACGCTTAGCTTAATTTTTCGGAGACATCATTCTCTAATTATTTGCTTTTCAACAACATCATCAAGCCTTTTCATCAGAAATGATTTTACATCAAAATGAAAAATTTTGTAAGTTTAAAGTTTGGGAAGAGCATCAAAGATTAAAAGCAGCAAAAAGCTTATCATATGTTTCCATTATATGCTCTGGAATAACCCTCACTTCGCAAAGAACTGCCATAAAGCTGGTGTCTCCTGCCCATCTCGGCACCATGTGGAGATGGAGGTGTTCTTCCATCCCTGCACCAGCCACTTTTCCAATATTAATTCCGATATTGAAACCTTCTGGCATAAGGGCCTTCCTTAGTGAATTAACCGAATGCTGTGTGACCTTCATAAAATCGAGGAGGGCCTCATCTGTCAGTCCATCAAGCGAAGGGATATGGAGATAAGGTGCAATCATGAGATGGCCATTATTATATGGGTAACGGTTCATCATAACAAAGTTATGGGAACTTCTATATAGTATGAGATTTTCCCTATCTTTACTTCTCTCCTGTTTTGGCATTTCACAGAAGATGCATTCATGAGTCTTATCTGATAATATATAAGTCATTCTCCATGGTGCCCAAAGTGTTTTCATATAACCTCACTGGCCTCAGACTTGACTCTGTTTTTTTAATCTATCCAGCACCTTCTTGGCATCGCTCCAGGTAAGCCACTTATCTTTTGGATTCCTCAGCAGATAAGCAGGGTGGAAAGTTGGCATTAAAGGAATCCCCTTGTAATCGAAGAAATTTCCACGTATTGTCGTCATCTTCAATCCTGAGTTGCCTATGAGTGTCTGGGCAGAGATCCGACCCAAGGAAATGATTACCTCGGGATTTATAATCTCTATCTGCCTTTCTACAAACTTCCTGCAGCTTTCTATCTCATTTTTTTCAGGGTCACGGTTCATCGGGGGTCTACATTTCACTATATTTGCAATATAGACATCCTCTCTTTTAAATCCCATCTTTTCTATAAGCCTTGTGAGGAGCATACCCGCATCTCCTACAAAAGGTCTCGCCTGGAGGTCCTCCTCTCTACCTGGAGCTTCGCCAATAAACATAAGTCTTGCATCAGGATTGCCCTCACCAAAAACGATATTTGTCCTCTCCTCTGAAAGCCTGCATCTCTTACAATCACCAATCTTTTCCCTTAGTGCCTTAAGAGTAGCTTCCTTAGTCCCCCCCTGCCCCCTTGGGGGCGAGGGAGGATTTATTGGTAGCCTCTCGAAACCCAATGCCTGATAAAACTCAAGAATGCTCTTTATATTCTCAAGTATTTTTGTTTCTCTTGTAGTTTCTTTCTTTTGAACTTTTAACTCATCACTCATAACTTATAACCGTCTTTATCTTTCTCCCCATTTTAATTTTGTCCTTAAAATCTGGAAATAATCTCTTTCGCAGGGGATAAGGAGTTTTGTCTTAAACGGTGCCTTCATGACTTCAATTACATCATCCTGCCTTAAAGAAAAGCCGACCTGTCCGTCGAGTGTAAGATAGACAGGTTCCGTCTGAGACCTGAAGACAACTTCTATGAGGACATCATCAGGCAGGACTATTGGTCTATTTGTGAGCGTATGTGGACATATCGGTGTGAGAACTATATTGTCAAGTGTGGGATGAAGGATGGGACCACCTGCAGAGAGCGAGTATGCTGTAGAGCCTGTAGGAGTAGAGATTATCAGACCATCAGCCCTAAAGGTGGTAACATAGGTTTTGTTTATGTATGTCTCAAGATCGATTATCCTCGCAAGGGCTCCTTTGTTAACTACAACGTCATTCAGAACAACGTATTCTGCGATGGGTTCACTATGTCTGAGAACGTGTGCTGTAAGCATGAGCCTTTCTTCCACGGGACATTCACCAGAAAGGACGTTTTCCATAACCTCATAAAGCCTTTCTGTCTGAACCTCTGTAATAAAGCCGAGACCTCCTATATTTACACCGAGGATTGGAACCCCTTTATCTCCCACAAGCCTGCATACGCTGAGCATCGTCCCATCTCCACCAAGGACAACGATAACATCTGACAATGAGGGTATCTGTGAACGTGGAAATCCCTCCATATTAAGGATAGAGGCAGTCTCCATGTCAACATAGGTTTCATAGCCTTTCTGCCTGAGCCAGGGCAGTAGTTCCTTCAATATCTCGGCCGGTCCAGGTATTCCAATCTTACAGATTATCCCAATCTTTTTCATTTCTTCCCTCTATTGTTATCTCTCTCATTTCTTCACCGAGAGATTTCAACCTTACCTTTATCATCTTTTCAGGCAACCTTCCTTCGGCCTTCTCTGCCCATTCAATAACAGAGATACTATCGCTTCCTATTTGATCCCAGAGACCTATATCGTCAAGTTCGCTATCCTTTTCAATCCTGTACAAGTCTATATGGGAGAAAGGTGGCGTTGTATTGTACTCGGCAATTATTGTAAAACTGGCGCTAACGATATCCTTATCCTCAATCCCTAATGCCTTTGCTATCCCCTTTACCAGTGTCGTCTTCCCGCTGCCAAGCTCTCCATAGAGGCCCACAACATCTCCTGGCCTTAAAAGCCTTCCTAATCTGAAACCAATTTCCTTGGTCTCATCAGGCCCCTTGCTTATATATTTCATCGTTTGCTTCGGCTTCGCCTCGCAACCGCTCCGCTTCTCGCCCCGTTGATAATTATATCTACGGGGCGAGCAATGACATTTCATGTAATGCGTGTGTATTAAAATATACCAATAAATCCTCCCTGTCTTCCGGTGCGATCTTTAACATATCTATAAGAATAATATTCCTTGGGATTGCAATATGTACATTCATGCGAGATCCAGATATTCCCTTCAGGGATCCCCATTGATAGTGCCTGATACATATTTGCGGAAGAAAGATCGATACAATATCCTCCATCCCTTTGTAGATAGTATTCTCCCTCTCCTGTAGCCTTGCGAACTGCATCTTTAACCTTAGAGTCTACATGATAGCAGCTCCATCTGATACTCGGTCCGAGGGCAATCTTAATATCTTCAGGTGATGAGTAAAAATCTCTAACCATCAACTTAATAGTCTTTTTAACTATCTGGGCTGCCGTTCCCTTCCATCCTGCATGCACAGCACCTACGATTAACCTCTTTATGTCAGAAAAAAGAATAGGAACACAGTCTGCAACCTGAACACCGATTAATATACCCTTTCTTTTAGTAAGTACAGCATCTGCTATCTTTGGGTTAAGGTCTGTCCTTATTACCTGAATCTTATCCGTATGTCTCTGTACAGGGAGATAGACATCCTCTCTTTTAATAGATAGGATGCTGCAAATCTCCTCAATATTTACACCCAGAGATTTCCTGGTAAAAAAGGCCTTTACCCTGTTAGAAAAAAAGTCCTGTCCGGGTTTTCTAACGGGGTCAAATACATTGGGAAAGATCAACCTATTCATAACTCAAAGAACGAAAAGCAACAGGTATCTTATCTATGATATCTGTTGCAATCAAAGGGTGTTCACCTTTCTCAGATGCTGCAACGTCTCCTGCTAAGCCATGCATGTATACTCCAAGGATAGATGCATTAAGGGGTTTTATACCTTGGCTTAAAAATCCCGAAATCATACCTGTAAGCACATCCCCTGTACCTGCAGTAGCCATTCCGGGGTTACCTGTTGAATTTATATATGCCCTTCCATCAGGCCCGGCAATAATGGTCGGTACACCCTTAAGTACGAGGTAAGCCCCTGTCTCTTTCGCAAAAGATAGTGCGGTGTTAATCCTGTCCTTTTCTATATCCTGAGCGCTGACAGTAATCCTCCCTTGCCCCCTTTTGACCCTTCTGTATCCCCCTTTGCTAAGGAGGGAATTAAAGGAGGGTGTGGGGGGATTTAAAAGTCTTGCCATCTCGCCTGGGTGAGGTGTAAAGATCATAGGTGCCTTTGCCTTTATAAGAACCTTTTTTTCCCCCTTAAGGGAGTTTATTCCATCTGCATCTACGACCATGGGATTCCTGGAGTTCCTTATCAAAACCTCCATAAGTTTCCTGGTATCAGCACTTACACCGATACCAGGCCCTATGGCAATAATGTCGGCCTTTTCATTGAGGAAATCAAGTATGACCCTTGATGCCTTTTCAGAGAGTGTGCCATCACCCTTATCAGGCAGGATGAGAGTCATCTCTTCTGTGACGCGTGACTGGAATATTTCCGCCAAGGATTCAGGGACTCCTATTGTAACAAGCCCCGCACCAGACCTGAGGCATGCCTTAGCTGCCATAAGAGCAGCACCAGTCTTTCCTCTTGAACCAGCAATAATAAGCACATGACCATAATCACCTTTGTATGAATATCTATGCCTTTGGGGTATTAAAGGAGATACTTCATTTTCCATCAGTAGCTCGACATTGAGCTTATCTGATCTTAGTAATTCTTTGGGGAATCCAATATCCTCGATAAAAAGTTTTCCGGTGTGTTGGGCACCTGGGAATAAAAGATGCCCCCTCTTAGGAAGACCGAAGGTAACGGTATAATCTGCTTTTACAGCCTCTCCCATCACCTGCCCATTGTCTGAAGAGATACCGGATGGAATATCCACCGAAATAATTGGTATGTTTGACCTGTCGAGAAAGCTAATGACCTCTGACAGCATACCCATAACATTTTTACTAAGACCTGTTCCCAAAAGGGCATCAACCATGATAGTGTGAGGAGTGATGACTGATTGTTGTTTTAGAAGCTCCTTTATAGGCCTTATATCCACTCCGAATTTAACTGCAGCATTGTACTGTAATAGGGCATCGCCCTTCAGATCCTCTGGCCTTGGTGTAAGAAAAACCTTAACATCCCAGCACTCGTTATGAAGATTCCTTGCAACAGCCAGACCGTCTCCACCATTATTTCCGCTTCCCGCAAGGACGATAACCTTTTGATGATCACTATCTTTGCCCTTTCCAAACAGTTCTTTTATCTTAGAGGCAACTGCAAGCCCTGCCCTTTCCATAAGCACCGTCCCAAGGATGCCATATTCTTCAATGGTCCTTCTATCAATAATCCGCATCTCTTCAGCTGTAACGACTTTCATCTCTCTCAACCTGCATCACTCTGCTCTAATACCACACACGCAACGCCATATTCGTTCTCGTGGCTTAGACTAAGGTGCACCCTCTTTATTAATTTTTCCTTTAAAAAATCCTCGAGTCTTCCCTTAACCTTCAAAAAGGGTCTCCCGGTCTCCACGTTCATAACTTCTATGTCTGTTAAAGATACAGGATCTACAGGACCTATTGCCTTTATCAAGGCCTCTTTTGCGGCAAAGCGAACTGCAAGCGACAGATAGGGCTCTTTCTTCTCATAACAGTAGGAAATCTCGCCTTCAGTAAATACCCTCTCGAGAAACCTCCTTCCCCATTTCTCCACGACCCTTTTCACTCTCTCAATCTTGATAATGTCTATGCCTACTCCATAAATCATATAACTTAAAAGTGCAATTTTTATTCCCTAAATCATAATCCTTATTCTCATGCCAACGCAAGGCTTTTCTACCACAGAGCCCCTTCATCTTGCCCTGTCATATTCTCTAAATATCTGCCTTGGAAGCACCTAAGATCTCGGTCATTTAAGACTCTATAAGATCCAATAAGGCCTCCTTTAGGGTTGGAAACTGGAAACCGAAGCCATTTTCCAGGAGCTTACGAGGAAAAACCCTCTGACCTTTAAGGAAGACATTGGCAAATTCACCAAGTATAGACGTAAAGACAAAGTCTGGGACTGCGGGAATGAACGAGGTTTTCTGCAAGACTTCACCCAAAAATTTTGTTAATTCAATGTTGCGGACCGGATTTGATGCTGTAAAATTTACTGGACCTTCAAGCTTTTTATCCTTTAATAAAAACAAAAATATATTTACCACATCCCTTTCATGAATCCAAGAAAACCATTGTTCACCCCTACCCCATAAACTCCCAAGGCGAAGCCTAAAAACTGTAACCATCTTACCCAGCGCGCCCCCTTTCCTTCCCAGAACAGTACCAAAACGGCAAAGAACAACCCGAACACCAAGTTTTTCAGCATTGCGAGCCTCAGATTCCCATTCTGAAGTTAGTTGGGCAAGAAAGTCTTTTCCTGGAGGGCTGTTTTCGTCTAAGACTTCATCCCCGTGAAAACCATAATATCCGACACCTGAGGCGCTGAAAAGGTGAGTTTCTTTTCCCTTTCGATCAGCCAGAGCCTCAACAACATGTTTAGTAGTAAGGATTCTACTATCAAATATCTCTTTCTTCGCCTTACTACTCCAGCGTCGGAATATGGAAGCACCGGCCAGATTGACAATCACATCATGCTCTGACACCTTTTCCTGCCACGGCCCTGGCTCGTTAGGGTTACCTTTAATGAAAGAAATTCCATCATGCAAATCGCCTCTTTTTCCAGTGGCGCGGGCAAGCACGGTTATCTTATGCCCTTCTCTTATCAGTTCTTTTCTCAAGATACTTCCAATAAAACCTGTCCCTCCAGTTAAAAAAATCTTCATATTTTTAGGCTCGAAACTTTTTTAAAGTTTATTCTTATAGCTAGGGTGTTACAAGTGTTACAACTAATTATAGATATTTCCTATTCTCTTCTTAATAAATAAGCCTTATGAGATACCTTTGTCTGCCAGAGGTGCTCGGGGCTTGTGTTTGTAGTTGCAGTAGCAGGCGCAAGGTCAATTCCGACTGCAAAATATGCCTCCTGTACAAATGCAGAACAATAAAGGGCATTTTTTGTATTCCAGAGATTACGCCATTTCTCTGTTTTAAAAAGATAGGCAAAGAGCGTTCCGATAAGCCCGGAAACAGGATACATAATCTTCTTAGCAACCATATCCAGTGCCTTTCCAATAACTTTATCTGCATCCGCATCGCTTAATCCAAAATCTAAGACCGCACAATTTAAGGCGGTCTTTGTCCCATAATAGCTGTCTATCCTGTTCTCCTGCGCTCCATTGATAATCTGCATCTTATGTAGCTCAGTAATAAGGCTTGACTCTGCAATCCATTCATGTCCATCAGGTTTTCTGCCAGTAAATATAAAGGCATGCGCCCACACGCTCGGCTTTTTATCAGGGGTGATCAATGCCTCGGCCTCCCTTATAGCCTTATGAATCCATGTAGTTCCACCAACAAGACCAACGGCTCCCCTTTTTAAATACCTTCCCCAAAACTCAGCATTTGTAATATTAGAGACCTCTTCTACAGACACACTGCACCCTCCTTCCGACCAACTACACTTTAGCAAAGCTGAAGTAGAAAGGCAACAGGCCATCCCCTGATGCCCCAAAAAATAGTAGATTAGGTAAAATAAACTTATGAGACATGAGGCTAAAAGAGATTTTCCATGATTGTTAAAATTAGAAGGAGGTAAACATGAGCATTCTGCCAGAAGGTGAACAATTAAGGAAGGCAATCAGATGGATATCAGGGGAACTCCAATTTAGGGAAGATGCCAAACTTTCTAAATTGATTGAGGAGGCCTGTTTAAAGTTCGACCTGTCACCCACGGATGCTGAATTTCTCACACGGTTTTATATTGAGAAAGAATCAAGAGAGTAGGCAGAAAGTCTTTCATAACATTCTGGTAAATTAACATTAATACCCATGCCGAAACCGATCGTTGGTATTGTCGGAAGACCGAATGTAGGTAAGTCCACCCTCTTTAACAGGATGACGAGGTCTCATGCTGCGATTGTTGAGGATATACCAGGTGTCACGAGGGATAGAAACTATCGTGACGCAGAGTGGGAAGGAAAAGGATTCATTGTGGTTGATACAGGGGGCTTTTATCCAGAGCCTCCTGAAGACATTTTTTTACATATCAAGGAACAGGCTATCTTTGCTATTGAAGAAGCAGACATTATAATACACCTCCTCGATGGTAAGGAAGGCCTAACCCCATCAGATACGGAACTTGTAGGGCTGCTAAGGGCTTCTGGAAAAAAGGTGCTCTGGGTAGTAAACAAGATTGATGTACCCAAACATGAAGAAAGAATACATGATTTTTATCCGATAGGTACTGATGAATTATGGCCTCTTTCTGCTGCAACTGGCTACGGATATGATAATTTTATGGATAGATTAACCTCTATTCTTCCCCCATATCTTGAAGAAAAGATTGATTATCCAAAGATTGCCGTAGTTGGAAGGCCAAATGTTGGTAAATCAACCTTAATAAATACCCTCCTCGGCAAAAAGAGGATGATTGTAAGCCCTGTTCCGGGGACAACAAGGGATTCTATAGATAGCATCTGTACTTGTTATGGCAGAAGATATTTATTAATTGACACTGCGGGGCTGAGGAAAAAAGGCAGAATAGGTTACTCTACCGAAAGGTTTTCAATGGTAAGGGCAATAAGGAGCATAGAGAGATGCGATGTGGCTCTCATCGTCATGGATGCGAGTGAGGGCATAGTAGAGCAGGATCAGAGGATAGCAGGAATTGTTGAGGGTTATGGAAAAGGTGCAGTCTTTCTCCTTAATAAATGGGACATCATTGAAAGGCCTGAAGAGGAATATAAAAGATTGAGCAATGAATTGAACAGAAAGATGTGGTTTATGCAATATGCACCAGCACTGACTGTATCGGCCATAGAGAAGAAACGTATTACAAAGGTCTTCCCGATAATCGATGAAGTAATAAGGGAAAGGAAGAAGAGGATACCTACAGCAGAACTTAACAGGTTTTTCAATGAGCTCCTATCCAGACTGCCCTTGCCTATGTATAAAGGGAAGGCAGTAAAGCTCTACTACATAACACAGGTTAAGACAGAGCCACCTGTTTTTGTGGTATTCACAAATTATCCCTCTGCATTGAAGGATTCGCATATACAATGTATAGAAAAAAGTTTAAGGGATAAATTCTCATTTAAGGGGGCTCCTATCAGGATTTATGTAAGGGCCAGGGAAAGGGAGAAAGACGGATGAATGGCACATTAAAAGGTTGGTTATTATATGTCCCGGGTATGTCTCCGGGATAAGCTGTGAGCTTCCGCTGAATGAACCAGTAACAGTCTGAACAATTAAAGAAGGTGCAGAAAGATATAGCAGAGGTGGAAAGGATGCCCAAGGCACTTATAAAATCATTGGAAAACAAACACTTGAATCCTTGAATCCTCGAATCCTTTTTTTGCAACTAAATGGGAGAAGAACCTTATATGAAATCTTGTCTATTAGGTAAACCTTTGGGAGGTGACCGTGATAGATTTAGTTGGAAAGATCGTTGAGGTAGAAACAGGAGAAATGACCTATACAGGCAAACTCATCGAGGTAGGAGAGGATGAGGTCCAACTTGAGTCAGAAAGTGGCTGGATTACTATACCTGTTGAGATGATTGCCTTCGTGAGAGAAAAAAGGGGTTAGCCCAGGTCTCCTAACAGGAACTGCACCAGTGTTACTGCAGAGATTGCAGCAGTTTCAGCTCTAAGAACTCTTCTTCCAAGAGAGGTGACGAGGAGACCTCTCTCTTTTGCAAGAGTAATTTCTTCTTTCGTAAACCCACCTTCAGGACCAACGATAACAAAAACATTCGATTCTAATCCTCTCTCACCCCCCTTTACTTTTAACACCTCTACCGCTTCCGATATTTTCATCCCCTCTTCTTCATAAAAGATAAATCCGTTAAGCCTGCCCTGTTTAGTGTAAGTAGAAAAGATGTAGTTAAAATCAATTGGTTCATGTACAACCGGAATTACACTTCTCCCGGATTGTCTTGATGACTCTTCAGCAATCTTTCTCCAACGATCAACCTTCCTTGTCTCTCTCAATTGGCTTCTCAAGGTAACAACGGGTATGATCTCTTTCACTCCAAGTTCTGTTGTTTTCTGGATCACCGAATCCATCTTTTCACCTTTGAGAAGGGACTGTACAAGGGTAATATTAATAGGAGATTCGAGATTACAGGGAAATTCTTCTATGACTTCTGAGATAACTTCTCTTCTGTCAGCCTTTATTATCATCGTCCTAAAACAGTTCCCCCGTCCATCAAAGACAACTAAGCCATCCCCTTTTCTACATCTGAGAACAGATACAAGATACCTTGCTTTTTCTCCAGTGATTGATATTCGACCTTCTTTGATAGCGGTTGAGGGGATGAAAATTCGAGGCATTATCTATTTACTTTTTTACCCTTTTAAACAAGAATGTTTAGATAACGGCGTGCAGATAAAAGAAGCTGCCGAAGGCAATTTGGGTGAAGCGCAGCGAAGCCTTTTATTTGCTGTTGTGCGAAGTTGCCAAACAAATAAGTACTCTATCATAGCTTTGGAAATCCTGGTGGGGCAGGAAATCCCTTTTGCGATGGCATCCCCCGGCATTGCCTACAAAGACCTCCAAACTCCTCAAATTCTTGTTCCGATATTTCTCTCAAACACTGTTGACAATAAAAAATTCCATTGATCTGTGCCCCTGTTACTTCGCTCTCAATTGATGAGATAGCTTCTTGGTGTTTCGGCTGCTTCTTAATAACTTTTTTAACACCCATTTTGAACCCCGCTGCAAATGTAGAGTTCCGACCACTTCTTAATAACTCTTTAACCATTCCTCGCACTTTTCGAGTCTCTTTGGTTAACCAAAGAGCAAGGAGAATTAGACCTAATCCAAAGAGTAATCCTATGAAAGCTAACACCACCGTCGCTTGAGAGATTGAAGTCTGTGAAATTCTTACTTCATTGATACCAAGAACTCCCAGAATAATTGAAATTATTCCAAAGATCATGGATACCTTACCAAGGATATAAGAGGGCGCTTTTCCATGAATCAGGAAGTGACAATGTGGACAAAGACAGACTAAATTATCAGGATTATAATAATCACTGTAGTCTAAATGATGGACTGGTGCGGAGGTATCTAACCTCTGTCTGCACGCTTGACATTGCCAGTCGGCTCTCTCCAAAGCATCCAGTCTTGCCTTTTTCCATCTTTCACTATCAATGAGCCAGTCTTTGACTCTGACAAACCAGCTTCCACATCGAGAACAATGAGGGCGAGTTGCTCGAAATTTTGGAGATTTACCCCTCCAATTATTTCCGCATAATTTGCATGTCCAGAGGACTACATTATCTTTCATCTTCTCCAAAACCGCATTTCAAGTCTCTCAATTCGCTCGTAATTATATTGGCAATTTCATACAACGTTCAAGCTCACCTGCGGCAATGAAGCGTAGCGGAATTGCCGTCAGGTGGAGCGCCTTGTTAGGCGACCTTGAACGTCTTGATTATTGAATCACATTCTTGCCAATCCCCTTGCGCTGTGACGAAATATTCCGTCGTGCCGAAAATGAGACTGTAGTTTTTCACCACTCCAACGCCGGGGGCGCGGCACAGCATGGTGGCATGGCTTCTGCCGCCAACATTTATGGTGCGCGTTTCAATAACATCGTGGCCGTGTCTTCGTGCAATCGCCTCCAAGTTGCTCTGTTGCTGCTCGGCGGAAGGAACAGGAGAAATGGGACCGCTCGCGATTTTGATTGAAGAATCGCCTGGACCGTAGAACTCCGGATGCTGGCCCTGTTGGGCGTACCGGCCAAATGCGAGTAAGCGTCTGAAGAAACCAGGCTCGGCCCAGCCCGGTGGCAAATCTAACTCAAATCTCCAATGTTGGTTTCGGTATTTCATCCAGAACGTCCTGCGCGGTCGATTTCCTCTATCACATCAACGACGCGCGCCTGCTTTATTTCGATGACATATCGGTATCGTTTCTCTGCATCGGACTTCAAAGCATAGTTGTCATATGGGTTGGGAGATGGCCCTGACTTTAACCATTCCGAGTATCTTTGATGCTCAGCAATTAGTTGCTCGTTTTTCGCTCTGAGTGCTGGCAGTGCCTTTGCACCCATCTTCACCAGTGTATCGTGCGCTCGCTTAGACTCTCCCTGTGGAGATCGTTCCAGCGTCTCGTAGGATTTCAGCAACTTGGAGATCTTTCGCGAGATGGTCAATCGCTCCCACATCAGTATGCTCCTCTGGTCGCCTAACGGGCTGGCGGATGAGCGAAGTGCCCCTTTAGGGGCATTTTGGGCTTCAGCCGTTCAACCGCTTGATAGCCGAAGTGACGCTTCGCCATCCCTTATTGCTATGTATGCCATTTTTTCTTTCATTACAAGGCTGAAGCCTTCTCACCCGCCAGCCCGATACCCAAAATGTGAACGCCGTCCTTCATTTAACCACCTACATCATTTTACCAATATTACCTTTAATAATACTTATAACAGCCGTTCTCTATTTAAGGCGTTCACATTTTGTTCATCGTTTCCGTTGCAAAAGAAGTCCCGACACATCGGGGTTTGGACGTCAGTCTTTTGCAACGTGTTATCTGCTGGTGCGGGCAAAGTTGAACTATTTTTTATATACATCTCCTCTGCTTCTTATTGCCTTTATTTCAACAGTTTTATTTTTGGCGTTGACCTCGTAGACAATCCTAAGACCGCCAATATCATACCGATATTTACCTTCAAGTTCTCCATGCAACCTTTTAATATGTGGGCCAGAAAGGGGTTCGATTCTAAGATTATCAATACACTTGTTTAGTCTTCGTTTAGTATCTTTATCCTGCTTTTTGTAATACTTTTCTGCTTCATGTGAGATAAGGACTTCATACATTTTCTCTAACCTCAGACCACTTCTTGAAGCGGCCTGCTTTGAAGTCCTCGTCACCTTTCATAATACTTTTCAAAAAGTCTTTGTCACTAATAATTTCTTTTGTTGCTTCAAGCTCCTCTTTCACTCTGAGGTAAGCAATAAAGTCCGCCACCTCTTTTTTGCGTTCTCTTGAAAGCTTTTCAAAATCAGCAAAAACCCGTTCATCATTGTTTATTATTGCTTTGCTCATGCTTCCCTCCCTCTTGTATTTTTAATGAAATTATACCATAGAGACAGTGTTTATTTTTTCTTGAGAAGGGCGAAGCCTTTGTGTGTTAACCTCAAGCACTCTGTTATCTGTCGATGCGGGCAGTTCCTTTTTAAAATGAATTTTGAAGGTGCGACCCTCCCATGCATCTTTCTCTTTTGCGTCTGCAATAAATCCTCTTCAGATTGTTTTGCCTTCATCTGTTGCGGACATTTTTAATAAATTACTTCGTCTGGGTTTTAACAATTTCTTCAACAGTAATACGATTAAACTCATCGACTACAGTAATTAGCAAGTCTTTTTTTGTTGTAATTCCAGTTCTCAGCCGCTCTGGACCAGGAAAAACGAATGACTTTACCCTTAATATTGTTTGCTTCTCGGGATTGAGCGGCGGTATTGTCAAGTCTTTTATGCAAATTCTCTCAGGGGCTTCATTCTCAATGGTTTTCATAGTTCTCAATTAAGCTGCAATCCTTTCAAGTTTTGATATCTTAATATCCGCAAGAATTACCCTCGCC
>JBFMDQ010000013.1:0-32500 GCA_040753955.1 Nitrospirota bacterium | reverse complement strand
GGATAGTCTGAGCCTGGTGATGGTTCAGGTCCAAGCACTGAGGCTGGTGTGTAGGCAAATCCGCACACCTCTAAAGGCTGATGTGCGATGGGGAAGTCCGTAAGGACAAACTCGGGTAATTCCACACTGACGAGAAAAGCCCCGTAGGGAGCCATATGGGTGACCGTACCGCAAACCGACACAGGTAGGTGGGTAGAAGATACCAAGGCGAACGAGAGAACCCTCGCTAAGGAACTCGGCAAAATAACCCCGTAACCTCGGGAGAAGGGGTTCCGCCGAAAGGCGGACGCAGTAAAGAGGCCCAAGCGACTGTTTACCAAAAACACAGGTGTCTGCTAACTCGGAAGAGGATGTATAGACACTGACGCCTGCCCGGTGCCGGAAGGTTAATGGGAGGGGTCATCCGCAAGGAGAAGCCTTGAACTGAAGCCCCGGTAAACGGCGGCCGTAACTATAACGGTCCTAAGGTAGCGAAATTCCTTGTCGGGTAAGTTCCGACCCGCATGAATGGCGTAACGACTTGGGCGCTGTCTCGGCGAGGGACTCGGCGAACTTGAGATACCGGTGAAGACGCCGGTTACCTGCAACTAGACGGAAAGACCCCGTGCACCTTTACTACAGCTTGGCAGTGAGCGTTGGTGATGTATGTGTAGGATAGGTGGGAGGCTGAGAAGTGGAGACGCTAGTTTCCATGGAGCCGTCCTTGAAATACCACCCTTACCTTACTGAGGCTCTAACCTACTCCTGTTAGCCAGGAGAGGGACACTGTCTGGTGGGTAGTTTGACTGGGGCGGTCGCCTCCTAAAAGGTAACGGAGGTGTCCAAAGGTTCCCTCAGGCTGGACGGAAACCAGCTGTTGAGTGCAAAGGCATAAGGGAGCTTGACTGTGAGGCTGACGAGCCGAGCAGATGGGAAACCAGGGCTTAGTGATCCGGTGGCACTGAGTGGAAGGGCCATCGCTCAACGGATAAAAGGTACGCCGGGGATAACAGGCTTATCGGGTCCAAGAGTTCACATCGACGACCCGGTTTGGCACCTCGATGTCGACTCATCGCATCCTGGGGCTGAAGCAGGTCCCAAGGGTTGGGCTGTTCGCCCATTAAAGCGGTACGAGAGTTGGGTTCAGAACGTCGTGAGACAGTTCGGTCCCTATCTGTTGCAGGCGGAGGAGACTTGAGGGGATCTGTCCTCAGTACGAGAGGACCGGGATAGACAGACCTCTGGTGTTCCGGTTGTCATGCCAGTGGCAATGCCGGGTAGTTATGTCTGGATGGGATAAACGCTGAAGGCATCTAAGCGTGAAGCCTACCCCAAGATAATGTCTCCCTTCCGCACTTTCTAAAAAGTGCGGGACTGAAGGTCTGTGGTAGACTACCACATTGATAGGCTGGAGGTGTAAGTGCAGTAATGCATTCAGCTTACCAGTACTAATAGACCGTGTGACTTGACCCTTATCTTTTCCCTTGTTGTCAAAAAAAAGAGCGAAATCTTAGAAAAGGGGCGAGAGCCCCTTTATATTATTTGTGGTCGAGAGGTGAAATGAAAGAAAGAGATATATTTGAAGAGATAATCGATATAGGGAAGAGGCGTGGAGTTTTAACCTACGATGAAATAAATGAAGCATTGCCTTCAGAGTTTTTCTCGCCTGATGAATTAGAAGACCTGATGGATATCCTTCAGGATATGGGAGTTAAGGTTATAGACCATGAGGAAGCTGAGGAAGAAGTAGAAGAGGAGTTAGAAGAGTATGAAAGGGTGGAAGACCTTGTACAGGCATATTTTTACTCAATGGGGAACATTTCCATTTTGAAAAGGGAAGAGGAGACAGAACTTGCAAAAAGGATCGAGGAGGGGAAGAAAATCATAAAGGAGATAGTTAGTACCCTACCTCTTTACAAAAAAATTGAGACCAGTCTGAATGAAAAAGAAGAGGAGTTAGGTCCGGAGGAGGAAAGAGCCGAGGTAGCCCTTATAAAGAGTGTGGAAATCCTCGAAAACCTCATGAGGGAGATTGAAATTGCTGACAAGAAGATTGCAAAGTATGGCTCATTGAAGGAGCTTAGAAAGGTTATCAACGAGAGGAAAAAGAAAAATATTAATGCCAAAAATTTACAGACTTTGGCAAAAGAAGTAGAAAAAACGTATAAAAAGGTTGAATCAGAAGTAGGAGTTAAGGTTAATGACCTTAAGGCAATGTGGGATCGTATTTTAAAGGCAAAGACACTTATCGAGACTGCTAAAAATGAGTTGATAACACGTAACCTCAGGCTCGTTGTTAATATCGCAAAAAATTATGTGGGTAGAGGACTCCCTCTCCTTGATCTCATACAGGAAGGAAATATAGGCCTTATGAAGGCTGTTGATAAATTCAAGTACGAAAAGGGCTTTAAGTTCAGCACTTATGCAACATGGTGGATCAGACAGGCTATAACAAGGGCTTTAATAGACCAGACGAAGACCATCAGGGTTCCTGTTCATATGATGGAATTTTATAATAGGGTTACAAAGGCCTCAAGGGAATTAACACAACAACTCGGCAGAGAGCCTACTAATGAGGAGATTGCCCAGAAACTCGGAGTTCCAATTAAGAAGGTTGAAGAGGTTTTCAGGGCAATACAGGATCCTATAGCGCTTCAGACACCTGTGGGTGATGAGGACACGGAGCTCGAGGACTTTATAGGGGATAAGACCAGCCCTTCACCTTATTCTGATGCAGAGAGGATCGAAACTTCTGAGCATATACAGGGGGTGTTGAAGACCCTAACACCCAAAGAGGAAAAGGTTATAAGAATGAGGTTCGGTATAGGTATGGATAGAGATCATACCCTCGAAGAGGTTGGAAGACATCTTTCTATAACAAGAGAAAGGGTCAGGCAGATAGAAGCAAAGGCACTAAGGAAGCTTAAACATCCAAGCAGGCTTAGGGTTTTCAAGACACTGATTACTACCTCTACTTAAACCCTAGTACCTCATCCCCCTTTGTGACCATATCGCTGCTTTTCCTGATAACAGCAGTTGTAGTTGATTCTCTGAGGTTTATAATCTGTATCATGCCGTTTATTATTCTATGTTTACCCCGTTAGAATGCCCCACTGCTTGCCCCGTGCGAAGCTGAGCTTCTATCGGGGCTTGCAGCGGGGATGAAAATAAGTTCCTTTTCAAGCGAACACGGGGTCAATGCCCCGTGTGAGCAATCCCGTTAGAAGGGCGAAAGGTCTTCTAACGGGGTTTACTCAGCGTAGTTATAAGTAAGCCACCAGCTTCAAGGCCTTCCCTCCTTCCTTTGTCAAATAGACAATATCCCACATTCCGTTAATCATGCATAGCTCTTTTGTAGCGACAATATAGCCATTGATATCAGGCTTCCGGCGAGTTTCGGTCCTTCACTTTAAGCAGTTTTACAAATTCTGTTATATTTACTCATGAAACACATTAAGATTTTTCTGGTACTGGTATCTGTTTTCTTAATAATACCCGTTACTATTTACGCCTCAGAGGTAAACCCCATTAGAAAGTTTCCTTCTAACGGGGCAAAAGAATACAAACTGGAAAATGGACTTAAGGTTTTGGTTATTGAGGAACACAAGGCTCCAGTAGCTACATTTCAGATATGGTACCGAACAGGCTCAAGAGACGAACCTGCTGGTAAATCCGGGCTGAGCCATCTGCTTGAGCACATGATGTTTAAAGGTACTTCTGAACATGGACCATCAGAGTTCTCGAAAATGGTCCAGAAAAATGGCGGGATGGATAATGCATATACGACGAAAGACTATACTGTTTATTTCCAGATTCTTTCTTCAGACAGAATAGGGATTTCGATTGACCTCGAAGCTGACAGGATGCAGAGTCTGACAATAGACCCGAGAGAAACCCTGTTGGAGAGAGACGTTGTAATGGAAGAGCGGAGGCTTAGCTATGAGGATGACCCACAGAGCTCCTTATTCGAGGAGGTAGTTGCAGCATCATTCAAGGTGCATCCCTACCAGAGGCCCGTTATAGGGTGGATGTCTGACATCAAGTCTATAGAAAGAGAAGATTTATATGAGTGGTACAAGACTCACTACGCGCCCGATAATGCTGCCATAATCGTTGCAGGAGATGTCAAGACAGATGAGATGATTGAAAGAATCAGGGACTCTTTCGGGCATATCCCGCCTGGGCCTCCTAAGAAAAAAGTAAGTTTTTCTGAACCTGAGCAGAGGGGTGAAATAAGGGTCTTTCTGAAGAAGGAGGCAGAGCTGCCCTATCTTCTCATAGCCTTTCATGCTCCAAATCTTCCCCATGAGGATAGTTATGCCCTCGATGTCTTAAGTCTGATATTATCCGTTGGAAAGAGCTCAAGACTTTATAGGTCTTTGATTTATGAAAAAAAGATTGCCATTAATGTAGATGCTGAGTATGATGGTTTTAATAAAGACCCTTATCTGTTTTTCCTTGATGCAACAGCCTCTCCCGGAAAAGATATCAAGGATGTTGAGAATGCCCTCTATGAAGAGATAGAAAAAATAAAGAAAGAGCCACCATCGGAACGGGAGGTGCAGAAGGCGAGAAACCAGATAGAGGCTTCATTTATTATGGATCAGGATTCAATCTATATGCAGGCTATGAAATACGGGATGTTCGAGATGCTTGGAGACTGGAGGTTTATTGACAGATACCTTGAGGGTATAAGGGGGGTAACACCTGAGGATGTGGTAAGAGTAGCAAAAAAATATCTAAAAGAAGAAAACAGGACAGTAGGCATATTAATCCCTACGAAAACAGCAAGGGGTGAACAGTGAACAGTAAACAGCAAATAGTTAGAAGTCAGTGGCTATATTTTAAACTCATCAATCGTCACTCGTTACTTATTACTGTCTTTACGCTGCTAACCATTTACTGTTTACTGGCTACTGATGTTTTTGCCCTCGATGTAAACCCCGTTAGAGACAGTGTCTCTAACGGGGTAAAAAGGACTGTTCTTCCAAATGGCCTTATAGTCCTCCATTCAGAGAAACATAGTCTCCCCATTGTGATGGTTATGCTTCTTGTAAAAGCGAGTCCGCTCAATGAACCAAAAGATAAAGCAGGGCTTTCCAATCTTACTGCAGAACTTCTTACAGAAGGCACAAAGCATCGTAAATCCACCGATATAAGTGAGGAGATAGAGTTTATTGGTGCATCCCTTTATGCCTCGACTGGTAGTGATTACACAACCATTTCTTTGTCAGTTTTGAAAAAAGATATTAACAAAGGTTTTGAGCTTTTTTCTGATATCCTGCTTAGCCCTGTCTTTCCCGAAAAAGAGATTGGGAAGAAAAAGGAACTTGTGAAAGGCTACCTGAGGCAGCGCGAGGAAGACCCTTCTTTCCTTGCAGAACGTGCCTTTAAAAGGGAGGTGTTTGGTGAGCATCCTTACGGAAGGCTCATAGAGGGTTCTATTGAGACGATTGATAATATAAAAAGAGGGGACTTAACAAGGTTCTATTCGGATTATCTTCTGCCCAACAATTCGATCCTATCGGTTGTGGGAGCCCTCACCGAAGAAGAGCTGAATTCCTTGATTGAAAGATACTTAGGTAAGTGGGAGAACCGTGATAGTCAGTCATTCCAGCCCCGTATCGAAGTACGGGGTAAACTCCAGCGGGAATCCAGAAACAATGGTATAGATTTCTGCTTTCGCAGGAATGACGAAAGGGGCAGGCATGACGAAAAAGAAGAGGAATTTTTGGATCAAAGAAAGATAAAGAGGATTATAAAGATAGACAGAGACCTGACACAGGCAAATATCATACTCGGGCACCTCGGTATCAGCAGGGACAACCCTGATTATTATGCCGTGTCTGTCATGAACTATATACTCGGTGGGGGAGGCTTCTCATCAAGACTCATGCAGTCCATAAGAGATGAGATGGGCCTCGCATACGATGTGCATAGCTTTTTCACGGCTAACAAAGAGGGAGGAATTTTTCAGGTAGGTGTCCAGACTAAAAACGAGTCTGCAAATACAGTTATTGATGAGATACTCGGGCAGATTGACAGGATAAGAAAAGAGAAGGTTTCAGATGAGGAACTATCAGATGCAAAATCGTATCTGATAGGTAGTTTCCCGAGGAGGCTTGATACTAACAGAAAGATTGCCGACTTCCTTGCCTATGTTGAATTCTATAACCTTGGTCTTGATTATATGGAAAGATATGTTGGTTATATAAATTCAGTAACAAAAGACGATGTCCTCAGGGTTGCAGGTAAATACCTCAACCCTGAAAATTATGTCCTTGTAGTTGTGGCAGACCAGAAAAAGGCAGCTCTTAAATATTGATATATGTGCGGAAGGAACTAAAGGAAAAATTCATACGGGATCTGAACCCTTCAGAGAAACTCTTTTTCCTGAAAAAGGCCAGAGAGGCTATCATGCTGAAGGGTTATCCGGCCTGTGAAGACCTATTTCACTATTGCTATTTCCTCACACTAAAAGAACGCTTTCGTGGTATCAGTCCACAAGGGGGTGAAGGATACCTGAGATTCCTCCTTGTAGAAGGAACAAAGGATGTAGAAGAGGCGATAAAGTTATATGAGGAGAGATTGGAGAAAAAGAAGCTACCTATACCCGATACAGAGGGCTATAAATTAATAGAATATTTCTCTAAATAGACTTTAATCCCTTTACCCTTTCTCTTAACTCATTCACAAAAAACTGATACCCATCCATACCCTCAGGCTTTCTGGACATGTCCACGTCTGCTGGATAGAGGGGCTTTCCAAAGGTGATGCTTATCTCGTGGAACTTAGGCCACATCCTTCCCCTTGGGAGTGCCTCAAAGGAGCCTTTGATATAGGCTGGGATAACAGGTATATTGAGTTCCAAGGCAAGGATACCAACTCCCTTTTTGAACTCCATAAGCTCTCCATCATAAGACCTTCCCCCTTCAGGAAATATCATGAGGGATTTCTCCTTTCTCAATACATAAGAAGCCATCTGGAGTGCCTTCTGAAGATAGGTCTCCCGGTCTATGGGGATAACATGGGCAAGCTTGGCGAAAAAGCCCAATCTGCCTGTAAAGAACATTTGCAGACCGATGGAATATAAATCCCAAAATAATTTTAAGGGTAGGGCAGCAACAATGGCAAACCCATCGATATAGCTTACGTGGTTCGGTGCAATGATGTAGGGATCTCTCTCTAGTAAATGCTCGAGGCCTCTGAACTTCAGACGGAAAAAAACTCTTAAAATACCCTTAATGACCATTAATATGAACATAACTATTAACTTTTGCAGAAAGGTGTGGTAGAGTCCAACTTTTTTCTTATCTTCAAGGCCAGGTTCCTCCTTTAGTATGTCCTTCCACATTGGCAGCTTTTCAATTTCCCCTTCTCCTCGAACCCCATATTCCTTAATCCTTGTGAGGAGCTCCTCGACAGTCCGCATCTCTGATGCAAAGCTTTCAGGGAGTTTTATCGAGAATGCCTTCTCAAGAGAAACTACGAGCTCTAATCGGGCAAGGGAGTCGAGTCCAAGGTCAAGATCGAGATTGTCCTCCACTTGAATACTAATCCTTTCTTTTAATAATGGCTTGATGCACTCAACAACCTTTCTGCCGATCTCATCCTTTGTAAGCCTTTTGTCTTCCTCTCTCTTTACTTTTAATTCTTCTCTTCTAACCCTTATCAGATCCTTAATCATAAACCTTCTAAATTTTCCCAAGGGTGTTTTCGGCAAAGGTTCAGGATAAAGAGTAAATCCCTTTATCCTTAAATACTGGGGCATGTGAAGGGAAACATTATTGATTTCCCATTTCAAGGACTCCAGCAGATTTCCTATCCTTGCCCTCTTTGCATACTCGATGTCAGGCACTATTACTGCATGAAGGGATTCAACAATACCTTTTTCATCAATACCAACTACGCATATCTCCTTAATAAGAGGGATTTTCATATATTGTCTTTCCACATCCTCGGGGTAAACATTCTCTCCCGAACTCAAAACGATTACGTCCTTCAGACGGCCCGTTATAAACAGATAACCATCCTCATCCATGTATCCCAGGTCCCCGCTCAAAAACCATCCTTCTCTCATCACCTGCTTTGTTAATTCTGGATTTCTGTAATATCCCTTCATTACCATGGGGCCTTTTATTGTGATCTCCCCCTCCTGCATTGCACCCATAGTCTCACGCCCTCTGGGGTCTGTTATTTTCATCATTACGGATGGTAGGGGCTTGCCTGCTGACCCTGCCTTTCTCTTTGTGATAGGGTTAAAGGTAACAACAGGCGAGGTCTCCGTAAGGCCATAACCCTCAAGGACTGTAAACCCGAGTGCCTCAAGGTCTTTCATCACCTCTGGATCAAGGTTTGCCCCACCACTTGTTGAGAATCTGAACTCCCTGCCGAATGGCCTGTGAACAGACTTAAAGAGTATCTTACCGAGATTTATCCCTGTCTTTTCCCTCAGATTGCCGCAGATCCTTAAAACGCCCATGAGTACCTCGGGAACAGGAACAGGTAGCTGCCTAATTTTGTTCATTATTCCGTTTCTTATAAGCTCAAGAAGCCTTGGCACGCCGACAAGTATGCCCCCCATTTCTTTAATAGCTGCCATAAGTTCAGGCCCCTTCAAACCTCCTGGATATGTGATAGAAGCACCCAGGAAAACAGGTACGAGGAATGTGCACATAAAGGGATAGGTATGGTGTAAGGGCAGTACGGAGAGCACATTATCCCTGTGTGTAACAATGCCGGCCTTAATAATGGCCTCTGCATCAGAGCAGAGGTTTTTATGGGTGAGTTCTACGCCTTTTGGCATACCCGTCGTGCCCGATGTATATATAAGGGATGCAACGTCTCCTTCTGAGACCTCCGGATAATTATAAACTTCCTGTGTCCTGCATATATCCTTAAACTCAGGCGAATCGAAGTTTACTTGAGTAACGAGATCGTTTAATGCCTTTTTAATATTCTCTCCCGTCTTTAAACTATGGAATACTACCTTCGACTCAGAGTCAGCAAGGAGGTTTCTTATCTCCTCCAGCCCGAGCTGGGCATCTATGGGAACGGCAATCCCACCTGATAAAGATATGGCAAGATATGATGCGCACCACTCTGGCCTGTTTTCGGAGATGATTGCAATCTTGTCGCCCTTTCTTATTCCATTCTTTATGAAATAGGATGCGATGCCTTTTGTGCTTTCAAGAAGCTCATTGTATGTAACCTCTTTCCAATTCTGATCAAAATAATGAAAGACAATGTTATCTCTATATTTATCTGCTGCTTCAAAAAATAAATTGTGAATGACCTTTTTACCCATTTTATTCATTATCTGAAAATTAATGTGAAATAGCAATGCTCTCGATAGCTTCTTACGAGTATCTATTGCGCTGTCCATAACACTTCTTTACACTAGATGTCCTAAACCTGAGCGAGCTAAACATTTGCCTGAGAGCCACTTTTCGTGTATAGTTTTACTAAAAAGTTGATCGGATTTCAGGCGTTAAAACTTGACTAATTTGGCTGGATGAGTAATCTAAAATAAACTTAGTACTCTAATTCACAATTACGGTGACGTATTTTTATTGGTTTGGTATTAAGACTCTTCACTTCGTTCAGGGTGACAAACGCTGTCATTCTGAGGCGCAGCCGAAGAATCTCCTATAACCAGGTTACGCCATAATATTCATGAGAACGTGTACTTAGTGACTGAGAACTGCCCAGTGAGAGTTTGAAAATATATTGCGGCGAAGAATGAGGGTAATAGGAATCGATATAGGCAAAGTAAGTTTTAAGGCAGTTTGGTTGGATAACGGCCAACGGATTAGAGAGACTTTCTGGCAAGTCCATCAGCAGGAAGTCGAAAAAATCTGGCAAAGACTTAAAGCTGAATGGCAAATCACGGGAAAAGACCAGATAATTGTAACCGGTCGCTTGCGTCAAATCTTAGATTTTCCTAAGATCGTTGAAAAAGTGGCACAAGAAGAAGCAACGCGATTTCTCTACCCTAACCAGGATATATCGGTTGTTAGATTAGGCGGTGGAGGTTTTTCCGTATTTAAGGTTAAAACCTCCGGGGCGAGCGAATTTAGACGAAATCCTCGCTGTGCTGCTGGAGTAGGTAGCTTTTTAGATCAGATTTTTGCCCGGGTTGGTTTAGATCTCCTTAAGGCTGATCAAAAAGCGGAAAAAGTCAAAGGTTTGGAAATTACCTCGCGTTGCGGGGTAACGATGAAGACCGACTTTACCCATCTTTTAAATCAAGGTCATAAGATTGAAGAAGTAGTCGCTGGGTTGTTGGATTCTTCAGCTAAAAATGCTGCTGCTTTGGCTTTGAAAACCGGGATCTCTTCTCGGGTCATAGTTATCGGAGGACTTTCAGCCTCCAAGCGAATTGTCAGAACCATTCAAGAAATTTTTGAGGGTCTTTCTCCAGGAGTCAAGGTAGAAGTGCCGCTTCATGCCTTGTATCTTGAGGCTCTGGGTGCAGCTTTAGTTGGGGCTAAGATATCAAAAGACAAAGATTTTTCTTTGCCTCAAACCAAAGTCCAAGTCTCGCCTCTGGTATATCTGCCGGGCCTTAAAAATTACTTGAACCTAGTGAATAAAATTAAATCTCCCGAAATTACCCCGTTAGAAGGCTCCATAAAACCCTATTCAAACATTCTAACGGAGTTTAAAGAAGATTCGTTGGAGAATCTAATCATGGGTTTAGATATTGGGTCGACAGGTTCAAAGTTGGTTATCCTCAGCCATAAGGGGCCGGTTTTTGAGGCCTACACAGAGACCAAAGGCCAACCAGTTCAGGCTGCCAAAGATCTAATCCAACAAACTCCGACCAAATATTTAAGCGGGATTAAAGCGATTGGCTGTACTGGTTCCGGTCGGGAGATCGTAGGCAATCTCTTGAAGAGTTCCCTGCCTGAGGGAAACCAGGAGCAGATCTTTGTTCTTAATGAAATTGCCGCCCATGCTCAAGGTGCCTTCTATTATGATAACGAGGTTGATACAGTGGTAGACATCGGAGGGCAGGATGCCAAATTTATCCGTTTAGAAGCTGGCCGGGTAATTGATTCTTGTATGAACACTGTTTGTTCAGCCGGGACCGGTTCTTTTCTGGCCGAACAACTTCAACTTCTGGGTATCAACGATGTAAGGCGGCTTGGTCAGATGGCCTTGGAATCTCCCCGTTTAGTTGAGCTTGGACAATACTGCGCCGTCTTTATTTCCGAACAGATTGATGATGTTAAAAGAAAAGGAGCGACCCTGGAGGAGATTACTGCTGGACTCTATTACTCGATTATTCTTAATTATAATAATCGGGTAAAAGGCCTCAGGGATTATGGTCAAAAGATATTCCTTCAGGGCAAACCGGCCGAAAACCTATCTCTTGCTTGTGCCCTGGCTAAGGTAACAGGCAGGAGAATTATTGTCCCTCCATCGCCGGGCAGTATGGGAGCTTTGGGGATTGCCATTTTGACTAAAAAAGAATTTGGCGAAAATCTGACTTATCAACTTCCTTTAGATCTGGCGAGATTTATGGAGAGTTATGTTTTAGAGAAAAAAGAATTTCGTTGCCGCTCCAGAGAAGGCTGTCTTGAAGGCAATCTCTGTCCCATCCAAATGATAACGGTAAGAACTGTTAAGGAAGAGAGAAAGTTTTTCTGGGGCGGGGCTTGTGATAAATATGAGAAAACTGGCAAGAGTCCAATTTTAGCCCAGGCTCCACGGCCCTTCCTGGAAAGAGAAAGGCTGATTTTGAGATTAATCGCTGATTCTAAGAAATCAGCCAAGCCCCGTAGGATGTTTACTATCCAGCAGGGCAAGACTATCGGTATTCCTCGCGGTCTGGAAACAGAAGAAATTTCACCTCTGGTTATTACCTTTTTCCAAGAGCTAGGGTTTAAAGTTGAAAGGGCAGAAGCGGCCGGTTTGCAATCCCTTGAACAAGGAGCAAAACTCTGCCAGTCGGCATTTTGTGCACCCCTTCAGCTTCTGGCCGGCGAAGCAAAATTTCTTGAAGATAAAGATTTTGTCTTCCTGCCCAAGGTTATTGAAATTACCGGTCGAGAGGAAAAACGGTGTTATGTCTGCTCCCTATCTCAGGCAATGCCAGATCTCTTTTCTCCAAAAATCTCTACTCGAGTCCTTCAACCCCTCTTGAATTTTAAGGAGGGATATGAAAAGACTCGGTGGGAATTTTTAAAATTGGGTCTTCGACTCGGCAGTTCCCCCCTCAAGAGCCTTTCTGCCTTTAAAAAGGCAGTAAAGGCCCAGAGAGAGTTTGAAGAACATCTTGCCAAGATTGGAGAAGAAAGCATAAAGTTTGCTAAAGAACACCTGTTACCAGTAGTTGTCGTTCTAGGACATCCCTATATCGTCCATTCCTCTTTATTGGCTGCTGGTATTCCCGAGACTATTCAGGAAAAGGGAGCGATAGCCTTGCCTGCTGATTGTTACCCTCTGGCTGGCCAAGGTCCGGTCCTCGGAGATATCTACTGGGGCTATGGCCATAGACTATTAAAAGTAGCATATGAGATAAGAAGACAACCGGGGATCTATCCCCTTTGGCTTTCGGTTTATTCCTGCGGGCCTGACAGTTTTCTGATTCATTTCTTCCAGTATCTAAGCCAGGGTAAGCCCTATGCGGTTTTAGAGACCGATGCCTATACTGGCCAGGCTGGTTTTAAAACCCGGGTGGAGGCATTTTTATATGGCATCAGAAATTATAAGCAGCCGCAAAGAGAGCAACTTTTTGATATCAACCATTTTGAAATTAGAGGCGATTCGCTGACTGAGGTCAAAGGGACCAAAAGCAAGATTCTGTTTCCCTGGATGGGGGAAGGAACAAGAATTGCTCCTGCCTGTATCCGATCTCTTGGAGTCGATAGCGAGGTTCTGCCAATGGCTGATGAGGAATGCTTGAAAATAGGACGGCTTTACACTTCAGGTAAAGAATGCCTACCAATGATTGTGACTTTAGGTTCTCTTCTTAAGTATTCAAAAATTCACCAAGAGGATTTTTACTATTTTATGCCACGAGCAGGGGGGCCTTGCCGATTTGGTCAATACCAATTATTGACCAAAATAATTCTGGAAAAATTAGGGCTGGCTGGAAGAATCAAGGTTATCTCCCCGACTTCAGAAACTGGTTACCGACTTGGGGAAGAGGCTGGTGGGGCAATAACGGCCAAATTTTGGTCAGCCGTTGTTTTTACCGATCTCCTTAAGGATGCCCTATTTGATTTTCGACCAGAAGAGGAAATTTCTGGCTCAACTCAAGAGGTTTTTGATCGCTATCTAAAAAAAGCTGAAGAGATGATTTTGAAGACACCCAACGATTGGTCAGGCTTGAGTAATTTGTGGGGAATGAAATTTCTGGCGGCTCAAGCAGCTATCGATTTCCAGAAGATTGCCAGAGACAAAACAAAACAGGGAAAGCCAAAGGTCCTCTTAACAGGCGAGATTTATGTCAGATTGGACGATTTCTCTAATAATAATATAATTAGAGAATTGGAAGATCTGAATGTTAAGGTGAAGCTTGCTCCCTTTAGAGAATGGATAAATTATACTACCTGGCAACGCTTAAAAAGATTGACCCTTGTCAAAACCAAGCGTCGGAAAATCTTTTTAACCTGGTTCCTTCAGAGAATAATTGAAAAGAGGTTATACAGGATCTTTGCTAAGTCACTGGATTGGCCGGAGGACCATAAAATTGAAGAGATTCTTAAAACTGCTAAACCTTATCTTCGAAAACTTAGACCCTTAGGTGAGGCTGCCCTGACCATTGGTTTACCCTTATTGCTCTGGCAAAAAAGAGATATCGCTGCAACGGTGGTGGTCGGTCCATTTGAGTGTATGCCAACCAGAATTGCTGAAACCCAGCTAAACCTTATTTCTCAGCAGACTGGCTTGCCAGTCTTAACCCTGTCTTTCAATGGAGACCCTTTAGAGAAGGATCTGCTCGAAAGTTTCATTTGGGATTTGAGCCGGAAGAAGCCCTTTTGAAGGAGGCATTTGTGATCAACAACGCAATACAATAGACAGATTATGGCAAATAAAGAAAAAAGTGAGGAGGTGATTGTGTGGGTAGTGTTGTAAAATGGCGTAAGAAAAAGATGAGCAAACATAAACACAAAAAGTTGAGAAAGAAAACAAAATTCCAGAGGCGGAGTAAATAGAGTGTGGGCTTAATCGAACCTGCTTACCCTTATCCCTATGAAAGCCATTGATTTTATAAAATCAGAAAGTAAAACCTTTTTAACCACGCCACCTCTGTTTTTGACTCCACTGGCGTGAATAAGGTATAAGATACCGCCTTCTTTTTTTACAATACCCATATGTCCGACGATTTCATCTGCAACCCTTTTATCAGGGGATTTAATGAAAAAAAGCATATCGCCACTTTGAAGGGATGAGACACCTGTATTAAGTAGGACTTGCATAGTGTCTTTGGAGATAATTCTTACCTTATCCCTCCCTCTTAAACCCTTTATCTCCGTGAGCGGACCTATCTCTTCTGTAATCTCCTTGCCCCACTTACCACTATCGAGCATGTCTTCACCGTATTGAAACCTGTTCTCATAATTAACGACCTTACCATCTACAATCCTGCCTTTGTTAATGAATCTCTTATCCAGTGCGATCAGTATAGCCTCTGAAGGAGTCCCACTGAGGCTCAGTTCAAGGGATCTGAAGATAAGATACATACAGTCAACCCTCTCGTCAGCAACAATCACCTTTCTGCTCACGTATTCTCCAAGAGGATCTTGGTCATAGGGAGTTCCCACAAATTTCTCAGCCCAGAATGCAATACGCTCACCAACAGGCCTTCCTTCAAGCTCTTTTTGAAATAGTGCAATCTCATTATCCGAGATGAAAGGATAGACAGACACAGGAATAGATAAAAAGATAATTATTAAAGATGCCAGACGAGGAGTCCGCCAGAGGCGGACGATATGGCAATCTCGTTTATAAAAGATAGATAAAATCGACATGTTCATAATTGCTACTCTCTGAGCGACTGTTGAGCTTTAGCTATTGACTAATGAGCTCATCAATAGAGTATCATCTTACAATGTTTACACCATTTACGACAACAGGGATCGGGAGTCTCCCTCATACAGATGCGGAGGAGGCGTGCAGGCTTGTGCTCGAAACATTCGATATTCCTTTCTGGCCTCAACTTCCTCAGGTATCATTCCATGAATCCATGATACCCCAGTTCTCTGAAGGCATGCCATCATTAAAGATTGACGAGCAGAGAGAGAGCATGTGGGTAGAAAAGGGCAGCGGTGATGACCTTAGAGGGTTCTACGAGACCTATTCAGAGGACTGGAAGGCTGCAATTTCTGAGGGCAATGCAAAAGGGCTTTATACATTTATAGGACTGTTAAAAAATAAGAAGTTCAAGGCCCTTAAAGGACAGATTACAGGCCCCCTAACCTTTACCCTCGGACTAAAGGACTCCGTGGGAAGACCAGTTTATTTTGATGAAGAGCTACGTGAGATATCCCTTATACTCCTTAAGGCAAAGATCAGATGGCAGATAGAGATGCTGAGGCCTTATGCTGAAAATATAATCCTCTTCATAGATGAGCCCATTCTCTCTGCCTTAGGCAGCACAAGTTATCTCGGCGTGGAACCCGAAGAAGCCAAGAGATTGCTGAGAGAAACATCAGATACTATTAAGCATGTCGGGGGCATTTCGGGGACCCATTGCTGCGATAAGGCTGATTGGTCAATGGTGATAAAGAGTGGGACAGATATAATTAGCTTTGATGCCTACGGATATATAGATACAATTTCTATATATCCAGCAGAATTCACGGAATTTCTTAAGGGAGGTGGATACCTTGCCTGGGGTATAGTACCTACAACGGAGTTGATAAGAGAGGAAAATACTGATTCGATAAAGAGGCGATTTTATGAAGGCCTGGAGAGATTATCAAAGTCAATACCTGCAGATCTTCTACTATCACGTATGCTCATAACACCCTCATGTGGCACAGGCTCAAGGAGTATAGAAGAGACAACAAAGGTCTTTCATCTCTTAGTTGAATTAAAGAAGTTACTAAAAAGTGTTTATTGATAAAAGTATCAGAAAACAAATAGTAAATGTCATTCCCGCTTGTCGGGAATCTTTCTTTACTGGTTGCTTTAATGAAAAGATAAGAAGAAAGATTCCGAACAAGTCGGAATGACTGAAAAGAGAATCTAATGAAGGGCATACTTATATCCTTTGAGGGAATCGAAGGTACGGGTAAGACAATTCAATCGAGACTCCTTTACGAATATCTCGCAAAAGAAGGATGTAAAGTCACACTTACAGAAGAGCCTGGAGGCACTCGAATAGGGCTCAAGATTAGAGATTTACTCCTCTCTGCAGAAAATAGGGGGATGACACCTATCTCAGAATTGCTACTTTATAATGCCTCACGTGCACAACATATAAAGGAGGTTATCCTACCTGCACTAAAAATAGGTTCTGTTGTTATAACAGATAGGTTTATTGATTCGACTGTAGCTTACCAGGGTTATGGAAGGGGGATAGATTTAAAGCTTATAGACTTCATTGAAAGAATAGTAACAGAGGGCTTAAAACCTGACATTACACTACTTCTTGACCTTGATGTAGAGATCGGGTTAAAGAGAAACAGGGGTATCAACAAGACGGATAGATTAGAGATTGAGGACTTAGAGTTCCATAAAAGGGTAAGAGATGGTTATCTTGAGATTGCAGCAAAAGAGCCGGAAAGAATAGAATTAATAGATGCCTCAGAAAGTATAGAGGGGGTACATCGGAGGATAATTAGAATAGTAGAGGATTTTATAAAAAATATTTCACTTGGATAGGGTTCAAGGGGTCAGGGATTCAGGGGGCCGAGTGAAAATAAAAACTTGAACCCTTGAATCCTCGAATCCTCGAACCCTTTTGAATAATGGCACTCAGAGATGTTATAGGACAAGAAAGGGCAGTAAATATACTCCTTAGAACCATTCAGAGAGGGAGGATACCATCATCATATCTATTTGTAGGAGAATCGGGAATAGGCAAGAAATTCGCGGCCCTCAATTTTGCAAAGGCACTCAATTGTCTAACCCCCCCTTCTCCCCCCCTTAGTAAGGGGGGGGTTATTGATGCTTGTGATGAATGTTCTTCCTGCAAGAAGATAGATTCCAGGGTACACCCTGACTTTTTGCTTATTTCACCCGAAGATGGGCAGACCAGGATAGAAGAGATACGGGCGATCGATGACATGCTCTCTTTTAAACCCTTTGAGGGCAAAAAGAAGGTCGTGATTGTAGACGAAGCTGACTCGATGAATCCCTATGCAGCAAATGCCTTTCTTAAGACCCTTGAAGAACCTCCAAAGGATAGCCTTATAATTCTTATATCATCAAATCCTGACCGCCTGCCCGACACAATAAGGTCGCGATGTTCACGGGTAAACTTTACACCACTCTCCCATGAGGCTTGTAAAAAGGTGATAGAGACAGTCAATCAACAGTCGGGAGTCAGGAGTCAGGAGTCAGGAGTCAAAAAGAGACTCTCAACTCTTGTCAGACTTTCGATGGGAAGGCCAGGCCTTGTAATCTCGGTAGACCTCATTGAAGAAAGGGCGTGGTTCCTGAAGCTTCTTCAGGGGATGCTGAAAACAGAGAAGGATGGCTGGACGTCAAAAGAAGAGATGGAAAGGTGGTTCGACCTTATGGTAATCCTCCTCAGGGATGCAGCCATAATAAAAATAACTCAGGACGAAAAAAATCTTATTAATATAGACCTTAAAGACTACATAAAAAAGTTCAGCAGTTCTATGGATTTAAAGGTTATAATAGAAAATTATCAGAAACTTAATACCCTGAGGGGATATTTAAATTTTAATCTGAACAGATCCCTCACATGGAACTACACAGGCTCTATTTTAAGGAAATTAAAAACTGAAGATTAAGAGCGCGAAATCAGGGAGTTTTTGAATTCTGCTTTGAATTTTATAAGGTAAATAACATGCCTGAAGTAATTGGAGTACATTTTAAAATCTGTGGAAAGATATATGAATTTGAGTTAAACGATGTAGATGTTAACAAAGGTGACCTTGTGGTCGCAGAGTCTGAATTCGGCCTCAGCATAGGCAACGTAATCATAGAGCGCCATACGGTAGAAACTCCTGAGAGAGAGCTGAAAAAGGTCATTCGTAAGGCTACAGAAGAAGACCTGCTGCAGAGACAAGAAAACAGCAAACTCGAAGCAGAGGCGAGGGATTACTGCCTCGAGAGGATAATAGCGAGGGGGCTTCCGATGAAGCTCGTATCCACAGAGGTGACCCTCGACAGAAAACGTATTATCTTCTATTTCACTGCTGAAAAGAGGATTGATTTCAGGGAGCTCGTAAAAGACCTTGCAATGAGGTTCAGGACGAGGATAGAGATGAGGCAGATAGGTGTGAGGGATGAGGCAAAGATATTAGGTGGCATGGGAATATGCGGTAGGGAACTATGTTGCACAAAATTCCTGACATCCTTTGAGCCTATCTCCATCAAGATGGCAAAGAGGCAGGAGCTCGTCCTTAACACAGGAAAGCTATCTGGTGTCTGTGGAAGGCTCATGTGCTGCTTGGGCTATGAGTATGATGAAGCATCCCCTGAGGAAGTTGCCCTGACAGAAGAAAATTCCATATCCCTTTCGGAAGATGCAGAGGTGTTCGAAATGATTGCTGCCTCGAGCGACTCATCAGGAGAAGTAGATGAGCCCGAGGCCCAACCCTCACTACAATCTAAAGAGCAAGAATATAGAGAAGGCTTCAGGAGGTTTATAGGACGCAGAAGAAAGCGCAGAAAAAGGTCCCGTGAAAAGTGAGCGGTAAGTTCTACGTTACCACGCCTATATATTACGTAAATGATATCCCTCATATTGGCCATGCATATACAACTCTGGCAGCTGACATCCTTGCGAGATATAACAGATTAAAAGGCAGAGAGGTATTTTTTTTAACAGGTACCGACGAACATGGCCAGAAGGTAGAAAAGGCAGCACAGGAAAAGGGCAGGACACCAAAAGAACATGCTGACCTGATGGTCATAAACTTCAAAAATCTCTGGGCGAAACTGAGCATCAAAAATGATGCCTTCATAAGGACCACAGATAGGGAACATACAAAGACTGTTCAGTCCTTGCTCCAGAGATTATATGAGAAGGGCGACATTGAAAAAAGACTTTATTCAGGGTGGTACTGCATTCCTGATGAGCGCTTCTGGACAGAGAAAGAGGTAATGGATGGTAGTTGTCCTGAGTGCAAAAGGCCTTTAGAGTATATTTCAGAGAAGGATTACTTCTTCCTGATGTCGAAATACCAAGAAAGACTTATAAAATACATTGAAGAAAATCCGAACTACATACTCCCTGAGACAAGAAGGAATGAGGTTTTAGGGTTTTTAAAAAATCATGCCCTCGGTGACCTCTGCATATCAAGACCAAAGGAGAGACTATCCTGGGGCATAATACTTCCTTTTGATGAAGACTTTGTAACCTATGTATGGTTTGATGCGCTCCTGAATTATTACTCAGCAACAAAGTACCTGGCTCCACCACCCCCCCATTCCCCCCTTACTAAGGGGGGGCAAGAGAGGGGTAAGGACTGGTGGCCTCCGGACCATCACCTCATAGGAAAGGATATCCTCACAACTCATGCTATCTACTGGTCAACCATGTTAATGGCACTCGAAATGCCTCTTCCCAGAAATATCTTTGCCCACGGATGGTGGACTGTCGAAGGTAAAAAGATGTCGAAATCTCTCGGCAATGTGGTTGACCCGAATGAGATAGTCAATAGATACGGGACTGATGCCTTGAGGTATTTTCTTTTCCGAGAGGTCCCTTTCGGAGCAGATGGTGACTTTTCCGAGCAGGGTATGATAAAACGCATCAACACTGACCTTGCAAATGACCTCGGTAATCTAATAAGCCGCTCTCTAACGATGATAGAGAAATATAGGGATGGAGAGATCCCACCACCAATTGAGGCCAGGGACAGAGAGGCGGAAAAGAAAATCAAGGCATGGTTTACTGATTCCCCGGGCAGCCTTCTCACCGGTTTCGATAGATTCTTTGAAAGACTCGAATTTCACAATGCCCTGACTCAATTATGGGTTGTTATAAATGATATAAACGAATACATACAGCATACTGCCCCATGGAAGGAAAAAGACCAGGAAATACTCTCCAATATACTCTATACCATATCTGAGGCATTGCGCCTCGTCTCAATCTATCTCTTCCCTTTTATGCCATCTACAGCTGAAAAAATATGGGAACAGCTTAATATTGGCGAAGACCTATTGAAAGCTAATTTCGATAGCGAAGGCAGATGGGGGATAATTAAGCCCGGAATAAAGATAAAAAAGGGCAAAGCCCTATTCCCGAGGATCGAAATAGACAAAATTTTTTAACTCTGCAATAACCTTCCCAATAGGGACCTTTGTCTCGACCCTTACAGGCGTCCTTTTTCCATCATCCGTAAGCCAGATCAGTA
The DNA here is from genome assembly GCA_040753955.1 of Nitrospirota bacterium. Taxonomy (GTDB): domain Bacteria; phylum Nitrospirota; class Thermodesulfovibrionia; order Thermodesulfovibrionales; family SM23-35; genus JASEEX01. The sequence goes on along the minus strand of JBFMDQ010000013.1, from coordinate 12,005 downwards.
TGTCACTTTTCTTATGGAATGCCCCTTCAGATTTGGTCTCTGGCTTCACGACCACTGTAACTACTTCACCTCTGCCAGAAATCTCGATCTTCTCCTTTCTCAGAACATTAACCTTAGTCTTGTAGAACTTATTGCTGTCAAATATATTGATATAAATAGCCTTCCCTACCTCAAGGGGCAGAGACCTCAGGTAGTAAAAACCGGAGAAAAAATCCCAGACATCTTCATCCGCAATAGCATGTTCATTCTTTTTGCCTTTTAAATAATCAAAGTAGATAATCCTCCTGTTGTCAATGTCAAATACTGTCTCTTTATCGCTCCTGTATCTGCCCTCATGCTGTTTAATCCTGAAATTGACAGCCCTTCCATCCTTGACCAAACTTTCTGCATAGTCTTCTACTTTGTAAAAGACAGATATAAAAGGAGCAGAATGAGCTCTCGAAGTTATTCTCAGAGCACCACTGTTATTAACAGCTTCAAGAGCTGCTTCTCCCGCATGGATACCAAGCCAGTATATATCAAAGTATAGTCTTTCCTTAATTTCAGCGTCCTGACCTTTAATTTCTATGGCCTCTTTCGAGGGGCTCAGAAAGGCAATACCTTTAAGACCCGGAATCCAAAGGAGGAGGGTAATATGGAGCACGATGGATATAATGAAGAAAACCGGCTTAACCTTATATGAATTAGAATCTTTGCAAAACTCAAATAGGTTTGGGCTCATTCTAACTATTCTTTAGCAAGTTATATGCCCGTTGTCAATGAAAATTTAGAGATAAATCAACTGTTAATCCTTTTCTTCAGTAATTTTTGACCATTTATTAAGGAAGCATTTCTTTTTTTCGTGATGGAATTCAACTCTAATTTTTAAATGGTAATAAGGGACAGGATATAGTATTTTCGCTCATTCTCGGGCTATCGCCCTCCGAGGCTTTTGCCTCTTTATATTAGTATATTCTCTCCGCCTCTGGCGGAGGACTATCGGCAAAAGAAGCCGCTCAAATACTATATCCTGCCACCATGGAATTAGAGATGCTTACTCATTAAAAAAAGAGATTGACAATGATCAAACATTTCTGATAAATTTTTGTTAGAACAGAAGCCACGAAGGCTTAAAAGATGGCCAGCAGGCCTGAAAAGCTTTCGCGGCTTTTTTTATTGCCGCGAGAAAGGAAAAACATAATGTTACAAAGGTTAAAGGTTAAAGGTTTAAGTGTTCACCATTTGAGCCATGCTCTGTGCTCTGTGCTCTTTACTCTCTGTTTAGTTTCCAATTCTTATGCAGCCCATCCCCTTATCACAGATGATACAGGCACGCAGGGGAAGGGTAAGTTTGAACTCGAAGTTGGTGGAGAGTATGCGCACGAGGATGAAGATGGAGTGACCGAAAACAGTACGGTGATAGTACCGGTACTCGCATATGGGATAACAGATACCATAGACATCGAGTTCTGCGTTCCATACCAGTATGTAAGGACAAAGGATACAGAAATTATAACAGAGGATGGAATTTCTGATGTAGAGGTTGATTTAAAATGGCGATTTTATGAAAAAGACAATTTGAGTTTTGCCTTGAGACCTCTGATCTCACTTCCAACAGGGGATTATGAGAGAGGGCTGGGTGCTGGAAGGGCAGGATACAGCCTGCTCTTATTTGTCACAAAGGAAGTAAAGCCATGGTCATTCGATTTAAATATTGGATATAAGAGAAATGAAAACAAACTTGATGAAAGGGAAGATATATGGCATGCCTCCCTTTCTCCAAGGGTAGAGGTTGCTAATAACCTTAATGTTGTTGCAGATATTGGCATGGAAACTAATCCTGATAAGTCCTCAAATACGCATCCTGCATTTATTCTGTGTGGTTTCATCTATTCCATATCAGAGGACCTTGATGTGGATTTTGGTTTAAAGGGTGGGCTTAATAAGCCTGAGGCTGATTATTCAATCCTTGCAGGAATAACGCTGAGATTTTAGGAGGTGGAAGATGAAAGGCAGACTAAATCTTATTCTGACTTTAGTATTCGTTTTGTTGTCTGTTTCCCTTTCATGGGCGCACTTTGGTGTGATAATCCCATCTGATGATATTGTTTCAAAACAGGACAAAAAGGATATAATCCTTCAGGTAAAATTCATCCATCCCTTTGAAGGACACTATATGAACATGGAAATGCCAAAGGCATTTGGCGTTATGGTAGGCGGGAACAAGCACGATCTCCTGCAAACCCTGAAAAAGAAGGTTATAAGGGGTTTTACTACATGGGAGGCTTCATATAAGATCAAGCAGCCCGGGGATCACGTCTTCTTTGTTGAACCAGCACCTTACTGGGAACCTGCAGAAGAGAGCTTTATCATTCACTACACAAAGATCATAGTTAATGCCCTGGGAAAAGAGGAAGGATGGGATAGTGAAGTAGGACTCAAAACCGAAATTGTGCCTTTGACAAGGCCCTATGGACTCTGGGCAGGTAATGTCTTTCAGGGTATTGTGAAGGTTGACGGTAAACCCGTACCTTATGCAGAGGTTGAGGTTGAATATTACAATGAAGGTGGCAAGGTAAAGGCACCTGATGATCCTTACATTACACAGGTTGTTAAGGCTGATGCAAATGGGGTATTCACATATGCAATGCCAAAGGCAGGATGGTGGGGATTTGCAGCCCTTAATACTGCTGATTTTAAATTAAAACATGAAGGTAAAGAATGTCCTGTTGAGATCGGTGCTGTCTTGTGGGTCAGAACAAGGGAGATGAAATAGCTTGCATATATCAGAAGGTGTTCTATCGGCACCTGTACTAGCGACGGGTGTCTTACTAACCGTTGCGGGAACAGCTCTGGGTCTGAAAAAGATGACCTATGAAAAGATACCTGAGGTGGCTGTTCTTTCGTCAGCCTTTTTTGTCGCCTCGTTGATCCATGTTCCAGTAGGTCCATCGAGTGTTCATCTCGTACTGAATGGGCTTCTTGGCATTCTACTTGGATGGATGACATTCCCTTCCATTCTTATTGCACTTTCGCTGCAAGCCCTTCTCTTCCAATTTGGTGGATTTACATCACTCGGTGTTAATACATTTAATATGGCGGCTCCCGGGGTTATTACCTATTATCTCCTTAATATACCTGTGCGAAAAGGTAATTACCTTATAGGTACACTTTCAGGATTTGCTGCTGGTGCTACAGGTGTTGGCCTTGGAGCTATCTTAGTTGCCCTTTCTCTCGTAACCACAGGTGAGGCCTTCTTGAATGTGGCAAGGCTAGTAGTAGTTGCCCATCTACCAGTTATGCTGATAGAGGGTATAATTACAGCCTTCTGTGTTATTTTTTTGAGGAAGGTAAAGCCGGAGATACTGGAGGTGAGAAGATGAGTTTAGAATACAGAGTACAGGATTCAGGATTCAGGCATCTTATTTTTTGTTTACTGTTTACTGTTTACTGTCTACTATTTGTTTCTCTTGCCCATGCCCATAAGGTCAATATCTATGCCTATGCCGAAGATGGCATGGTCCACTCAGAAAGTTATTTTGTTGATGGCACAAAGTGCAAGAATTCTGTTATAGAGGTTTTTGATGAAAGAGATGGAACCAAACTCCATGAAGGCAAAACTGATGAAGAAGGAAAATTTTTATTTAAAATCCCCAAGGCTACATCTTTGAAGCTCGTCCTTCATGCGAGCATGGGACATCAGGCCGAATTCACCCTTAGTGAAGATGAGGTAAGAGAGGCCATGGGTATTAAAAGTCGGAAGTCAGAAGTCCAGAGTCAGAGGCCAAATCCCCCCTTTACTAAAGGGGGGTGCGGGGGGATTACTATCGGACCGTACATCCCAAACACCGAGATAGAGGCGATAGTTGAGAGCGTTATTGATAGAAAACTCAAACCGATGGAAAATATGCTTGTTAAGTTACAGGAAAGCAGTGGAAAGCCAGGTATTACCGAAATAATCGGTGGAATTGGTTATATTATAGGGATTTTGGGAATTTTGGCATATTTTAAAGCCAAAAGGGGAATAAAGACGAACTGATATGCATCTTGAAGAATTTGCCGAAGGCAACTCCTTTTTTCATAGACTTGACCCGAGGGTTAAGTTTATAACCATAATGCCCTATATCTTTGTTATTGCTATTATGCAAGGAACAAAGGGCCCACTTTTAGCGCTTATCGTCTCCCTTTTAATGGTATCCATTGCACGTATAAGCGTTAAAAAACTTATTGGAAGGTTGATTGTTGTAAATACCTTTATATTTTTGCTATGGATATTCCTCCCCTTTAGTTACCCCGGAGATGCAGTCTTTCATATAGGTTCTTTAAAAGCTACCCGTGAGGGTTTTCTTTATGTCCTCTCCATTACACTAAAGGCTAATGCAATTGTGCTTGCAACTATAGCAATCCTTGGCACATCAGAGGTCTTTTCCCTTGCCCATGCCCTTGTCCACCTTAGGGTACCTGATAAGCTTGTTCATCTTTTCTTCTTCTTTTACAGATATATAAGTGTTTTGCATGAAGAATATGAGAGGCTGAAAAATGCTATGACTATCAGGTCTTTCAAGGCAGGGACAAACATGCATACATATAGGACATACGCATATCTTGTTGGCATGCTTATTGTCAGAAGTTATGAGCGATCCCAAAGGATTTACAAAGCAATGTTATGCAGAGGCTTTAATGGAAATTTCAATATAATGAGCCATTTCGAACTCAAAAAGATAGACATGGTATTTTGCCTTTTGATGTCTATGATAACACTCATAATGGGACTTATATTTATTGCAGGACTAATTTTATGAGCAGCAAATATTTTATAGATATAAAGAACCTGAGTTTTAGCTATCCGAACGGGAAAAATGTATTTAATGGTTTAAATTTTTCCCTTAAAAGGGGAGGTAAAATTGGTCTTACAGGTCCTAATGGTGCTGGTAAGACGACATTGTTTCATCTAATAATGGGGCTTTTAAAACCAGATCCGGGTGAGATAAAAATATTTGGAAAGGTCAGGAAGCATGAAAAAGACTTCATAGAGGTAAGACAAAGGATTGGTCTCCTGTTTCAGGATTCTGATGATCAGCTATTCTCTCCCATTGTTGAGGAGGATATTGCCTTTGGGCCATTAAATCTTGGAAAGTCTCAAGAAGAGGCAAGAAGTATTGTGAGAGAGACATGCGAGAGATTAGGACTTTCGGGTTTTGAGAAACGGGTTACCCATCGCCTTTCAGGTGGAGAAAAAAGGCTCGTTGCCCTCGCCACTGTTGTGGCAATGAATCCTGAGTGCCTTTTGCTTGATGAGCCATCAACAGGACTTGATGAGGTGAGTACAGAAAGGTTCTTAAAATATCTAAAGGAATATTCAGATACATATATAATCATCAGCCAGGATCATGGATTTTTAAAAGATGTGGCTGATAAAATTTACAGACTTAAAGATAGTAAAATAGAAATAAATAAAGTATTCGGAAAAGGCCATGAAGGCTTTGTACCATGAAGGTGCTGTTTTCATGGCTTTTTTATTCTGGAGAACTTATGGAAAAGACAGGAACAGATAACATAAAAGTTAATTATGGGCTGCTGATCTCGGTATTTGTCCATATCTTGATTATGGTTATTCCTGTTTCAATGGCTGTTGTTCAAAAATTTAACGAGATAGAACTTTTTGTGATGGATGAAGAGAAGCCTATTGTTCAGGAGCAAAAAATTATGAAAAGGCAGAAGATGAAGGCCGCTAAAGAGGGAGTAAAAAGAGAGGAGATGCCTCAAAAGATTGAAGAAAAACCATTGATGCAGAAAGAGGAGATTATTGAGTCAACGATGATCTCTAATGAAAAACCAGCTACCTCCATAAATATATTTGAAAATCCCAATCCTCCTGAAGACGCCGCTCGAGAAGTTGCCTCCGCACCTCAAATCTCTTTTCCAAAACAACAGTTGTCTCAAACCCAAGACATAGAATTCGGCTCAGCGGAAGGTCCAAAGTTTTTACATAGGGAATTACCAAGTTACCCTTTGATTGCAAGGAGAATGGGGAAAGAAGGTAGAGTGATTTTGAGATTAACCATAGATAAAAGAGGGAAACTTTTAAATGTAGAAGTCATAGAAAATGCCGGATATGGCTTCACTGAGGCAGCAATTGAGGCAGTAAAAAGGTCAACGTTTTTGCCTGCAAAAAGGGATGGGAAACCTATAGCCTCAAGAGCATTATTACCGATAAGATTTATCCTGTTAGAGAATAGATAATTCCATGGATAATGCATCGTCATTTAGGATGGCCTCTCTAACAGGGTTTATCCTGATGAGGGATCATTGAAGATGATTGACTTATTCATAAAGGGTGGTTTCTTAATGTATCCCATACTTCTTTGCTCCATCGTGGGGGTAGCCATAGTGATTAACAAGTTTATCCAGTACAGGCAGGTTTTAAAGGAAATAGATGTGCCTGTTGATGAGATCACCAGAAAGAAGATAAATCCCTCCATTTTAAAACCGATACTGGAGGGAATTAAAAATGGCTGTGATGAAAGGGAAATTTCTTTGATTGGCACAAGGCAGGTAAAGAAAATAGAGAAAGGATTAAGCTGGCTCGGTCTGATTGCAACTGTTGCCCCTCTCTTAGGACTGACAGGCACTGTTACAGGAATGATAAAAGCTTTTATGGTGATAGAGAAAAGCACGAGCGTAAACCCATCAATGCTTGCAGGTGGCATCTGGGAGGCTCTTATAACTACAGCAGCAGGACTTTTAGTAGCTATCCCAATTCACATAGGACACCACTGTCTTGAAAAACAGGCAGATGAGATAGCCTTTATGCTGAAGGAAATAACCATGAGTCTGTACATGAGGCATAAAAATGGAATTTGAACGCAAAAAACACTACCATACTCACTTAAACATTGCCCCACTTGTCGATGTCGTTTTTCTTCTGCTCCTTTTCTTTATGCTCACATCACATCTGATACAGGAACCGGCAATAAGAATTAGGTTGCCAGAATCAAAAACAGCTGAGGCAAAGAATGAAACGATTAAGACAGTGTCAATCACAAAAGATGGCGAAATCTATTTTATGGACAAAAGGGTAGATATGAAGAATCTTCAAATAGCGATTAAAGAAGGTTTAACTGACCTTAAGAGAGACTTTTTACGGATAAAGGCTGACAGGGATGTAAGTGTCGGGTTACTTGTGAGTGTAATTGACGAGGTGAGGCTTTCAGGTGTTAAAAACTTTAGCATAGTGACAGAGAGGAAGTGAAAGGTGGACGAAGTTGAAAAGTTAAAAAGGCTACTTTATTACTGGCTGGAGCATAATAATGAGCATGCAGAAGCCTACCGGGATTGGGCAAGAAAAGCATCATCTCCCGGTAATAGAGAAATCTCAGAAATTCTCGACTTGCTTTATTATGAAACAAAGAGATTGAACAGGCTTTTTGAAAAAGCCATAAAAAAGATTAGTTAATTGTAGCCGCAGGCTTTAGCCTGCGTTGAAGATCAAATCAAAACTAAGCCACGAAGGCTTTATTATCTCCTGAAGGGGTTAAAAAATTTCAGGAGGTGTTTGATGAGAAAGGTTTTTAGGAGCTTTATAAGTAGTCTTTTAGGTTTATTAGTTGTTACCTCAGTAGCATTAGCAGAGGAAAAAGAAAAGGTTAAAGAAGAAAAGGAAATAGAACTTGAGGAGATTGTGGTTACTGCAACAAGGACAGAAAAGGAATTAGAGGCTGCGCCAGGAAGTGTTTCTGTTGTTACAAAGGAGGATATGGAGAAGAGAAATATCAAGGCAGTTGATGAGGCATTAAATACTACACCGGGGGTCTATAACCAGCGCACCAAAGGTCTTCTGGACAGTATTGCGTACGTTGCTTTAAGGGGGATTCCAGGGTATTACAGGACATTGGTCATGGTAGATGGCATAACCCTTAATGATGCCTTCTCAGGTGCTATTAAACCCGGAGGATTTGCACCCGAGGATGTTGAAAGGATAGAGGTTGTCAAAGGGCCTTTCTCGTCCCTTTATGGTGGTTATGCCATGGGAGGAGTCGTGAACATCATCACAAAGATGCCAGAAAAGAGGGAATTCATTCTAAAAACAGGCTATGGATCCAGTTGGGACAGAGGAGACTCCATGGATGATATTAGAAAATATTACCTCTCTTATGGTGATAAATTTAAAGAAAAGGTAAGCCTGTTTGTAAGCTATGGATATAAGGCAACCGGAGGTTATCCATCGGACCTTAATGTTCAAAGCAGCCAGCCAACAGCAGGCATTACAGGCTGGTCTTATACAACAAGCAATCAGGGTAATACAAGATATTTAATCGGAGACAAAGGAGACAACAGGTGGTGGGATGATAATATCACATTAAAGGCAGGATATGACTTCTCCAAGACATCTAAGGTTAATCTCTCATTCATGAGAACCCGTTTTGAGTACAATTACGACGACCCTCATACATATTTGAGGGATGCGGCAGGCAATGAAGTCTGGTCATATGGGACAGTAAAGGAATCCTCTTTCCTTACAGGCTCTTCAGGCGGGATAAAAAATATTTATAATCTCAGTTATGAAACTCGGTTTTCAAATCTAAAGACAAAGCTTTCTCTGGGCCTTGTTGGACAGGAAAAATATTGGTATGTAACACCAGGCAGCACTGCTACCCGTTCAGGCGGGCCTGGCACGGTCAACGAGACACCAACTAATAGTTATAATGCTGACCTCCAGCTTACGCTTCCCCTATTTGAAAGGCATATCCTCACCTTTGGCGGCTCTTTCAGACATAGCTGGGCAGATACAAAGCAGCATAATCTCACAAACTGGAAGGATGAAGAATCGAAGACAACCCTTGCTTATCAGTCAAAGGGAAAGGACAGGACATATGCCGCTTTTGTTCAGGATGAAATAATGATTCTCGACAATCTCACTGCATATATTGGATTCAGGGAGGACTGGTGGGAGACATATGATGGGTATGTAAATAAGGTAGGCACGGCAGGTTATCCAAAGGAATATGGCTCAAAAGACGCCTCATCCTTTAGTCCAAAGGCTGCAATAGTCTACAAACCTTTTGAAAAGACAACATTAAGGACATCCGTTGGCAAGGCATTCAGGCCTCCCACGGTTTATGACCTTTATGCGACATTGATAATTTCAGGCATTACTTATGCCGGCAATCCTGATTTAAAGCCAGAAACTACTACATCATGGGAAATCAGTGTTAACCAGGGACTATGGAAAGGGGCAAAGATAGGAATTACGTATTTTGAAAATTATCTGGAAGACCTCATCTACAGTCAAACGACTTCTCCTACTTATTGGGAGCGGATAAATGTAGGAAAGGCTGAAAGTAAAGGTGTAGAGCTTGAGGCTGAGCAGAGATTTGAAAAATGGCTGAGGCTTTTTGCCAACTTTACTTATAACAATGGAAAGATAACAGAGAATGTGGCAAAGCCTCTAACGGTTGGCAAAAGACTATTATATCTTCCAGAGAAAATGTTTAATATGGGAGCGGATATTGAAAAAGGTCATTTCTCATCTTCTATAACAGGTCGATATGTAGGCAAGAGATATAAAAATGATGAAAACAAGGACAAGGTGAATAATGTCTATGGCTCATACGATCCTTATTTTATAGCAGATGCAAAGGTCTCTTATAAAATTACGAAACAGGCAACTGTCTCATTTTCTGTAGATAACATCTTTGACAGAGATTACTTCTATTATTACAAGGCACCTGGAAGGTCATGGTTTGGAGAGATAACAATGAGGTTTTGATGAAAGAACATAGAATACAGAACACAGAAGATAGAACGCATAATACCTTAAATTGGGGCTGTCCGAGAAATCCCTTTTTCGTCATTGATAGTGTCATTGCGAGCGACCGCAGGGAGCGTGGCAATCTCTTTATTTATAGCGCCTTCTTGAGATTGCTTCGTCGCTTTGCTCCTCGCAATGACAGATTGTTTCACGCTTTTTTAATATATATTTCATATCCCCTGATAATCTTCATGTTTTTGTTATCCATATCCGGAATCTCAAGCGCTGAAACCATAACTTACAAAGATAAACTCGGAAGGGTGATTAATATACCCATTCCTGCAAAACGGGCTGTACTCCTGATCACTTATGAATTAATCCCTGCCCTCGGTATCTGGGATAGGGTCGTAGGTATTGGGAGATGGGCTTATGATAATGACCTCATGAAGGCAACAAGACCTGATATTGAAAGGTCTATTCCTTCTGCTGGTACCAGTTCGGATGTGAACATAGAGGCGATTATTAAACTAAAACCTGATGTTGTTCTTACATGGAGCTATAAACCAGAGGTAGTGAGGTTTATGGAAGAAAAGGGGCTAAAGGTTATAGCGGTCCAGCCTGAAAGCCTCGATGAACTCTATGATGTAATGAGACTACATGGAAGGCTATTCGGGAAAGAAAAACAGATGGAGCACTTCATCAACCAGATGGGGAAAATCTTCAAACTTATAAAAGAAAGGGTATCAAAAATACCTGATGACAAAAGACAAAAGGTTTTATGGCTCTTAGGGAAACCCACCATTGTTTCGTGTGGTATTAGTGTTACAAATGATGTCTTCAAACTGATTAGAGGGATTAATCCAGCATCTTTTATACCACAAAATTATGCTGATATCTCGATGGAGCAGATAATAGCATGGAATCCTGATGTTATCTTTATCTGGGGAAATGCAAAATACGGCGCTCAGGATATCCTGAATAACTCTCAATGGAGGCATATAAAGGCAGTAAGGGAAGGCAGGGTATATAAATCACCTGATTGGTCCACATGGTCTCCAAGGCTCGCTCCTATTGCCCTGTGGATGGCGACAAAGACCTATCCTGAATATTTCAGGGATATTAATCTGGAGAGGCTTACTGATGACTTTTACAGAAAGGTATTTGGCATACCATACAACAAGGTAAAAAAAATTGGGTGAGAAGACTCTAAAAACGACATTGATAATAGCTTCACCTTTTCTAATGGGATGGTTTACCCTTTTTATAGGTGCATACAGTGTGAGTCCTTTTATGGTTTTAAAGGTTATTGGTTCGGAAATATTGCCTTTTTTAAGCAGTACCGGTTTTGAAGAAAAGGCGATAATCCTCGATATAAGACTGCCAAGAATAATCCTTGCAGGGCTTGTAGGTGCTGCCCTTTCTGTTTCTGGAGCGACACTACAAGGGATATTTCGCAATCCCTTAGTTGACCCTTTCATACTTGGCATATCTGCAGGCGCTAGCCTTGGATGTGCCTTATCAGTTGGATTCTTCCCAAACCTGCCAATACAGATAATGGCATTTTTATTGGGAATCACTGCGGTTATTCTGGCATATACCATAGCCAGGACACAGGGTGAGGTTTCAAGGCTTCCACTTATATTGACCGGGGTTATCATCTCAGCCTTTTTTACAGCTATGGTCTCGATTATAAAATTTCTTGTTGATCCCCATAAGCTTCAAAGTATTGTTTACTGGTTAATGGGAAGTTTCTCTCTGGCAGACTGGGATCTCGTGAAGATTGCAAGTATAGGGATAATTATAGGGCTTTTGCCTATATTCTTGATGAGATGGAGGCTTAATGCGATGAGTATGGGAGAGGATGAGGCAAAGGCACTGGGTGTGAATGTAAAGAGGGACAGGATTATATTTATCGGAGCCTCATCCCTTGCCGTGAGTATGGCTGTATCAGTGAGTGGAATTATAGGCTGGGTAGGGCTGATGGTTCCCCATCTCATTAGAATGATGACAGGCCCTGACCATAAAAGCCTTGTTCCTTTAAGCATGGCTGGTGGGGCAGCATTCATGATATTCGCTGACACTATCGCAAGAAATCTGACCAATTTCGACATACCGGTTGGGATAATAACAGCAATAACAGGCGCCCCTTTTTTTGTTTATCTCATGAAAAAAGGCGGAAGGGAGAGCTGGGGAAAATAGAAAGTATAAAGGCTAAAAGGTTTAAGGTTGAAAATTATTAATGAGTTCATAGTTAGCAACCCGTTTGTCATTCCCG
>JBFMDQ010000012.1:15172-37220 GCA_040753955.1 Nitrospirota bacterium | reverse complement strand
TTTCAAAATGTCATTGCGAGGAGCGGAGCGACGTGGCAATCTCATCACTCAAAATGAGATTCCTCGCTTCGCTCGGAATGACACAGTGTGGTCATTTAATACATACCCTTGCGTAATTCGGGTTCAATTATTTATTGGTCTCTTTTTTACAAAACCCTTTGGGAGAAGTTCAGAGATATGCATCTCCTCCACACCCTTCTGGCCCTGAAAGATAACGATGGCATCTGGCCCGAATTCAAAGATAACCTGTCTGCAGGCCCCACAAGGAGCGCAGGCACTGCTGTTCTCGCTTACGACAGCGAGGGCTCGGATTCTCATGTTTTCCCCTCCTTCTTGAGCCACAGCCGAAAAGATCGCTGTCCGCTCAGCACAGATAGTGAGGCCGTATGAGGCGTTCTCGACATTGCAGCCGGAAAACAGGGAGCCCCTTTCTGTCAGGACTGCTGCCCCAACCCGGAAGTTTGAATACGGAGCATAAGCCCTCTTTGCAGCATCTCGTGCAGCTTGCAAAAGCTGAAACCTCTCGTCAGAAGAAAGCCCTGGAGAAATCATTGTGGAGCAATTTTATCATAAACGTTCTAAAATTTGACCGGTTTATACACCTCTGTTAACCCGCTGTTGCAATAAAAATACCCATGATACTTAAAGCTGGTATCTATAGATTTCATCTGTACGCACATTGCAATTAATGCAACTACGGGGTTAAGATTAAATTATGCAGGAAAAACTTGCTATCCTTCCATCAAAACCAGGTGTCTATATATTCAAGAATGGTAAGGATCGAGTACTTTATGTAGGCAAGGCAAAAGACCTTAAGAATCGCCTCAGGAGCTACTTTCAGAAATCATCAAAACTTGACCCCCGCAAAACAGCCATGATAAGAAATGTCAGAGATTTTTCATATATCGCCACTGATAACGAACTCGAGGCCCTTGCGCTTGAGGCAAACCTGATTAAACAATACAGGCCAAGGTTTAATGTAATCTTGAGGGATGATAAAAATTATCCCTATCTAAAACTGACTGTTAATGAAGAATGGCCGAGGCTTGAAGTCGCAAGAAGGATTAAAAAGGATGGTGCATTATACTTCGGTCCTTATGTTCCAGCAGGCTCAATGTGGGAGACCCTTGCCTTCATAAGAAGAAACTTCCAGATAAGGGGGTGTCGCTACTTACTCGATAAACCAATGAGACCATGCATCCAGCATCAGATGGGAAGATGTCCTGCACCCTGTGCAGGGAAAATAAGTAGAGAGGAATACCTTAAACTTATTGAAGAGGTAAGGCTCTTCCTTAAGGGTGAGAAAAAAGGCCTGCTTGATGAACTCGAGAAAAAGATGTTAAGGTTTTCAGAGAGGATGAGGTTCGAGGATGCTGCCAGGACAAGGGACCGGATCAGGGCTCTTCAGAGGGCATGGGAGTCACAGAAGGTGGTAGCCCCTGAACTCGGAGACATAGATGTTATCGGGTTTTATAAAGGAGACGGCGTGGTTTCATTCGAGGTCTTTTTTATAAGAAATGGGATTATGATAGGGTCAAGGGACCTCTTGATTAAGAATACCGAGAATCTCTCAGACAGAAAGTTAATGCATACCTTCCTTTCACAATTTTATTCAAAGGAGATTATCCCTCCTTCAGAAATAATAACACCCCTTTTGCCCGCAGAATCAAAACCCCTTGAAAAGTGGCTCCAACAGCGAAAAGAAGAGGATGTGAAGATATCAGCCCCCAAGACAGGAAAGAAAAAACAACTCCTTGCCATGGCATCAGAGAATGCAGGGCTTATATTCAGAGATAAAAGGGAACCGAGGATAGATAACATTTTAAAGGAGATGAAGGAAAGGTTGAGACTTGAGAAATCCCCTGAGGATATAGGTGCCTTTGATGTCTCGACTATCTCTGGTAATGAATCCGTAGGTGCCTTTGTGTACTGGAAAGGTGGCGAGTTCAAGAAGGAAATGTACAGGAGACTGAGGATAAAGACAGTTCAGGGGATTGATGATTATTCAATGATGGAGGAGGCAATAGAGAGGATTATAAGAAACCTCGAGGACAGTATGCCTGATCTAATTGTTATTGATGGAGGTAAAGGGCAACTCGAGATAGCTAAAAGGGTTATAGATAAGAATGTGACTTTATTTCGTGAACCCCCAATGCTCGCTGCCATTGCCAAGGACCCAGACAGGGCTTATACCCCGACATCAGAGGAACCAATAGACCTTGAAGATGGTAGGCCCTCTTCCCTCCTCCTTAAAAAAATAAGGGATGAAGCCCATAGATTTGCTATAGGCTATCACAGGAAGTTAAGGACGAAAGGCCTTATGAAATCGCCCCTTGAGAGGATCCCCGGCATAGGAAAGAAGAGGAGGTTAGAACTTTTGAGACATTTTGGCAATATAGAAGCCATAAGAAATGCTACCATTTATGAAATAGCACGGCTTAAAGGTTTCAATAAGAGGGTTGCAGAGAAGGTTATCGAAGGCCTTAAATAAAATAAAAACACAAAGGATACAAGATGCAAGATAAAAGTGAAAAATATTATGAATCATGCATCAGACATCATGCGTTAGAAGCATATCTCGGAGAGGTCTTTGGGCCCTCTGTCAGGCTCTTGGAGTTTGAAAGGCTCGGGGCTGGTGTTCATGGAACAGGCTTTCTCCTGACAATCGAGACAGAAGGAGGCAGAAGATCCTATGTCCTGAAAGATCTTTCACCAGAAGGCCTGGGACATGACTATCCATCTGATAGAGCAGCAGTATTTCTTCTGGCAAACGAGACCTACGGAAAACTCCCCAGACACATAAAGGCCATCGATGTCATAACAATGAAAGAGGATGGCACGATGAAATCCATCGGCGGAGGAGTCGATTATTTCCTGCTCATGGAAAAGGCAGAAGGCGAGAACTATTTTAATGACCTTACTGAATTCTCTAAAAAGGGCTCCCTCGATGAGAAGGATATAAAGAAGATAAAGGCGATGACCTCATATCTTGCTGAAATACACTCTCTCAAGAAGGATTCAAAGACCCTTTACTGGAGAAAGCTCAGAGACACTATAGGCCATGGCGAATGTCTTATGGGTGTCTTTGATTCATATCCTGACGGCACCCTTACATATGATGAGATGGCAGAGATCATTAAGAAATCAGTAGACTGGAACACAAGGTTGAAACCAAAATACAGACGACTATCACAGATACACGGAGATTTCCATCCGGGTAATATATGGTTTAGAGCGGAAGGGGGATTACATCCCCCTTCCGAGAACCCCCTGAATACGGCGGTAGACTTTATACTCCTTGACAGGAGCCGCGGCCCATGGGGTGACCCTGCAGATGATGTAACAGCTCTAACAATCAACTATGTATTCTTTTCAATAAAACATCACTTCTCTATAAAGGGGCCCTACCTCGATGGATTGAGACTTTTTTATGAAAGCTATGTAGCTTTTACAGGCGATGATGAAATCTATCACGCCGTTGCCCCTTTTTATGCCTTTAGGGGTGCTGTAGTGGCAAACCCTGTTTTTTACCCTGAAGTTACCCCTGAACAGAGGAGACTCATTTTTAGGTTTGTCAACAATGTCCTCGACACTGATGGGTTTGAGCCCGGAAGGATTAATGAATATTTAAGGTGAAAATTTTATATAATTTTCCCAGTATATAAGAAGCTCCCTCGTTGCCCTGAGGTCACCAATACAGTACCTCGCAATATCGAGATATCGCCCGGCCTTGAATAATTCTTTGACCTCATCCCCTGTAATACCGCCCTCTTTGGGACTCTTTATCCCGAATGTCCTGCACCACATATCGAGGTTAAACCTCCTCCGCGAGGCACCATAAAAGGTGAACTGGTCAAGAAGGTCTATATGAGTATCGTTATATCTGTTTGGCATTAAATCTCTCCGTGGCTTTACCTTGCGGACAGCAGAGCGGATTAGGATAAAAGGACAATCGAAGCTTCTTCCGTTAAAAGTTATAAACTGGTCATATCCTTTAATAACATCCCAGAATTTCTCGAGTATCTCCTTTTCCGTCCCTGTTTCATAAAACACGTTATCTTCTTCGAAGGGAAGTAATGGATCACCTGCATTCTGGAAAAATACCTTCCCCTTTTGTGTATCAGGATCAAGTAATCCTATTGTAACGATTTCACCAGTGAGGGGATAGAAAGAAAGGCGGTCTTTTATCTCCTCTTTTTCATCTTCCGTCTCTGCATACCTCAAGAGGTATTCCTGCGTTGCCCTGTCGAGGGACTCAAAATCCTTTCCAACCGTCTCTATGTCAAATATAACTCTGGACATCAGGATGCCTTAGGCAATTCCTTAAATACCTTCCACGTCTTGAGAAGGTCTATAGCCCTCTGAAGCTGTGTATCTTCTTTCTCATCTACTTCAATAGGCACCATCTCTTCAGGCTCCTTCGGTCTTTCTTCTATCTGATCATTCTTCAGGTGCCCCTCGAGGTCCTTCTCTCTTAACACAGGGTGCTCCTTACCTTTTTCTCTTATCTCGAGTTTCACTATGATACCAGGAATAATCCCTGTTGCCTGTATGGAAGTCCCTTTTGGTGTATAATATCTTGCTGTTGTGAGCCTGAGGCCTGAACCATCAGTAAGCGGGATTACTGACTGCACCGACCCCTTCCCGAAGGTTTTTACCCCGAGGACGACAGCCCTGTTCCAGTCCTTTAATGCACCAGCAACAATCTCTGATGCACTGGCACTGCCCTCATTAACTAATACAATCATCGGCATAGTGTAATCTGGCCTACCTTCCTCGGTATGGTACTCTGTCCTTTCGCCTTTTTTACCCTTGATATAAACTACTAATTTGCCTGGTGGCAGAAACTGGCTTGTAACACTCACGGCACTGTTAAGGAGCCCCCCGGGATTATTCCTGAGGTCAAGAATGAGGGCATTCATCTTCTCCTGCATGAGCTTCTCCATGGCAATACAGAGGTCTGCTGCTGTCTGTTCCTGGAACTGGCTTATCTTTATATACCCGATACCATCCTCAAGGAGCCTTGATTTCACACTCTTTATCTTTATTAACTCTCTTATTATTGTAATGTCCTTTGTCTCTTTCCATCCCTCCCTGAGCATTGTTAAGGTCACAGGGGTCTTCGGTATTCCCCTCATCTTACTGACAGCGTCATGAAGACCCATGTGTTTTGTAGACTCATTATTTATCTTTATTATCCTGTCACCTGCCTTTATGCCAGCCCTGAAAGCAGGCGTATCCTCTATCGGGGCTATTACTGTCAGCATCCCTTCTTTTATTCCTATCTGGATACCGATACCTCCAAACTCTCCTTTAGTATCAGCCTGCATCTCCTTATACGCCTCGGGGGTTAAAAAACCCGAGTGAGGGTCGAGGGAGCTGATCATCCCCTTTATCGCCCCATATATAAGCTCCTTTGTCTTTACATCTTCTACAAAATTCTTCTTGATGATAGAAAGAGCCTCTGTAAAGACCCTCAGTTCTTCATATCCTTCCCCCTCTGCGCCGCCAGACCATCTACCGATAAGAATACCTGCTGAGGCTACAGCGAATATAAGAAGGATCACCAGGATCGTTCTTCTCTTGATCATCTTTTCCATCCTCCAAGATTTACCCCGCACTTTTTAATATCCTCTCGCTTACTGTGGGGTGTTTCTCAATACAAAATAATTTTCTTCAGGACGTTGATATTATCTACGTCCTTCATCGATCTACCCACACCAAAATCTTCGTAGAATCTAACACCCGGAAAAGGTGTTTACCTCTTTTTCAGCCAATGCAATGGATCAAGAGGCTTACCTTTATATCGCAGCTCAAAATAAAGGCCTGAGGTATTCAGGATTCCTGAGTTCCCTACCCGTCCAATTGTCTGCCCTGCATTTATTATATCTCCAACCTTAGAAAAAATCTCTGATAGGCTTCCGTACAGGGTGTGGTATCCATCGCCATGGTTCACAATCACGAGCTGGCCATAGCCCTTGAACCATTCTGCGAAAACGATCTTTCCACTATGTACAGCCTTTGCAATGAGATCGGATCCTGTCTGTATGAATATGCCACTCCTGAAGACAGGGATATTAAACTGGGGGTCTCTTTGAGAACCATATGGAATTGCTATCTTGCCTTCAACAGGCCAGGGGAGTTTTCCTTTAAGCCCTGAAAACCCCTTTACATAGTAAGTGTCCGCCTTCTCAGACTCCCTTATAATCTCGAGGAGTTTCCTTGAGGCCTCTTTTAACTCATTCAACATCTCCTCATAGGAGTATTTCTCTTTTTTTACAGATGCAAGTAGTATCTCTTTTTCTTTCTTTTTTTCTGCAAGGTCTGCCTCTTTAGCCCTAACTTTCCCTTCATTTCTCATGAGTTCTGCCTTGAGCATCATGAGCTGTTTCTCCTTCTCATGAAGGCTTTTCAGGTTATCCTTATAGCTGTTCAGTACCCTGTGCTCATAGGCAATAATATATTGTAAGTATTTCCACCTTTTCATCAGTTGAGAGATATCATCAGTGCTCGAAAGTAACATAGCTATTTCGCCGGGGTGTCTGTTTTTCTGCATGGCCCTGAGTCTCCTCTTTATCCACTCTCTCTGCCTCTCGATACTGCCTCTGTTAAGAGAAATTTCGGCCTCTACCTTTGATATCTTTGACTCTGTGTTTGTAAGTCTCTTCCTGTATTTTCTGAGTTCAGCCTCTGCCATGCTGAGTTCCCTGTTGGTTTTTTCTAAATCGGCGAGGATTGTGCGTTCACGTCTTTCTACTTTTCCGAGTTTTTCCTTATGTGCCTTTATCTCTCTCTGTATCTTTTTATATTCCTCCTGCGGCGTAGCAGCATAACAGTTGACAGTAAACAGTTGACAGTAAACAGTAAACAGAAGGCAGAATAATGATATCCTGAATCCTGTCATCAATATCTGATCCTCCCGATAGCAATAGCAGCACCTACCATCCCGAGGAGGAGCCCTGTTAGCGGAAGGAGAAGGGATATATTAGTCGGGAAGATGATCGCTTTAAAGAAAGGGATTGAAAGGCTGAGCCTGAGAAAGACCAAGTAATACAATGATAGAATGCCGATCAGGCTCAAAAGACCACCACAAAAGCCAACAAAAGCTCCTTCAATAATGAAAGGTGCCCTTATGAATCTCTTTTTGGCTCCGAGAAGCTTATAGGTTTCTATCTCTTCTTTTTTCCTGTAAAAGAGTATCTTCACGGTGCTATAGCATACGAAGATCACTCCTCCAGACATTATTATGATGAAGACCGTGCCTATAGCCCTCGTCCCGACTTTTATGGAATATATAGAGGAGAGGAATTTTTCGCCATACTCTACCTCATCAATTCCCTCTATCGCCCTCATTTCAGATGCGAGCCTTTTTGCAGTCTCAGGGCCCACTGCCTCCCTTTTAAGCTTTGCCTCTATCGAATTATGCAGAGGATTTTCTTCGAGGCCCTCGAACACATATGCTACATCCTTTAACATTGTCTTGAGTTCTTTCAGTGCCTCACCTTTCGGGATGTATTTAACCATCTCTACGGCGTCATCCTTCCCAAGGGTATTCAGTATATTTTCTAACTCTTGCCTTGAGAGGTTATCCTTCAGATAAAACATCATGGAAAACTTCTCAGGGAGCTTTCTGGTTGTCGCATCAACATTGTAGACAGAAAGGGCAATGAGAGCTGTAATAAGGAGACCTGATGCTATTGTTAGAATGGAAAGGAAATTTATCCACTTCTCATGGAATATGCTCTGGGCTGCAAGCCTGAATGCATAGGGGACAGCCATTTAGCCCGTCTCCTCACCAACAAGATTCCCGCTGTCCAGCCTTAGAACCCTTTTACCCGTGTTACAAAAAAGCCCTCTGTTGTGTGTAGCGACCAGGATCGTCGCGCCTCTTGCATTGATAGTTTTAAATGTTCTTATTATACCTGCTGAGGTATCTGGGTCCACATTGCCTGTTGGCTCATCAGCAAGAATGACTGCTGGTTCAGCAACTATAGCCCTCGCAATAGCAACCCTCTGCTGCTCGCCTCCTGACAGGGCAAAGGGGTAACTGTCCGCCTTATGTCTCAGGTTTACTACCTTAAGAGAGTCCAGTACCCGGGTCTTCAACCCTTTTTCGTCCACTCCTCTTATCCTGAGGGCAAGGGCAACATTTTCAAAGATACTCCTGTTATTGAGGAGTCTAAAATCCTGGAATACAAACCCAATATTTCGCCTCAGTAAGGGTATGCTTGATTCTTTCAGCTTGTCTATCTCCCATCCTGCTATTGAAATATTACCCTCGTCAGGTTTTTCCGCAAGGTATATTAACCTGAGGAGTGTTGTCTTTCCTGAACCACTTGGCCCTGTTACAAAAACCATCTCCCCTTTCTCGATGGAAAAGGTTATATCCCGCAAGGCTGTCTGATTATTATAGTGCTTTGATACTCTATAAAAGTGTATCATCGCCCTATTGCCTCTTTAATTGTCCTTACGATATCATCTGCAGTAAGACCATAAAGCTTTAATAATTCCTCTGGTGTCCCGGAGCATCCGAAGGCATCCTTTATTCCTATCCTGTAAAGGTAAGCAGGGTGGTTTTCGGAGAGAAATTCACTTACAGCACTTCCCAGACCACCTATAATCGATTGCTCTTCGGCAGTAACAATGAGCCTGCATGCCTTTGCGGTATTAAGTAAGGTCTCCGTATCGAGGGGTTTTACGGTGGACATATTTACTACACCCGTATCTATGCCTTCCTGTTTAAGGATTTTTGCAGCCTCCAGTGCTATGGAGACCATAATCCCCATTGCCACTATATTTGCATCCCTGCCCGTGTAAAATGTATAAGCCTTTCCTATCGTGAACTCGTAATCATCAGGCATTACAGCTGGAACCTTAACCCTTCCGAGCCTCACATAAACAGGACCGTAATAATCTGCTATGGCATTTATAACCTGCCTTGTCTCATAACCATCAGAAGGGACTATGACTGTCATGTTCGGGAGAACTCGCATAAGTGTAACATCCTCTGTTGCCTGGTGAGAGGCACCGTCTTCACCGACTGAGATACCGCCGTGTGTTGCTACAAGCTTCACATTCAGGTTCGAATAACAGACGGTCTGTCTTATCTGTTCCCATGCCCTTCCTGTCTCAAAGACTGCGAAGGTTGATGCAAAGGGAAGCTTTCCCGATAGTGCTAGTCCAGCCGCAGTGCCGACCATGTCCTGTTCAGCTATCCCTATATTGAAAAAACGGTCAGGGAAGGCCTTTGCGAACTTCCCTGTCTTTGTTGAGCCAGAGAGGTCTGCATCAAGGACAACCACGTCCTTGCGCTCCTTACCGAGCTCGAGAAGTGCCTCTCCATAGGCATCCCTTGTTGCTATAGCCTCTTCTTTTACCCCTGTTTTTTGCTCCGTGCTATGTAGTCTTTTATCCATTAACTTCAAGTTCCTTTAGTGCCCTTTCGAGTTCTTCCTGTGTAGGTGCCACCCCGTGATATTCAACCTTTCCCTCAAAGAAAGATACACCTTTTCCTTTAATAGTATGGGCAAGGATTACACTCGGCTTTCCCTTAACTGTTTCTGCCTCATCAAAGGCATTGAGTATTTCCTCCAAATTATGCCCATCGATCTCTATGACATTCCATCCGAAGGCACTCCATTTAGAGGCAACGGGCTCTATAGCCTTCACCTTTGACACAAGGCCGTCTATCTGAAGGCCATTGAGGTCTACTATTGCGCATAAGTTGTCAAGCCTGTAATGCGCTGCTGTCATCGCAGCCTCCCAGACCTGACCCTCCTGTATCTCACCATCACCCAAAAGGCAGTATACCCTTGAACTGAGATTTTCCATCTTCAGGCCTATCGCTATTCCGTTAGAAACAGAGAGACCCTGGCCTAAAGAACCTGTTGAAATCTCAACACCAGGAAGGGCCCTTGAACAAGGATGGCCCTGAAGTGGACTGCCTAATTTTCGGAGCGTCTTGAGCATGGAGATGTCGAAATAACCTGTCATAGCTAATACAGCATAAAGCAAAGGGGCTGCGTGGCCTTTAGAAAGTATAAATCTGTCCCTTTCTCTCCAACTCGGGTTATCTGGTCTATGCCGCATCTTGGAGAAATAAAGGGCTGTGACAATATCAGCAGCAGATAAAGAACCGCCTGTATGGCCTGAACCAGCCACTGCAAGCATCTTCAGTATCTCCACCCTCACCAACTTTGCCTGTTCCTTCAGGAAGGCTATATCCCTTTCCCTGCAGCCGCGTGAATCTTTCATTTGCTGAGTAGAATCCCCTTTTTCAAAAAAGTTTTCAGAACTATTTTTTATTATACTAATTATATAAACGAAGGGCAAAAAAAGGAAGGCGCTTTAATTACCTAATGGAGAAGGAAAGATACCTGTGGGAGCTCTTAAAATGTGTGCGCTGCGGAAGCTGCAAGGCCCTTTGTCCGACTTACGATGAAGATAAAACAGAGACAATGGGTGCAAGGGGGAGGCTTGTACTCCTCTGGGGGCTCTCTGAGGGCCTGCTCAAGCCATCAAGAATCTTAAATGACCGCATATTTAGCTGTATATTGTGTGGTGCCTGCTCAGGGTTATGTCCGCCAGGAGTTGATATACAGGAGGTTATATACCACGGCAGAAGCCTTCTCAGAAGGTCAGACGCGAAGAGACGATCTCTCCGTTTTCTTACGAAATTTTATACTAAAAGGCCGGAGCTGAGTTTCAGGCTCCTCAGAATGGCCCAGTACATACTCCCCTATATATTGAAAAAAGGGATCCTCCCTTTCCTCCCTGAACTGCCTGAAGGCCTCCTGAGAAATGAAGGTCGGGCATATACGGTTTTGAAAAAGAAAGGCAGGGTTGCGGTCTTCACAGGGTGTACTGTTAATTTCCTTTATCCACATTTAGGGAGATCCCTCATCAACATCCTTCAAAGACTCGATTATGAAGTAATCCTTCCAGCAGGTGAGGTCTGCTGTGGAGTACCCTTAAGGACGCTCGGTCTTGAAGAAGAAGCTATAGAACTTGCAAAAAAGAATCTCGGAATATTCAGCAGACTGAATGTTGAGGCGATACTGAGTCTCTGTCCGACATGTACATTCGCTCTGAAAGTAGAGTACCCAAAGCTTATAGGTAAGGGCCTGGAGAGGGCGATGGACATATCAAGTTTTCTTATTGATAAATTAAGCACTTCTCACTTCTCACTTCTCACTTCTCACTTTAAAAGTGCAACTTACCATGACCCATGCCACCTCAGTTATAGGTTAGGTGTAAAAAGAGAGCCGAGAGAGATTATTAAAAACATCGGCATTGACTTAATCGAGACTGAAGAGCAGAGATGCTGCGGCTTCGGAGGCATTTTCAGCTTATCCTATCGAGAAATCTCAGAGGGACTACTCGAAAAGCGCGTCAAGGACTTTAAAAAGACAGGGGCAGAGACAATCATTACTGCCTGTCCTGGGTGCATGATGCAGCTAAGCAGAGGGACCAAAGATACGCCAGTATTACATTTAATCGAGGCTATAGAGGAGACATGCTTCAGCAGTAACAAGTGACAAATTTATAGTATAATGCTACCGACATGTTAATAAAATCCTTTTACAAGGAGGATTTATGAAATTCTTCATCGACACAGCAAATATTGAAGAGATTAAGAAGGCGTGGGGGCTTGGTGTTATAGATGGTGTAACAACAAACCCATCCCTTATATCAAAGGAGGGTAGAAACCCGGTCTCATTACTAAAGGAAATCTGCAGTATTGTCAATGGCCCAGTGAGTGCAGAGGCAGTAAGTATGACCGCGGATGAGATGGTCAAAGAGGCTGAATCTCTCTCAAGAATCCACGAAAACATTGTGGTAAAAATTCCAATGACTGAGGAAGGGCTCAAGGCTGTAAAGAGGCTGTCGGGAATGGGTATTAAGACGAATGTAACTCTCATCTTTTCACCAACACAGGCATTGCTTGCTGCAAAGGCCGGCGCAACTTATATAAGTCCTTTTGTAGGAAGACTCGATGATATAAGTCATACCGGGATGGGGATTGTCAGCGAGATAATAGACATATATGGAAACTATATGTTTGATACCGAGGTGATAGTAGCCAGCATAAGAAACCCACTCCATGTTGTGGAGGCTGCGAAGATGGGTGCTCACATCGCAACGATTCCTTATTCTGTTATAATACAATTAATAAAGCATCCCCTTACAGACATAGGCATTGAAAGATTTTTGAAGGACTGGGAGAAGGTGCCGAAAAAACAGTGAACAGTGAATAGTGAACAGAAAGAAAGAGAAGGAAATGCCGATATACGAATATAAATGTAGTAGCTGTGGTGAAGACTTCGAAAAGCTTGTCTTTGGAAATCCGAAAGTCAGATGCCCAAAATGTGACTCTGAAGACATAAGAAAGAAGTTTTCTGTTTTTTGTGCAACAGGCACAGAAAGACCACGTGCCGGTTCATCCGTCTGCACATCCTGCAGTAAAAGCACATGCAGCACATGCCAATAATTTAAGCGACTCCCCCATTTAGCCCTCCAATTCTCATCACTCGTTACTCCGGTTGCCTGAATGGATTTGCCCTTAATACCTTGGCAAGTTTTGGGGGCCTCCCCTCCAGCACAAAGATTGCCATGCCCCTCTCCTCAATCCTTTTGCCTCTGACTATCCATGTGCCATTCCATGAGACATTAAGATAAACGGTAGAGTCCTCTATCTCAACCCATGTTGGAGTAAAGGTGAGTTCAGCACTGTCAAAACTTTTTATAGCTCCAATGAGTTCCCTATAGCCATCTTTTGTAGAACTCCTCTCGAGGTCTATACGGTCATTTTTTATGTAAGCATTTCTAATGACCTCTATGAGTCTAAATGCCTCTTGCGCTATCTTTGACTCCATTGAAACCTGCTTAACTTCTTTTTTCCCACATGATGACAGGAGTAAAAGCGCAATTAAAACGAGTAACGAGTAACTCGTAACGCGCAACGAGTTATACATCAATATTCCTTGCCTCAAGGGCATGGGTGGTAATGAAATCCCTTCTTGGATCAACCTGATCTCCCATTAGAATGGTGAATATTTCATCTGCCTGCACAGAGTCCTGTACATTAACTTGGAGGAGCGTTCTTTTCTCTGGGTCCATAGTCGTCTCCCAGAGCTGTTGGGGATTCATCTCTCCGAGACCCTTGTAACGCTGGATGGATAGCCCTCTTTTCGCTGCTGTAAGAACAATCTCAAGGAGTTCTAAACTTTTTGATACCTCCCTGAGCCCTTCCCTTGTCCGTATCCTGTAAGGAGGCCCTTCGAGATCTCTCATGATGCTGTAGAGGTTCACCAGCTCCTTGAACTCAGGGGATGTAAGGAAATTAATATCAAGGTTGAGTTTATAGTTCCGCCTCCTGATCTCAACTCCATAGGTCTGGTGTTCCTCATCGAGCTGTATGTCACCTATAGTTACGCTCTGATCTTTTTCTCTTATCATCCTCAGGATTTCTTCCACCTTGGCCTTATCTTTCAATGCATCCCTATTTATACCTGATGAAATTATGAACTGCAAAAGCTCAGGGTCTTTTCTCCTCTTCTCGAACCATTCTATTAATTTCTCAAACTTGGACAATCTCTTCAGATGTGGGATAAGTGCCTTTCCTTTCATACCCTGACCCCTTATCGGAATCTCAAGCTCCTCTGATGCGAGCTCAAAGAGCATATTCTGCATCTCCATCTCGCTCTGTATATATTTCTCTGTCTTGCCCTTCTTCACCTTAAAGAGCGGTGGCTGGGCAATATATAGATAACCCTTTTCTGCCAACTGTGACATCTGCCTATAGAAAAAGGTGAGCAGCAATGTCCTTATGTGTGCTCCATCAACATCAGCATCTGTCATGAGGATGATCTTGTGGTACCGTAACCTTGATATATCAAAATCATCAGGCCCTATGCCTGTACCTAAGGCTGTTATGAGCACCCTTATCTCCTCCGAACTAAGCATCTTGTCAAACCTTGCCTTCTCAACATTCAGTATCTTTCCACGAAGAGGGAGTATAGCCTGAGTGCGCCTGTCTCTGCCCTGTTTTGCAGAACCCCCTGCAGAATCTCCTTCGACAATGAATAGCTCGCTTAGCAAAGGGTCTTTCTCTGAACAGTCTGCAAGTTTTCCGGGCAGGCCCGTAACTTCGAGTGCCCCTTTTCTCCTCGTTAATTCCCTTGCCTTCCTCGCTGCCTCCCTCGCTCTTGCTGCCTGGAGTGCCTTTTCAACGATCTTTCTTGCTACGGATGGGTTTTCTTCGAAATACGCCCCGAGGCTATCATTCACTATGGATTCAACGGCCCCTTTTACCTCGCTGTTTCCGAGCTTCATCTTTGTCTGTCCCTCAAACTGAGGGGACAGAAGTTTGAGGGCTATAACGGCTACCAGCCCCTCTCTGATGTCCTCCCCTGAAAGGGCCTCTTTTCCATTCTTTAGGAGTCCTGAGGAAATTGCATAGCTGTTTACCGTCCTTGTAAGGGCTGACTTAAAGCCGATGAGATGAGTCCCTCCTTCTTTTGTATTTATATTGTTGGCAAAGGTGTAAAGAGTCTCTGTATAGCCGTCATTATACTGGAGGGCTATTTCGACAATAATGTCTTCCCTTTCACCAGAGATATAAATAGGCCTGTGATGAAGAGGGGTCTTGTTTTTATTCAGGTGTTCAACAAAGGATACAATCCCACCGCTATAATGGAACGCCTTCCTTTTCTCTGTCCTTTCATCTGAGAGAGCTATCTTGAGCCCCCTGTTAAGAAATGCAAGCTCCCTCAGCCTCTGGGATAGGATATCGTAACTGAATTCCAGGACCTCGAATATCTCAGGGGCGGGCTTGAATGTGACCTTTGTGCCCCTTCCCTTTGTCTTCCCAACGACATTGAGGGGGCCTATCGGGCTGCCCCTTTCATAATGCTGTTGATATACATTTCCGTTCTGCCTTATCTCTACGTCAAGCCATTCTGAAAGGGCATTCACGACGGATACGCCAACTCCATGCAATCCACCCGATATCCTGTATGCCTTTGATTCAAACTTCCCTCCTGCATGCAATTCTGTAAGAGCTACCTCTGCTGCTGAGCGACCTTCAGGATCACCTGGATGGGCTTCTGTCGGTATTCCCCTCCCATCATCCATTACTGTGCAGCTTCCATCGTGATGGATTATCACATCTATGTTCTTGCAGAAGCCTGCGAGGCATTCATCAACGCTATTATCAACTACTTCATAAACAAGGTGGTGCAGACCTTCTATCCCTGTGGTGCCTATGAACATTGCAGGCCTTTTCCTGACAGCATCGAGGCCTTTGAGTATCTTTATATCCTCAGCAGTATATGACTCCCTTTCCTTTTCCATTTCCATTCCCTTGCCCCTCTTTATATCCTCATCGGCATGATCACACACCTATAATCTTCCCCTCCCTCCTCTTTAATGAGCACAGGGCTCAATGGGTCCTGAAGCTCGAGGACGACGTTCTCTGACTTCACTACCCCGAGGACATCTATCAGATATCTCGCATTAAAACCAATGGAAAGTCTGTCACCTTTATAGTCTATTGCAACTTCTTCCCTTGCCTCGCCTATGTCTGGATTCGATGAGGAGACAACAAGGCTATCTTCTCCGATGTCAAACCTAACAGCATTGGCCCTTTCCCTGGACATTACCGATACCCTGCGCAGCACCTTTGTAAGGGTATCCCTTCTTATGGATATCTTCTTTTCGTTTGCCTGAGGGATAACATTCTCATAATTAGGGTATGTTCCCTCTATAAGCCTCGTCAGGAACTGCACATTACCCACACTGAAAAGCAAGTGGTTTTTCCCGATTGAAATTTTGGTCTTCTCTGCTTCTCTGTCGAGGAATCGCCTGAGCTCAGAGACCGCCTTCCGAGGAACTATTAGCCTTTTTTCATCTTTTACTTCTCCATCCATCTGTTTAATTATTAATGCCAGCCTGTGGCCGTCTGTCCCCACAATGGTGAGAGATTTATTCCCGGGCTGAGCATGAAAAAGAAGGCCATTAAGTGTATATCTGGTATCACTCTCTCCAGCGGAATAGATTGTCTTTTCTATCATCTCCATCAATACCGTGGCATCAATGGTTATTTCCTCGACATCTTCCATCACCGGCCACGCAGGAAATTCACTTGCTAAAAGACAGGCGACCCTAAAATCGCTCGCACCAGCCCTAATCTTGAGCCATCCGCCTGAGGCGGACTCATCGACTGATTCCAATAATAGATCCCCGTCCATCTCCCGTACTATCTCAAAAAGCTTTCTTGCAGGTATGCAGAGTCTTCCCTCCTCCTCAACCCTTACCTCGATTGGCTCTTTGAGTGCAGTCTCTAAGTCAGTAGCAACTATATATGAACCTTTCTTGCCTGCATTGAGAAGAAAATGGCTTAAAACAGGCATGGCATTCCTCTTCTCTACTATATTCTGAATATTTGATAGCTTCTCCTGCATCTCATCCTTTGATACATTGAGTTTCATGACCCCTCCTCTTTATTTCAATTACCAAATTTCAAAATCCAAATGTCAAAATATTTGAAATTTGAGCTTTGATATTTGAAATTTTTCAAGGTTTTATCTTACGTAAAAGGTTTTCTATCATCCTGTTAAATACCTCATCCCTTGCCCTCTTTTCTTCAATCTGCTTACATGCATAGATAACAGTTGCGTGGTCTTTACCACCAAAGCCCTTTCCAATATCGCTAAGAGACATGTCGGTGAGTTGTTTGGTTATATACATAGCTATCTGCCTTGGTAAGGCGACCTCTTTTGTCCTCTTCTTCGCTTTTATATCAGCCAATTTGAGCCCAAAATATTCGCAGACTATTTTCTGTATATAGTCTGCTGTCAAGGGTCTTTCGTCTTCCTCAATAAGGCCTTGGAGGATATTTTTCGCCATCTCTTTGTCAATAGGCCCCCCTGCCAATGATGCCTGGGCACCGAGGCGAATGAGGCAACCTTCTAACTCCCTTATATTAGATTTTACTTTCGATGCGAGATAATAAGCAACGTCCTCAGGGATGTTTATCCCTTCCATTGCAGCCTTTTTGAGTAAAATGGCAATCTTTGTCTCCACTTCGGGCGGTTGTATATCAGCAATGAGCCCCATGCCGAACCTCGATCTAAGTCTGTCTGTAACGGCTGTCATCTCCTTCGGTGGCCTGTCACTGGAGACTACTATCTGTCTCTGCCTTTCATAAAGGGCATTGAATGTATGAAAGAACTCTTCCTGTGTTGCTGGCTTATTCGCTACAAACTGTATGTCATCCAGGAGAAAAATGTCCAGGCTTCTGTATTTATCCTTAAACTCCCCCATCTTGTCATGTCTTAACGCAGATACTACCTCGTTTGTAAATTGCTCTGAAGATGCATAGAGGACTATAAGGTCAGGATTCTTGTCAATCGCAGCATTACCTATGGCACTTATGAGATGGGTCTTCCCAAGGCCTACGCCACCATAAATAAATAGTGGATTATAAATCCTGCCAGGTGCCTCTGAAACAGCCTTCGCTACTGCTTGGGCAAACTGGTTGCTCGGCCCCACTACAAAATTCTCAAATGTATATTTAGGGTTAAGATATATCCTTTTGCTTGCCAGCCTCTGTCTCCGGCTTTCTAACTTCATGTCTATCTCCTTGACAAGGGGATCTATCTTTTCTTCTGTTCTGTAACGAATGTTTACCGGGAATCCTAAAACACTCTCTATGGATTCAGCTATTAAATCTGGATGGTTATCCTCTATCCAGTCTCTAAAGAACCTATTAGGAATGTCTATAGTTGCCTGCTGCTCCTCCAGCTGAGAAAGTTTAATAGGCATGAACCAGAGCTCTGTTGTACTACTACCTACCTTTTTCTCTATCTCTAAAAGACTGTTATTCCAAATATCTTCCAGATTCATCTACAACCACTAATTTACTAACAATTTGCTAACATATGTTAATAATCTCTAAAAAAGGGGTATATAATTATAACTAATGTTAACAGGATTATTTTATCTATATAATGTTACCTACTGCTCGCTCAAAAATGTTAAAAATTAAATAACTATTTATACTTTTATTAACACCAAAGAGTCTCTCTCACTCTATGTAGGGCTTATTTTTGAACATGCGAACACTTACTATTATAACTACTCTTTTAACTTATATGAATGCTGGAGTAACAGGAGTTAATAAACCTTATCTCTTGCTTTTTCGAGATAGGCCTTTATAAAGTTATCTATGTAGCCATCAAGTATAGCATCTACATTACCTGTCTCAATGCTTGTCCTGTGATCCTTCACACTTCTGTAAGGCTGAAGGATATAAGACCTTATCTGATTTCCCCATGCAATACCTTTTTTATCTCCCATAAAGATCTCCATTTTTTTCTCCTGCTCTCTCAATCTCAGATCATAAAGACGCGCTTTTAATATCTTTATAGCAATAGCCCTGTTTTTATGTTGTGAGCGTTCATTCTGACAACTGACAACAATACCAGTCGGGATATGGGTGAGCCTCACAGCCGAGGATGTCTTGTTTACATGCTGCCCTCCTGCACCAGAGGCCCTAAAGGTCTCCATCCTTATATCATCTTCTCTTAACTCTATGTCAATATTATCTTCAACCTCAGGACATACAAGTACAGCAACAAAGGATGTATGTCTTCTCTTGTTTGCATCGAAGGGTGAAATCCTGACAAGTCTATGAATCCCTGCCTCAGCCTTTAGATATCCGTAAGCATATGGACCTATTATTGTAATAGTAGCACTTTTTATTCCAGCCTCTTCACCTATTTGTAACTCAACAATCTGGGTACTGAACTTACGCCTCTCTGCCCATCTTAGATACATTCTCATGAGCATCTGCGCCCAGTCTTGGCTTTCTGTCCCACCTGCACCTGGATGGATAGTGAGGATAGCATTATTTTTATCCATTTCCCCAGAAAGAAGATTCTGGATCTCCAGTGACTCTATGTCCTCTTTTAAATCCTTAATCTCTTTCCGCAAATCATCCAGAAAGATATCTCCACTTTCTTCTTCGAGTATCCCTATTGATTCTTCTAAATAATAGAGCTTGTCAGAAAGCGACTCAAAATGGGATACGATATCCTCAAGCCTTGCCCCTCTTTTTAGCAGTTCCTTGGTCATTTGAGGAAATGACCACACCTTCTCTGAGGTCAGGTCTTTTTTAATCCTTTCGATCTCTTCTTTTAATCCCGGTAAATCAAAGATAACCCCTTAAGGACTCAATCTTGACCCTGAGGATTGATAACTCTTCTTTTAGCTCTTTCTTTATTAGCATATTACCTCCTTAGCCCCTTCTGGCCTTCCCAAATATGTCAGCCAGCAATAGTATTGAAAAAACAATGCATAGATAAGAAAAAAGATCACCGTACTTTGTATAAAAACTCCTAGTAATATCAGTCTTTATATCCTCTGTTAGTATTGCCTGCTGAAATAGATTGGTTTTTGAGAGTATCCTACCATTGCTATCTATAAAGCCTGAGATACCTGTGTTCGCCGCTCTTATCAGAGGCTTTCTGTTTTCAACCGCGCGGAAAACAGCCATGCTGAAATGTTGGCAAGGACCTGTCGTCTTTCCAAACCATGCATCATTAGTAATATTTACGATAAAATTACCACCTTTTAAGTAAAACTTTCTTACAAGTCCAGGGAATATTATCTCATAGCATATTAAGGTAGCGAAACCTCCAGATGGGGTCTCAGCCCTAAAATAATAGTCGCCCTGAATGTAGTCCCCAATACCTACAACAAGCTTGTCCATGAAGAAAAAGACCTTTTTTAAGGGGACGTATTCTCCGAAAGGGACTAAATGTATTTTATCATAAATATAAGAGACCTTTCCAGCCTTATCGAGCAGTACCGCACTATTTGAAAGAAGATGCCTCCCCTCTTCTTTCCCCTTTGCAAGGACCCCTCCAAAGAGGAGATAAGCATTGAGGCCCCGTTGAAAATTAATAAGTTGTTCAGTATATCGCTTATCTGAATTGAAATAAAAGGGCACTGATGTTTCTGGCCATACTATAATTGCCGGGGAAGAGGAAGCTGCCTCCGTAGATAATTTTTTATAAGTCTCTATTACGGCATCCTGATAAGTAGGCTCCCACTTTTTATCCTGCTCGATATTTCCCTGTATTAGGCTTGCCCTTAAATCTTCTCCGGGTCTTTCCCGTGAAAGCCTCCAGTGACCATATATGAAAGTTGTTATGACGAAAAAGAGGAGAATAGATAATCCAATCACTGTCCGTGACAGCGGGAAGAGAGGCATTTCCCTGACGCACCTTCTTATAAGGAATATCTCTGCCACTGCATTATTGACAGCCACTATAAGAAAGGATACACCGTAGATACCTGTTACGTCGGCAATCTGGATGATACTAAGAAACTTATACTGCGTATATCCTATACTTGACCAGGGAAAGCCGGTAAATAAATAGGAGCGTAGAAACTCAAGAGCTACCCATAACGAGGGTGCGAAAAAAAGGGTCGGGAAACGAGAGGCCTTGATATTCATCGAGAATAGCAGAGCAAAAAGGCCTGTATATAGGCTGAGATAAAGGCAGAGTAAAAAAACGATGGCAATGCTTACGATAAAAGGGATGCTACCATAATGATTTATTGAATGATATATCCAATACTGGGTTCCAAAAAAATAAGGGATACCGAGGAGAAGGCCTGCCTGAAATGCCTGTTTTGGTTTTTTGTTATAGAGGGATAGGAGAAATGGGACAAGTGCTATCCAGGCAAGAAGAAATAGGTCTATTGTAGGATAACATAATACAAGAAGGAGGCCTGATATGAACGCAGGCCCATATGTGTTTATTAAGTTTTTTGGGTTCATTGTGTTTGCTTGGTTTACACTATTTACTCAATTAATTCCTTAAATACTTATTTTACTTCAAAACTCTGTAAACTGTGTAAACTCAAGAAACTCAACAAAACCGGAAATCCAAGCTTGACAGTAAAGAAGTTAAAATTGTAAAGTTTAAAAATTGTGGGCAGTTAGCTCAGTCGGTAGAGCAGAGGCCTGAAAAGCCTCGTGTCCGCAGTTCGATTCTGCGACTGCCCACCACGATTCTACCTGCCCCTTCTGTGAATCTCCCTCTTAAAGAAAAGGGAAGCGCTTGGAAAAGGAAAATATGGTAGGCGATGCAGGGATTGAACCTGCGACCTCTTCCGTGTGAAGGAAGCGCTCTCCCCCTGAGCTAATCGCCCGACAGAGATTGGAGCCGGTGGGGAGAGTCGAACCCCCGACCAGCTGATTACGAATCAGCTGCTCTGCCTCTGAGCTACACCGGCGGATAGTGAGCCGTGGAGGATTCGAACCTCCGACCCGCTGATTAAGAGTCAGCTGCTCTACCAGCTGAGCTAACGGCCCTGAGTTTGAGGGGCTAAGCCCCTCAAACTCCCTAACACCATAGTCTGATACATTTGTCCGCACAAACTATAGAGGTTTGACAGACAGTACTTAAAAAATCTCTAAATTTATTGGGGTCTCAAAGGGGCTTGCCCCTTTGTGCCCGCGCCTGAGAGGATTCGAACCTCCGACCCTCGGCTCCGGAGGCCGATGCTCTAATCCACTGAGCTACAGGCGCACTCGCAACAGTTCAAACTCCAATTTTGCAAAGCAAAATTGGCTGGGGTGGGCGAGGGGACTCGAACCCCCAACACCTGGAGCCACAGTCCAGTGCTCTAACCATTGAGCCACGCCCACCATTTCTGCTCCAAAAAGTCGGAGACTTTTTGGAGACCTCATAACTCAGACGGAAGTCTTAATTAATAGTAAAACAAAAATAAATAATACCGTCAACTTAGATGAAGACACTAATAACTATTAACTAACAACTGCGAATTTCGCTTCGCGAAATTCGCTTGGCGCGCCTGAAGGGATTCGAACCCCTGACCCACTGCTTAGAAGGCAGTTGCTCTCTCCAACTGAGCTACAGGCGCACTGATTAGTTATTAATGAATAGTGATTAGTTAATAGTAAAACTAACAAATATTATTTTACAATTTCTGACTTGACACTAACCACTAA
>JBFMDQ010000012.1:0-15072 GCA_040753955.1 Nitrospirota bacterium | reverse complement strand
TTAGAAGGCAGTTGCTCTCTCCAACTGAGCTACAGGCGCACTGATTAGTTATTAATGAATAGTGATTAGTTAATAGTAAAACTAACAAATATTATTTTACAATTTCTGACTTGACACTAACCACTAATTCTGACTTGACACTAACCACTAAAAACTAACAACTATCATTGGTGCCGGTGGTGGGAGTCGAACCCACACGGGGTTGCCCCCACCGGATTTTGAGTCCGGCGTGTCTGCCAATTCCACCACACCGGCATGCAATAAATTAAATTCCAATAACCAAATCTCAAATTCCAAATGACCAAGATAGAATAACCAAATAATAAGCAATGATTCAATTACCAAGTCTGAGTATTGGTAATTGGAGTTATTTGGTTATTGGTGTTTGGAGTCTGGTTATTGAATCAATTATTGCTACTTTTTGTGCATTTTTATAAAATTTCCTATAGAGTCTTTTCGTATTCTTTATTAAAAAAGCATGCAGTAGCTCTCCATTCCTTCTGTGATAATAGAGGCATTCACGATCAAGACAGGCGGCAGGTTGCTATTTCCCGATACAGAAATTTTTAAATATATTCTCGAGTATGTCTTCTGTTGTTACGGCTCCAACAATCTCACCCAGCCTGTCGAGGGAATCCCTGAGCTCAAGGGCGATTATCTCGAGAGGTTTATCCTCTAAGAATCCGGACATGGCCCTCTCAAGAGATGCCAGAGCATTTTCTATCGCAATTTTATGTCTGAGATTTGTAACGAGAACACCATCCCTCCCTTCTTTCCAGTCCTTCAGACATGACTCGAATATTCTATCTTTAAGTTCCTCAAGACCATCGCCTTTGGTAGCAGAGATTTGCAAGATGCGGGGTGCATGATGCAAGACGCAGGATGCGAGCATGTCTTTATCGAATACAGATGGGAGGTCGCATTTATTCATGACGATAATTGCATTCTTACCCTTTATCTTCTCCATAACCTCAAGATCCTCATCCCTTAGAGGTTCGTTGCCATCAAAAATGGCAATCACAAGGTCAGCATTCTCAATGCTCTGAAGACTCCTTTTTACGCCTTCCTTCTCAGCAATATCTTGTACATTCCTTATCCCTGCTGTATCCATAATCCTCAAGGGAAGACCATCTATGTTTAGGTACTCTTCAATAACATCCCTCGTCGTACCCGGAAGCTCTGTCACTATTGCCCTGTCTTTTCTGAGGAGTGCATTAAGAAGGGATGATTTACCCACATTTGGTCTTCCAACGATTGCTGTTGAAAGTCCTTCCCTGAAGAATCTTGCCTCATCATAGGTCTTAAGGAGTTTCTGGAGTTCTGTTCCAATCTCTTTCATTGACTCTAACATATCTTCTTTTGAGGCTATCTCTATGTCATCCTCAGGGAAATCTATGTATGCCTCTAAATAGGCACAGAGCTCTTTCAGCCTATCTCTCAGTGCAGTTATCTTTTCAGAGAGACCGCCCTGAAGCTGCTCAATCGCAATCCTTCTGCTTTCATCGGTCTTAGACCTTATAAGATCGAGTACTGCCTCTGCCTGGCTGAGATCTATCCTTCCATTTATAAATGCCCTCTTAGTAAACTCCCCTGGCTCTGCAAGCCTTGCACCTTCTTTAAGGACTAACTCGAGGGTCTTTCTCAGAGTGACCATACCTCCGTGGCAGTTTATCTCAACAACATCCTCTCTTGTGTAAGTATAAGGAGATCGCATAACCGTAACGAGCACTTCATCAATCTCTTCACCTATTAAGGGGTCTTTTATATGGCCGTAGATTACCCTGTTGGAACCCAAATCCTTAAGGGATTTATTTTTGGGTGAAGTGAAGATTTTTTCTACAATCTTTATAGAATCTCTCCCGCTCAATCTGACAATCCCTATCCCTCCTTCCCCAAAGGGGGTGGATATCGCAGCGATGGTGTCATCATGAAACATCTCTATTCATAGTATACCGCAGATGTCACTCCGATTGAGATTGCTTCGGTCGATGCGACCTCGCAATGACGAGAGAGGCGTTGAGGACAGGACATAAGGGAGTCAGGGTGCTTTTTTCGCGAGTTTTTTGTTTGCGTATAACTGCTGGGCGATGCTGAAGACGTTGTTCATTAGCCAGTAGAGGACAAGGCCAGATGCGAAGTTCAGGAACAGAAAGGTAAATATAATTGGCATAAGCATCATTATCTTGTTCTGGGTTGGATCCATAGAAGTTGGAGTCATCTTCTGCTGGATTATCATGGTGACACCCATGAGTATGGGCAATGGACCTACAGCAAAGCCCCCGATTAAGGGAAACCATGAAGGAATGTGTCCCAAAAGCGTGTCAGGTGCTGAAAGGTCTTTTATCCATAGCATAAATGGTGCACCCCTAAGTTCTATTGCTATTAGCAATATCTTGTAGAGTGCAAAGAATACAGGTATCTGAAGGAGTATAGGGAGACAACCTCCCAAAGGATTTACCTTATGCTTTTTATAAAGTTCCATCATCTCTTTTTGCATCCTCTGTGGGTCTTTCTTGTATTTTTCTTTTACCTCAGCCAGCCTGGGCTGTAACTCCTGCATCTTCTTCATCGCCTTCTGACTTTTGTTAACGAGCGGTATAAAAGGTATCCTTATGATTAGGGTGAGCAGGACTATCGCCCATCCATAATTGCCGAGAAATTTATAAAAGAGTTTGAGAATCCAGAAGAGGGGCAAGGCTATTATTGAGAAAAACCCAAAATCTACAATATGTTCGAGACCTAATTTGAGTGCCTTTAGCCTGTCATATTCCTTTGGTCCGGCATACAGGATAAAGCTGTTTATACCAGGCTTGGACCTGAATGCAATAACAGGGGAGTCCTTCAGTTTCCACACCTTTGCCTCTTCCATACTGGTAAGGGGAACGAGGGAGGCAAAGAAATACTTATCTTCCTGCGCTATCCATTTCAGACCCTCTCTGTAGCTTCTGGCTTCAGTCAGTTTCTTTGCATCAAACTCGAGTCTGTCAGTATCTTTGAGAAGCACAGGGCCTATATGTGTCCACGTAGCCTTTTTGTCATGGATGCCAAAATCAGTCCCGATGGTAATCCAGTAATCAGGAATCCCTGCGACCTCATCTTTAATCTCAGCCCTATAACTATCATTATAAAATGTATACGTCCTTCTAACAGAGACCCCTGAATCTGCATATTCGAATACGAGGGAATCTGACTTTTTATCCTTATCGAGTTTGATGTCCTTTGCAGTAACAGCGAAGTTAGCATCTGACAGTTCAAAGTCTTCCTTTGAACCTATGCCAAGAGCTCGACCCTTAAGGAGCACGACGTTTTTACCCTCTTTATCCTTGTATTTTTTAATCTCATAGTATTTTAGTGTTCCGCCTCTTGTTGTAAATACTGCTGAATATAAATCAGTCTCGACCCTTATTTCTTTTTCTTCAGGTGGTATCCTTTTAGGCACAGGAAGTTCTACAGGCTTTACAGGCACAGATTCTTCTTTCTTTTCTACCCTTTCCTTTTTCTGAACCTGCCGGGGTTCGGGTTTAATAAAAAAGTACTGATAAAGGAAGAGGACGATAAATGTAAGTGCTATGGCGAGGAGAGCTCTTTTTTCCATTTTTATTTCACCCCGTTAGAAGGCCCCGACCGTGAGATCGGGGATGAGGAGGGGTTCACAGGGTCATACCCGCCGGGATGAAAGGGATGACACCTCAGTAACCTCCTTAATGAGAGATATAACCCTCTCATGGTACCATACTTCTCTATGGCCTCCATCGCATATTCAGAGCAGGTAGGGATAAACCGGCAGCTCATAGGGAGCAAAGGAGATATGATATACCTGTACATCGTTATCAGTAATATCAGATTTTTTTTCATAAATAAGCCTTGACAGAAATCTCTCCGTGTCTCGAATAAAATCTTCCTTTCTCTACAGAAGACTTTCTGGCGATGATGGGCGCAAAAATTCGCGCTTTATACTGTCAATTTTTTCCGACCTTTGTTCCTTCTCCTCTTGAGAACCTTACGCCCTCCCGGGGAATTCATCCTCTCAAGAAAGCCGTGAGTCCTCTTTCGCTTGGTTTTATGAGGGTGGAATGTAGTATATGTTCCCATGTTAGATAAAAATTATAAATTTCCATTGAAAATAAACTAAGTTTTATGTGCGTATTTTATTGCAACGATAGGGTAAAGTCAAGTTGCCGAATTGCCTCATCAAAAATCTACACGAAAATGATTCATTGCCTCCCATGAATCAAGCCTGTCCCTTCGGGCTGAGCGGTTCGGCTGAGCTCACCGAAGCTCTCAGGACGAAGCCTGGCGTCAGGCCAGGGTTCAGGACAATAAAGGATGATCTTATGAGGCAGTATGAAACACTCAATCCGGCAGAACTGAAAAGGGAGATCCAAAATTACAAGATAGGTTTCTGAGATCGTCAGCCAAAAAGAAGGACATACATGAAGATAAAGAAGATTTCGTATATAATTTTCATGAGGCAACCGGTAATTAAGGCTGAATGATTTTTTATAATATGCGAGAGAGGCATATAGATGAAGGCTATGGTATTGAATGGGATCTGCAAACTTGAGGAAAATTGGGATCCTTTAGAGCTTGTGGAACTGCCAGACCCTGCCCCGGAGGAAGACGAAATCCTGGTAAAAGTTTCGGTCTGCGGTGTCTGCCATACTGAATTAGATGAAATTGAAGGGAGGACTCCTCCGCCTAAATTTCCGATCGTCTTAGGCCATCAAATTGTTGGAAAGGTGGAAAAAGTAGGCAACAAAGCGACTAAATTTAAAATTGGAGACAGAGTTGGGATTGCATGGATTCATTCTGTCTGTGGAAGATGCAAATTCTGCCTTGTAGGTAATGAAAACTTATGTGAAAAATTTGAGGCAACAGGCAGGGATGTAAATGGGGGTTATGCCCAGTATACTACTGTTTCAGAAAATTTTGCCTTTAAAATCCCTGATCTCTTTTCTGATTCAGAAGCAGCTCCCCTTTTATGTGCTGGAGCCATTGGCTATCGGTCCTTAAGATTAACGGAAATGGAAGATGGAGAAAACCTCGGGCTTATCGGTTTTGGAGCCTCAGCCCACCTCGTTATCCAGATGGTCAGGTATAAATATCCAAACTCTAAAAATTTTGTCTTTGCCAGGAGTGAAGGCGAGAGGAATTTTGCTGAAGAACTCGGGGCCTTCTGGGCTGGTGGGATTGAAGATGAATCACCGGAAAAACTGAGTTGTGCCATCGACACCACTCCAGCCTGGAAGCCAGTAGTCGAAGCCCTAAGGAAATTAGAAAGGGGAGGAAGATTGGTCATAAATGCCATTCGGAAAGAAGAGGTGGATAAAGATTTTCTTTTTAAACTGGATTACCCACGCCATCTCTGGCTCGAAAAGGAGATAAAGAGTGTAGCCAATGTTACCAGGGGGGATGTAGCCGAGTTTTTACAATTAGCTTCTAAAATCCCGATTAGACCTGAGTTTCAGGAATTCAGATTAGAAGAGGCGAATAAGGCCCTGCTTGAGCTTAAGGAGAGAAAGATCCGCGGAGCAAAGGTCCTAAGGATTGCTTAGCTCAACTTAGCCTTCTTTATCTGTAACAAAGGGCGGCTCCTTGTTTGGTATAATAGTTAAAGACTCTGTGTAGAGGGGTATTTTAGATATGGGAGAAATCGAAAAATTAAGGAAAGAGATTGATGAGATCGATAACGAGATTCTCAGGCTTCTTAATAATAGAGCGGAAATTGCGATTGACATTGCTCATATCAAGCGCAATGAGAAGGCAAAATTTTACTCTCCTGAACGTGAAAGAGAGATTCTCGAGCGCCTTACATCTCTTAACAAGGGGCCCTTTCCCAATGATACGCTGAAAGTCATATACAGGGAGATTCTTTCTGCATCCCTTTCCCTCGAGGAACCCCTGAAGGTCGCATGTCTGGGTCCGCTGGCAACCTTTACGCATCTGGCAGCATTGAGACATTTCGGCTCATCCGCCTCGTTCCTGCCGGTGGAGAGTATCAAGGGCGTATTCGATGCTGTCGAGTCTGGCAAGGCAGAATTCGGAGTTGTGCCTATCGAAAACTCAAACGAGGGAGTTGTCAGCTCTACACTCGATCTGTTCATGGACTATGATCTCAAGGTCTCTGCCGA
This sequence comes from Nitrospirota bacterium, assembly GCA_040753955.1. Taxonomy (GTDB): domain Bacteria; phylum Nitrospirota; class Thermodesulfovibrionia; order Thermodesulfovibrionales; family SM23-35; genus JASEEX01. Next base: position 8,941 of record JBFMDQ010000012.1, on the reverse strand, counting down.
GGTAATGCTCGATATATCCCATAACCTCCTTTCAAAGAGTGGTGATAAGGCAAAAATCAAAAAGATTTATTCCAATCCGCAGGCGACTGCACAATGCAGGCGGTGGCTCGAGTCAAACCTTCCCGGGATTCCGATACTCGAATCCACAAGCACGGCAAAGGCAGCAGAGCTTTCATCCCAGGATGATGAGGCAGCGGCTATAGCGAGCGAGCTGGCTGCAAAGGTCTATGACCTTCATTTTGTTGAGAAGAATATCGGCGACAGTAAGCACAATTTTACGAGATTCCTTGTTATCTCGAAAGAATTTCCTCTAAAGACTGGAAGAGACAAGACATCCATTATGTTTTCGATTAAAGATAGACCCGGTGCCCTCCACAACATCCTTACACCCTTTAAAAGGGCAAAGATTAACCTGACAAAGATAGAGTCGAGGCCCTCCAAGAGAAAGGCGTGGGAGTATATATTCTTTGTGGACATGGAGGGACATATTGATGACAGGAAGGTGAGGAAGGCAATTGATAACATAAAAGATAACTGCCTCTATGTAAAGATTCTTGGTTCCTATCCCTATGGGAGAACCTAATGATTAAACCTCCAGAATACATCTTGAACATCAAGCCCTATATCCCTGGTAAACCGATCGAAGAGCTTGAACGGGAGCTCGGCATTAAGGACTCCATAAAGCTTGCATCCAATGAGAATCCTGTTGGCCCATCACCCATGGCGCTGAAGGCTATTGTAGATAGCTTAATGAGTTCGAGTCCTTCAAACAGCATTAATAGATATCCTGACGGGAGTGGATACTGCCTTAAAATGGCCTTATCAGAAAGGCTTTCTGTCAGAGAAGATGAGTTAATTCTTGGCAATGGCTCGAATGAGCTGATTGACATTGCTGTAAGGACTTTTCTCCAACCCGGGGATGAGGCTGTTATGGCCCATCCATCCTTTATTGTCTACCCCATGGCTGTCCAGGCAACGGGTGGGAGGCCAGTTCAGGTCCCCCTGAGGGATTACACACATGACCTGGATGCGATGGCTGATGCAGTTACCCGAAAGACAAAGATGATGCTTATAGCAAATCCGAATAACCCGACAGGTACGATAAATAAAAGATACGAATTCGATCGCCTGATGGATAGACTTCCTGATGGGATATTAGTTGTGGTTGATGAGGCATACCATGAATATGTGGCAGATCCTGATTATGCTGATAGCATGAAGCATTTCAGGGGTGGAAGAGATATACTGATACTTAGAACCTTTTCTAAGATCTACGGTCTTGCAGGTCTCAGGATCGGCTATGGGATTGCAAGAAAGGATATAATCTTGGAGATGAATAAACTCAGGCCACCATTTAACACAAGCTCTTTAGCACAGAATGCAGCCGTACATGCCCTCAAAGATGAGAATCATGTCAGGTATTCTCGGGAAATAAACGAGGGGGGTAAAAGATACCTTTACAGGGAACTCGACTCCCTCAACCTGAAATATATCCTTACAGAGGCAAACTTTATATACATACTTTTAGGACGGGAAAATCCCCCCTGCCCCCTTTTAGTAAAGGGGGGAGCATGGGGATTATACAATGAATTGCTAAGACATGGTGTGATCGTCAGGCCTGTAGGGCCTGAAGGAATAAGGGTAACCATAGGTCTGCCCGAGGAGAATGAGAGGTTTATTGAAGCATTAAAAGACGTAATGCGTGAAGCGTGATGAGTTATGCGTGATTGGTTAAGAGAAACATTCGTTACACATCACGGGTTACGCATCACGGAATACTGGAGGATAAATGGATATCATCGTTTTAAAACCAAGTGCAACTGAAGAGGATATAAAGCATATCGTGAAGAAACTCGAGAGCCGCGGCCTCAGGGTAAATATCTCAAAGGGCACTGAGAGGACAGTGATCGGGGTTATAGGCGACACCTCAAAGATAGCAGAGGAGGAAGAGGATGCTATAAGGGTGATGCCGGGTGTGGAAGATGTAATGAGGATACTCAAGCCCTATAAACTTGCAAGCAGGGAGTTCAAGGCAGAGGATACAACTATCAATGTAAGGGGAAATATTATAGGAGGTAAAAAGATACAGGTGATCGCAGGCCCATGTGCTGTGGAGAGTAGGACCATGTTGATGAGTATCGCAGAGAAGGTAAAGGATGCTGGAGCCTCATTTCTCAGGGGAGGTGCATTCAAGCCACGTACTTCCCCCTACTCATTCCAGGGACTTGGCGAAGAAGGGCTTAAATACCTATCAGAGGCGAGGGAAAGGACAGGGCTTCCCGTTGTAACAGAGCTGATGGACCCCAGGGATATCGAGGTCATTTTAAAGTATGCAGATATAGTGCAGATTGGGGCAAGGAACATGCAGAACTTCAGGCTTCTCCTCGAGGTCGGCACACGCGACAAACCAGTCCTGCTTAAAAGAAGTTTCTCGGCAACGATAAAAGAATGGCTCATGGCTGCCGAGTATATAATGTCAAGGGGTAATCAGAATGTGATCCTCTGCGAGAGGGGTATAAGGACCTTCGAGACTGCAACCAGGAATACCCTTGACCTCAGCGCGGTACCGCTTCTCAAGCAGCTTACCCATCTTCCTGTCATTGTTGATCCGAGCCATGGCGCAGGCAAGTGGGACCTTGTTGCACCCATGTCAAAGGCTGCTGTAGCAGCAGGAGCAGATGGGCTTCTTATCGAGGTGCATATAAATCCTGAGGAGGCACTATCGGATGGAGAGCAGTCTATGAAGCCTGGTGCATTTAAAAAGTTAATGGAAGAATTAAAACCGATAGCCGCTGCTGTTGGAAGGGAGATATGATTGATAGGGTAACAATACTCGGTGTTGGTTTGATCGGCGCATCTTTTGCCCTCGCAATGAAGAAGTATAAATTCTGCAGCCATCTCACCGGACATGGCAGAAGGCTCGAAAACCTTCAGAGGGCAAAGGAGATGGGAATAATCGACTCCTTTGAGCTTGATCCTGTGAAGGCATGTAATGGCTCAGACGTTGTCCTACTTGCAACCCCCGTTGGGAGCTTTATTGATATTGCAAAAAGAATACGCAGTTCTTTGAAAAAGGGTGCCTTAGTTACAGATGTTGGAAGTGTAAAAGGAAGACTCGTATGGGATATGGAGGCATTGATGCCTGAAGGAGTCTATTTTGTTGGTAGCCACCCCATAGCCGGCAGTAGCCGTTCAGGGATTGATACAGCATCAGCTGATATCTTTAGGGGTGCCAAGTGCATTCTTACACCTACGGAGAAGACCTCTGGGAATGCTCTCGAGAAGCTTATCCATATATGGAAGACCTTTGGCTGCACTGTGGAACTGATCAATCCCGATGAGCATGACAGGATATATGCAATGGTAAGCCACCTACCTCATCTACTTGCATATGCAATAGTAAACGCTGTAGGAGATGTAGATGGTTCATATCTAAAATTCGCGGGTCAGGGCTTTATGGGTACCACGAGGATTGCATTGAGTTCTCCCGAACTCTGGCGCGATATATGCATCCTTAATAAGGATAATCTCCTGAAATCTATCGAGATCTTCAAAAACAATCTCGAAAGGTTAAGCCAGTATCTCAGGGCCTCTGATTTTGAATCCCTCGAAAGGGAATTTGAAAGGGCCCGGGCACTGAGGGAAGGTATTGGACAGAATTGAGATCAGTAAGGCAAAAAGTTTTAAAGGCGAATTTTCCCCTCCCGCTGATAAGTCCGTATCCCACAGGGCTGTAACATTCTCCTCCCTCTCAAAAGGAAAAAGCATTATAAAAAACTTCCTCAGGGCTGAAGATACAATGAGCACCGTGAATGCCATGAAGATGCTTGGCATTGAGATAACACCCCCCCATCCCCCCCTTAGTAAGGGGGGAATTGAAGGGGGGGTATCCTCCGAACTTATAATCAATGGTAAAGGATTATATGGTCTTAAAGAGCCTTTTGATGTCATTGATTGCGGGAACTCTGGCACGACGATGAGGCTCCTCTCAGGGGTGCTTTCAGGAAACCCCTTCTTTTCCGTCCTTACAGGGGATGAGTCCTTAAGGCGGAGGCCAATGGCGAGGGTCATCAGCCCATTAAGACAGATGGGTGCAGAGATAATGGCAAGGTTTGAGGACAGATATCCACCAATTGCGATTAGAGGTAGAAGGCTTAAGGCGATTAAATATACCATGCCTGTAGCGAGTGCTCAGGTTAAGTCAGCTATCCTCCTTGCAGGCCTTTATGCAGAAGGAGAGACGGAGGTAATAGAACCTTTTAAGTCAAGGGATCACACTGAACGGATGCTACCTGCCTTTGGTGCCGAAATAGAGGTTGAAGACCTTCATATCAAGATTAAAGGTGGAACAGAACTGCAGGGTTTAGAGATTCATGTGCCAGGGGATTTCTCATCTGCTGCTTTCTTCATAGTTGCAGCCCTTTTGGTTCCTGATTCAGAGATACTGATAAAAAATGTGGGAGTAAATCCCACGAGAACAGGACTTTTAGAAGCCTTAAGACAAATGGGAGCAAATATTGAACTAATTAACATAAGAGATATCTCTTTTAACTCAGAACTCAGAACTCAGAACTCAGAACTATTTTTTGGCGAACCTGTTGCAGATATATACTGCAGAGGCGGTAGAGAACTGAAGGCTCTACATATAACAAGAGAAAGAATCCCTGCCCTGATCGATGAGTTTCCAGTCCTTTGTGTGGCAGCAACCCAGGCTGAAGGAATCACAACTATTAGAGGGGCAGAGGAGCTGCGAGTAAAAGAGTCCGACAGGATCAAGGCCATGGCAAGGGAACTCAAAAAGATGGGAGCAGAAATCGAGGAGTTTGAAGATGGCCTTAGTATCAAAGGGAAGGTTGATCTAAAGGGTACAACCGCTGAAAGTTATGGAGACCACAGAATTGCGATGGCCCTTAGCATTGCAGCATTGATTGCAGACGGAACAACCACTATACGTGGTGTCTCGCCTGTAAATATATCTTTTCCTGGATTCTTTGAGATTTTGAGAAGGTTGACCAAGTAAATAGAATATGGTTATCTGTAAATTGCCACATATGGGTGAGGACGAATAAACAAATGATTTTAAAAAACAGAAAAAATCAATCTATAGGACGAGGGGATGGCTGAATATAGATTGAAGATTCCAGATTGGTCAATAGATGAAAAATAAGGATGTTAACATAGCAATTTACCAGCTCAAAGTAGCCCTCAAAAGTATCAAACCTCCAATATGGCGGCGTGTTCTGGTGCCAGGCAAAATAACTCTTTTAAAACTTCATAGAATTTTGCAGGTCGTTATGGGATGGACAGACAGCCACCTCCATCGATTTATCATCAACGGGGTATCGTATGGTGAGCCAGATGAGGAGTTCGGTCTTGATATCAGGTCAGAAAGAAAAACGAGACTCAATGAGGTGGTCCTGAGTGAAGGAGATAAATTTGAGTATGAATATGATTTCGGAGACAGTTGGTTCCATACAATACATGTGGAAAAAATTTTACCACCGGAAGAGCACTTTCGCTATCCAGTCTGTCTCGGAGGTGAGCGGACTTGCCCACCAGAAGACTGTGGTGGAACCGGTGGTTATGCTGAATTGCTCGAAATTATTATGAATCCGCAACATCCAGATTATAAAGAAAAGCTTGAATGGGTTGGTAGGGATTTCGAACCTGAAAAGTTTGATATAAATGAAATTAATCGGCTATTGAAGAAGATCAAGTAAGGGCTAAATAGAAAGTGATTCCAGATCGGAGGCATATATGAAGACTCTTGTACCGGTCTCGCTCAACTTTATGGCGTTGAGCCAAAGGTTTTGATACAGGCGGTTAAAAGAAACATCGAACGGTTTCCAGAAGATTTCATGTTTCAACTTACAAATCAAGAGTTTATAAACTTGAAGTCACAATTTGTGACTTCAAGTTGGGGCGGTATCCGCCGTGCTAATCCACATGCCTTTACAGAACAAGGAGTAGCTATGCTCTCGAGTGTTCTTCGAAGCAAGCAGGCTGTACACGTTAATATTGCTATTATGCGGGCTTTTGTTAAGCTCAGGGAAATCCTCTCCATCAACAAAGAACTTGCTCATAAATTAGCACAGCTTGAAAGAAAAATAGAAAAGCACGATGAAGAAATAAAGTTAATTTTTGATGCAATACGCCAACTCATGACCCCTCCAGAACAAAAACGCAGACGAATTGGCTTCCTACGTGAAGAAAAGGAGAAATGACTGTTAAAGTACGGTCTATGACTTATGAATTGAATATAGATTGTCTATGACTCGTGGAGAAGATTCCAGATTGACCCAGCCTTTGATTTTTTCAAAAAATTTATCTTGACATTCTTTGTATTATTTTGTATAAATTTGAAAAATTTTATAAATATTTGATTTTCTTAAAAGAGGGTTTACTCCGTGCAAGAAAAGGAAATAATGACTGTTAAACAGGTGGCTGAGTATTTACAGATGGACGAGCATACTGTTTATAAACTTGCTCGTGCATGTCAAATCCCCTCAATTAAAATTGCCGGTCAGTGGAGATTTAAAAAGGATGTAATAGATAAATGGATAAGTGAGGAATCTCTGGAAAGAGTGACACAAAATGTGAAATCCTCTTTTATAAGTAAGAAAGGAAAGGCAAAATAAGTAATGAATAATTACCGATCATATGTAGGGGTTGAATAAAATGGAAAAGAGCATGGTATTTTCAGGAATAACAAAAGATGGTAAAAAAGTTTCATGGAATCACGCAGGAGGGAAATTTCGTCGACTCGGACCAGATTATTGCACTGAGAGTGAGTTATTAGCAATTATTTTAGGTTCAGGCATACCAAATAAGTCAGCCAATGAGATTGCTGATGAGATATTGGAGAAATACCACTCACTATATGGACTTATGGGGATATCTTTGAAAGAGTTAATGCAGATTAAGGGGTTAAAAGAAGTCAAAGCTACTCAGCTCGCAGCGGTCTTTGAGATAGCAAGAAGAATTGTGAAATATCTTGAGAGAGAGTAAAATTGCCAGAGTTTGATACAAAGATACCAATTGTCAAAAAGCCCCGATTAGACCATCTCAACCGTCAGATTCCCCCGGAAGCACATACTTCAATGTATAACTGGCACAAATTCTGGTCACGTAAGACATGGAATGTAGTAGCTGAATTTATAAAAACTTATTCACCTGAAAATGGAATTGTTTTTGACCCTTTTGCAGGCAGTGGTATAGTTGCTATGGAGGCTTTAAAAAATAATAGACGCGCCATAGTATGCGATATCCTTCCAGTAGCTACGGAGATTATCAGACTTACCATTAAACCTGTTTCATTGACAAAACTACATGAGGCTTATAAACGGATTGAAGAGAAAGTTAAGAATAAAATCCTTTCTCTTTATCAGACAAGATGTCGTAAGTGTAGGAAAGACATACCTTTCACATGTGCTATTTGGGAAAATGAAAAATGTATCGAGATTCGATATGAGAGTTGTCCTTTCTGTGGAGACCGTCGAGAGAAAGATTGCTCATTGGAATATTTCGATAATGAATCGCTGGAAGATATAGAAGCAAAAGAAATTAAGGAATGGTATCCAAATCAGAGGCTTTATCATATTAATGGACAGCCTTTCATGAAGAAAGAAAAATATGAATCATTCGATGAATTGTTTACCAAACGCAACCTTCAAGCCCTTGCTTGGCTTATGGAGGCAATAGAAGAAGAAAAAAATAAGGACTTGAGAGATTTCCTCAAGATTGCTTTTAGTTCAATAGTGCATTTATGCACACGAATGTGCCCTATTTCGGAAGCAGGACATTTCACTCCTTTTAGTTCGGCATGGATACAGCATAGTTATTGGTATCCTTCAGGTCCTTATATGGAACAAAACGTATGGTATAAGTTTGAAAGCGCGATCATTGGCCATCAAGGTCTAATGAAAGCCAAAGAAGAATCTAATAAATATTTCAAAGATGTTCGCTTTGCCTCAAGTTATCATGAAATCATAGAAAATGAGGCCGATGTGTTTATCTATACTGGTTCATCATTAGACCTGATGGAAGAGATGGTTAAGGAATATGGTGAGGAAGGATGTGTTGACTATATCTTTACTGATCCACCATATGATGCCTCGATTCAATTTGGTGAGCTGGCCTATCTCTGGGTTGCTTGGCTAAAAAGAGACAAAGGCTATTTAGAAAAGATAGCCTCAGATGAAATTGTTAGGAATGAACGGCAGAATAAAGATTTCAATGTTTATCATAGTCTTCTTCGTAGAAGTTTTGAGGATATGTTTAAAATGTTAAAACCCAACACATATCTTACTGTTACCTTTCATAATCCAACGTTCAAGGTTAGAAATGCCACTATATATGCTGGTGTTTTTGCAGGGTTTGAGTTCCAGAAAATTCATCATCAAGAATTAGCTCGTCCCTCTGCCAAATCCCTATTGCAGCCTTTTGGTTCTGCACAAGGGGATTTTTATTTAAGGTTTTATAAACCTGAAATTGGTGAAAAACTTATTTCTCCAAAAGAAATCGATGAGAAGCGTTTTGAAAAGATTGTGGTTGAGACAACTAAGAGGGTTTTAGCTGAACGAGGGGAAGAGACACCCTATACAATCATTATCAACATGATTGACCCTGAACTTGCTAAGCATGGTTATTTTTCAGAGCTACATACTGGTTTAGATGTAAAAACAGTTCTAAAAAATCATTTAGATAAAGAATTTATTCTTGTTCCTGCAAAACTTGGCGGGAGTGAAGGACAATTATGGTGGTTCAAAGACCCTTCAATAATTCCACACCTGAAAACAATTCCTTTATCAGAACGTGTTGAACAAACAGTTCTGCGAAAGTTGCAACAGCGTGGAAAAGTCACATTTACTGAAATGTGGGATGCGATAAGCACAGAATTCCCAAACTCTCTAACCTCTGATAGCATGAGTATCAAAGAAGC
>JBFMDQ010000011.1:0-39404 GCA_040753955.1 Nitrospirota bacterium | reverse complement strand
AGCCTCCCAATCCTCACGCCAATAAGCCTCACCTTCTTTTTCAGTTCAATCCTTCCAAGGGCCTCAAAGGCAGCCTTTCTTATAAGATCGAGGGAATCAGTAAAGTCATCGAGAGTCTTTGCTCTTGTGTAAGTCTCAAAATCGCTGAATCTTATCTTTATCGTGACGGTTTTTCCCTTATAACCTGACTCCTTCATGGTATTAACTATATCCCTTGTGAGTTCTGCAAGGTTTTTAGCTATCGTATTCCATCTGTCTGTATCCCTCTGAAATGTTATTTCTCTGCTCATTGACTTTGGCTCCCAGTGTGTTATCACAGGGCTTTCGTCTATCCCCCTCGATGCCTCGTAGAGATAATTACCATAGGACTTACCAAAATACTCTATGAGCCTTTCGTGTGGAATAGAGGCTAAGTCTCCTATTGTGTTTATTCCCTTGTCCTTTAACCGCATTTCTGTTTTGGGACCGACACCCAGTAGTTTCCTCGCAGGTAATGGCCATATCAGCCTTTTGACATCTTCTTCTGAGATTGTAGTGAGGCCATCGGGTTTATTCATGTCCGATGCGATCTTGGCAAGCAATTTGTTTGGTCCTATTCCTATGGAGCATGTAAGACCGAGCTCTTCCCTTATCCTTTCTTTTATTTTTTTTGCCATCTCCTCAGGCTTGATATCTACATCGGTTATATCAAGGGATGCCTCATCAATCCCTACATCTTCCACCAGAGAGGTAAAGCCTCGTAGTATACCTTTTATCTTTTCTGATACCTTTATGTACTCATCGTAATCAACAGGGAGGAAAACAGCCTCGGGGCATAACCTGTAAGCCCTTCTTAAAGGCATTGCAGAGTGGATACCAAATTTTCTTGCCTCATAAGAGGCGGTTGATACCACACCCCTCTTTGTAGGGTCACCATCTCCACCTATGACGACGGGTTTACCGATTAATTCAGGATGTCTCTTCTGCTCAACAGCAGCAAAAAAGGCATCCATATCAATATGAAGTATTCGACGCATAATAGTTCATTCTATCAAAATTCATTCTTGCTATTTTTATGAAATGTTAGTTATGGTAGACAGGTGCAAGTGGTTAAGCAAAGGACGGCGTTCACATTTTGCTTGGCATAAAAGAAAGGAGGTTTTTGAAATGAAACGGGCAATGTTTTGGATAGCAGTAATAACAGTTGGATTGTTTTTAAGGGAGGATTATCAATGCTGGGTTTAGGATTTATCATCATTTATTCCCTCAATTAAAAGTAATGGTTCTTTTAATACTACCTGCAACAGACGGCTAACAAAGTACCGGTAACAAACACCATTTTGATGTAAAATACTTATGTGCCAACTGAAATAGAATTCAGTATGCATTCATTGCTAAAAATCGAGATATTGAAGTCTCATGGCATTGATGTGTCAAAAGAAAAGGTTGAAGACGTTGTCAGGAATCCTGATAGAATAGAAGAAGGCTATAAAAATAGGTCAGTTGCTCAAAAGGGTTTTGATGAGACACGAGTTCTCAGAGTTGTTTACGAAGCGTTACCAGAAAAGCTTTATGTTGTAACCGTTTATCCGGGAAGGAGGCCAAGATATGAGAAAGATTAAGTACAGTAGGGATGTAGATGCCCTTCTTGTGGAACTTTCTGATAAACCAATAGACTATGCAGAAGAAGAAGGCCAGATGATTATTCATTTTTCTAAAGATGGTGAACCTGTTCTCCTTGAAATACTCGATGCGAAAGATTTTATTCTCAATTCTCTTTCGAGCGTAGTAAAAGAAAAAGAAGTAGCAATCCCTTAAAGAAAAAGTGGGGTGGTTCTTTTAAAATCTGTCTGCAACGGACGGCTAACATGGCGGAGAAGACTGACGTTCAAACACTCTGGGTTCTTTTCCGCCAAGAACGTTATCTGCAATATTGAGGAAGTCCTGGAAAATCCCTGCCTTTCCTTTTAGAAGGAATCGCTGTAAAATAATATCTAAACAGCTTAAACTGGCAAGTTTGCAAGCTTTTTAGCAGGGATAGCTTTGGACAAACTTATAATTCATGGTGGTAAAAGACTCAAAGGTGATGTCGAGATAAGTGGTGCAAAGAATGCAGCCCTTCCCATAATAACAGCGTCCCTCCTTTCACCGGGATTGAATACTATAAGGAGGGTCCCAAATCTTAAGGATGTCATTACCATCGGAAAACTTCTATCCTATCTCGGGGCAAAGTTCAGATATGAGGATAAAAAGGCTCTCGTAAATACAGAAAAGGTTGGTACCTTCGAGGCTCCCTACGATCTTGTAAGGACGATGCGTGCATCTGTCCTTGTACTGGGTCCTCTGGTTGCGAGATTCGGAGTTGCGAAGGTATCACTTCCTGGAGGATGTGCTATTGGTGCGAGGCCCATAAATCTGCATTTGATGGGCCTTGAGAAGATGGGTGTAAAGATAGAGCTCGAATCAGGCTATGTAGTTGCGAGGGCAAAGCGATTGAAGGGTACATCTATCTACCTCGATATCCCTACTGTCACAGGTACTGAAAACCTTTTGATGGCTGCATCCCTTGCAAAAGGAGGCACCTTGCTGGAAAATGCTGCAAGAGAGCCAGAAGTAGTAGACCTTGCAAACGCCCTCATCTCCATGGGGGCGAAAATAAAGGGTGCGGGAGAAAGCACAATAGAGGTAGAGGGAGTGGATGAATTAAGGCCCCTCGATCATTCGATAATTCCTGATAGGATTGAGGCCGGAACATTCATGGCAATTGCCGGTATTACTGGCGGCGAGATCACTATTAAAGGGTGCAGACCGGATCATCTCGATGCACCGATGATGAAACTCAAAGAGGCTGGACTTTCCTTTGAACAAGTTACAGATGGAATCCGCGTGATTGGACCATCAAGACCAAAGGCTACGGATGTGAAGACCATGCCTTATCCAGGTTTTCCAACTGATATGCAGGCGCAGTTTATGGCTCTCATGTGTACCGCCGAGGGTACAAGCATCATCAGAGAGACGATCTTTGAAAACAGGTTTATGCATGTTGCAGAACTCAGGAGGATGGGAGCAAACATCATTGTGGAAGGGAATACCGCTACAGTGAAGGGAGTAGCAAAGCTTAAGGCTGCACCACTTATGGCAACTGACCTAAGGGCGAGTGCATCCCTTGTGGTAGCAGCCCTTGCAGCCAGGGGTGAAACAAGTGTATACAGGATCTATCATCTCGACAGGGGATACGAAAAGATAGAAGAGAAGCTCCTCAGGCTCGGCGCAGATGTCAGGAGGGTCAGGAAATAAGAGCGGATTTAAGCCCATTGATTAGTAGTGCCATCCTTTTGTAATCGAGTGTGTGAGCCCTATCCCCTGCAGTATGATAATTAGGATTTCTATAGAATGCAGTGTCTGTTATCATGAATGCCGGATAGCCAAAACTCCAGAATGATGAGTGATCAGAAAAGTCAACTCCAGGAATAATGGATACGGTATTGAGGGACTCTACGGGCAGGGTTGATGCCTTCTGAAAGGCATTTTTTACCCCTTTTGTGAATGCCCTCGAAGATATATTCCCCACAAAGGCAATGAAGTCACCTTTTTCTGGATAAAACAATTTGAAGAAAGGAAGGGGATAGTTCTGGCATCCCTTTCTCTCACAGAAATAGCCAATCATCTCGAGGGATATCATACCCTCAACCTTTACCTTCTCTTTCTTAAGGCTTTTTGCATACATATAGCTACCCATATGTCTTGTTTTGAATAAGGGTGGCTCTTCGAGGGTAAAGGCAACAAACCGAACAGTCCTTGGGGATGGTTTCAGGGCAGCAAGCCTTGCGAGTTCAAGCAAGCCTGCAATTCCGCTTGCATTATCATCAGCACCTGGTGTGCCCGGGACCGTGTCATAGTGAGCGCCTATGATAAGGGTTCCCGACTCCTTATCACCTCTTACCCCGTTAGAAATATTTTTTCTAACGGGGCTTACTTCTCCAATGATATTGTGATAGGTGTTTCCCGTATATGTGAAGGACTGTCTCTTCACATCACACCCGAAGGAAACCATTTTTTCTTCTACATAATCGGCCGACCTCTTAAGTTCCTCTAAGTCCTTGTAACTCCTTGCTCCTATTTCTTCTGATAAAAAACGCACTGTTACTTCAAGATTTGCCTCTAACTCTTTTATGTCATCCATTATTGCTACCGTATATATGCCTCTGGGACGTACCCTCGCATCATCCTATGGCTATTGAAGTAATAGGCGTTTTTACCTATAGCGTTCTGCATCATCCTTATCCATGTATGTCTGTCATTGTAAAAAAGGGGGATAATGATATATTCGAGTTTATTGTAGAGGTCATCGGCATCTCTTGTATCCATGTTTTCGACGAGTCCTGTCTCAGTAGGGGGCGGGCCGATAGACCAACCCGTAAATCCCTCAATATAGCCTTCTATCCACCACCCGTCGAGGACGCTGAAATTCAATACACCATTGTGTGCTGCCTTCATACCACTTGTGCCAGAGGCCTCTCTCGGCCTCAAGGGGGTATTAAGCCAGATATCAACGCCGGAGATGAGCCTGAGGGCAATTTCCATGTCATAATTTTTTAGATAAACCATTTTAATCTTATCCTTTAGCCTTTCTTTGAAAGAGAATATCTTCTCTATCAGCCTTTTGCCTGTCTCATCTTGTGGATGTGCCTTCCCAGCGTAAACAATCTGGAGTTTCCCTGCCCCTATCCTCTCGAGCCTTTCAATATTGCTGAATAGGAGGTCGGGCCTTTTATATGCTGTCGCCCTCCTTGCAAACCCTATGGTAAGGGTCTCGAGATCGAACTCTATTCCTGTTTCTGCCTTTATATAATCGAAGAGATTTTTTTTCGCTTCCATATGGGCATTCCAGATCTCTTCATCGGGTATCCGGCCAACCCTCACAAATAATTCTGGTTCATTAGCCCATGCGGGGAGATATTTATCGTAAAGCCTCTTAAAACTATCACACGTCCATGTATATGAATGAACACCATTTGTGATAGCACGGATCTCATATCCAGGGAACATATTTCGGGAAATCTCCATATGTTTTTTTGCAACCCCATTGATATACTCGCTCAGATTCAGTCCGAGAAGAGTCATATTGAGGTAATCACGGCCACCGAGTTCCTTTAAGACATAGAAAGGTATTAGTTCTCCCACAATCCTTTTAACTAGCTCGTAGGGGAGTTTATCATGCCCTGCCTCAACAGGTGTATGAGTTGTAAATACGCAGAGGTCTTTTACTCTATCTACATCCCATACCAGCCTTTCATCCCAGACATCTTCTATCGGACGTTTATACATATTGAGAAGTTCAACAGTGAGCAGACTTGAATGCCCCTCATTCATGTGATATTTCTTTATCTCAAAGCCGAGCTCATGGAGCATCCTTACCCCACCAATCCCGAGGACTATCTCCTGCTTCAGCCTGTATGCCTGGTCACCACCATAGAGATAAGAGGTAATCTCCCTGTCCTCTGGCATATTCCCTTGTACATCTGTATCAAGGAAGAAGACTGGTACGCTCCCGCCTGTCAGACTTCTTACTTTATGTAGCCATGCCTGAACCGCAACATCCCTTCCTTCAATCTGTACAGAGATCCTGGTGGGAAGGAGTGTCATATATTGAGAGGGATCCCAGGAGACAGGGTGCTCCGTCTGTCTCCCTCTCTCGTCCAGCTCCTGTCTGAAATATCCCTTTTTGCTAATAAGGGTTACAGCAACCATCGGAAGTTTAAGGTCAGCCCCCGACCTGATGGTATCCCCTGCGAGCACACCGAGGCCACCGCTGTATGTGGGGATGTCATTCTGAATGCCTATCTCCATAGAGAAGTAGGCTATCTTGGGTTCTTTTGTAAGCTCGAGAAGCTCGTTGAATATGGAATTCATAGAGTTATATTTTAACTCAAAAGTGACACAAAGGTTATAGATTTTTAATGATGTGGGATTTTCTCTAATTCCAAGACAAGGAACTCACTTGTAGTAGGGATGAGAAGTTGTTATTATTTAGTTCATGGATGCAAATGAAATAGTCGAGAAAATAAGACATACAGAATCTCCTTTAAAGAGGCAACTTCTTATAGTTGCATTGATTACCAATCTGCTTAATGAAAAGGGTAAAGATGGCCCCATAATTATAGGGGGGTGTGCTTTATCCTATTACTCAAGGGAGGTTTATTTTACGGCAGATATAGATCTGGCTTATGCAGATAGAGAGGCCCTTGACGATGTCTTAAAAAGCATAGGATTTAATAAGAGAGGCAGATACTGGATTAATGAGGACCTGAAGATAGCAGTAGAGGCACCAGCATCTGTTTTGGCAGATGAAGAGGCGCCCATCGAAATCGTTGAATTTGGCGAGGGCCTTCAATGCAGGATTATCGGAATAGAAGACTTGATAATAGACCGCCTGAACGCGTGCAAATACTGGGAATCAGAGATAGACTGCGAGATGGTAGAGCTTCTTGTTAGAAGGTATACAAAAGAATTAGACTGGCTTTATCTGGAAAGGAAGGCAACAAGACCTGAAAATAATACAGTATCAGAGCTTTTGGAATTAAAGAGAAAAGTTGAGAAATGAAGGTAAGAATAAAAAAATATGAGGATGCATCTCCAATTGATTTTCTTCTTCTGAGAGAAGAGTTAGGATTTAAAAGATACAGGAAGCAGGTCAAAAGAGATGCTGAGGAAAAGGAAATTCTCATGGACCTGGCTATTAAAAAGATAGAGGAGAGAGAAAAAGATGACTTTATACTCATTGGATACAAGAGAAGGAGACTGAAAATTCCATTTTCCCCTTAATTCTATCCCGATTCCTTCCAAGGGACATAGACAAAAGGTCAAGAGAGGAAAAGATTACTAAGTTTAAAGGTACTGAATAAGGTATAATATGAGCCGTGATAAGGAGCACCTTCACAATCCTTGATGGAATAGGCCAGAAGCTTGAAAGGAGACTCTGGAGAGAGGGCATCCTTACATGGACTCATTTCCTCGATTCCAAAAGCCCCTCATTCATAAATCCGCATAGAAAGAGGTTTTTAGATGAGACACTATTTTCTGCATACGCTAATTTAAATGAGGGCAATGCAGGATATTTCGCTGCCACCCTGAAAAGAAACGAGCACTGGAGACTCTTTGATGTCTTTAAGGGTGATGCCGTTTGCCTTGATATAGAGACGAATGGTCTCTCCCCTTACAATGGTGGACATGTGACCCTTGTCGGAATGTACGATGGAGAGGCCTACAAGTGTTTTATAAGAGGGGAAAATCTTACAGCAGACAACCTGAATGAAGAACTCTCAAAGTATAAATATCTTATAACTTTCTATGGTTCTGTGTTTGACATACCTTTTCTCAAAATTTGTTTTCGCGGACTCAGATTCGATATCCCGCATTTTGACCTCTGTTTTGGTGCGAGGAGACTCGCTCTGAAGGGTGGTCTCAAAAGGCTCGAGCCATATTTTGGGATACAGAGGCAGGATGAGGTAAGAGAGATGGACGGTTACGATGCGGTCCTGCTATGGCAGGAGGTAAAAAGGGGAAATAGCAGGGCCCTCGATTTACTCGTGCTCTACAATAAAGAGGATACCGTAAATCTCTTCCGCATGGCAGATATTATCTACAGTAGGCTTAAAGCTTTGACTGGCATCGAAGAGTGTCTCGGCAATACAGCTCCTTAAAGGTCTTTTAATCCTACATTTCTTCTCTCAAAAGTGCTCTTTATTTATGGTTGTCATATTGCCATACTATAGTAGCTGATGTCGTGAATATGAAAAAACTCGCTATCACAATGGGAGACCCTGGAGGGGTCGGGCCTGAAATAATTGTAAAAGCTCTTTACTGTGCTGAGGTAAAGGATTACTGCACTCCTTTGGTTATAGGTGACAAGGTTGTTATGGAAGAGGCATTAAGACTTCTTAATCTCCCAATAAAATTGGGGATAATCAAATCACCTGAAGAATCTGAGTCATCTGTCGGGACAATTGGGCTTATTGATATGGGAATAATCGAAAAATATAAGAAAGGTGAACCGACTGCAGAGGGTGGTAGGGCATGTGTGAGCTACATAAGGAAGGCTGTTGAGCTTGCATTGAACAGGCAGGTTGATGGAATTGTCACAGCTCCAATTTCAAAAAAGGCATTGAAGATAGCTAGTTTTGAATGGCCTGGCCATACAGAGATGCTCGCTGATTTAACTGATACAAAAGACTATGCAATGATGCTTACTGGTGGGCCATTGAGGATTATTCTTGCCACAATCCATACGCCATTGAAGAGCGTCCCTGCTTTAATTACAAAGGATAGGATATTAAAGACCCTTCGTCTCGCAAAGAAGGCATGCGACATGCTCGGAATTAAGGCCCCGAGAATAGCTGTTGCCGGACTTAATCCTCACGCAGGAGAGACAGGGCTATTCGGTGATGAAGAAATTAAAGAAATAATCCCCGCTGTTAAAGAGGCGTTAAGAGAAGGGATTCCTGTTTCAGGTCCATATCCTCCAGATACTATTTTCCATAAGGCATACAGAGGTGAGATTGATATTATTGTCTGCATGTATCATGACCAGGGATTGATTCCCTTAAAAATGATTGCCTTTGATGAAGGGGTAAATTTGACAGTAGGACTGCCTATTATCCGAACTTCTCCTGACCACGGCACAGCATACGATATTGCATGGAAAGGTATCGCCAGTCCATCAAGCATGATTGAGGCGGTAAAAATGGCGGTGATTTTAAGGATATGATTTAACAATCAGATAAGGAAAGGCAGGGCATAGCATTTGAGCGGTTTTGAATTCTGTCGAAGACAGAATTCACCTCGGAGGTCGATACGACCGAGAATGAGCGAAAATGCTATGCCCTGCCAAAGCCATTGGTAATGAATCTCAATAAAAAACATATCATAAGTTGGACCTTTTTTGACTTTGCAAACTCCAGTTACTCTGCTGTAATAGCCTCAGTTGTTTTCCCTGTCTATTATGCAAATGCCATTGTTGGAAATGAAACAGGGCTTGGGGATCTATGGTGGGGAAGGGTAATATCAGTCAGCATGGCATCTGTAGCCTTAAGTTCCCCCTTTCTCGGAGGTATAGCGGATTATGGTGGTATCAGAAAGAGGTTCCTCTTTCTTTACACCGCCTTAAGTGTAGCTGCCGTTGCAGGCCTTTCTGTCCTCGATAAAGGAATGATCCTTGAAGGATTCGCCCTGGCAACCATTGCGAATATCGGCATGGAGGGAGGGCTTGTCTTTTACAACTCCTTCCTCCCAAGGGTAGCCCCTCAGGAATATCAGGGCAGGGTCTCGGCGTGGGGATTCGGAGTTGGTTATGCCGGCTCTATAATCTCGCTTCTATTTGCCATTCCATTAGTAAGGGCTGGTCAATTCGAGGCCACATGGCTTATGGTTGCCACCTTTTTTGGCCTCTTTTCTATACCTGCCTTTCTTTTTCTACCCGGGGATACAAAGGGTGAATTCTCAGTAGTCGGTGCAGGAATCAGAGGTCTTAGATTCACCATAGGGACCCTAAAGGAAATATGGGGAAAAAAGGAGTTGAAGAAGTTCTTGATTTCATATCTTATATACGAAGATGGTGTGAATACGGTGATAGTGTTCTCGAGCATTTTTGCTGCCGCTACCCTCGGCTTTGAACCACAGGAACTGATTGCTCTTTACATAATCGTCCAGGCAACAGCCCTTCTTGGGTCCTTTTTAATGGCAAAACCTATTGATTTAAGGGGCCCTAAAAAGGTTGTCATGATCTCACTTCTCATGTGGACATCTGTTGCAATTATTGCCTTCTTTGTTCAGACTAAGGCACAGTTCTGGGTGCTGGCCTCTTTAGCCGGGCTCGGACTTGGCACTGTTCGGGCAGCTACGAGGGCATTGTATACCCAATTTATCCCTGAAGGGAAAGAAGCAGAATATTTTGGTGTGTATTCTTTAGTGGGAAAGTCATCTGCTATCCTCGGCCCCCTTATCTTTGGCCTGATATCTTCCTCCTTAGGAAGTCAGAGGCCTGCAATCCTTTCTGTGGCT
Source organism: Nitrospirota bacterium (assembly GCA_040753955.1). Lineage (GTDB taxonomy): Bacteria > Nitrospirota > Thermodesulfovibrionia > Thermodesulfovibrionales > SM23-35 > JASEEX01. The sequence goes on along the minus strand of JBFMDQ010000011.1, from coordinate 29,366 downwards.
ACTTTTTTCCTTATTGGCATGATCATTCTTAAAGCTGTTAAAGGAGGTGGACCAAACATTAAAAATGACAAAGAGATATTTGGGACAGAATTTTCTTTATGACCCATCAATCCTTAGAAGGATTGTCCAGGTAGCACAGCTTTCCAGAGAAGACCTCGTTGTCGAGATAGGCCCGGGCCCGGGCAGGTTGACGAGGATGCTTGCAGAAAGGGTTAAAAGTGTTATTGCTATCGAACTCGATGAGAATTTGTTCGAAAAACTAAAGACCGAACTTGCTGAATATAAAAATGTGGAATTAATACATGGAGATGCCCTCAAATATTCTTATGAGAATCTTCCAGAATTTAAGGTTGTTGCAAATATACCTTACTATATTACAACCCCTATTATCTTCAGGCTTCTTGAAGCGAAAAAAAATCTTATTTCCGTGACGCTGACTCTCCAGAAGGAAGTTGCGGAAAGGATAGTAGCAGCTCCCGGAGGGAAGGATTATGGTCTGCTTTCGATAATGGTTCAGTATTGTACAGAACCGAGGCTTAAATTCATAATACCTAAAGGTGCATTCAGACCAGTGCCGAGGGTTGACTCTGCTGTTGTGCATATTAAGGTCCTTGAGAGGCCCTCTGCCCTTGTGAAGGATGAAGAATTTTTCTTCAGGGTCGTAAAGACAGCCTTTTCCCAGAGGAGGAAAATGCTTTCCAACTCTCTTAAAAGTTTAAGGGAGGATATTAAAGAGAGGCTGGCCGAGGCAGGGATAGATTCAAATAGGAGACCAGAGACTTTAAATATTGAAGAGTTCGCAAGGCTTTCAAATATATTATTAAAGGGGTATTAGACCTTTTTTAACAAACAAACCGCACAGGCTGCGATGCCCTCACCACGGCCGATGAATCCCATGCCTTCATTCGTTTTGGCCTTAATATTGATTGACCCTGAAGGGATTCCAGATTTTGATATTGCCTCTTTCATGGATTCAATATAAGGAGAGAGCTTGGGTTCTTCTGCAACGATGGTGGTATCTAACCATAAGAATTCAAAACCCCTCAGCCTTACAAGCTCAATAACGCTTTTAAGTAGCTCGATGCTCAAGGCGTCTTCCCATTCCGGGTCAGTATCAGGGAAATGTCTCCCTATATCGCCAAGGCCGATGGCACCGATAACGGAGTCGATTATCGCGTGGCATAAAACATCTCCATCGGAGTGGCCGAGGAGGCCCTTTTCAAAGGGGATATCTACACCGCCGAGTATAAGTCTTCTGCCCTCAACAAGCCTGTGAGAGTCATAACCGAAACCAGTTCTTATGTCGTTTATATTCTCCATGGTTAATTTTTGTCAAATCAAATACTCTTCGTCTCCAGTTTCTAAATAAAAATAACCAAGCACCAATAACCAAAATCCAAATAAGCTCCAATAACCAATAATCAATAACCAAATAAATGTCTGGTTATTGGAATCCTCACCTGTCGTCAGGACAGGTTTGGTAATTGGTTATTATTTGGTTATTGTGATTTGGTTATTGGTTATTTCTTTTACTGCTAAGAAGGCATTCTGCAATAATCAGGTCTTCAGGAGTGGTGATTTTAATATTCCTGTATGACCCCATTATAACCTTTATCTTTCCTCCATATCCCTCAACAAGGGCTGCATCATCTGTTAAGTAAAAGCCCTCTTTCATCGCTCTCTCATATGCTGTTAAAATATTAATGTAAGGGAAAACCTGTGGAGTCTGAATAGCCCAGATTGAATCCCTCCTCAGGGTCTTCTTTATGATTCCTCCCTTTGCCTCTTTAATCGTGTCCTTGATAGGGACCCCAAGGACAACCCCGTCAAAACCCTTTAATTCTTTTATTACCTCTTGTATTAGGGGCTTCTCAATGAGGGGTCTAACCCCATCATGTATAAGGATAATACAATTTTTGTCTTCTACAAGCTTGAGGCCATTATATACAGAATCCTGTCGCTCTTTACCGCCTGGTGCTATCCTCTTTATCTTTGAAAGTTTGTACCTTTCAAAGACCTCCACCCCTCTCTCCATATCCTCTTTCCTGAGCACAGGTATTATCTCTGCTATTTCATCAACAGACTCCAGTGTCTCGATTGACCAGACAACAAGGGGTTTACCCCCGAGGTCTTGAAAAGGCTTATTAATATTTGGACTGAACCTTCTGCCACGCCCGGCCGAGGGCACTATTGCTATAACTTTGTAGTTCATTTAACCAAAGGTGATGGCTATTATTTAGCAGCCCTGTACTCCTCTCTCTCGTACTCTTCCTTGAGCTTCGAGAATATCATCCTGCCTGCTGTCGTCTGTAGCACGCTCGTAACTGTTACATCTGCGTTTTTTCCTATAAGTCTCCTTCCATTTTCTATAACTACCATGGTTCCATCATCAAGGTATGCAACTCCCTGATTGTATTCCTTTCCCTCTTTTAGTACAAAAACTTTCATTGTCTCACCTGGAAGCACAACGGGTTTCAAGGAGTTAGCAAGTTCATTTATATTAAGGACGGCTACCCCCTGGAGTTCTGCAACCCTATTAAGGTTAAAATCGTTCGTTATCACTTTTGCGTTTAAGAGCCTTGCTAAGGCAACAAGCTTTGCATCAACCTCTTTAATCTTTGGAAAATCCTCATCAACTATTCTTACTGTTATATGGGACATCTTCTGGATCTTGTGCAGGATATCGAGTCCGCGTCTTCCTCTTGCCCTCTTCACAGGGTCAGCCGAATCTGCTATGTGCTGTAGTTCTTGGAGAATAAACTGTGGAAGTATGAAAACACCCTCGAGGAATCCTGAGTCGCATACATCCGCAATGCGTCCGTCTATTATTACACTCGTATCGAGGACTTTGAGGTTTTCTTCAAGACCCTGCCCTCTGAAGAGCCTGAAGACATTGGCAATCGAAATCCCCTTACCCTTGCTCAGGCCAAGGAGAAGCCCTCCATAGCCAAATACTGCCATCAGTCCAAAAGATACCGTTGTCATATCCTCACCGAGGATTTGCTTTAAAGGTAGCATAAGGAGGTGGGCAAACAAGAGCCCGCAAGAAATCCCTAAGATCCCTCCGATAATTGCTCCGATTTTGACCTTCTTAAATAGTAATTCCGTAGCTATAGCGATAAGACCTAAAAATCCTCCTAACAGGACACCATAAGCACCGTAATTATACTTTGTACCTAAGATGTAACCTGAAAATGCAAAGAGTAAAAAGATTGCAAGCCTCAAAATAATAAACATTCCTTATCACCTCCCCCCGGTTTGTCACTCGTCACTTATTACTGCTCATTGTCTTTTAAGATGCCTTGAGGGTAACGTAAAACTTTTTGTTACCCCTGGTGATAAAAAGAAGGACAGTCTCATTGTTTTTTATATTCGAGGCAATCCTGTTAAAATCTTCCAGGTTGTCCACCCGTTTTCTATCTACCTCATTTATGATATCGCCTTTTTTTATCCCGGCTTCATCTGCTGGACTTGCAGGTTCAACTCTTACAACAACAACCCCTTTCTCGTCTTTAGTAAACCCGAGCTGCCTCGCTATTTCTTTTGTTAGATCAATAACTGTTAGGCCTGTAAGTGCTCCTACTTCTGAATCATCAGGTATCTGGTTTGGCACAACCTCTGCGACTTCTCTCGGCAACTCAACAATAACCAATCTGACTGTATGTTCCTTCCCTGACCGGAGTATCTTCATTGATACCTCAGCACCAGCCTTACTCTGGGCAACCATATTTCGCAGGCCACTTACATCCTTTACTTCCTTACCGTTAAACTCAAGAATTATATCGCCCCTCGCCATGCCGGCCTTCTCAGCCGGGCTACCTTTTGCAACATCACTGATAAGGACACCTTTAGATTTTTCGAGGCCAAATTTCTGAGAAAGCTCAGGGGTGAGTTCCTGTATGGTAACACCGAGCCAACCCCTCATAACCTTCCCTTTTTGAATAAGCTGGTTCATGACAAGGCGCGCCATGTTGCTGGGCACCGCAAAACCTATACCCTGATATCCCCCTGTTCTTGAGAATATTGCGGTGTTTATACCGATGAGTTCTCCTTTGGTGTTTACAAGGGGCCCACCTGAATTCCCAGGATTTATAGCAGCATCTGTCTGAATAAAGTCCTCGTAGTCTGCAATACCGACATTAGCCCTTCCAACAGCACTTATGATACCCATTGTGACTGTATGGCTGAGACCGTAAGGGTTTCCTATAGCGAGGACAAATTCACCGACTTGAAGCTTCTCAGAATCACCCCATGGAATTGTCGGGAGGTTCGTAGCATCTATCTTTATTATAGTGATGTCTGTTTTTGGGTCAGCACCTACTACTCTGCCTCTGAAGGTCCTTTTATCAAAGAGGATTACCCTTATCTCAGCAGACTTTTCAACTACATGGTTATTCGTAATTATGTATCCATCTGGTGAAACAACTACGCCAGAGCCGAGGCTCTGTTCCTTCCATTTCTTTGGCATTCTGAAATCATGGAAGGGCCTGAAGAAATCAAAAAAGGGATCCTCAAAAAAGGGCTCTGTATCTCTTTTGAAGACCTTTGTTGTTGAAATGTTTACAACGGCGGGCGAAACGGTACTGACAATTTCAGAGAAAGCCCTGCTCGTCTCCATTATCTGACGGGGTACATTAGGTGTAATAGTGTATGGTAAATATCCCTGTTGTCCGGTAGTCTTACTGAGGGCGTAGAATGTGAGTCCTCCTAAAAGAAAACCTGACAGGAGGATCGCCATACCAATGAGTATCTTCTTTCTCATAGTTAATTATAATCACCATATCGGGGTGTTGTAAAGTATCCGCCCCTTTCAGGGACTTCGATAAGAAGGGTGGAAATTTTCCACATAAAAATAATCAAGCAGATTTTGGATGTTAAAAGGTCAGGGTTCTTGTATTGTCTCTTTTGAAAATATTATGATACTAAATTCATTCTTAAAGGGGTCTTAGAATTGCCAGAAGAAAGAAAGACACTAATCGATAGAATCTGGGGTCTCTTAGTTTCTATAAAATTTGCGATCCTTATTTTTTCCCTAATATCTCTTACTGCAATTATAGGAACAGTCTTGGAACAACGGGCAGAGCCTGCCAGGAATATTCAGATATTAACCAGACTCTTTGGGGAATCCTTTGCACCAATTATCTACAGGGTATTTGAAAAACTCGGTTTCATGGATATGTACCATTCATGGTGGTTCATTGCCCTCCTGATTCTGCTTTCGGCCAATATTATCATCTGTTCCCTCGACAGGCTGCCAAGGATATGGAAGATGGTGAGGGAGCCGATTCGGCCGCTTGCCAATGAGCGTTTTGAAATGGCTGTGATAAAAAGGGAACTTTTATTAAGGGGAAAGCCTGACAGAGTAAAGGACAGTGTTAGGGGGGCTATAAATGGCATAGGGTTTGGTTATGTGGAGTCTAAAGAAGATAAAGGTTATCAGTTTTATTCCCAGAAGGGCAATTATACAAGGCTTGGTGTTTACATAACCCATACAAGCATAATATTTATACTGATAGGAGCCCTTGTAGGGATCTCTTTCGGCTTTAAGGGATTCCTCAATCTTCCCGAAGGTAGGAGCTATTCTATAGCCTTTTTGCATTCAGCCCCTTTGACCCAGTCGGAGGAGCAAGAAAGAGACAGGATAGTAAATATCCTCGAGGCATCTTGGGGTAATACCTTGAAGGCATCTGAGCTACTGGGTATAAAAGAGAGGTCTCTTAAAGAGAAGCTGCGCGTATATGGCATACAGCCACTCGGGTTCAGCATAAGATGCGATAATTTTGATGTTGAATTTTATGAAGGGTCTGACATGCCTAAGAAGTATAGAAGCTGGCTAACCGTTATAGAAGATGGAAAAGAGGTTCTGAAAAAGGCCATAGAGGTAAATGACCCACTTAAATATAAAGGCATCACCTTCTATCAATCCAGTTATGGCATGATGCCTCATGCCCATGGCTGGTTTATTCTAAGGATAACTTCTCACTCCGGGGTGTCAGAAATTAAAAGATTAAATCTCGGTGATAGGTTCAGCATCCATGGTACAGATTTAGAAGGAACTATAAAGGATTTCAGCCCTGCTCTTTCCTTTGATCATCAGGGAAGGCCTTTCACGTTCACAAACATGATGAACAATCCTGCTGTTTTTATAGATTTTAATGAGGGAGGAAAAAAGAAATACTCTGGCTGGATACTCAAGAGATATCCGATAACAGGGAAGCTTCCAGAAAGCCATATTGTGGAATTCATAGATCTATGGGGGACTCAATATACTGGCCTTCAGGTCAGAAAAGATCCCGGCGTATGGATTGTGTATCTTGGTTGTATTACAATTGCCATAGGACTCTACATGGCCTTCTTTATGAGCCATAAAAAGTTATGGGTAAGGATCGTCGAAGAGAAGGACAGCACAAGAGTATATATGGGGGCGACATCGAATAAGAACAGGTCTGCCTTTGAGAGGAAGATAGACAAGATGATTTTCCTTATCAGAAAGAGACAGGAGGGAGGAGAATAGATGGACAGTTCCTTTTTATTCGGGATATCAACCATGTCCTATATCCTTGCCATGATAATCTATATAACCTATCTCGCCTTCGGAAAAACACAGATCGGGATAGCAGCTACGACAGTGACAGTTATAGGTTTCGTCTCCCAGACAATGGCAATCTTAATGAGGTGGAAGGAATTCTATGACGTTAGTGAAATGGGCATTATAAGGTCAGCACCTCTAACAAACCTCTATGAATCCATGGTATTTTTTGTATGGTGTCTTATATTAGGGTATCTTATATTAGAGTTCAGATATAAAAACCGCTCTTTCGGAGCATTTGTTACACCTGTCGCAGGTTTAGCATTGGCATTCATAGATATATCAGGTATGTCAAAAGAGATACGACCCCTCATACCAGCACTTCAAAGTAACTGGCTGCTTGCCCATGTGACGATGAGTTTTATAGCTTACGCCGCATTTGCCCTTTCCTTCAGCACAGGAGTCATGTACCTTATCTTGAAGACCGAGAAGAGAAATCAGGCTGCATATATATTTTGGACATTTACACTCGGAATCTTCGTAACCTTACTGCTTACAATGGGCATTGATTTCCTTACATTCAAGGTTGCTGTTAGACCTGAAGAATTTATAAAAAACTATATGCTCAAGGCCTCGTTTCTCAATCCATCAACGGCAGTTAAGGTCCTCAGCTGGATATCAATGATAGTCATTATATTTATTACCTGGAGATTTGGATCTGTTCTTAAAACAGTCATAGAGAAATTCAACATCTCTGCTGAAACTCTGGATGAGATTACCTATAAGAGCATTGCCGTCGGGTTCCCTGTATTTACATTAGGAGGCCTCATCTTCGGCGCTATCTGGGCTGATCAGGCGTGGGGGTCATACTGGAGCTGGGACCCGAAAGAGACATGGTCTTTAATAACATGGTTTGTCTACGCCTTCTATCTCCATAGTCGCATGATAAGAGGGTGGAGAGGAAAAAGGGTGGCAATCGTTGCCGTAATAGGTTTCTTAGCAGTAATATTTACCTACCTTGGCGTAAACTTATTACTCTCAGGGCTCCACGCATATGGGGAAATTGAATAAGATGGCTGTCTTGAAAAGAATCTGATTTTTAGGCTATCATATTGCTAAAGAACAGAGGGGGTAATACTTATGAACAATTTAAAAACATTGTTTCTACTTGTGACATTAACGCTTATACTTGTCTGGGCAGGAGCTGCTTTGGGCGGGAAGCAAGGAATGACCATCGCGCTTATCTTTGCATTTGGGATAAATTTTTTTGCTTACTGGTTCAGTGATAAGATCGTACTTAGAATGTACGGTGCAAAGGAGGTTTCAGAGGCAGAAGCACCTGATCTCTATGGGATAGTAAGAAGGATTGTACAGAAGGCAGAAATGCCGATGCCTAAGGTCTATATAATCAACGAGGAACAGCCCAATGCCTTTGCGACTGGAAGAAACCCGAGGCATGCAGCCGTTGCTGTTACAACTGGTATCCTGCGTATACTGAGCCGCGAAGAGCTTCAGGGTGTAATAGGCCATGAACTTGCACACATCAAGCACAGGGATATCCTCATCAGCACTATCGCTGCAACAATTGCAGGTGCTATCAGCTACCTTGCACAGATGGCACAATGGGCAATGATATTTGGTCATAGGGGAGATGATGAAGAGGGAGGTAACCCCGTAGCTGCCCTCATTATGATGATTGTAGGGCCGATTGCAGCGCTGATAGTGCAGATGGCTATCTCAAGGTCAAGAGAATATGCTGCAGATGAAGGCGGCGCAAGGCTTGCCGGAAATCCGAGATATCTTTCAGGGGCACTCAGAAAACTACACTGGGCATCTCAGAAGATCCCAATGAACGCCAATCCTGCAACATCCCATATGTTTATAGTCAACCCATTATCAGGGGGTGGGCTATTGAAACTCTTCAGTACACATCCTCCTGTAGAGGAGAGAATAGCGAGGCTCGATTCGATGAGCCTTTGATGCTGAAACAAGTTCAGCACAAGTTTTGGCTTGACTCTCAGCATCTCCATCGCTCAAAATATTTCTAACTTATGAAGGCCCTGGTAACAGGAGCTACAGGCTTTATAGGAAGCCACTTATGTGAGGAACTCGTCAGGCGAGGTTATAAGGTTACCTGTCTCGTGAGAGAGAAATCCAACCTCAAGTGGATCGAGAATATCGATCTCAAACTTACCACTGGCGATTGCGAAAGTATAGAATCTCTCTTTAATGCAGTAATTGATATTGACTATGTTTTTCATATTGCGGGACTAACGAAGGCCTGTTCAGAGGATGATTTTTTCTGTGCTAATACTAAGGGTACAGAAAACCTGATAAAGGCCATAGCCGAGAAAAACCCGAAACTTAAAAGGTTTGTATATCTCAGCAGCCTTGCGGCAGTGGGTCCGAGCAATAATGAGTCTCCATTAAGGGAAGATACAGAACCTCGGCCTGTCTCAAGCTATGGTAGAAGTAAGCTCGAGGGTGAGAAGGCAGTCTTGAAATATAAGGGCTTAATACCTATAACTGTACTCAGGCCCCCTGCTGTATATGGGCCGAGGGATAAGGATCTATTTATATTCTTTAAGATGCTTAAAAAAGGTATCTTTCCTTATTGGGGAAAATGTTATTATTCATTGCTCTATGTTGATGACCTTGTTCAGGGTATAATATTAGCCGCAGAGAACAAAAAGGCTGAGGGTGAGATATATTTTTTGTCAGACAGCAAGTTTCACACAAACGAGGAGATAGTTAAGGCGATATCCTCTGCACTTGGTACAAAGGCAGTACGCCTTAGGGTGCCAAGATTTATTATGCCCTTTTTTGCATATATAGGTGAAAGAATAAACAGACAAGGAATAATCAACAGGGATAAGATGAGCGAGCTAAGTCATTCTCACTGGATATGTGATACAAAAAAGGCAAGAGAAGAACTTGGTTTTATACCAAAAGTCGGAATAAAGGAAGGTATGAAATGGACAGCAGATTGGTACAGAATTCACAGATGGCTATAAAAAAATCAGTGGACATCTTTGATAAGTGTTTCAGATTTGATAAGGCTAAAGCGCTTATGTCCCAGGGCCTATATCCTTATTTCAGAGTTATCGAAAGTGCCCAGGAACCTGAGATTATTATGAATGGCCGGAGAATGATCATGATAGGCTCTAACAACTATCTTGGTCTCACAAACCACCCTAAGGTTAAAAAGGCTGCAATAGAGGCCATAAAAAAATATGGTACAGGCTGCGCTGGGTCGAGGTTCCTGAATGGTACCCTCGACATCCATGTCGAACTTGAGGAAAAACTTGCCCGTTTCATGAGGAAAGAGGCTGCTCTTATCTTCTCGACAGGCTTCCAGGTGAACCTTGGTGTTATCTCAGCCCTCGTGGGCAAAGATGACGTTGTAATAATTGACAAGATGGATCACGCAAGCATCATAGATGGATGCAGGCTTTCCTTCGGCGAGACAAAAAAGTTCAGGCACAATGATATGGCTGATCTCGAAAGAATACTCAAGGAATATGAATCCAAGGATAAGCTGATAGTTATTGACGGTGTATTCAGTATGGAGGGAGATATAGCAAAGCTGCCCGGGATTGTTTCCCTTGCAAAAAAATATGGTGCAAGGGTAATGGTTGATGATGCACACAGTATAGGCGTGCTCGGAAAAACAGGCCGTGGCACAGCAGAGCACTTCGGACTCGAAGATGAGGTTGACCTCATAATGGGCACTTATAGTAAGTCCCTCGCATCCATTGGTGGTTTTATTGCAGGGTCAGCAGATGTAATCCATTACATAAAGCACTTTGCAAGGTCATTGATCTTCAGCGCAAGTCCGCCGCCCGCATCCGTTGCCTCTGTTAGTGCTGCCCTGGACATTATAGAGGAAGAACCTGAGAGGAGAGAACTTCTATGGAAGAATACGAGAAAGATGTTCGATGGCTTCAAGGGGCTCGGTTTCGAGGTAGGGCCCACCCAGACGCCCATTATACCGATTGTGGTTGGTGAAGATCAGAACGCTTTTACCGTGGCAATGATGCTTCAGAAAGAGGGTGTATTCGCAAATGTAGCTGTAAGCCCTGCGGTGCCTAATGGAAGGGCCCTTATAAGGACGAGCTACATGGCAACTCACACGGATGAACAGCTTGACAGAGTACTCAGGGTCTTTGAGAAAGTTGGAAAGACAATGGGTCTTATAAAATGACAGAAATCATCGAGGTTAAAACCCCTCGAGACCTCGATGACTTCATAAGATTACCTTTCACCCTATATTCAAAAAACTCTCTTTTTGTTCCGCCCCTGATTAAGGAAATGCGAGAGAGATTCTCTTATAAAAACCCTTTCTTCCTCCACGGAAGGGCGAAATACTTTCTTGCAGAGAAGGAAACGAAGCTTTCTGGCAGGATAGCTGCTATTATTAACCATAGGCATAATGAGTTTCATAAAGATAGGGTCGGTTTCTTCGGTTTCTTCGAATCCACGAATGACTATGACGTTGTATCAGCCCTCCTTGATAAGGTTTCGGAGATCCTCAGAAAAGAAGGCATGGATATAATACGCGGGCCCATGAACTTCTCTACCAATGAGGAATGTGGCTTCCTGTTAGAAGGGTTTAACGAGCCCCCTTTATTAATGACGCCATACAATCCTCCATACTACGGTGATTTAATGGAGAGGTATGGGATGGAAAAGGCAAAAGACCTCTACGCATATATATGTGATGTCCCAGAGGAATTACCTGAAAAGATATTCAGGGTAGCAGAGATAGCCGAAAAAAGAGGGATTAGAGTTCGGCCTATAAACAAGAAAAAATTTGATTCCGATATGAGGATATTCAGGGATGTATATAATTCAGCATGGGAAAAGAACTGGGGATTCATACCCATCACAGAAGAAGAGACCAACTATATGGCAAAAAAGCTGAAACCGATAGTGTTGCCAGAGCTTACTCTAATCGCAGAGAGAGATGGAGGGGTCGTAGGTTTCATGGGAATATTACCGGATTTTAACTTTGTCCTTAAAAAGATGAGAGGTAAACTCAATCCTATAACAATTGTAAAGGCGATTTATTATTCAAAGAAGATAAGAGACCTGAGGCTTCTTCTCCTCGGGATAAAGGCAGAATACAGGAATAAGGGAGTTGATGCCCTCCTTTTCAGGGAAGGCTTCATGGGCATTAAAGAGAAATATAAAAGATTCAAACGTGTGGAATTCTCATGGATACTCGAGGATAACATACCTGTCCAGAGACTTGTCGAGATGATAGGAGCAAGATTGTATAAAAAATACAGGATCTATGAAAAGGGATTGTAGGTAGGATGCTACAACCTGAGGAACAGCTTGAGATTATAAAGAGGGGGGCTGTTGAGATAATCATCGAGGATGAGCTCCTCAGAAAGCTTAAGAAATCATTTAAAGAAAAGGAGCCCCTCAAAATTAAGGCAGGTTTTGATCCCACTGCCCCTGATATCCACCTTGGCCATACGGTTCTGCTTGAGAAGATGAGACAGTTTCAGGAACTCGGACATGAGGTTACTTTTCTTATCGGAGATTTCACAGGCATGATAGGTGACCCCAGTGGCATAAGTGAGACAAGAAAACCCCTTACAAAGGAAGAAGTCCTCGAAAATGCAGAGACCTACAAAGAACAGATATTTAAAATCCTCAACCCGGAAAGGACCAGGATTGTCTTTAATTCAGAGTGGATGTCAAACATGACAGCAGGGGATATGATACGCCTTGCGAGCAGATATACAGTTGCGAGGATGCTCGAAAGGGATGATTTCAGAGAGAGGTGGGTCAACCAGAATCCCATCAGTATTCATGAGTTTCTGTACCCTTTAATACAGGGTTATGACTCTGTTGTACTTAAGGCTGATGTGGAACTCGGTGGAACAGACCAGAAGTTCAATCTCATTGTGGGTAGAGAACTCCAGAGGGAATACGGACAGGAACCGCAATCTCTCGTTATCATGCCTCTTCTTGAAGGTCTTGATGGTGTAAAGAAGATGAGTAAGAGCTTCGGGAATTATATAGGAATAGCAGAACCACCGAATGAGATCTTCGGAAAGATTATGTCCATAAGTGATGAGCTTATGCTCAGATATTATGAATTGCTTAGCCGCATATCTACAGGAGAACTCAATTTAATGAAAGAAGGAATAGAAAAAGGCAAGGTTCATCCTAAGAAGACCAAAGAAAATCTTGCCATTGAAATTGTTGAGAGATACTGGAGTAAAAATGAGGCCCTTAAGGCAAAGAAAGAGTTTGAGCGCATCTTCAGAGAAAAGGGCCTCCCTGATGAAATCCCGTCAGTTGAACTTCGATGGGAAGAAGATGAGATGTGGGTACCAAAGGTTATGAAGCTCTCGGGTTTAACAACGAGCACAAGCGAGGCGATAAGGCTTATCAAACAGGGAGGGGTTCTCATTGATGACGAGAAATATACCGACCCTGATGGGAAACTTGAAAAGGGAAGTTATCTATTTAAAGTAGGGAAGAGGAGGTTTTTAAGGGTAAATTCAAAGTAAATTAAGCTTCTTTACCCTCTCTCAAATCTAAACCTAAATCTTATTTTAGCATGAAGTGGCGAAAAGTAAAACACATACCTTTGTTTTCTGTGTTCATGGTTTCTGTAATTTTTGGTTATAGTTGTGGAATGAAGGTCCCGGACATTCCCTATAAAATTGAACCAGGCCAGATCATCGAAACAAAGACCGGAAAACGCCTTTCCTTCCCGGAATTAGTTCAGCATTTAAATTCAGCCAGGGTAATCTATGTGGGAGAGACCCATGACAACCCCGATCACCACGCAATCCAATTAAGAGTAATCAAAGCTTTTTATGAGAAAGAGAGTAATATTTCCATTGGACTTGAAATGTTAGAGCGAACGAATCAAGAAATTTTAGACCGCTGGAGAGAAGGCCAATTAAAGGAAGAAGATTTCCTCAGAGAGAGTCAATGGGCCAAGTGCTGGGGATATGATTATCATCTATATAAACCCATATTCAACTTTGCCAGAGGACATGGTTTGAGGCTTACCGCCTTAAATGCACCGTCAGAGATCGTGCGAAAAATTGGAAAGAAAGGCATTGAAAGTCTGACTGAAGAAGAGCTAAGGTTAATCCCTCCTTTGGACACATCTAATGAGGCACACAGGCGATATGTTGGAAAATATTTTGATGAGCATAAGGATTGGGTCAGGGATTTTGACTCCTTTTACTATGTTCAATGCGCCTGGGAAGATACGATGGCTGAAACTATTGCCCGCTACCTTTCTTCACCTATGGCAAGCAAAAAGATGGTTGTCCTTATCGGGAATGCTCACATTGCCTACCACTTTGGTGTTCCTGAAAGGGCATATATAAGAAGTAAGCTGCCTTACAAGACCCTTATGCTCGTAGAAAAGAGAAGTGAGATAGAGAAAAAGGAAATTGCTGACTTTATCTGGATCACAGAGCGAGTAAAGAGGGAAGAAAGGCAAAAGATTGGTCTGAAACTGAGGGAAATAGAGTCCGGGCCTGGCCTTGTTATTGAGGCAGTGGAGAAAGGCAGCCCTGCTGAAAAATCTGGCCTCAGGGCCAAAGATATTATACTCAAGGTAGACGATAAAGATATTTCTGAGTTGATTGACATGCATCATGCCTTCACAAAGGACAAATACAAGAAAAAGTATAAGATACTGATTGAAAGAGAAGGACTTAAAAAGAAAATAATTCTGAAAAGGTGACTTAACTTAACTTGGGGAAGGAGATAGACAGGATGCTGGATGTAATCACAGATATAAACCTTAAGCACAATGTGCTTTTATCTGTTTATCCCGCCTCCGAAGAATCATTTTAAAAAGTAAAGAGTCCGCTTCTATTAAATATTCAAATGGGAGGGATCAGTATATGAATGAGATAAAAAGTCTGATTTCCCGCTCTGAAAGATATATGAAATCTGCCAAATTGCTTAACTATAAATACTTCTTTGCAAGTTCTAAAAGACCAAAGATCTTCAGATCAATAAGGTTGCCCTTTGATCGAAAGGCAGACAATTTATCATACAACTCGTTTATTGGTATCTTAAGAACCTCTATATCTTCTGTCTCATCCCTTTTTCCTAAACCTTTAAACTCGAGTCCCTTTGCAAGAAATGCGGTAAGTATCTCCCCTGAAGCCCCTGATGACAGAGGACCTTCTGCGAGATAGATCATATCCCTTGCAGAATAGCCTGTCTCCTCGAGCAATTCTCTCCTTGCAGCTTCCTCAAGCATATCTTCTTTTTCACCAAGACCCGCAGGGAATTCAATGACATAACTATTGACGGGGGGCCTAAACTGCCTTATGAGTAAAACTTCTTTATCATCTGTCGCAGGCACTATGGCAACTATCCCTTTGCAGTTAACCCTCTCGAAAGATTCCCATTCTCTTACCGTACCTGATGAATCGATATATGTGGTGAGGATGCACCTGAGAAATTTCCCTTCCCACAGAGTCCTCTTCTCTAATATCTTAACCTTGGCTTTTTCCATAATCTACCTTGTTGGTTCTTTAATACAAACGCCTTAAATTGGGTGTCATTGCGAGGAGTCCTGAATCCCGAATGCTTTCGGGACGGGACGACGAAGCAATCTCAAAGAACCTCAAACTGAATAAGTAAGCACAAAGAGATTGCCACGCCCTCTCGGGCTCGCAATGACATAAAAACATTTATCACCCTCGATGAAGTGGCATCATAACTCGGAAGGTTGTAGAATCAGCGTCAGTGAAGACCTCAAGACTCCCCTGCATGGCTTGGATAAAGCGGTAGATAATGTTGAGACCTCGGCCTTTAACCTCACCCTTTCTTATCTGTTCTATATTCTCTTCCGGTATCCTTCCAGTATTACGAATCTCAAAGCATGCCATCTCTCCCATTCGGTAGCTCTTTATGGATAGCTCTCCTCCTCTTTCAGGTATGGCCTTAGTAGCATTGTCAAGGAGATTGTCCAGAACCCGCTCTAATGCGAATGGATAACAATAGATTAATAAGCCCCTTTGTAACTCGTCCTGTATAAGTTTGATACCAGTCCTTTTTTGTTCCCTGATAGCCTCTTCATTAATCCTGAAACGATTTTTAAGGACCTCTGTAAGGTCAACGACCCTTTCACGGCCTTCGATATCCGGATAGATGGCTATTTCCTGCATCCTGATGGCCTCATTAGCAACAATATCCAGATATTCAGCTATCTTATTCTTTATGTTCTCGATATTTTCTGTTTCGAGAAGTCTTTTTGCCCTCTTGGCAAAGCCTGCAATAGCAATGCCAGGATTCTTGAAGTCATGCAAAATGTCATCCAGTTTTTCAATCCTGAGGGCCTTCATAATTTCCTTCCCCAGAAAACTTAGTAGCTCGATCTCCAGTTCTGTGAAATACTGGCGGCGGTCTGTGGCATAAAAAACCAGAAAGCGATTAATCTCCTTTCCGGCCTTGAGGGGAATCAATAATATAGAATTAACATTATGCTCAGATGCAAATCTTTTCAATTCTTTGCTGGATAGTCGGCTGTTTAAAGGGTCCTTAATCAGGATGTAGGACAAATTAATTCTCTCATATTCATAATCACCACGTTTTTCTGTACCATTGATTAAGGCATCAAAATAAGGGTGATCCTTTATTTCAAAGGTATGCGGTATCTTATGTCTTTCCTGTACCGCTGGATACTCCATCTCAAGCTGGACATGCTGCCTGTCTGGTGAGACAGAAAATAGCGAGCAGCTCTGTACCTGTATGATATCCGCCAGTTCCGGAATCATCAGCCTGAATACATCCTTCATCTTGATTCCTTCCCGATGGCTGAGTTTTACAAAGATCTTCTCGACAATTTTCTCTTTCTGGAGATTAAGTCTTTGAAGTTCCAGAATACGTTTTTTGGCCAGCACATAACTGACCCTTCTGGCCATCAATTCAGCGCTTGTTACCTCGATGGGGTCAAACTCCCTGTCTATTTCTTTGTAATAGATCTGAATGGTGCCCTGAATATCCGGTTTATTTTCAAGAAATCTCGGGATATTTATCGGCACAGCCATAAGAGAATTAAACCCATGCTTTTTGACTATATCCTTATTAAGGTAGTCTGGTTCTAACAGGATATTTGGTACAAGGTAACTTTTACCGCTCCTTATGACCTTCCCTGCTACTGACTTCTCAACTGGAATGTCTTTTAATCTGGCAGTCTCTGAATATTGATATGAGCCGAAAGCAACGAGCCTTTCTGTCTCAGGATCGAAAATGCGGATGGTAGCTGCCTCTGCATGTAGAAACTCAACAACCTTCATTGCAACAGTCTCGAGTATTTCTTTCCAGTCCAGGGTTGGACTGATCCCTATTATCTCTTCTACTATCCTGACTATCTCCTCCACTTGTGCTGGGAGGAAAAATTTTCTAAGGTATCCTGCGAGTTCATTAATCTCTTCTTCGGACAGATTATATTTAGCGAGGGTTGGATTAGACTCCAGATATTTTACCAATGTTCCATACATGGCATTTTTGTATCTTTTCAAAATTTCAGAATGTCTTTCTGTAGAATATATCACAAAAATGAGGTCTCTTCAACCGCTGCGTCTATCTTATAATCTTGACTTTAAAACAGGAGCTATCCTATCATCAAAAAAAATGGATTTACAAGAGGTCCTTGGATTATACGAGCCGGAACTGAGGATTATAGAAGACAGGATTAAAGACCTTTTCAAAAGTAATGTCTCTCAAATCCCCCTTATCGGGAAGCACCTTATAGACAGTGGTGGTAAGAGACTCAGACCGCTGTTGCTTATCCTGAGCGCAGAGATAGCCGGTTATAAAGGAGATGTACGTTTAACCCTTGCAGGGATCATTGAATCGATACATAATGCATCCCTGCTTCATGACGATGTTATTGATAGTGCAGAGGTAAGAAGGGGCAAATTACCAGCCCATTCTATATGGGGTAACCAAGTTGTAATACTTGTTGGCGATTTTCTTTACTCCAATGCCCTAAGGTTTGCTGTCATGCAGAAAAACCAGAAGATCATGGAGACCCTTTCTGAGGCAACAACAAGGATGACGGAAGGCGAAATCCTGCAGCTTACAAAGACAGGAGACCCTGATATAACGGAAGAGGAATATCTTAATATTATCTCTGCAAAGACCGGAGCCTTAATCTCTGCTGCCTGCAGAATAGGTGCAATCCTCGGTTCTCTGTCTGAAGATAAGGAGAATGCCCTCTCGCGTTTCGGGATGAAGACAGGGATTGCATTTCAGATGGCAGATGATATACTTGATTATATGGCAGATGAGGGAAAACTCGGCAAGCGCCTCGGCAAGGACCTGAGAGAAGGTAAGATAACACTCCCGATCATATATCTTTTGAAGACCGCAGCAGATACGGAGGTAGGGGAGGTCAAGGGCATAATTAAAAATGGTTTCAAAAAGGATGACCTTAAGAGGATACTGGAGTTTTTCAGAAAACACAATGTAATCGAACTCTCTTTTAAGAAGGCGCACCATCTCATCTCTGATGCAAAGGCAGAGCTCGCAATCTTTTCTGATTCACCTGCAAAAGAGGCGCTTTTTGCAGTGGCTGACCACATGCTCTTTAGAGGGAAATAGGTGCATCCCGTTGTTGAGCTTGCAAAGAAGGCTATAGAAGTATATGTCAGGGAAGGCAGAATTATTGAACCGCCTGAACCCCTTTCGCCTGAAATGGGTGAAAGGGCAGGGGTTTTTGTCTGTATTAAAAAACATGGGCAACTCAGGGGATGTATAGGAACCTTTACGCCCTGCTATGGGTGTGTGGCTATTGAGACCATAAGGAATGCTATATCCACAGCAACGCATGATCCCAGGTTTCATCCAGTTCATGAAGATGAACTCGAAGGGCTCGAATATTCCGTTGATATCCTTTCACCTCCCCAGAAGGTAAAAGACCTCGGAGAACTCGACCCCAAAAAATATGGAGTAATCCTTGTCAGTGGAAGCAGGAAAGGGCTTCTCCTGCCTGACCTTGAGGGAGTTGATACTGTCGAAGAACAGCTAAGGATTACAAAGATGAAGGCGGGTATACTATCTCAAGAAGAGGTAGAGATTTACAGATTTGAGGTTAAAAGATATAAATAAAAAAGAATCAAAATTAGAGACTCGTTGAGATTAGAGATTCATGAAATTGAGATTTTGTCATTTGAGCTTTGTCATTTGGATTTTCTTTTAAACTCTCCACTCCTTCCGCCCCGCTTCTCCAAGAGCATGATATCAGAAATAACCATTTCTCTATCTGCTGCCTTACACATGTCATAAATAGTTAAAGCAGCCGCAGAGACTGCTGCCAGGGCCTCCATCTCTACCCCTGTCTGTCCAACAACCTTCACGCGTGCCTCTATTTCTAACTTATTCTCTCTGCTATTGAGATTGAAGTCTATATCTACAGAGGTAATATTCAACGGGTGGCAGAGGGGGATAAGCTCGCTCGTCTTCTTTGCTGCCATTACACCAGCGACCCTTGCAACGGAAAATACATCGCCTTTTGGAACCTTTCTGTCTTTTATAAGTATAAGGGTCTCGGGTTCCATATGTACAGACCCTCTTGCGACAGCCTCTCTCTGGGTTAACTGCTTTTTACTAACATCAACCATCTTTGCCCTGCCTTTTTGATCAATATGGGTGAATTTTTTCACTAATCCTCCACATGAAAATTTTGATGGTGCCGAAGGCGGGATTTGAACCCGCACGGCCTTTCAACCACTAGACCCTGAACCTAGCGCGTCTGCCAGTTCCGCCACTTCGGCTCCAAAAATATTATAGCACAACAGTATTTTCAGTAAGGCCTTTTGCAGTTCCTTAACTCTCTGTTACTGCAGTTATAGAGTCTTTAATTACCTTGAGTAACTGATTGAGGTTTTCAGGACTTATACTCAACGGCGGCATGATGACTATAACGTTTCCGAGAGGTCTGATGAAGACTCCATTCTCTCTCGCATGATATGCAACGCGCCATCCCATCTTCTCTGCCCAGTCATAGGGTTCCTTTGTTTCTTCGGCTCTCACTAATTCCACACCTGCCATCAGTCCTATATTCCTGACATCTCCTACGTGTCTAAGATTCAAAACCTCCTTGAGCCATGCCTCAAGGATCTTGCTCTTTCCATTAAGGTTTTTCAATACCTCCTCTTTCTCGAATAGATCGAGACATGCGAGGGCTGCAGCACATGCGAGTGGATTCCCTGTATACGAATGACCGTGAAAAAATGTCTTTAAGTCTTTAAACTCTCCAAGAAATGCATTAAATATTTCATCTGTAGTAAGAGTTACAGCGAGTGGCATATATCCACCTGTAATTCCTTTTGACAAACACATAATGTCAGGCACAATATTCTCGTGTTCACAGGCAAACATCTTTCCCGTGCGTCCAAAACCTGTTGCTACCTCATCGGCAATCATCAGAATACCGTATTTAGTACACAATTCCCTAACACCTTTAAGATATCCTGAGGGAGAGGTTATCATTCCACCTGCTGCCTGTATCATAGGCTCGATAATCATTGCAGCTATCTCGCCTGAATGGGCCTTGAATATCTCTTCCATCTTATCGAGGCATGCGAGATTACATCCTGGATAATCCATCCCGAGTTCACATCTATAGCAATAGGGAGAAGGTGCCATATAGGTCTTAAAGAGAAGCGGCTCAAAGGTCTTATGGAATATATTGATACCGCCAACGCTTACAGCACCTATTGTATCACCATGATAGGCATTGCTAAGGGAGACAAATACGTTCCTTCCATCAATTCCCTTATTCTTCCAGTATTGAAATGCCATCTTGAGGGCAACCTCTACAGAAGTTGAGCCATTGTCAGAGTAAAAGACCTTTGCGAGACCCCCCCTCTGCCCCCCCTTACCAAGGGAGGGATGGGGGGGTGAGATTGGAAGTGACCTCTGAACAATCTGTACGAGTTTTTCTGCTAACTTGATTGCAGGGACATTGCTTAAACCAAGTAATGTGCTATGGGCAATGCTATCAAGCTGTTCCTTTATCGCATCATCTATCTCCTTTTTCCTATGTCCATGGATATTTACCCAGAGGGATGAGACACCATCGAGATACCATCTGCCATAAATGTCCTTTATAAAACAATCCCTACCTTCAGAGATAATTATTGGTTTCTCCTCAAGCCATTCCTTCATCTGGGTAAAGGGATGCCAGATGCACTTTTTGTCAAGCTCTTCAAGTCGTCTGTTTTCTTCAAGAATACCCATCGTTTCCAAAAATCCGAAATTCGAATATCGAAATTCTAAATAATATCAAATGTTCAAAATCCAAAAAGATTTGAAAATTTGAATTTAGGTTTTGTTTCGGATTTCGTATTTCGATATTCAAATTTTATATCTATGTCTACCACTATGCTTTTAACTATCATTTCTCAACCAATTTTTGAATTAACCATCGTTTTTAGCTGTAGCTATCCTCTCTATCCCGGCATAATCCTTTATAAGGGAGATATTTATAAAGTTTGCATCCTGAGCAATTTTTCTTACTGCATCTGCTTGGTCGAACCCGAGTTCAAGTATGAGGCACCTTCCTTCTTTCAGATAACTCTTTGCCTCGGGGATTATGGCCCTATAATAATCGAGGCCGTCTTCCCCTCCATCCAGTGCCTCTATAGGCTCCCAGTCTTTAACCTCCGGCTGCAAATTTTTTAAATCATCCCTTCTAATATAAGGAGGATTTGAGACAATTAGGTCAAAAGTAACGAGCTGCGCAATAGACTCGAATAATGAACCTTTGAGAAATGTAACATTTTTGATTCCATTAATTTCTGCGTTTTCTTTTGCATATCTGATTGCAACCTCCGATATATCGATACCATAGACCTGTGCATCGGGAAACTCCTTGGCAAGAGCAAGGGCTAAACAACCACTACCTGTGCAGAGGTCAAGTATCTTAAAATTCGAAATTCGAAATTCGAAATTCGAAATTATCTTGATGGCTTCTTCCACCAAAAGCTCTGTCTCGGGTCTCGGAATGAGGACTCCCTCTCCTATTTTTATCTTTAATCCATAAAAATCTACATATCCGAGGATATACTGGAGGGGCTCCCTTTTTGACCTCCTTTCCATGAATTCATCAATCTTTCCAAGCTCCTCTTTATGGATTCTGGGATTATCTCTGAAAAAGGCCGCTCTACCTATTCCGAGGCAATGAGTTATAATAATCTCCGCCTCTCTGCTGGCATCCTCGATATCACACTTTTTAAGAAATTCTGTTGCTTCCCTCAATTTTTCGAGAGCCCTCATACACTATTATAATAACCAATGACCGAATTCCAATAACCAAACATGTAATGACTAATAACTAGACCCTTGATGATTTAAACTGTAACATTTTGCAAAGATTCGCTATGAAATCACTTTATGCTACCATATCCTATGTCTACTGAGGATATTGACCCCCGCTTTGCAGACATCGATCTCTTTTCCGTGGAAGAGATTATAGGCATCATGAATGATGAAGACCTGCATGTTGTAAAGGCTGTTAAGGATGCAAAGGACTCCATATCCATGGCTACAAAGGATGCAATCAACACTATAGTCTCCGGGGGGAGCATCGTTTATGTTGGGGCGGGAACAAGTGGCAGACTCGGCATGCTCGATGCCTCAGAGATGCAACCGACCTTTAATCTGCCCACTAATATAATCAGGGCAATCATAGCAGGAGGAGAAAAAGCTATTACCACTGCGGTGGAAGGTGCTGAGGACGATGAAGATGCGGGAAGGAAAGCTGTTTCGGAAATAAAAGAGAAAGATATGCTCTTAGGCATAACTGCTAGTGGTAGTACTCCTTTTGTAATATCTGCCTTAAGAGAGGGTAAACGAAGAGGTGCTAAGTGCTGGCTTTTGACATGTAGCAATAAGGAATATGATTTTCCCGATGGAGTAATCAGGGTCTTTGTAGGACCTGAGATTATTGCAGGTTCAACCAGGCTTAAGGCAGGAACGGCTACTAAAATAGTCTTAAATATGATCTCTACTATTACCATGATAAAGCTCGGTAGGGTTTATAAGGGCTACATGGTAGATGTTGTTCCTTCAAGTAAAAAGTTAAAAGTTCGTGCCTTAAGAATGATTCAGGATACAACAGGATGTGGTTATGAAGATGCTAAGGCATTCCTTGAAAAATCAGGTGGTAGTGCAAAGATTGCCATAGTGATGTATATAAAGAAGCTAAGCTATGAGGATGCAATAGATCTCCTTGAAAAAATGGGAGGTTCTTTGAGGAAGGCTCTCGGGGTAAGATAATTTGTTCAAGATTGCAAAAAAGAGAAATGCAAGGATTATAGGTCTCATGTCAGGGACATCCCATGACGGCGTCGATGCTGCTCTCGTAGAGATAAGAGAAGGTTTGAATAATAAAATAAGTGAAGGATATAACTCCAATAAGATAAAGATTAAGCTCATCAACCATATTCATCTGCCTTTTAACAGATCTTTAAGAAATGAGATAGGAATGGCATTCAAAGGCAATGTTGAGCATATTTGTAGATTGAATTTTAAATTAGGAGAGGTCTTTGCGAGGGCTGCCTTGACTCTCCTTGAAGATACGGAATTCAGACCAGAAGACATAGATGCCATCGCCTCTCATGGTCAGACTATATACCATATCCCACCGTCTGGAAGAAAGGCAGGATCAACACTCCAGATAGGTGAGGCATCGGTTATTGCCGAAAGGACAGGGATACTGACGATTTGTGATTTCAGAGTTCGTGATGTAGCTTCAGGCGGGCATGGCGCACCCCTCGTTCCCCTGGCAGATTACTTGATCTTCCACAAAAAGGGCATGTTAAGGGCTGTATTAAATATTGGCGGAATTGCTAATGTAACAATAGTAAAGGAAAGGATTAATGATACCATTGCCTTCGATACAGGCCCTGGCAATTCCTTGATTGATGAGGCTGTAAAGTTCTACTCATCAGGGAGAAGAACCTTTGATAAGGATGGTTTCCTTGCGCGGTCTGGAAGACCCGATAGAGGTCTTCTGAGTGAACTCCTTGCCCATCCCTATTTTAAAAAGAGACCTCCAAAATCCACGGGAAGGGAGGCCTTCGGAGAAGGCCTGGTGAAAGACATTCTCAAAAGATACAGCAATCTCTCAATACAGGATATCCTCTCAACCCTTTCACATCTGACAGCCATAAGCATCTATAATGCAATAATTCCCTTCAGGCCTCATGAGGTCATCGTATCAGGAGGTGGTGTCAAAAACAGGTTTCTTATGAATCTTGTTAATGACATGTTTGAAGATAAAGGGATCCCTGTTAAATATATTTCAGAGTATGGTATCCCTCCTGAGGCTAAGGAGGCAATCAATTTTGCCATCCTGGGATATCAAACCCTGAACCTGAAGCCCGGAAATCTTCCCTCCGCAACAGGAGCCACCCATGGGGTGATTCTGGGTAAGATGATACCACCGTGAGTTTAAAAACCCGGGTTCACACTGATAGGTATCTTTCGGGATTTGTAGTTATACATCCCATAATAACGACTTCGTCAAATCCCATCTGGATTAATCTCTTTGAAGATTCAACAATTGTCATCGAGCCACCCAGGAGTCTGCCATGGGTGTCAGTTACAGCTTCTACCCTCCCCTGCGCCCCTCCCTTTAAGGAAGGGGATGGGGGAGAGTTTGTCTCTTTTACTGAATCCGAAACAATTATTATCCTTCCAGGATTCTTGGTTTTGAATATCAATTCCAGGGTCTTTGGATGTAAATGAAAGGGGTCTGCTATAACCTCAATATAAATATCCTTATTTAAAAGGCCAAAACCAGCAATTCCAGGCTCTCTGTGATGAAAACCTCGCATTGCATTGAAGATGTGCGTGATACCTCTCGCCCCTGCATTAAGACCAGCCTCTGCTTCTGAGAAGGTCGCATCAGAATGACCCATGCTGACAACGATTCCCCTATCTGATATCTTTTTGATAAACCCTGTAGCCCCTTTTATCTCTGGTGCAATAGTTATTATCTTTACAATATCCTCAAAACCTTCAAGGAGTCCCCTGAGGTTATACTCTGTTAGTTCGATGAATGTCATTGCATTGAGGGCACCGCATTTTGATGGATTCAGAAAGGGTCCTTCAAGATGAAGACCCAAAATAGTCGATAGTCGATAGTCGGGAGTCAATGGTCTTTCCATATTTTTATTCTTGACTGCTGACTGCTGACTATTGACTATTGACTCTTGTTTCTCCATCGCCTTCCTGATGGTCATCATGTTTTCCCTCATTATCTTTATTGTGGAAGGATATATTGTGGGTATGATTTCTGAAATTCCATTAGATCCAAGTATTTCGGCTATTTTGAGGATACGATCCTCTGTTGTCGACCTTGTGTCGTAACCGCCTATGCCGTGGGTATGAATATCTATTGTCTTCATGAAACTATCTTAACACACCTAAGATCCCCCATTTGAAGGCAACAGGACATTCTGCTATAGTTAACATTATCTATAGAAAGTGGTAAATGGGGTCTGGCTTGACAATTGACATCGACAATCTTTCTAACTTTTCAAACTCGATACCTCATGACGTAGCCACCACAAAAGCCACAATCCAGGCAGAGCCGACAGAGCTGTAATGAAAAAGAAGCCGGCCCAGCCCAGTGCTTCAGCCACAAAACCAGAAGTGGGGCCGATAAATATCCGCCCAAGGGCAGCAAGGGATGACAACAGTGCATATTGTGTTGCTGTGTAGCGATGATTGCACATTGCCATAAGGAGTGAAATAAAGGCTGCCGTGCCCATCCCACCACTCAGATTTTCGAAGGCAACAGCAAAAATCAGCATCCCGTAACTCTTACCTATCCATGCGAGAAATACGAATGAGAGATTGGATAATGCCTGCAATATGCCAAAGCTCAGTAAAGAGTGGAAGAGGCCAAGGCGTACCATTAAGGAGCCTCCGAACATGGCACCTCCTATCAGGGAGACGAGGCCAAGCCCTTTGTTTATTGTACCTACCTCACTTGCCGAAAACCCGATGCCCTTTATAAGAAAGGCTGTGGTTAAGACACCCGCATAGGCATCTCCTAACTTGTAGAGCACTATTAAAAATAGCAGCGGAATGGTAGCGTTTCTCGAAAAATAATCCTTTAACGGACCTAATACAGCCTCCTGGAGGCTAAAAGGAGGAGTTATTCTCTCCTCGGGTTCGGATCCCAAAAATGTTGATATCATTCCTACTATCATTCCTGCTGCCATTAATAAGTAAGTACTCTGCCAGCCGATATAATCGGATAGAATAAGTGCCAGTGCGCCAGAGACGAGCATCGCAATACGGTAGCCCATGACAAAAACAGCAGCCCCTGCTCCACGCTCTCTTTCTTTCAAAACATCAGTCCTGTATGCATCGATAACGATATCCTGTGAGGCAGAAGTAAAGGCCACTGTAAGGGCGAGGCCAGCTAACATCCAGGGAATTTGCCGGGGGGAACTGAAGGCCATTGCTGAAATGCCGAGCATGAGTATAAATTGGGTGATAATTATCCAGCCCCGGCGTCTCCCCAGCCATGGTGGTACAAAACGATCCATGAACGGGGACCAGAGAAATTTTATCGTATACGGAAGTCCAACTAATGAAAATATTCCTATGGTACGCAGATCTACGCCAGCTACTGCCATCCATGCCTGCAAAGTACCGCTGGTCAAAGCTAAGGGGAGTCCTGAGGAAAAGCCGAGAAACGTTATTACAACAATACGGCGGCTGCGGAATACTTGAAGATAGGGGGTGATGTCAAATTTTAACCTCAATCTTCAATCCACTTCACAGGAAGTCTCCCCTTGAAATCCATCTCTCCTTTTAAACAGCTTACTACAGCCCTCTGGGCCTGTTCTGTCGTTTCATAAGCTGCAATAAGAATATCGGCCTTCTCGAAATAGCGTAAGACATAGGGGCATCCAAAGGAGATGACAATAGAGTTTTTTGCCCTTCTAATGAGTTCAGAAATCCCTTTTCTTTCTACATCATCAATCCCATGAGTACCCTTCCCTGCAGAAACGCTTGTAAAGATGGCAAAGAGGGCGATTTTATTTCTTAACTCCTTTGTATCAAAAGTAGTTGAGATATTCCTGAAATAGGTCTTTAAGGGAGAGGATTCAAAAAATTTGTTTTCTCCTGCAAAGATTGTGTGAATCTCACCCTCTCTTGAAATTGGTAAAAATCCTGTTGTATTTTTTAAGAGGGTTGTAGACATATCAGTAATCTGTAATGAAAGTATTTTATGGCTTTGATAATCCACCTCACCCCCCTTTAATTCCCCCCTTACCAAGGGGGGGCACAGGGGGGTGGTCACGTTTTGAATTTTTGCCTTTGCCTTTAAAATGCGATTTACTGCAACATCTATCTGTTCTTCGATAATCTCTTTTGATTCAACTGCGGATAGGATTTCCTTAACTGTCAGATCAGCATCCAGAGGATGTAACAATATGTCAGCACCCGCTTTTATGCATTCAGTGGAAACATTCCTGAGTCCTTTCAGGGCCTTCATATTCAAGGCATCTGTGAGTATCAGTCCGTCAAAACCGAGCTTCTTTCTCAATAAATCGGTGATTATCCTTTTTGATAAACTTGCTGGTTTTGAATCAATGGCTGGAATACTTAAATGCCCAACCATAATGCTGCTAACTCCTGCTTCGATGGCCTCAATAAAGGGTATCAAATCTATATTGATTAGATCTTCGAGGGATTTGGTGATAACAGGAAGGGATACATGAGAATCTGCAGCCGTATCTCCATGTCCTGGAAAGTGCTTGGCACAGCTTATAAGGCCTGATCCCTCTAATACTCTTATATACTCTGAGCCGAACCACGCCACATCCTCAGGATTGTCAGAGAAAGCCCTTGTGCAGATAATTGGATTATCAGGATTTTGATTAACATCCAGGACCGGAATGAGGGGCATATTTATTCCAATATCTGTCGATTCCTGAGCTATAGCCTTTATTGTATTTCCAAGGAGTATGACATTCCCGGGTATATTTCTACCGATTGCCGCTGCCATAGCCATCTGGCATGGAAATAGGGTTGCATCCTCGATCTGCTGCCCTACGCCACATTCAACATCTGATGCTATGAATAAAGAAATCTCTGAGATGGACTGGATTTTGTTAATGAAACCCTTTATCTCATTTCTTCTTCCACCAAAGATTACGAATCCACCAATTCCTTTTCCTACGAGTTTAAATATCTTTTCCTTATACGTCTGAGAATGGACATTGTATCCATCAAGCCTGCTGATAACTAATTGGTATAATTTTTTTTCTAATGTGAGTTTAGCTGCTTGATTGTTGAACATGGGGAAGTTTATCAAATTGCAGTTCTTGGGGACAATAATTCTTTTCGAGTACCATCAAAAGTCATTTTGCATACCGTCGAGAAAAAAGAAGGTAGTGCAGGAACCATCTTGAAAAATATTCTGCGAATCTTTAAAATGATTGTCAAAAGGTAACCGTTTACCTATTATGATGGGTCAAATATCATCTGGCATATATGACCTCGACAACCTCATAGACTTACTCTATGCGGGTGACAATGTGGTCTGGGAGGTTGAGGCAGGCACTTCATACGAGATTTTTGTGCATAATTTTATTCATCAATCACTCAACGAAAAACAGAATGTAATATATGTGAGTTTCAACAAATCCCCTCAGAGCATCCTTCAACGGATAGGCGAAGTCCCCTGTTACGAGAGCTTCATATTACTTGATTGTTTTACCTCAGGAAAGGGCAAAAATGACAGGGCGTTTATGAAATTTTATGAGAATTATCCAGATAATAGAGTCACCAAAGTTGATAAGCCTGGCGACGTAGCACATTTTACAACCGTCCTAAACTCCATAGAGGACAGATTTCCAGCGTCGAAATATATTTTCGATAGCCTTACAGGCATGCAGGACCTCTGGGGAGATGAAAGCAGCACGTATAAATTCTTCACCTATATATGTCCACGCCTTTACGACCTCGGTACGGTTGCATACTGGATTTTAGAAAAAGAGGCACATAGCCAGGCATTCAAGGCAAACCTGCGACATATAACACAGGTGGTTTTAGAAGTATATAAGAGAAAAGATAAGCTCTACATCAAGGCCATGAAGCTCGAGGGCCGCCACAACAGAGAGGCATTCAAACCGCATCTTTATGAAATAGATAGCAAAAAAATATCAATCAAACCAGTTAGAAAAGAATCCACCTTTGACATAGGTTCGAAGATAAAGGAGCTAAGGACAAGAATGGACATGAGCCAGAAGGAACTCGCAGAAAAGGTTGATCTTACACCGAGTTTCATTTCCCAATTAGAAAACAATCAGATAAGCCCTTCACTTAGCTCATTCATACAGATTTGTAATGCCCTTGGAGTTAATATATCAGCGATATTAGAAGAAAAAAAATCTGGGGATGCGCAATGGCTTATAAAAAAAGAGAAAATCTTTTCCAATCTCTCATTAAATGAAAATGGTCTGAAAGGTTTTAGTATTGTTAAAAATGGTAATGTGTCAGGTACTCTCATTGTTTTAGAGCCTTACTCTAAAATAGAGAGGCATTTCATTTCTGATAAAGGCACAGAGTTAATATATGTTTTAAAAGGCAACATCTCTGTTGTCATAGACGGTAAAGAGGAAACACTCAGGTCGGGTGATTCTATCTTCCTTCAGGAAGAAGTTCCATCTTTATGGAAAAATGAAGGAGGTGATAAGGCAGAGCTGCTTTTGTTATGCTCTTAAAAAATCATTAATCACACAATTTACTGAACGATTTTTATTGGAGTTTTTTTGCCAAATGACATTAGAAATAC
>JBFMDQ010000010.1:0-42968 GCA_040753955.1 Nitrospirota bacterium | reverse complement strand
AAGCAAGGGCAATCCTTGCAAGTATCAAGATGTCAAAACTTGAGAAGATTGCGGCTTAATTAGGAACCATGGAAACTATTGAGAATAAAGGCTCTGAGGGAATTTGCAGAAAAGACTTGACAATACCGAAAATGTAATAAAGACGATAGAAAAAATGACCGCTGAAGAGATAATTGAAAAGGTAAATACATTGATAATGGTATAGACAAAAATGAGATTTTAGAAATTGCATCATCAATTTTGACATTAACATGAATTACTTAATTGGAGAAAATTTTAAATGAAAAAGCGATATAGAGCAAATGAGATAGCAAAAATCCTTGGCGTAAATAAACAGACATTATTTAATTGGGAAGCATCTGGAAAAATCCCGAAAGCAAAGCGAGACCCGATGAATAATTATCGTTACTATACTGATGAAGATATAGAGAAGTTAAAAAGGATAACAGGGAGAAAGATATAATGAAGTGTGCAATTTATACAAGAGTTTCAACAGATAATCAAGCAGAAAAGGAATTTAATTCCTGTGAAGCACAGGAAAAAAAATCAGGTCATTCATTAACAGTCAAGACAACATGGAAGTTTTAACTATTCAGGATCTGACCCCAGTTTTTTACAGTTTAGGTTGCTCCTGAACGACGTTGCATTCAGGGCACTAAACCCTACGTGGTTTAGTTGTAGTACTTCTTTCAAACCATCTCTCAACATTTGTTTCAATGTAGCCTTACCTTTCGTTGTTTTAAAATAACTTTCCCGTCTCTCAGCATCTTTTTTGGATAGGTGAGCTTCATAATAGATTAATTTAAATGGCCGGCGAGATTTTGTGCTGGGTGTTCTTCCCTCGTTATGTTCATTAAGCCTTCTTTTTAAATCAGACGTGAAACCTATGTAAAACTTATTATCTTTTTCGCTTAAAAGTATGTAGACGTAATACATGCCCTCTATCACAATAAGAAATTGCCCTGAATGAAGTTACATCCAGGGCAAAAAGTCCAAATAGTTCAGTGGCTATGAACCACAAAGGGTTCATAGTACTGAACTCAACGTAGTTCAGTACTCCTGGGAAGGGATTCGAACCCCCGACCAAGTGGTTAACAGCCACCCGCTCTGCCAGCTGAGCTACCCAGGAATAGATTTATTTTACTACAATCAGGTATTTTGTTGTTCTATCAATCAGGGCTGAGCTCGGCCACAAACCTTGCAACGAGATCACCAACCTCGGTTGTACTATAACCCATCTGACCGGCAGCGAGGCTTTTGAGATATTTACCTGTAACCTCCATAACGGCCTTTTCAAGAAGCTGAGCTGATTTTTCCTCACCAATATTTTCGAGCATCATTCCCCCGGCACAGATTGCAGCCAGTGGGTTAACCACATTTTTTCCCGTATATTTGGGCGTAGAACCTCCAATTGGTTCAAACATTGAGACTCCATATGGGTTAATGTTTCCACCTGCAGCTATACCCATCCCACCCTGTATCATCGCCCCTAAATCTGTAATAATATCTCCAAACATATTGTCTGTTACGATGACATCAAACCACTCAGGATTTTTTACAAACCACATTGTTATAGCATCAACATGTGCATAATCGGCCTTTATCTCAGGATATCCCTTTGCCACTTCATAGAATGTCCTCTCCCAGAGGTCAAAGGCAAATGTGAGGACATTTGTTTTACCACAGAGTGTAAGCTTGTTAAGCTTGTTCCTCCTCTTACAGTATTCAAAGGCAAAGCGTATACACCGCTCAACACCCTTTCTTGTATTAATAGACTCCTGTATTGCAACCTCGTCAGGCGTGCCCTTCCTTAGAACGCCACCTGCTCCTGCATACAGTCCCTCTGTATTCTCCCTCACAACAACAAAATCTATATCCTCAGGTCTTTTACCCTTTAATGGGCAGTCAACTCCAGGATATAGTTTGACAGGTCTTAAATTGATATATTGGTCGAGCTCAAACCTCAGCCTTAAGAGAATTCCCTTCTCGAGTATTCCAGGCCTTACATCAGGATGTCCTATTGCACCGAGATAGATTGCATTGTATTTTTTTAGCTCAGCGATTGCGCTATCTGGCAAAGTTTCGCCTGTTCTTAAATACCTTTCTCCTCCAAAATCATAGTAATTGAAGTTGAGTTTAAAATCGGACCTCTTAGAAAGGGCATCTAATACCTTGATACCTTCTCTGATAACCTCCGGACCTGTTCCATCTCCTGGAATGACTGCTATGTTATAAGATTTCATAAATTATTTTCCTGTATTCTGTTTTATAACTTTCAACTTTTAACTTTTTCTTCGTCCATTCAACCAATCCTCCTGCTGCAATCAATTCCTGCATAAATTTGGGGATGGGATTGGCTTTATATTCTTCTTGTCTTGTCATATTCTTTATTATTCCTATGTCGGCGTCAATCTCTATCACATCGGTCTCCTTAATCTTTTCTGAGGCATCAGGAGACTCGAAGATGGGAAGCCCTATATTAAAGGCATTACGGTAAAAAATCCTTGCAAAGCTCTTTGCTATGACCGCCTGGATACCTGCTGCCTTTAATGCAATTGGCGCGTGTTCCCTCGATGAGCCGCAGCCAAAGTTCTTTCCAGCAACAATGATATCGCCTGCCTTCACCTTATGGGAGAAATCCCTATCAATACCTTCCATCACATGCATGGCAAGCTCCTTGGGATTAGAGGTACTGAGGTACCCTGCAGGTATGATTACATCAGTATCTATATCATTACCAAATCGCCATATCCTGCCTCTTATCAGCATGTCTGCTCCATGGCCTTAATTAAAGTTTGTATTTGGCAGTTATTATAGCTTAAATTGGGTGGTTTTGTAGTGTTATAAATGCATGCTTTTATATATTCCTCTCTTTTCTATACCCACACAATTCTCTGAAGAACCACGAATTTTAATTCCTAATCTGTGATGCGTAATGTGATGGGGTATAATTAATTGATGACAAGACTTGAGGATAATTTAAAAAAGGCAGAGAGAAGGTCAACATCCAAAAAGATAATCTCATTTCTTTTGATCATCTCTGCTCTCACCGGAGTTCTCGGTGGCTTCTTCTACTGGATTGTCTCTGACCTTCCGAAAATAAAGGCACTTGAGGAATATGCCCCTATAGAATCATCCAGGGTCTATTCGGGTGATGGAAAGGTCATTGCAGAACTCTACATTGAGCGCAGAATATTTATACCACATTATCAGATACCAGAGCACGTAAAAAGGGCCTTTATCTCTGTTGAAGACATCAGGTTTCACTTCCATCCCGGGGTTGATCTCATAGGAATAATGAGGGCACTGTGGCACGATATCAGGGCAGGAGAAATTGTCGAAGGAGGAAGCACCATTACACAGCAGCTTGCAAGGATGCTCTTTTTAAAACCCGAAAGGTCACTAAAAAGGAAATTTAAGGAAGCAGCGCTTTCTATTCAGATAGAGAAACGCTACACAAAGGATGAGATCCTCGGCCTCTATTTAAACCAGGCCTACTTTGGAACAAGGGCATATGGCATAGAGGCTGCCTCGCAGACATACTTCGGGAAATCTATTAATGAACTTACAATCGGAGGGGCAGCACTCCTTGCCTCCCTCCCTAAGGCACCATCTCTTTTCTCCCCCTTCAAAAACCCTGAGAAGGCAAGAGAAAGGCGTTCCGTTGTACTGAAAAAGATGCTGAGCCATAAGTTTATCGCAAAGACGGAGTTTGATAAGGCCATGGATGAACCTTTACCTAGGTCACCTCATATGAGGAAATATGAGGCACCATATTTCATAGAATTTATGCGTCAGAGGCTCGAAAAAAAATATGGTCCTGAGATATACACCTCAGGTTACAAGATCTACTCGACCCTGGACTATAGGATGCAAAGGATAGCAGAAGAGGCGATAAAAAGAGGGGTAGAGGCCATTGAGAAAAGGGCAAAGCCCGGCATCCAGGCATCACTCATTGCAATAGAGCTTCAGACGGGACATATAAAGGTGATGGTAGGTGGTCTTGATTTCTGGAGAAATCAGTATAATAGGGCAACACAGGCAAAGAGGCAGCCAGGCTCAGCATTTAAGCCCTTTGTTTATCTCACTGCCTTTGAGAACGGGATGCTATCAGAAGATAAGATTGTTGACTCCCCGATCTCTTTCAGAGGTGTACGCAAGGGTGAGGTCTGGTCTCCGCAGAACTATAACGGAAGATACTACGGATGGGTTACTCTTAAAACGGCACTTGCTAAATCCCTGAATGCTGCCACTGTCAGGCTTGCTGGCAGGGTCGGCATGGCAAGTGTTATAAAGACTGCTCGAAAACTCGGCATAAAGGGTGCTCTCCAGCCCTATCTGCCAACAGCACTTGGTGCCTCAGACGTCACACCTATGGAAATGGTCTCAGCCTACTCCACCTTTGCAACAGGCAGAAATATTGAGCCCCTCACTTATGAGAAGATACTGAACAGGGATGGAGTAATCATCGATGAAACAAGGCCTAAGGCAGAGGAGATAATCAATACAAATGCTATTGAGGAGATGAGGATAGCCCTCGACGCAGTCATCCAGGAGGGAACGGCACGGAGGGCAAAAGAAGTCGGGAGGCCTGTTTATGGTAAGACGGGCACAACAAATAATTACACAGATGCCTGGTTCATAGGGTTTGATGAGAGGCTTGCTGTAGGTGTATGGGTTGGCAGGGATGACCATACCTCGATTGGTTCAGGGGAGACAGGGTCGCGGGCAGCACTTCCGATATGGATTGAATTTATGAAAAAAGTGCCTCCACAAACTCCTCTGGATTGAAATCCCTCAGATCATCTAAACCTTCTCCAATCCCGATAAGTCTCACAGGTATTCCAAGTCCCTTTTTTATCGCAAATACAATACCGCCCTTTGCGGTACCATCAAGCTTTGTGAGGGCAATTCCTGTCACTCCTATTGCCTGATTGAACATATCCGCCTGCCTCAGTGCATTCTGACCTGTTGTTGCATCGACGACAAGAAGAATTTCCTGAGGTGCACCAGGCATCGCCTTTTCAATAACTCTCTTCACCTTTTTTAGTTCTTCCATAAGTGGGCTTTTTGTATGTAATCTTCCAGCAG
Source organism: Nitrospirota bacterium (assembly GCA_040753955.1). Taxonomy (GTDB): domain Bacteria; phylum Nitrospirota; class Thermodesulfovibrionia; order Thermodesulfovibrionales; family SM23-35; genus JASEEX01. The sequence continues at coordinate 37,877 of JBFMDQ010000010.1, read as the reverse complement.
TGTCTATGATAACAACGTCTACTCCTCTATGTTTTGCTGCTTCAATTGCATCAAAGGCAACAGCGGCTGGGTCTGAGCCTCTCTGGTGTTTAACAAACTGGACATTTGCCCTGTTTGCCCATATTTCGAGTTGCTCAATCCCGGCAGCTCTGAATGTATCTCCTGCTGCAAGTAAAACAGAAAGGCCTTTGGAGTGATACCTGCTTGCAAGCTTTCCAATGGTCGTTGTTTTACCCACTCCGTTAACACCAACAGCGAGGATTACAAAAGGCCGGTCTCCATGAACAACGAGGTTATGCGGGTTGCCGAGGATGGATACCATCTCTTTCTTTAATATTTCTTTCAGAGAAACCTCATCCTTTACCTCACCTCTCTTCGCCTTTTCCCTGATTGACGCCATGATCTCTCCTGCAGCCTTCGTCCCTACATCAGCAGAGATTAGTATTTCCTCAAGTTCTTCCAGGGTTTCTTCGTCGATCTTACGACCTGTAAAGAGTGTTTCAACCCTTTCTACTAATCCCTTCCTCGTCTTTGTGAGACCCTCTTTAAGGCTTTTGAAGAGCTTCATTTTTCCCCTGCGGAACGTTGAAGTAGCTCCACCACTTCCTCATCTGAAACCTGGGTAAAATCATGATAATGGGCCCCAACAGCCATGAAATCAGGAGGGGTTTCTATGCAGATGAATTCGTCCACCATCTGCTGAAGCTCATCGGCCACGTTAGGAGGGGCAACGGGGAGTGCAACTATTAACTTATTCAGTTTTTCTTCCCTCAGGGTCGTAATAGCTGCCTTCATGGTGGCCCCTGTGGCAACCCCGTCGTCAACGAGGATGACGGTTTTCCCTTCAAGGTCTGGAAGCCCTTTGCCTTTGCGATAAAATTTAACCCTGCGATAGATCTCTTCTTTCTGTCTGGAAATCTCACGTTCTACATAATCCTTCGGGACACCATAGGTGGACATGATGAGCTCATTTAAAACAACGGTTCCCGTCTCAGAAACAGCGCCTATACCAAATTCAGGCTGTCCGGGAAAGCCTATTTTTCGAACAATGACGATGTCCAGAGGTGCATTGAGATAATGGGCTATTTCATCACCTGTTACGACCCCACCCCTTGGAAGGGCCAATACAAGAACATCTTTCTGGTCTTTATATTCCTTCAGCCCCAATGCAAGCTGAGCCCCTGCATCTCTTCTGTCATTGAACATTCTAAATCACCCTCTCGAACCTTCGATATTTGCTACCAGTTTAAAACCGCGGCTGTTTTTAAAGGTCACTCGCTCTCCCCCTATAGTTTAGAGGTTGGCGTGGATCCTCCTCATCTCCTCTTCTTGTATACCAAGCCGAGTCATGAGCTCGATGACACAGGCCTCGAAAAAGATGAGGGTCGAAATCTCAAAAAGTGAGCCTAAAGGCGGAAGGGGAACGCCCATGAGCTCTCTTGTAGTGTAACCGCTTACTTCCCTCGGTATGGCCTCCGAAGGGATTTGAACCACTACATCTGCAAACCTTGCAAGCTCGGAATTTGAATCCCACGTGATCGCAGCCACCTTTCCACCGAGGGCCTTAGAGGCCTTTGCGGTCTCAACAACCCATGTAGTCTTTCCAGAGCCTGAGACGGCAATCAAAGTGTCACCCTTTCTCAGGGCCGGCGTGATGGTCTCACCAACTATAAAAACCTTCTTCTTCAGGTGAACAAGGCGCATGCCAAAGGCCCTTGCGACAAGGCCAGAACGGCCAGCACCGATAATGTATATCCGGGGCGCCTTGATTATCAGGTTAATGAAGTTATCAAAATCCCCGGAAGGTATCTTATCGGTAATCTCCTTTATCTTACTCAATATAAATGGATAATAGTTCATACATGTCTCCAGCTACCCATTACCTCTCTGATTGTCTTTGCAGCCTCCCCCGGTCTTTCTGCCTTTGTGATGTATCCACCCACTATAATGATTGAAGGATTAAAAGGCATTATGAAGGGGATGTCTCCGGGCGTTATCCCACCCGCAATGCAATAGGGAAGATTTATTTCTTTTACGAAGCCATCCAGTACTCCGAAGGGTTTTTTACCCCTCATCTGCTCATCCAGGCCTGTATGGATGCAGAAGAAGTTAGGGGAGAGATGCCTCGTTTCTTTTGAACTTGAAAGCCAGTCCCTTGAGCCTATAAGGTCTATAACCACTTTCTTATTCTGTCTCCTGGTTTCTTCGATAGCCCCTGCAATGGTTTCCACAGATGCCTGTACACAGACACTTATCATATCGGCTCCTGCCTCGAAGGCCATTTTTGCCTCCAGGGCACCCGCATCCATTATCTTTAAATCTGCAAAGATCTGCTTTATTTGAAAATTTTTCTTAAGGGTTTCTACTATCCTGATACCCACGGATTTAATAAGAGGTGTGCCTGCCTCGATTATATCGACATAATCTTGGGTCGCCTCTGCAACTCTAAGAGTCTCGCCAATTCTTAAGAAATCAAGGGCTACCTGGAGAAGGGCCATCTTATAAAATCATAGCCCTATGAATACTAATTGTCAACCCTGTGCTTCCCTTGATTAGATGCTTTCCAGGCACTCATCATGAAATTTCATAGCAATTCGGTTACACTATTACATGTTTCATAAATCTTGTAAGAACCTACTGGTCAGGGGTGTTAACTGGATAGGTGACGCTGTTATGACCCTTCCTGCATTAAAGGTCTTGAGAAAAGCTATACCTGAAGCAAGAATCTCCCTCCTTGTCAAACCCTGGGTATCGCCGATCTTTGAAAAGGATCCGAATGTGGATGAAATCATCATCTACGATGCTGAATACGAGGGCATTATCGGTAAGATAAAGCTTTCACGGATGCTAAGGAAAAAGAATTTTTGTGCTGCCGTCCTGTTTCAGAATGCCTTTGAAGCGGCTCTCATTACATTTCTCGCAGGAATAAAGGAAAGAGTAGGGTATGACAGGGATGGCAGAGGCTTTCTTCTGACAACAGCAGTCTCTGTACCTCAAGATGAGGGGAAAGTACATCAAATTAACTATTATCTCAACCTTCTTAAGCAGATAGGAGTAAAGGCAGAATATTCAGAGCCTTACATATATCTCTCCCTTGATGAAAGATTGTCTGCAAGGAAATTCCTGCAAGATATGAAAAGGCCAATCGTAGGAATCAATCCTGGAGCAACATATGGTTCAGCCAAAAGATGGTTCCCAGAAAGGTTTGCTGAGGTTGCGAACTGGTTTATAAAGGATACCAATGGGAGTGTGGTATTTTTTGGGGGGAAGTCAGAGGTTGATATTTCAGATGAGATATTCAAAAAGATGAACCCCGAGCTCCGAACTTCGAACTCTATGCTAAGTTTGACAGGAAAGACATCCCTTAGAAAGCTTACTTCACTGATTTCAGAATGCGATGTTTTTGTTACTAATGATTCAGGCCCGCTGCACATTGCCTGTGCAGTTGGGACTCCTCTGGTAGCAATATTTGGCTCCACAGACCCTAAATTAACAGGCCCTGTTGGATATAGCAATGTGGTGATACCCCCTGACCTTTCATGCAGCCCTTGTTTTGAACGCACTTGTAAGAGTAATGACATGAGATGTATGTATGCGATAACCTCAGATGACGTTTATTACGGAATAAAGAAGTTATTACCAAACAGGCCTGCAGTATTTTTTGACAGGGATGGGACCTTATGCAGAGATGTGGGTTACCTCAATAAATATGATGACTTACAGATTTTTACAGATATCGATAGTGTAACGCTTCTAAAAGAAAGAGGCTTCAAACTCATCGGGGTCACCAATCAATCTGGTATTGCGAGAGGGATTATTGAAGAAGATTTCGTAAGGGAAGTAAACAAGATTTTTATCGAAAGATATGACTTTGACGATTTTTACTACTGTCCGCATCATCCTGAAGAATATTGTTCCTGCAGGAAACCAGAACCGGGGATGCTTCTCAGGGCAAGGGCTGAGCAAGGGATTGACCTTAAGAGATCCTTTGTAGTAGGAGATAAAGAAAGAGATATGCTTCTTGCAAGGGCGGTTGGTGCAAAGGGGATACTTGTAAAGACAGGTCAGGATAAAGAATCATCCAATGTTGATTTTATCGCTAAAGACCTCAAAGAGGCAGTGAACTGGGTTTTGGACAATGAAAAGAGTTACTAAGGAATCCATAAGTAAGATGTCTTGTTTGTCATTGCGGCTTGTCCGCAATCCTTCTGAAAAGAAAGATTCCCGACAAGCGGGAATGACAGAAATTACAATGTTAACTGAGGAAATCCTTGATTAAATTACCAATAAAAAATCCTAAAAAAATCCTTATCGTGAAGCCGAGCTCCCTCGGCGATGTTGTACATAGCCTGCCTTTCCTCAATGTCTTAAAGGAGCAATTTCCCGATGCAGAGGTCCATTGGGTTATTGCAAAGGGCCTAGAGGGTTTTCTCACAGGCCATCCCATGATAAAAAAAGTCTGGGTGTTCAATAAGGATATGTGGAAAAAATTATCCCAGATTGGCAACTCCTTCTCTGAGATTCAAACCCTCTTGGGGGGTCTCAGAAAGGAGCATTTTAACATCGTGGTGGATCTTCAGGGGCTTCTCAGAAGTAGTATCATTACCATAGCAACAGGTGCTCCAGTAAGAATTGGCTTTAAAGAGGCAAGAGAGGGAAGCAGATTTTTCTATACCCATAAGGTTGAAGGTGGGAGGGATATTCATGCCGTTGATAGATATCTAAAGATCGCACGTTCTCTCGGATGTAATATAACCGACGTGTGCTTTCCTTTCCCGCTGTCTTCTAACTCATCAATCATCACTCATCACTCATCACTCGCCAGAGATTATGCTGTCATGGTCCCTGGTGCAAGGTGGAAGACAAAGAGATGGCCTCCGGAGAAATTTGGAGAACTTTCATCACTGTTACCTCTACGGACAACGATAGTGGGAAGCAAAGAAGATATGAGTACCGCAAATGAAATTGTAACTCTCTCAAATGGGAAGTCGATATCTCTTGCCGGGAAGACAGACCTGAAGGAATTAATTGAGGTAATAAGAGGCGCACGGTTTGTGGTAAGCAATGACTCAGGCCCGATGCATATTGCCGCTGCCCTCGGCATACCCGTCTTTGCCATCTTTGGGCCTACAGATCCAATGAGGACAGGCCCTTACGGAAAAGGCCATATAATTATTAGAGAAGTTCTGACATGTTCACCATGCTTCAGGAAAAAATGCAATGATCTTAAATGCATGAAGAGTTTGTCTGTAGAGAAGGTTTACGGAGTTATTAAATCCAGGCTATCTTTTTAAAATCTTATATATTTAGTCTATGGACATACACCAGCTGAAGATATTTGCATCTGTATTCAAGAACAGGAGTTTCTCATACCATGATAAGAATTGAAATTCCGGGATCAGGCCTCCTTGAACTTGAGCATTTCGTCACTGACTTCTCAGGAACGCTCTCTGAAGATGGCATTTTGCTACCAGGGGTGAGAGAGAAGTTGGAGGAGTTATCTGGCAAGTTAAAAATACATGTGCTTACCTCAGATACCTTTGGACGTGCTAGAAAAGAACTTGAGGGAGTCAACTGCGTACTTCACGTACTTGAGGGTGAGAGACATGTAGTTCAGAAGGAAAAGTACGTAATGAATATTGGAGCTGATAAAGCAGTGGCCCTCGGGAATGGGAATAATGATGTACTTATGCTCGAGGCAGCGAGGCTCGGTATTGCCGTATGTCTAAAAGAAGGATGTTCGAAAGAGGCCCTTGAGGCTTCCCAAATTCTCGTAACATCTCCTATTGACGCCATTGACTTACTCCTTTCGCCTAAGAGGCTGATAGCAACCCTGAGGGTTTAGTACCACTTCAAATATTTTTTGGATTGGTTTTAATAGCTTTAATATGTTGTAAGAAGGTGTTATAGAGAAAAGGAAGAGTTCTTTTTTTGTGAGTTATAAAGTAGAATTTTCGTCCCATCTGGATATCACTGAGCTTTATTTCTTTGAGTATGTTGTGTTTTAATTCGTCAATTACAGCGTATTCTGACAGTATCGAGGTTCCCAGTCCTGCCTTTACAGCCTGTTTTACTGCATCTGTTGAGCCAAAGATACCGGCAATTTTAACATCTTCCAGGGTAATACCCCTATTTTCTAAAATCCTTTCCAGCTCCTTCCTTGTTCCCGAGCCTTCTTCTCTTAGAACCATTGGGAATTTTATGAAATCTCTCAATGTCATAGTGCTGGTTTTTATTGAATGAGGTGAGGCCACAGCGATAAGTTCATCTTCAATAAAAGGTATATGATGTATCTGCTCGTTACTGAGTTTTGTACCAATAACCCCAAGGAGTAATTCATGTTTTAGGACCTTCTCCGCAATTTCCTTAGAATCAGATATAAATATCTGGAAGGAAACGGATGGATATTTTTTATGAAAAGCTGCCATGAGAGAGGGCATCAAATAGGTACCAGGTATTGTGCTTGCACCAATGGTTAATTCCCCTTTAAGCTCTTTCTTCAATTGCCCGATGATATCTTTAACATTAGTGGCTTTTTCTATAATTTCCTCTGCAAGACTGTATAGGGCCTCAGCTTCCTTTGTGGGAATGACCGTTCTTCCTAATCTGTCAAACAGTTTACAGTCAAGTTCCTCTTCGAGAGATTTGATGTGGTCACTTATGGTTGGCTGACTTAGATGTATTTCTTCGGCAGCCTTCGTGAAGCTTTTGTTTTTAAATACAGAGGCAAATACCTTTAGACCGTGAATGTCCATCGTTAAAATTGTAGCATACTTGTAGCAAAATAATTCGAACGTTGTTTTACTTCTTCCTGAAATTTATTTTGACAATTCTGAAATAGAGATAACCAACTCTGATAGATATTTTTATATCTATCGAGATTATCTATTTGACTTATAGCTTTTTTACCTATTATAAAAATAAAGGAGATGAAGAAGGCTTTAATGGAGCTATAGGCTTATCACTAAAAAAGCATAAATTACGTGAAAAAATAATCTCCTGGAAGAAGGGGGCAATGGTGCTGGGCGCCCCGCGGGCTGCAAACCCGTTGGCCCTGTCTAAAAAACGGGGAGGAGGTTCGATTCCCCTTGCCCCCTCCACTTGATGACGGTATGGATAAAACCTTGAAACACATAGTTGTGGGCACAGCAGGGCATGTTGATCACGGAAAGACAGCCTTGGTTAAAGCCCTGACTGGCGTTGATACCAAAAGGCCGGAGGAAAAGCGCCGGGGGATGACTATTGAGCCAGGCTTTGCTCCATATACGCTACCTTCCGGGCAGAGGATAGCCTTTATAGATGTCCCAGGCCATGAGTCTCTTATAAAAAATATGATTCGGGGCATATGGGGAATAGATGTTGTGATACTTGTGGTGGCAGCAGATGACGGAATTATGCCCCAGACCAGGGAGCACTTAGATATACTCAAGTTGTTGGGAATTAAGCAAGGATTTGTGGTTCTTTCAAAGATAGACCTGGTTGATGAGGAGGTCTTAGAGATGGCCATCGAAGAGATTAAAGGCCTGACGAAAGATACATTCCTTGAAGATTCTCCCATAATACCTTTCTCCGTAAAAACAGGCCAGGGTAAGGCAGAGATTGAACAGACCTTAAAAACGTTTTACGAGAAAACCCTTGAGAAAGACTCAGAGGGGATTTTTTATATGCCTATTGATAGGGCCTTCCATAAAGATGGCTTTGGGGCCATTGTCACCGGAACTATAGCCTCTGGGACGGTAAAAGCTGGGGATGTAGTAGAGATTCATCCCACAGAGAGGCAGGTTAAGGTTCGGGCTATTCAGGTTCATCATCAAAAGACAGATAAAGCCCAGGCCGGGGAGCGGGTAGGGCTGAACCTGCGTGATGTAGAACTGAAGGAAATTCAAAGGGGGATAGTGATAAGCGAGGTCGACGTCTTAAGGCCATCTTATTTTCTCAATGCCCACTTTCATTATCTGTCTTCCCAGACAGACCCTTTGAAAAACCGTACCCGAGTGAGGTTTTATACAGGAGCGAGTAAGACTAATGCCCTCATAGTCTTTATGGATAAAGAAGTTATGCATCCAGGGGAGACGGCCTTTGTGCAATTCCGCCTGAGTGATAAACTCGCTCCTCTTCCTTTCCATCGATTCATTGTACGAAAGCTGAGCCCTGTTGCAACCATAGGAGGAGGAACTATCTTAGAGATTGAGATCTCGAAGTATAGAAAACGAGATGAGAATAAGATCCAACATCTAAGACTTATCATAGAAGGAACCGACGAGGAACTCATCGAAGATATACTAAAGAGGGAAAGACACTATCCGGTCGGTATCAAAAACTTTAGCCAGACTACTCGCCTGAGTACAAAGAGGATTCTGGAAATCCTTACCTCCCTACAGATAGCAGGGAAGACAATTTTCTTAGGAAATGAGCGATTCTTTCACAAGGAAAACTATGAAGCCTTGAAAGACCAGCTTTTAAATATCTTAAAGGAGTTCCGTGAGAAAAACCCTCTTGAGGTAGGAATCTCGAAGGATGAAGTAAAATCATCCTATCTTAAAGATCTGGACCACTCACTATTCAATTATGTAATTGAGGACATGGCCCGCGAGAAGCCCATCCTTTCTAAAGGAGGAATCCTTCGTTTAGTCGATTTTGATTCGAGGCTAAATCCTGTTCAGGAGACTATTCGTCAAAAGATCATAGAATTTGCCGGCCGGAGCGGGCTTAACCCCTTTACACTCAACACATTACTCATGTCAATGGATCACTTTGATCCCCATGAGGTGCAGAAAGTTGTGACGTATTTGAGAAAAACGGGGTATCTCATTTTTATAAAACAGTTTCGATACAGTAACCGGCAGATCTATATCCGTAGAGAGACCCTTGATCAGATTAAGAAAACTGTAAAGGAGTATATCCTTAGCCATGGTCAGATTGATATTAATCGGCTTCGAGAACTATCAGGTATAGGCCGAAATTCAGCCATCTCCATATTAGACTATCTGGACAGCATCCAGTTCACCTTACGCATTGGTGATACCCACATACTTTCGAAAACTGATTAATAAACATTAGATCGAGATCCCCCCTTCAACCCCAAAAATGCAGTTAGAGATTCTGAAACAAGTTCAGAATGACAAATATCAAGACTTTGTGCATAAAAATGTCATGCTGAATTTATTTCAGCATCTCATGTATTTGTAAGGCTTTATAGGACTAACTGCATTTTTTGGGTTAAGGAATTTTAAGAAAAAACCTATAAATTTCCATCTCAGTATAGATATTAACTATTTGACTTATAGCTTTTATTTGCTTAAACTCCAATTAATTGCTTTAGTTTAGCAAAAACTTGTAACTCTTTGAAATATAAGGATATTTATCTAATGTATTCTTAAAATCTTGTATAGCCGAGGCAAGATGCCTCGGCTATTTTCAACAGTTTACGAAAATAGGTCGGGCATCTTCCTGACTTAAGCCTAAACTAAAGTTAATTACATAAGATGGCAATGGCAGTTTGAAGCAGTTGAAAAAGAGGAGAAAATTATGATTATTGATGCAAGGGGTATTGGCTGTCCAAAGCCTGTTATGATGACAGAAGAAGCCCTATCTAAAATAGATGAAGGCATGATTGAAATACTCGTTGACAATAAGGCATCGGCAGAAAATCTTACAAGATTCGCAAGAAAAAATGGATTTTATCCAGAGATTACAAAAGAGGATACTTACTGGCGTGTAAAAATCGCAAAGGGTTATGTGTGTAAAGTGTCTGCTGAAGAAAAAACAGAAATAGTTAAAGAAACGGGAGAGGATCTGCTACTCATAATCGCTACAGATACAATGGGCAAAGAAGAGGGGCTGGGGAAAATCTTGATGAAGGCGTTCTTTGAGACAATAAAGGCATATAAAGAGTTACCGCATACAATATTCTTCTTAAATACGGGTGTGAAGCTAACTACACTCGATGAAGAGATGATCCCGGTTCTAAAAGAAATTGAGGCGATGGGTGTTGAGATATTTTCCTGCGGGACATGTCTTAAATACTACAACCTTGAATCTGAACTGAAGGTTGGCTATAGAGGCACAACAAATCACATTGTAGAAGGAATGAAGGATTTTAAAAACACTGTATGGATTGGGTAAGTAGGAAGGGGGTGAACAATGTCTAATCTAAAGAGCTTTTTTGGTACTCGCTGGGGCATTATCTCGGTGGGCGCCTTCATTGGTATCTTTGCGCCTTTACTTCAGAAGTGGGGCAACCCTGCCAACATGGGCATATGTGTTGCCTGTTTTGAAAGGGATATTGCCGGGGCCCTTGGATTGCATCGTGCAGCCATTGTCCAGTACATTCGCCCTGAGATCATCGGTTTTGTCCTTGGCTCACTAATTGCTGCATATGCCTCCAAGGAGTTCAGGCCAAGGGTTGGCTCTGCCCCTATTGTTCGTTTTATTTTAGGATTTTTTGCAATGATTGGTGCTTTGGTTTTCTTAGGATGCCCATGGCGTGGACTCCTCAGGCTTGCAGGTGGAGATGGTAATGCAATCCTTGGCCTTGCGGGGCTTGTAGTAGGAGTAGCCGTGGGAGTCCTCTTTCTTAAAAATGGCTATAGCCTGGGAAGAAATCAAAGGACCTATACCTCTGTGGGTTGGATATTACCTCTTATTATGCTCAGCCTTTTTGCCTTTCTTGTCTTTGCCCCGCTAGCGGGAGATGGAGGGAAATCAGGTCCAATATTTTTCAGTGAAAAGGGCCCTGGCTCTATGTATGCCCCTGTAGCTGTTTCCATTATTATTGGATTAGCTACAGGGTTTCTGGCCCAGAGGACTCGATTTTGTCTTATGGGCGCCATCAGGGATATCATCCTGATCAGGAATTTCCATCTCGCATATGGTGGAGTTGCTTTACTGGTGGCAGCATTCGTAACCAACCTCGCTCTCGGCCAATTTCACGCGGGTTTTGCAGGCCAGCCAGTTGCCCACACCAACCACATCTGGAATTTTTTAGGTATGTCCTTAGCAGGTCTTGCCTTTGCACTGGCAGGAGGTTGTCCTGGAAGGCAGTTATTTCTGGCTGGCGAAGGGGATGGTGATGCTGCCATGTTTGTTCTGGGGATGATCATCGGAGCAGGTTTTGCCCATAATTTCTCACTGGCAAGCTCACCAACAGGGGTTGGGCTTTATGGGCCACATGCTGTAATTATCGGGCTTTTAGTATGTTTTTACATAGGTATTACTATGAGAGAAAAAATTTAAACCGAATTATGCAAGGGTATGTATTAAATGCCCACACTATGTCATTCCGGGCCCTTCGCTTACTGTCATTCCGAGCGGAGCGAGGAATCTTTATTCGCGCTCAGGATAAACTCCGCGAGGAATCTCATTTTGAGTGATGAGATTGCCACGTCGCTCCGCTCCTCGCAATGACATTTTGAAAGGCTTGCGTAATTCGGGTTTAATAAGGAGGAATCATTATGGCTGAAGAGGTTGATGCAAGGGGACTTTCCTGTCCCCAACCAGTGATACTGGTACACCAGAAGATGAAGGAACTCAAGAGGGGTACTTTCGAGGTTCGGGTGGATACGGATACATCACGTGAGAATATAAGCCGTCTTGCAAGAAATGAGGGGTGGGAGGTTGTAGAGGTCAGGCCACATGATTCGGGATATCTCATACTTCTCAGAAAGGAGTGAGATTGCCTTTATTTAAAACCGACAAAAAGGATAAGGAAATGGGGAAAAGTCTTGACCGTGGCTTTCTCGTTTTTCACAATACGAGTGAGGTCATAAGGGCAGAAGCGATTCTAAAGAAAAGGGGATGGGACGTCCGTGTTATGGGGCCTCCTCCTGAGCTTCGAACGGGCTGTGATCTGGTCATCGAATTTCCTTTAGTGGAACAACTCAATATCCTCAGGATTCTTGAAGAAAAGAAAGTTTCTCCCGTTGATGCAGTTCCAGTGGATAGTCCACTGCTTAAGCCAGTAGAGTTACTTAAAACCAAGGATTATGGTGGGTATATCATGGTTCGGGCTGCAAATATGAAACTTACTATAGAGAAGGAGACACTAAAAATCGTCAATATCTCAGGCGGAGGCTGCTCCGATGTTCCTTATTTAGCTAAAGAGCTTGTCGGTAAAACCATGATAGAGGCACCTTCTCCCCAAAAAATTGGACATACCCTCTGTGCCTGTGCCTTACATATGGCTTATGAGGAAATGAAGAAATGCTTGCTTTGATTGGCACAATCCCCTATCAGAACCTTCCTGTTATTTCTGGAGAGGTTTTAATAAAGGATGGTAATCTTATTATTGGAGAGGAGTCCTTTCCTCTTCATCGTGGCTTTCCGGCAATGATAGGGGCTGCAGCCATTGTTTGCGCAGAATTAAGGATTCCTGTGCCAACGGCGTTTACCGTAGGTGACATCGGTTTAGGTGACGGAAGTCGAAGACTATATGAGTATCTAAAGAATAGACTTGCTGACCTTCCAGCCAGGGTACTTACCTTTCATTATCTCATGCCTGATGTCAACTGGCATAATCAGGTCTTTTGGGCTATTGAAAAAAAGTCAGAACGTCCCGTACTCATTGCGGATGCCGGATTTATGTATGTGGCCAAAATGAGCGGGTACGCCCCTTTTTATGACCTCTTTACACCAGACATAGGAGAACTTGCCTTCCTTGCTGATGATTTAGCCCCTCATCCCTTTTATACAAGAGGCTTTATCTGTCATGAAGAAAACAATGTTCCTTCGTTAATATCCAGGGCATATCAAAATGAAAATGCCTCAAAGGTAATGATCGTTAAGGGAGAAAAGGACTATATATGCAATAAGGGGGAGATCATAGCTGTTATCGAAGAGCCATTCATTGAGCCACTCGAGGCCATAGGAGGCACTGGTGATACTTTAACAGGCATCGTCTCGGCCCTGATTTATGGTGGATATGCCATTGAGGAGGCTGCCATTCTATCAGCAAAGGTTAACCGCATAGCAGGAGAACTTGCTCATCCCACGCCGGGCACACAGGTTTCAGAGATCATAAGGTACATACCCCAGGCCTTTTCCATGGCCATATAAAAGAAGGAGGAAAGCAAAATGAAAAAGGAGCCAGTTTCTTTCTTAAAGTCCAAGGTATAATAATATTATGAGTAAAGTATTCTCAAAAAATTCCGTCATAGTGCGGGAAGCCTTTAATCTTACTGAAAAGGTTCGGGCATCTGGTTGAGCTGCAAAGCTAAGTCCAGGGGACCTGGACGAGGTGATGGCAGCTTTGCCTATAATTAAGCATCCCAATCTGCTTGTAGGCTATGAGACAGCCGATGACGCAGGGGTTTATAAACTCACTGATGAGCTTGCCCTCGTCCAGACACTGGACTTTTTTACCCCAATAGTAAACGACCCCTATCACTTTGGCCGCATTGCTGCAGCAAACTCCCTGAGCGATGTCTATGCCATGGGTGGAAGACCGCTTACAGCGATGAATATTGTCTGCTTTCCTTCTAAGGAACTGCCTAAGGAAGTCCTGAAGGAGATACTCAGAGGTGGTCTGGAAAAGATCCATGAGGCTGGTACCCTTTTAGTTGGAGGTCATAGCGTAGATGATAAGGAGTTAAAATATGGCCTTTCGGTAACTGGTCTCATTCACCCACAGAAGATTATCACTAATCGGGGAGCAAAGGTAGGTGATAGGCTAATACTCACAAAGCCTATAGGAATGGGGGTCATCGCCACTGCCATAAAGGGGAAGATGGCAAGCGAAGGTGCTGTAAACAGTTTGATCGAAGTCGCTTCTACCTTAAATAAAAAGGCCTCGGAGATCATGCTTAAATATGGTTGCCATGCCTGTACTGACATCACAGGCTTTGGTCTCGGAGGACATCTCCTTGAGATGGCACGAGCAAGTAAAGTCGAGATTGCTATCTATGCCGATAAGGTTCCTCTCATCCCAGAGGCAAGGGAATATGCCCTTACAGGCCTCATCCCTGCTGGAAGTTACGCCATAAAACACTTTTGCGAGAAGAGCGTTGAGATCGATCCTCGTTTAGAGACAGTGTTGATAGATCTCATCTTTGATCCCCAGACCTCCGGAGGATTGGTGATTTCCCTTAGGCCGGATGTGGCGGATGCGTGTTTGAAGGAATTAAAGGGGGAAGGTATTAAATCTGCCAGAATAATCGGTGATATCCTTTGTCACCATCCAAAAGGGAGATTGAAGATCGTTTATTCGAATCCTTAGGCTATCCTCCCGTCTACCATTTTCAGAACCCTGTGGCAGCGTCTTGATAGGGATTCATTGTGTGTGACAATGACAAGTGTAATTCCCTTTTCCTTGTTGAGATTGATGAGGAGGTTGAAGAGTTCTTCGCCTGTTGCTGTATCAAGGTTTCCTGTAGGTTCATCTGCAAGTACTACCTGTGGCTCTAATATGAGTGCCCTCGCAACTGCAAGGCGCTGCTGTTCTCCCCCTGAGAGTTCTCCCGGCCTGTGTTCTTTTCTTTCGGATAAACCCATCTCATCAAGAAGCCTTTCCGCTCGCTCAAAAATTTTCTTACGCCTCACGCCAGACGCCTCACGCCTTACGCTTATCAGTCCTGGCATCATAACATTCTCAAGGGCATTAAATTCAGGAAGGAGGTGATGGAATTGAAATACGAAGCCTACTGTCTTATTTCTAAAGGAAGCGAGGGAATCTTCATCGCGGGAAAAGATATCGGTCCCATTGTAGAAGACCTTGCCAGAAGTCGGCCTATCCAGTGCACCGAGGATATGCAGAAGAGTGCTCTTGCCTACTCCCGATGCACCGACTATCCCGACCATTTCCCCCTCTTTGATTGAAAGGTCAATGCCCTTCAATACCTGGAGTTCACCCGCCTCTGTAGTGAAGGACTTTCTTAGATTTTGTACTTCGATCATGTCCTTAAGTTAAAAAATCTCCTCAAATAACCAATCACCAAATCCCAAACATCAAATAAATTCCAATAACCAAGCACCAATTGACCAAACAGATCTGAAACCTGGAATTTTGGTTAGTGTTTTTTGTTTGGTTATTGTAATTTGGTTATTGGTCATTATCAATTAATTTACTCATACCTCAGCGGTTCCACAGGGTTGAGTTTCGCTGCCTGCCAGGCAGGATAAAGGGTTGCAAGAAAGCTGATGATGACTGCTGAGAGGGAGACGGCGATGAAGTCAAAAAATTTCATCTTAACAGGCAGATGGCTCAGATAGTAGACATCAGCCGGAAGTTTGATAATCTGATAGGTATCCAGAAAATAGTTTAAAAGATACCCACCCATAACTCCTATGAGGGTGCCAAAAAGTCCTATCAATAAGCCCTGAAGCATAAATATGGTCATGATGGCCCTGTTCGTTGCGCCTATCGCCTTTAAGATGGCTATCTCCCTGCTCTTTTCTATCACATTCATAATTAAGGTACTGATAATATTAAATGATGCTACAAGGACTATGAGAACGAGAATCACGAACATAGCGAACTTCTCTAATTTCAGGGCTGAGAAGAGGCTTCTATGCATCTGCATCCAGTCCCTTGTATGGAAAGGAAATCCCAGTTTTTTCTGTAACCTTTCCCTGACATCGGATGCCTTATAAATATTCTTCACTCTGAGTTCAATTCCTGTCACATCATTTCCTATGCCGAAGAATCCCTGTGCAGGCTCAATCTCCGTAAGTGCAAGATTTGAGTCGTATTCAAACATCCCTACCTCGAATATTGCTGCGACTCTGAAAGGCCTGATTTTTGGGAGCACGCCGAGGGGGCCTATCTCACCAAAAGGGGAAACAATGTTAATTATATCTCCAACAAACACGCCGAGGCTACTCGCAAGCTCTCTTCCAAGGATAATACCGGGGATCCCATTTTTTGGAGAAAGGTCTCCAGGGTTGCCATCCTTTATATAGTTCAATATCTCTGTTGTTTTTGTCTCCATTTCGGGCCTTATTCCCTTCAGGAAAACACCATGTGCCTTCTTGCCTGAAGAAACCATCACCTGACCCAGGACGAACGGGGCGGATGATATGATATCCTCCTCACCCTCAAGCCTTTTGATTACATCATTGTATCCAGGGATTGTTCCTCTATAATCAAGGACAATAACATGGGCATTTACTCCGAGTATTTTTCTCTGGAGATCTTCATGGAATCCACTCATTACAGACAGGACGACGAGGAGCGCCATAACGCCAACTGCAACACCACCTATGGATATCAGGGCATTGACCGAAATACCCTTATGTTTCTTTTTGGATTTAAGGTATCTGAGGGCTATGAATAGCTGGTAAGGAAGATTCATTGTTCTGGTTTTAATTGTGGGAACAGGATAACATCCCTTATTGACTGAGAATTAGTCATTATCATTACAAGTCTGTCTATTCCGATGCCTTCGCCTGCTGCAGGAGGCATTCCATATTCGAGGGCCCGGATGAAATCCTTATCCATCCAGTGGGCCTCCTCGCCTTCTATCATCTTTTCATCAAACTGTTTCAAGAAACGCTCGCGCTGGTCAATAGGATCACTCAACTCTGAAAAGGCATTTACTATCTCTTGTGATGCAATGAAGAGCTCGAATCTTTCGGCAAGTTCTGGATTTCCATCTTTTTTCTTGGCAAGGGGAGAGAGTTCGACAGGATAATCTATGATGAAGGTCGGCTGAACGAGCTCAGGCTCTACTATTTTTTTAAAGATCTCGTCAAGGATTTTTGGAAGTGTGGCATCCCCTTTTATTTCTATGGTATGTGCCTCTGCCCATGCCTTTGCCTTTTCTCTATCATTGAGTATCTCTGGCGGAACATCTTTCTGCACGAGGGCCTCAAACATCGGAATTCTTGGCCAGGGAGGAGTAAGATCTATGGTGGTGTCCCCATAGGGAATTTTCAGTGTCCCTGAGGTCCTGTTTGCAACATAGGTAATTAATTCCTCAGTAAAAGACATGAGGAAATTGTAGTCCCTGTAAGCCACATAAAATTCGAGCATCGTGAATTCAGGGTTATGCTTAGTTGATATGCCTTCATTCCTGAAATTTCTGTTCAGTTCATAGACACGTTCATAACCACCAACGAGGAGCCTCTTTAGATAAAGCTCCGGAGCAATCCTGAGATATAAATCAACGCCGAGGGCTACATGATGGGTCTTGAAGGGCTTCGCAGTTGCTCCCCCGGGAATGGGCTGCATCATGGGTGTTTCGACCTCAATGAAATCATTTGACTTGAGAAAGTCCCTGATGGCCTTAATAATGGCGCCTCTTTTAGCAAAGGTCTCTCTGACCTGAGGGTTTACTATCAGGTCAACGTACCTCTGTCTATATCTCGTCTCGATATCCTTCAATCCGTGCCACTTCTCAGGAAGAGGTCTCAAGGATTTTGTTAGAAGGATGAAATCCTCCACCTCGACAGTAAGTTCTTTTGTCTTTGTTCTGAATAACCTTCCTTTTAAGCCGATTATATCACCAATGTCGAGCTTCTTAACAACACTATGTTTTTCGCCAAGAATATCTTTTTTGAAATAGACCTGTATCTTCCCTGTAGTATCCTGGATATGCGCAAAGGCAGCCTTACCAAAGTCCCTTATAGAGATAATCCTGCCTGCAAGAGAACATGAAAAAGGACTGGCTTCCAAGGTTTCTTTTGTTACAGAATCAAATTTATTTAGGAGATCCGATGCGTGATCCTCTGCATAAAAGGGACCACCGAATGGCTCGATCCCTGACTGCCGCAATTCCTCAAGTTTCTTGATTCGCTGCTCTATGAGTTCATTGATCTCTCTCATTGTGAATCCATTTTCCTTTTGTCATTCCGCACTTGATGCGGAAACCAGGATACCTTGATTTTTCTCTGGATTCCTGCTTCCGCAGGAATGACAACAAACAGTTAGTCACAAAATTATTTAATACCCTGCGGTTTTGCCGTAAGATTATTCATTCGTAAGTTTAGCATTATAATTATTAGTTTTAGGTTAAGTCAAATCATTACAAGGTGGAAAATTTTTTGTTGGTGCATATTTTTGTTAACATAATCATAATACTTATGAGAACAAAGGTTGAAGGACATGCAGATAAAATTACTGGATAAGTTTACTCCTGCTTATCAGCTTTTACCTCTTGGCGTGTTGTCTGACAAGGTCAGAGAGGCAGAGGAGATTTTAAGAGAATGTACCTTATGTCCGAGGAGCTGCAGGGTTGACAGGACATCAGGTCAAAAGGGGTTTTGTAGAACAGGGGATAAGCCCTTCGTATCGAGCTGGGGTCCCCATTTTGGCGAGGAGAGACCACTTGTGGGTAGATTCGGCTCTGGCACCATCTTCTTTGGTAATTGTAATCTTGGCTGCCTCTTCTGTCAGAACTACTCGATAAGCCATCTTGGAGAGGGCGTTGAGATATCTTTTGAAAAACTTGCAGACATCATGCTCGCTTTACAGCGCGGCGGGTGTCATAACATAAACCTTGTCACACCAACACATCAGATGCCGATGATTCTCAGGTCTGTACAGATTGCTGCAGATAAAGGACTGAACATCCCCATTGTCTATAACTGCGGTGGGTACGAATCTCTCCACTCAATAAAGCTTCTGGATGGTGTTGTTGATATATACATGCCTGATTTTAAATATACAGACCCTGAAATGGCATTCAGGTACTCAAAGGCGAAAGATTATCCAGAGGCTGCAATGGCTGCAATAAAGGAGATGCACAGACAGGTCGGGGATCTCATAATAGATAAGGGAATTGCCCTGAGAGGGCTCCTCGTCAGGCATCTTGTGCTACCTGAGGGTATTGCAGGTACTGCGGGTGTTGTTAAATTTATCGCTGAAGAGATTTCAAAAAATACCTATATCAATATTATGGATCAATACCGCCCATGCTTTAAGGCCTTCGAAAACCCACCTCTAAACAGAAGGATTACGGAGAAAGAGTACAGGGAGGCAGTAAGAATGGCATCGGAAGCAGGACTCAAGAGGATAGACGGAATAACGGTATGACTAAAGCCCTATAATCTCTGCTCCCATCTTATCTAAACCCTGTTATTGAAATAACAGGGTTAACTCACATAACGGTGGACAATGTTACTAACGCCCAGACGTATCATCATTATGGCGATTGATGCAAGAAGGAGTGCCATGATCTTCGAGATCGCAGCTATACCTCCTTTGCCAAAGAGATTTATGATCCGCTCGGCATTGATGAATGAAATCCAGACAACTAAAAGATTAAGAATGAGGGATATAATTGTTGGAATGATACCGTAATGATCTACAAGCACCAGGGTAGTAGTGAGCACCGCAGGTCCTACGATCAAGGGAACACCTATAGGAACTACACCAACCCTGCCAACGGATTTCCTCCTCTCCTCGCTAGGTCTTATAAGATCAGTGATTGCAAAAATGAGAAGTACGAGTCCACCGGCAATCTTGAAATCATCTGAAGTAATTCCTAATATCGTAAAAATCGCTTCTCCCAGAGCTACGAATAAAAGGCTCACTATTAAAGCTGTGAGTATGGACTCCTTTATGATCGCCTTTCTTTCCGATTTTGACATCTCCTCTGTCAAAGAGACAAATATAGAGAGAGCGACTAAGACGTCAATCGCAACGAAAAGGGGTATAAAGGTATTGGGTAGTGTTTTTATAATATTTTCCATCAGAGTAATTATAATTGCTCATTCCTTAGCAGTCAAACAATTGATGCAATTTTTAGAAAAAAATGGTAATCTACTGTAGAATTTTATATTGAGCTACGAGAAGAGGTGTATTGTGAAAGGGCTGATAATATTAATCTCTCTTTTGCTGCCTGTTGTTCTGTATGGCGAAGACTACCCATCTCAGGGGGTTGTTAAGAAGGTTATTGACGGAGATACAATAGAGATCGATAGTGGAGAATTTGTCCGATATATCGGGATTGATGCACCCGAAACCGAATATTCCAGGAAAAAGATGCCCGAGGCGTTTGGGAAAGAAGCAACAGAGGCTAACAGGAGACTTGTGGAAGGGAAGACCGTAAGGCTTGAATATGATAAACAGGTAAAGCATGACAACAGACTGCTTGCGTATGTGTATATTGGTGAAACCTTTGTTAATGGAGAGCTGGTGAGAAAAGGCTTTGCACTATATAGTCCCTTTGGCCCGAACAAATCTAAGAATACCCTATTATTTCAATATGAGAATGAGGCGAGGAAAAACAGACTTGGGATATGGGCGCTGCCTTTAAAGAATCCAAGTAAAGAATATATAGCCTCTAAAAGAAAAAAGGAAGACGAAATTAAGAAATTCCATTGCGTAGAGTGCCCTCATGCCAGACGGATAGCTGATAGGAATAAGGTGGTCTTCAGGTCTATCGATGATGCATTGGATGAGGGTTATCGCCCCTGCAGGACATGTAATCCACTGGAGCGATACCGCCCTTAATTTATCTGGCGGTCCCAACGGGATTCGAACCCGTGTTTTAGCCTTGAGAGGGCTACGTCCTAGGCCTCTAGACGATGGGACCACTGGCTGGGGAGAGAGGATTCGAACCCCTGTAAGCAGATCCAGAGTCTGCTGTCCTGCCGCTGAACGACTCCCCAAAAGATAAAAAATTATATCATATTTTTCAATTACCAAAATAGAGGGAACAAAGAAACACTAATCCATACTATTCAAAACTTAGGGGAGGATATAGTATTTGAGCGGATTTAGTCGCATCGACTACCTCGGAGCCCCGCACTATAACATAGTGCGGGGCGAGTCCGCCTAAGGCGGAGAGCGAAAATACTATATCCTCCTTTTGTGTTTAATGAAAGAAGTAGGTTAGAGAGATAGGGTTTCCTTCTTTAATCTTTGAAGGTATTCTTCCCATTCAATTGGAAGGAGATATTTCTTTTTTTTGTTGCATTCCTTGCAAACAGGAACGATGTTTCCTTTAGTTGACTTCCCACCTCGTATAATGGGCGCTATATGATCCATGGTGAGTTCCCTCGGGCTTATCTTTCTTTTACAGTAATAGCACACCCCTTCTGCACACTTCCTTTTCCACCATTGGGATTTTCTCAGCCTTTGTGCCTTTGCCTTTTCCCTCTTTATTTCTTCTTCTGTCACAGGGGAAATGAAGGAGTTCATACATTACTTTAACTATGCGCCCTGCCTCTTTTTACTTCCTCTTCCTTGAAAAATTTCTTGTACAGGACTTCCCACTCAAGGCTCCCTTCAGGTATCTTTTTAGAAAAGGATTGGATTTTTTTCCTGACTACAGAATCGATCTCTTCGCCTATCTTCAGTTCTGATATAATCGTTCTCTTAATCTCGGTCCTTATCTTACCTTCTTCCTCGATCACTTCTATGAGGTTTCTCTCTATAAGCCCCTTAAGGAGTACATGGCTGAGATGCGAGATCTTATCCTCAGAGAGCATTATAATATCAGATTTCTTTCCTTCACCAGTTTCTGTTTTGTAAGTTCAAAGAGCCTCCTGTAGTCCAGATGACCCCTTTCTATTTCAGAGGTATATTTTTTTAAAAGTTCTCTAACTTCTTCGTCCAGCCTGTCCTCGACGGTAAGTTCATTGAGGAGGAGTTCTTCTGTTTCTGAAAGGAGTTTTTCGACATGTACGGTCGGCTTAATGAATCCCTTTGATACAATGTTATCTACTATCCTTTTTGCTAAAAGCGGAACCCAACCCTTTGGGATCCTCATCCTACTTTTCTGCGAAGGCAAGCAGCGCTATATTTCTCGCTCGCTTTATAGACTCCGTCAGCTCTCTCTGGTGCTTTGCACATGTACCTGTCATCCTCCGGGGAAGAATCTTCCCTCTTTCGGTAAGATAGTTTTTAAGAACTTTGATATCTTTATAGTCTATATACTCTACCTTTTCTACACAGAACCTGCAAAACTTCTTTCTCTGGAATCTCTTCTGTTGCAATGCTATTTCCCCTCTCTAAATATTTCTCAAAATGGTTCTAAATCAGTTGTCTCCTCAGGAGGAACGATATCTCCCTCTACTGCCGGTCCCTCGGGACCTCCCTTTCTTGAAAGAAACCTTACAGATTGAGCAATTACTTCGAACTTACTCCTCTGCTGTCCATTAGATTCCCATCTCCTCTCCTGAAGTCTGCCCTCTACAAGTACAGAGCTACCTTTATTGAGATACTTGCTACATGATTCCGCCTGTCTTCCGAAAACTACATTATCTATAAATATTGTCTCCTGCTTCATCTCGTCTCCACCAGAGGCGGATTGTTTGTATCTATAATTCACTGCAAGTCTGAAGGAGGCTACCGGTGTCCCCTGCGGGGTATATCTGAGTTCAGGGTCTTTTGTAAGATTGCCTATGAGTATTACCTTGTTATACATCTTAGACCTCCCCTTTTTGCTCTACAGGCTCTGGGATGGCTTCAATCTTTTCAAGATCCTTTGCCTGCTTTGCACTGAGCTTTATGATATTATGTTTTGTTACAGCGTCAAAGACCCTGTAAAATTCCTCTAACTTTTTAATTGTTGACGGTGGTGTCTTATATACCAAAAGCACGTATAATCCCCTTTTCTGTTTTTTAATCTCGTAGGCGAGTTTTTTCTTTCCCCAGATGTTTATCTTAACTATTTCTCCACCGTGGCCTGTAATGAATTCTTCAATCTTTGTAATGGCTGACTTGATCTCTTCGTCAGCGAGGGATGCGTTAAGGATAATAATATTTTCATAGATGTTCATTAAAATGCCTCCTCACGGTTCCACCTCTTTATTTTTGTGTTCTTGCACCTCTAAAAAATACAAGAGCAAATAGTTAACCTTTATAACACAGCAGATAAAATAAAATCAACCGGCACAGTAACTCCCTTTTTCTCAGGTTGACAAGACTGAATAGCTTAATATATGGTATCATGTTTTTAAAATGTTCTTTGAGAAAACAGTAAAATCCCAAATTCCAACCCTGAATCAAGTTCAGGGCAAATTCCAAACTCTGAGGAATTTTAAATTTAATATTTGGAATTTGGATATTGGAAATTTAAGGATGGGCCTATAGCTCAGTTGGTTAGAGCGCACCCCTGATAAGGGTGAGGTGATTGGTTCGACTCCAATTAGGCCCACCAGTGGGGGTGTAGCTCAGTTGGGAGAGCGCCTGCTTTGCAAGCAGGAGGTCATCGGTTCGATCCCGTTCACCTCCACTATTTTCTCCAGAAATGTGGCACAAGTAGTATCAATACTGTATAGACCTCGAGCCTCCCTGTGAGCATACAGAATATGAGTATCCATTTCCCTGCAACAGGGATGGACGCATAATTATCAGCAGGCCCTGCCTCACCGAGTGCTGGCCCGACATTACATGTTGCTGATATTACAGTTGTTGCAGATGTAATCATATCCATCCCAATGGCGGCCATTCCAATAGTTGCTATGACACACACACCTAAAAAAAGGAACACAAATCCCCATATGCTTCCTAAAATTTCTTTGTCCAGAAACCTATCATCAAGTTTTAGAGTTGTTACCGCACGGGGATGGATCAGTTGATACATCTCTCTATAGCCTTGTTTGAGCATTAGCAGAATCCTAACCTGTTTTATACCGCCACCTGTTGAACCAATCATCCCTCCAAACAACATTATTATTACAAGAATAATCTGTGCAAAGGGTGACCATTTCTCGAAATCTGTGGTGGAATATCCAGTAGTTGTCATAAGAGATACAACTTGAAAGAGGGAATGTCTAAAAGAGTCGGTGAGGGAGTCAAAGGAGGATTTCCATATGTTAACGGTTATCATTATGGCAGCAATTACTGTGACGGTTAGGTAGAATCTAAATTCATTGCTCTTCCATAATTTCGATATTTTTCCCCGTATGACGTAAAAGTAAAGTGAAAAGTTTACACCTGCAAGGAACATAAATATGCTTGTTATGTACTCGATGGAAGGGCTTTTATAGTATGCTATGCTGCTATTTTTCGTTGAAAAGCCACCTGTTGCCATAGTAGTGAATGCATGGCAGGTAGCATCGTACAGATTCATTCCCCCCACTATGAGAAAAAATATGTTTAAGGATGTAATGCCAACATAAATTATCCAGAGCGCCGCTGCCGTATCGAGTATTCTAGGTCTTAGTTTATCAACACTAATCTCTGGGACCTCGGCCTTGAAAAGCTGCATGCCACCTGTTCTTAACAGGGGCAGTATCGCAAGGGCAAAAACTATTATTCCCATTCCACCTATCCATTGAATCATGCTTCTCCAAAATAGAATCCCCTTTGTAGTAGCCTCTATATCATTGAGTACAGAGGCGCCTGTCGTTGTAAAGCCGGCCATTGATTCAAAATAGGCATCGGTGAAAGAATGAAATGTTCCAGTTAGCATGAAGGGAATAGACCCAAACAAGGACATAACAAGCCATGTGAAGGTTACGATAACAAAGGCCTCTCTATGTTTGATTTCCTCTCTTTTGTGTTTTTGTGTGAGAAAGTAGAGGGTAGCCCCTGAAAAGAAGGTAATGAAGAATGATATGGCAAGAGGTATTGTGTCTGATTGTTTATAAATAAGTGAAATGCTAATGGGGAATATCACGAAAAAAGACAAAAATATAAGTGCGATTCCTATAACATTCAATATTACTCTAACATTCATATTGAGGTAGGACTATTATATCAGAAGTTTTTCCACCTCTTTGATAGATTCTCGAAGAGTGAAGATAATTAATTTATCACCTTCTATAACCTTATCTGAACCTGAGGGAATAATCACCTCTTCACCCCTTATAATTGCGCCAATGATGGACGCTTTTGGTTGCGCTTCCTCCAGTGTTTTTCCGACGAGGGGAGATGTCTTGCCAATTCTCGCCTCGATTATCTCGGCTTTATCTTCTGCTATTGCTGTTAAGGAAAGGATCTCTCCCCTTCTAACATAGCGTAAAATGGTGCTTGCAGTAATGAGCCTCGGGCTTAGAACGGCCATAAGGCCGAGTCCATGGGCAAGAGGTATGTATTCTGTTTTGTTAACAGTGGCTATTGTCTTTTTGGCACCTAATTTTTTTGCTAAAAGGGATGCCATTATATTTAACTCATCATTGTTAGAGACAGCAACGAAGACATCCACGTCTCCTATGTTTTCTTCGAGGAGTAATTTCTGGTCTGCGCCATCTCCATGAAGCGCCAAAGCCTTTTTAAGGCTTTTACTCAGATATTTGCACCTTTCTTCTTCCTTCTCTATGATTTTCACATCTGCTTTGAGCTCCATGTTAGAGGCTATGTAATATCCTATCCTCCCTCCCCCAAGTAACATAATCCTTTTTGCAGGTTTTGCTGATACCCCAAGTAATGCTAATGTATTTTCTACTTCCCCCTTTTTCACAGGCATATAGACTATGTCCCCTTCTTTGATGACATCCCTTCCTGAAGGGATTATTATTCTATCTTCCCTTTCTATTATCCCTATGAGAAACTTTTTGTTCATGGATGTTCCGAGTTTACTCAAGGATTTTCCAATTATAGGGGCCTTCTCAGGGACCTTAAAGCCAATGACTTTTATGATGCCGCCTTCGAAATCTTCGACGTCCGTTGCAAAGGGCATCTCAAGGAGTCTTACTATTGCCTTTGCAAGTTCAAGCTCAGGATTAATGGCAGGGTCAATGTCAAGATTTTCCTTGCTGAGAAGTTTTTCGTTCTTAAAATACTCTGGATTTCTTATCCGTGCAATCTTACGCGGTATGTTGAACACTTTTGCGAGGAGACATGCAATCATATTGGTCTCATCTCTGTCGGTAACAGCAAGGAGGATATCTGCCTTATCTGCCTCTGCCTCTTTCAGGGCTGAAGGGTCTCCGCCTTCACCCTCTACAACAGCAACATCCAGCTCTTCGATGACTCGCTTTAGTTTATTTTTATCCTTATCGATTACAACTACATCTATAAATTCAAGGGAAAGGAACTTTGCTATCTGGTAGCCTACCTCACCTGCACCAACGATTATTACACACATAGCAAATTATATCATATAATAGTAAGGCAAACTTAATAATTTAAGGCACTAAAATTAGTTACTGCATTATGAAAGATTCTATCGGAGAACCGCAAGGACGGAGAAGGCTGGTAAAGGTTTTATACCTCTTATTCTTTACAATTGTTGTAGGCCTTGTAATATTTGTTTCGAGAGGCCCGCACGTATCGAATGTCCTCAAGAGGCTTATACTCCCTGAATTAGAAGCTGCATTCAGACAGAGGGTGATAGCACAGAAGATTTATATCAATATATTTCCCTTTTTTGTAGAAGCAAAGGGCATGAAGGTTTTTGATGAAGATGGTAAAAGGATATTCTTCGCAAACAGGGTGAAAGGATACGTAGAGCCTCTGGGGCTATTAAGTAAGCGCATTTCTATTCGCAGGCTTGTAATAAAGGAGCCCGATATATCTACAGATAAAGAACAAATTGGTGAGGTGATAAGAAGTTTTAAGGCATATCTCAAAGAGGAGAGAAGGCTTCCATTTAAGGTCAGGATAAAGGCAGCTGAGATAAACGAAGGTTCTGCTTCTTTAAGAGACGAAGATTTGAAAAGTCTCATAGGTATAAAAGGGCTTGGAGGTGAGGTAATCTTCGGCAGAGATCCGAGGCTCAAGATGTCTATAAAAAATTTTGGCATAAGGAGGGAAGGCTTGCCCGAACTTACAGGGGATATTAATGCCTCCCTCGTCTTCAGAAAAGATGAAGTCGAGATAAAGAGGTTCAACATCGGTTCATATGGCTCTGTTTTACAGAGTTCTGGTTTTTATTCTAAAGGCAAGGGTTCCCTAAGGACCGAGATAGCCCTCCTCGTTGATTCCGTGAAGCGCATTTTTAATCTCAAGGAGAGAGGTGAGGGGAGGATTTCTGCAAGAGGCGAAATAAGACTTGAAGGTCTTCAGCAATGGAAAGACATTTTCGTAGATTTAAAACTTAAGGGTGATTTTTATATTCAGACGTTAATGGAAATGCTGAAGGTAAACCCCGTTGGAATTCATTCCTACGGGGTAAAGGAGAGGGTGGAGGGACTTGTTGATTTTCATGGTGAAATAAAAGGGAGGCTTTTTGATATCTCTGCAGTGGCGAAGGCAAGGCTTCGAAAGGGCAATCTTTTCGGCGTTGAGGTAGATTCACTCAGGTGCGATGTAATCTATCAGGATGGGTTAATGAGATTCAAGAATGGCAATGCCGAGTTATATAGCGGTAATGCTAAGGCCGAGGCATCTATAAACCTCCCCGGTGTTGAGCCTTTTACCCTGAATGTGAAGTTTAACTCGATAGATAGCAGTGCTGCCATCATGCTCATAGGTTGGGAGCCTGAGATACCAGCAGGCAAGGTCGATGGAGAGCTTGTAACATCAGGCGGGGGATTCAACCCTGATGGATGGTTTGTCTATAATGCACAGAGTACCCCCTTCCTAACCCTCCCCCCTCGAGGGGGAGGGGAGGGGTGGGGGGAAGACTCTCGACTCTCAAAGGATAATGTTCTCGACAGGATAAGGAATATAAAAGGGTCTTATTCTCTACGGGGTGATATCCTTTCTTTATTTAATCTACAAGTGAGAACATCTTTATCTGACCTCCAAACGGAAGGCACAATTGATATCACTAAAAAAACCCTCAACCTTAAAGGCAGGCTTAATACAAATGAGGTCTCTGATCTGATTCTACCTTACTACGCTGGGCTTAAAGGCCAGGGGAATTTTTCTGGAGGGATAACAGGCACATTTGATAATCCCGATATATCCGGAAGGATTGATATATTGAATGCCTTTGTAGAGGGGTACAGGGCATACCGTATTACATCTCACTTCTCGTATAACAAAAACCTCCTGAATGTCCACGAACTCCTTCTTACTCCACCTGAAGAAGAGCACAGGATAAAGGGCAGGATATTATTTCCTGAGGCAGAAAAACCTTTCGATTTTTCAGAACCTGTGTATGAGATGAATGCCACAATTAAGAACGCTGATCTAAGAGAAGTTATAAA
This sequence comes from Nitrospirota bacterium, assembly GCA_040753955.1. Taxonomy (GTDB): domain Bacteria; phylum Nitrospirota; class Thermodesulfovibrionia; order Thermodesulfovibrionales; family SM23-35; genus JASEEX01. The sequence continues at coordinate 9,953 of JBFMDQ010000010.1, read as the reverse complement.
GATACTCTATAGAGACCTCTCCACAAAAGGAAGGCTGAATGCAGATTTCAGGATTGGAGGCAAGGGTGAAGATATTGAAATTACCGGTAATGCCCATATAGAGAAGGCAGAGGTATATAAGATTCCCTTTGACTCTGCATCCATGGCCTTTTCATATCTCGATAAAGGGCTTTCTTTCAAAAAGGCCATAATCAGGCGTGGCATCTCGACCCTGGCGGCGGAAGGTAAGATTTCCTCGGATGAGAAATTTTATTTCAGGGCCTCATCAGAGAGGATTCTGATAAAAGACATCGGGCTCGGGAATATTCCTGAAGGTGCCTTTTTAAGCATAAAGTCAGAAGGTCACGGTACTTTTGAAGACCCTACTATTACACTGAATGCAGAAATGGTCGGAGGTGTTTTTAAAGGTAGATCCCTGGGTAGCGGCATTATAGATGTGGCAGTTAAAAACAAGAATATCTTGTTGAATGCCTCACTATTTGATGAAAAGGTAAAACTCACGGGGAAAGGAAATCTCAACGATAAGTTGCCATGGACTGCTGAAGCAGACATTCAGCCAGGCAAATATGATTTTATTTTAGGTTCAATTCTGAAGGATGTGCCAGAAGACTTGCTTCTTAATCTCAAGGGTCATGTCGGGATGAAAGGGGACAGAAAAAACATAACAGCTGAAGCTGTCATAAACCATCTGACACTTGCGCTCTTTGATTACAGCTTTTCGAACGATTCTGATATAAAGGTTCAGATTAATAACAGGAGAATTTCTTTTCCAGCCTTTACTATCAGGAGTGGTGGCACTTCATTATTCAAGCTCCGTGGGGGTGTAGAAATCGGCAGAGAATACAACCTGCTCCTCGAGGGCAGCTCTTCTCTTTCACCATTAAAAGGACTGTCCAAGGGAGTGGAACACCTAACTGGAGAATCTAATTTTGTCTTTTCCATCACTGGCAAATGGGAGAAGCCTGAGATGAACGGAGGCTTAAGTATATCGAATGCCTCTTTTGGATTAAGGGGTTATTATCCACGCATCAGTTCAATCAATGGCTACGCATCCATTGATAAAGACAGGATTGTAGTAAAGAAACTTTCCGGCAAGGTCGGAGGTGGTGATATAAACATATCAGGTCTTCTCTATCTCAAGGCCTTTGACATAAAGAGATTTTACTTCGAGGCTGATCTTGATAACATAACCGCTTCTCTTTCAAAAGATTTTGGCATAAATTTTAAGGGTAACCTTCTGTATAAAGGGACGCCGGATGCCCAACGCATTAGTGGTGATATAGGGATAAACCGTTCAAAATATAAAAAGAGGGTAGAGTGGAAGAGATGGCTTCTTATGACGAAGGCTAAGGAGAGACCTAGGGCCAAGGTATCCAGGTTTGAGAGGACAGAGCTGAATATAAGGATTTCAGGTAGTGACAATATTTATATTGATAACAACATTGCCAGGGCCCCCGTAATGGTGGATACGGTTTTAAGGGGGACAATATCACGCCCCGTATTGTTTGGCAGGCTTGAATCAAAAAAGGGGGATGTCTATTTCAGGAACAATGAATTCAGGATAATTCATGCGAGTGCTGATTTTGCTGACCCAAACAGACTGAACCCGGTTATAGAGATCGCAGCCGAGACGAGCATAAAGGGATATAATATCAAACTCAATCTCGAAGGACAGATGGAGCATTTCAATCTCTCCCTATCTTCTGATCCACCCCTTGAGGAGATGGATATTCTTGCCCTCCTGACAGTCGGGCAGGTAGGGAAACAACTTAAAGGTCTCGAAGGAGGTATCGGTGCAGGAGAGGCAACATCATTCCTAACAGGCAGATTACAGGATGTTTTCGAGGAAAGGCTTAAGACTATAACAGGCCTTGACAGGCTTCAGATTGATCCCTATATCTCAAAAACTACAGGTACGGCTGGGCCGAGAGTAACCGTATCGAAAAGGCTTGCCGGCGATAGGTTATTTGTGACTTACACAAGCTCTTTGGGTTCTGCCGAAGAACAGATACTCAAGCTTGAATATCTCCTCGATAGAAACATTTCCCTTATAGGTATCAGGGATGAGAGGGGAAGTGCGGGAGGTGATATAAAGTTCAGGTTTAAATTTAAATGAATACTCGTCACGCTTCACTCGTCACGCGTCACTTGTTACTAATTGTTTGTTACTTGTTACTATTCTTCCCCCCCGAAGCTGCATGTAAAGTAGTCGGTGAGGTAGAAATTAAAGGGCTTTACTCTATTGAAAAGAAAGAACTCCTTGACCTCCTCGATATCAGGTCTGGTAAGCCAATTGATAGTAGAGGAGTAAGGCAGGGTATAAAAAGGGTATTTTTGAAAGGGATTTTCGAGGACATCTCTATTGAAACGACCGATGGGGAAAAGGTAATTATCAACGTAAGAGAGAGGGATTTTATAGAAAAGATTTATATAGATGGAGATTATGGCCTTTCCAGAAGAATCATAAAGAGGAACTTCCCTCTTAGAGAAGGGCAGGTCATGAGATATGATATGATCGAGGCCGCTATCGAGGAGCTGAGGCATGAGATAGCAAGGCGAGGATTCCCGAATGCAAATATCAATGCAAAGATTGAAAGACTAAAAAAACCGTACAGGGTAAATATACATCTTCAGGTCAATACAGGGGAACCGGAAAGGATAAAAGAGATCACGGTCTCTGGCGTAGTAGAAGAGATAAAGGAAATGGTGAGCTTATCCAGGGGAGATATATATGATCAGGCGAAATTGAAAAAAGACCTCGAGAGGGTAAGAACATACTACAAAAATAATGGATATCTTAAACCTGTTGTAGTCTATACATTTGCTGATGGAGCCCTTGATATCTCCATTAATCCTGGTAAGTGTCTGAAAATCTCGATAGAAGGCAGCAGTGCTATTTCTACAAAGACCCTTCTCAGAGAGATGCCATTTTTTGAGGCCGAGGACTTCAGGGATGAGATTGTAGAAGAGGCAGTCTACAGGATGCTATCTCTCTATCATAAGGGGGGATATCCCTTTGCACAGACAGCACCTGTTATAACATCAAGGGATGATCTCATAGATCTCAATTTCTTTATATTCGAAGGGACAAAGGTAAAGATCAGGGAAATCTATTTCAGTGGTGTCAGTCTTCCTGAGAAGAACCTTAAGGAAGTCATGTCCCTTAAAGAAGGGGGTCTTTATAATCCCGACCTTATAGATACGGACAGAGAGGCAATTAAAGAGTTTTACAATGCCCTCGGATACCTGGAGGCCAGTGTCGAAGAGTTTCAGACAAATCCCCCCCTCCCCCCTTTACTAAAGGGGGGTAAGGGGGGATTACCTGAGGAAATTGACATAATTATCAGAATACATGAAGGTTTGAAGACAGAGATTGAGAAGGTGGAGATTGTCGGGACAGATCTCATCTCTGAGGAGGAGGTAAGAGAGGCTGTCAGGATAAAACCTGGCGATCCATACAATGAGGTTGATATTTTGGATGCGCGCTATAGGATTATAGAGTTGTACAACACCCATGGCCTCTCGGACGTTATAGTCTCAGTAGAAAGAAATTTTGAGGGGCAGAAGGCATCCATAACCTTTCAAATAAACGAGGGTGGTATAACTTTTTTTGGAAAGACGATAGTTAGAGGAAATTACAGAACAAGGTATGAGGTAGTAAAGAGGGAGTTGAAGCACCATGAAGGAATACCCTTTGATTATCGTATCCTCGGTAAAGAGAGACGGAGGCTCTATAAGTTAGGTCTATTTACGGATGTTGATATGGAAGTACTCGACAGATATAACCACGAAAGGGATGTCCTGATAAGATTGAATGAGGGAAACGCTGGCGCAGTAGAGTTCGGCGTAGGATACGGTGATTACGAAAGATTCAGGGGATTTTTAGATTTGAGTTATCGGAATCTCTGGGGTATGAACAGGCAATCTTCATTAAGAGTTGAGCTGAGTTCAATCGAGAGACGTTACATATTACAATATCATGAGCCCTGGTTTCTGAGTAAACAATTGTCATTCAGGGCATTTTTGCTTCGTGAAGAGAGAAGGGAGATCAATATTGATACCAGGGAAACGAGATACAGATTGACGAGGTATGGTGCCACGGCAGGTCTGGAGAAAAGATTGAGTGATACCCTTAAGGCAGAGTTATACTATGATTTCTCCCTCGTTGAAACATTCGATGTTAAACCCGATGTCATCCTGAGCAGAGAAGACACAGGAACCCTGACCATAAGCGGTCTAAGACCCGGGATTGTTTACGATACGAGGGACAATCCCTTTGACCCGAAGAAAGGAGTCCTTTCGGGGATATCTCTTAAATTTACTCCGCCTGCCTTTCTGTCTGAGACAAACTTTGTAAAGCTTCTGCTTCACGGAAGTATCTATCATCAGTTGAATAAACGTTTTGTCCTCGCTTTATCACTAAGAGGAGGCGTTGCCCAGGGGTACCATAAGACCGAGAAACTACCGATTGTCGAAAGATTTTTTCTTGGGGGTAGAATGACCGTCAGGGGTTACGAGCAGGATACACTCGGTCCTAAGGGATCAGATGGGACCCCAACTGGTGGTAATGCCTTTCTCCTTAGTAACATTGAGATGAGGTCATCTCTCGCCAAAGGTATAGGGATCGTTGCCTTCCTCGATGGAGGAAATGTCTGGTTGAAGGCGAAAGATATAGATCCCGGAAATCTTAAATATACTATCGGACTCGGTTTCAGGTATAGCACCCCTATTGGCCCTATAAGGATCGATTATGGTCGTAAGCTCCAGAGGGAGCCAGGAGAGAGTAGAGGAGAGATACATTTTAGTATCGGGCATGCTTTCTAAGACAGTGAGAAGTGAACAGTGAATAGTGGACAGTTAAAGAAGCAACAAACAATATACAAATTTTTTTACTCATTATTCATTACGTTTTTGCTAATCACTATTCACTATTCACTGACCACTGCTGCAATTAAGGACCGTGTGGTTGCATTTGTAGATGACACTGCAATAACCCTCAGTGAATTAGAGGAGACATATACGAACTCGCAGAAGATAACCCCGGGTATTACAAAAGAGGAAGCCTTAAATACAATGGTCAACAGGATTCTTCTTCTCAGAGAGGCTAAAAAGATCAGATTGGAGGCACCCTCTGAGGATGAACTGCTTAAGGAATATATTGATCTTAAGATAAGGCCTTTTATAAAGATAAGGGAGGAAGAAATTTTAGATTTTTATCAAAGGCACATCGGGGATTTTCAAGGTAGGGAATTTGAGGCCGTAAGAGAAGAGATCGAAAGCTATCTCGCTGAGGATGAACTTAATCAGCTTCTCAAGATGCATATTAATGAACTCAGGAGGAAGGCATATATTAAGATACAGCTCTCACCCTATTCCAAGCACCAATAATCAAACAGTGACCGAGGCTATCTTAGCCTTTCTTATTTTCAAAGAATCTTATACCCTCCATGATGGCCTTTTTGTTAATTTCGATGCCTTTTTTTCTCCGGTCCATTGAATTCTCAAGGGCCTCAAAAGCTGAAGTCTCCTTCAGGAGCTTTGTTTTTGCAATGAGTGCGCCAAGCAATACCATATTGGCAGATTTTATATTACCGATTGTACCGGAGATATCTGTTGCGGGAACTCCAACAATTTCTATATCAGTCCGTAGTACCGGGTCTTTGATGAGAGAAGAATCGAATATGAGAAAGCCATTCTGCTTGAGCCTTGGCTGGAATTTCTTAAGGGATGCGTCATTCATCACAATGAATATATCAGGGTTTGTAATGATGGGGGAACCTATCAGCTCATCCGAGACGATCACTGTGCAGTTTGCAGTTCCTCCCCTTATCTCTGCTCCGTAAGATGGAAACCATGTCACCTCTTTGTTTTCAAGCATGCCTGCATATGCGAGGATTCTCCCGAAAAAGAGTATGCCCTGACCTCCTGAGCCTGCAATAATAATTTTTTTCTCCAGTTATCCTTCCTCCCTGAATTTATCCTTTAAAGTTCCCAGAGGGTATACGGACATCATCTCTTTCCGAAGCCATGTTATTGAATCCTTGGGGGTGAGTCCCCAGTCTACCGGACATGGCGAGAGTATCTCGACAAGGCTGAACCCTTCCCCTTCAATCTGATATCTGAATGACCTCTCTATTGCCCTCTTTGTATCTATCAGATTTTTATAGGAATCTACCGAAGTCCTGACAATATAGGAGGCACCTTCAATCGTGGACAGTAGCTCTGATACGCGCAGGGGAAAACCAGCAGTTTTTGTATTTCTTCCTGAAGGTGTCGTTGATGTCTTCTGGCCGGGAAGTGTAGTGGGTGCCATCTGGCCTCCTGTCATACCATATGTTGCATTGTTGACAAAAAATACCGATATGTTCTCTCCCCTGTTAGCAGCATGAATTATCTCGGCTGTACCTATTGCAGCAAGGTCTCCGTCACCCTGATAAGTAAATATTATCCTGTCAGGCATGGCACGTTTAAGCCCAGTTGCTGTAGCAGGGGGTCTGCCATGCGGGGCTTCGAGTATGTCGAAATTAAAATAGTCATAGGCAAATACAGCACATCCAACAGGAGCAATCCCCACTACTTTTTCCCTGATGCCCAGATTATCAATACACTCGGCAATCAACCTGTGTATGAGACTATGTCCGCAACCTGGACAGAATCTGAATGGTACCTGTTTAAGGCTTAGGGGTCTCTGGAATATTTTTTTCATTCCTCTTTTTAAGGGTCTTGAGAAGCACCCCCTCAAGAAGACCGTAATCGCTCACTATTAATTCATCAAACTTAAAACTTTCCATTATGTTGATTGTAAATTGTATGCCTGGTATAATCAAGTCTGCCCTACCTGGTTCAAGTCCCACCACATTCTTTCTTTCATTCAGTGGGAGGGCTAACAATCTTCTACTCATATCACGAAGTCTGCTTAGAGGTATTCTATGGAGATGTATTTTTTCCCTCGAATAGGTACCGAGTTTTAAGTCAATAGAAGCAAGGGTTGTAAAGGTTCCTGCTGTTCCTATAAAGCATGTCTTCCTGTTTACCTGATGTCCAATCCTTTTTTTAAGGATTTCTAAAAATGTGAGGATCTCCCTGCTCAATTCCGAGATATTTGCCCCTGAGACAGGATCGGTCTTGATAAAATTCTCATGAAGTTTTACAACTCCGATAGGGAGGCTTCCCATGTCAACGGGATATCTGCCTTTACAGAGTATCCACTCTGTACTTCCTCCTCCTATGTCAATAATAAGTGAGAAGTGAGAAGTAAGAGGTGAGAAGTCAGGGATAGAGGAAAAGACACCCTTAAGTATAAGCTCTGCCTCTTTTTCACCTGATATAACCTCTATGGAGATACCTGTATCAGCAAATACTTTTCTTATAAATATCTCTGAGTTGTGTGCTTCTCTTAAAGCGCTTGTAGCAACTACACCTATAGACTTAACCCCTTGTCTTTGAATAATGGAGGAGAATTCCTTCAGTACCGCTATTGAGGCTTCAATATGTTCATCCTTGAGTATCTTGGACTGGCTGATTCCTTCGGCTAAACGCGTTATCTTCCTTTCATAAAATACATGCTCAATCTTGTTATCTCTAACGTTACCTATAAGAAGTCTGATTGTGTTAGATCCTATGTCTATAGCGGCGGAAAGGGGCATATATTATAAGAGCCCCTATGACGAACTTTTGTCAAGTGCTCTCTATCTCCAGATTACCGATAACCAATAATCAAACAAAGATAAATTCTAAGATTCTTTCTTCGGGGTCAAAACTTGTTTGGTTATTGTAGTTTGGTTATTGGGTATTCTCTTTAAGAAATACCTTGATTTTTCTAAATGTCCAGTTATAAAATTGACCAACCTCTTGTGTTATAATGTTGACTCAAGATTTTTGGAAATCCCTCATGAAAGGAGGTGACAGTTAATGAGGAAGTTTTTAGTAATACTTTTGTCCCTGTTGCTGCTTGTATCATTCTCACTCAGCGTTAGCTGTAAGAAGGTTGAGAAACCGGCTGAGGCACCAAAACCGGCTGAGGCACCACCTGTTGCTCCAGCACCAGCGCCTGAGGCACCACCTGTTGCTCCAGCACCAGAGAAGAAATAGTTCAGTAGATTTTCAGGGATGGGTATACCCATCCCTGAAAGTTTTTCTTTCTTTGTAGCACGTTTAAGGGCAGGAAACTGCTCTCAGTGAGCTATTTTCCCATAATCTGTATATATCTTGCAATCCCATTTCTCGTGATTAAACCTATAACTTTATCATTCTTTACCACCGCAAGCCTTCCCTTATCTTTGGTAATCATCAATTCTAGGGCCTTCATAACATCATCTTCGGGTGACACTTCCCACTCTTTGCTGCGTGAGACCAAGACATTGGATACCTCTACCTTCATCCAATCTTCCTTTGGAACATTTTTAACCTCTTTAAGGGTTATGATGCCAAGGAATCTTCCATCCCCGAAGACAGGGAATCCTCCATAGCCATATTTAAGAAAATAACTATTTACTGCCTCATCAATAGTAACCGATGAACTGAGGCTTACGATATCCCTTACCATTACATCCTTGACCTTTAAGCCAGAAAGGTTCTCCTGAAGACTTGCCTGCTGATAGCTTGCCTGAGCTGCTGTATAAAGAAACCAGCCTATGAACATAAGCCATAATCCTCCCGGAAGGCCTGTGAGGATAGAGAATAAACCGAAAATGATAAAGAAAAGAGCTATTTTCTGTCCAAGACTGGAGGCCTTCCTCGTGGCATGAAAGTAATCTTTTGTTTTTTCCCATATTATTGACCTCAATACCCTTCCACCATCCATAGGAAAACCAGGGATGAGATTGAAGACACCGAGAATGAGATTAATCTGTGAGAGATATGCATAGAGGGCCTTTATCCCAGGACTGTCAGCAGCAGTATAGGACAAGAAAAAGACCCCTGATAGAAAGAAACTCGAAAGTGGTCCCGCAATCGCTATCCTGAATTCTGCCTTCGGGGTTGGAGGCTCACCCTTCATCTGTGCAACACCACCAAAGATAAAGAGTGTAATACCGATTATGGATATTTTGTATTTCTTAGATACAAAGGAATGTGCAAGTTCGTGAAATACAACAGAGGCAAATAGAAGGAGCGCTCCGATAGCGCCCTTAGTCCAGTAAGATGCTGCTGGCAGTTCAGGGGCTGCCTTAGGAAAATAATAGGTGGATAAAGACCATGTTATCAAACCGAAAACAATAAGCCATGAAAAATGAACCCTGATAGGTATTCCCCATATTGTGATTATTTTCCATGAACCGTAAAATAATGCGGTGTTCATTACTTAAATGATAGCCGAGGCAGGTTAAAATGTCTACTGAAGAATTGACTCCGTGATTCATTTATATTAATCTAAGAAAATCTTTTAATGGAGGATACCATGAACAAAGATGCTACAAAGATTATGGGGGCATTTCTGTTAGGAGGGGTAATCGGTGCAGCTGTTGCCCTTCTCTATGCACCTAAGCCAGGACGTGAGACGAGAAAGGATATTTCAAGGACAGCAAGACGGGTAAAAAAGGGCGCCATCGATTTGACTGAGGATATAGTCGAAAGTGTAAATGAGTTTGTGGGCGATGTGAAGGATAAGGCGACAGATATAATAGAACGAAGCAAAGAGCTCTCAGAAAGTGCCAAGAAGGAGATTGTAATGACTTTTGAACATGCACAGAAGGTAATAGAAAAACAGAGAAAAAGGATAACCGACGCTCTGGGGCTTTAAGAGGAAAAAGCGTCAGAATTTTTTCATGCTAATTATTAAATAGGCGATTAAAAGATAAAGAGAAATTCCTATGACGAGTGAGGGAATAGGTATTGTCAAGTCTTTTATGCAAATTCTCTCAGGGGCTTCATTCTCAATGGTTTTCATAGTTCTCAATTAAGCTGCAATCCTTTCAAGTTTTGATATCTTAATATCCGCAAGAATTACCCTCGCC
>JBFMDQ010000009.1:0-47177 GCA_040753955.1 Nitrospirota bacterium | reverse complement strand
TTATCCTACCTGAAATATCTTTTCCGACTGTCACCCCATGACTATTACCTCTTTAAGAAAGGTGAGGTTTATATGGTCTAATTATTTGGTTAAAGCCTTTGAATTGTCAAGGTGTTTTACCATCTGAGTCCACCATCACTGATAAACCATAGATGCTATCTTCACAGTCAAATCCCCAAGCATATTGGTATAGCTTCCCAGTTCATTATCGTACCAGCCATAGATTACGGCCTGAGTAACAGGTATCTCTATGTTGATTGGATTTGTTCTGGTAAAAGCCTCGCTCGGTATCTTTGAAAATCTACTGAGGTCTAAGGTAATATTGGCGGTTCTTGTATGTGTCTCATGTCCTTCAATAATAGTAGCAGGTCCGTAGAGCCCAATTATATCTGAAGAAACATTCTGCTCATCCGTATATTTTATATAGCCCCTCTTTTCCCTCTTTTCAGCATCACGATAAACATTGTTAATGAGGTTTCGATTAATGGATGGCCTATCTGCCTCCTCGTGTAGAGTAACTACCAGAATTATCAGGGACCCTGTAGTAACGGGGATACGAACCGATTCAGCCATAAACCCTATCCTGTTCATTTCCGGGATTACGAGCCCCAAGGTCTTAGCAGCTCCCGTAGTGGTTAGAATGATGTTATTCATAATACTCCTATTTTTCCTTAAATCAGTAGCCCCTGCCTTTGGCAAGCTATCCAGTACCTCTTGGGTCCCTGTAGCAGCATGGACTGTTGCCATAGAGGCACTGAGTATCTTTTCCGGACCAAAATAATCCAGGAGGGGCTTTATCATATATGCAAGGCAAGTAGTGGTGCAGGATGCGGCTGAAATAATATGGTGTTTAGTATGGTCATATACATCATCATTAATACCCATCACGATAGTTATTGCATCCTCAGGCATGGAGAGGCCTTTCTCTTTAATCTTAAAGGGTGCGGAAACAATGACCTTTTCTGCCCCTGCCTCTAAGTGGCCATATACAGAGCCTTCTTTGGCATCAGGTGGGGTTGCAGGATTAGTAAATTTACCCGTTGCCTCAACAACCACTTTTACACCATACTTCTCCCAAGGGATATGCAGAGGATTACGAGATTCCCGCAATATAGTTACCGGGACACCATCTATAAGCATGGAACCTTTGTCCTCATCAAGATTTTCGATTATCCTTTTTGCCCTGTATCCATATAGATAGCGATGTAATGCCCCGTAGGTAGAATCCTTTTCAATATAAAGGGCAACATCCTCCAGTTTAGTCCCCGCATTTCTTCCGATGTTTACGATAATCTCCGAAAAATATTTTCTTCCTATATGATGCCAGAGGGTGAGTTTACCAATTCTACCTAAACCGTTAATGCCCAGAATGGCCTTATTTTCGGAGATAATTTTTACATTTGCCCTTTCTGCCATCTCTTTTATACCCCCTTACTCATAATCACCAATAATCAAACACCAAATAAGCTCCAATCACCAAAGTTTGGTTATTATTTGTATTACGCCAGCAATCTGATTTCCTTTATCTGATGCCTGCCTGAATAGACTGAGCCGTTTCGCCCATCGATACTCAAAAAATCACCCACCCTCATAGTCTGCCTGTTAAGCTTGCACCTCTTTTCATATTCCCATACAAATAATTTATTACAACCCACCACACAGGTCTTTCCCAGCCTATTTGCTATAATGGCAGCGTGAGAAGTTGAGCCACCCCGTGCAGTAAGCAGTCCATCTGCCGCTGAAATATGTCTGATATCGTCAGGAACAGTATCTGATCTGATTAAGATAAGTGGTGTAGATGGATCTTTTTTCCTGAACTCCTGTATATCCTCTAAATCAAAGACAACCCTGCCACTAAGGGCACCACCTCCGACACCTATCCCGCTGGAAAGATAGTTAGAGGATAGTTCGGGAGACGGAATAAAGGCTACAAAACTCTCTCTCTTAGTAACAGTCATGTCACGGGCCTGGAGGATGTAAAGATTCTCGCCTGGCTTTCCTTCGAAGGTAAACTCAATCTCCTGGGCCCCCCATCTCCCTTTATAGATTAGATCCTTCACCATCCTCAGCAATGAGCTATATATCTCAGGAAAGCTGTCTTCCAATGAGACATTAGATGGTCTATCTTCGATGTTCTTTTGTTCATTGGATATAGGCAGGGTCTTTACCAGCCCCGAAACCACATCTTCCCCTTGCGACCCTACAGCAAAATCACCCCATAACATAACCCTGTCTCCTGATTCCTGGGGATTGCGGGTGAAAAGAACACCTGTCCCTGAACTGGCATCCAGATTACCATAAACCATTGCCTGTACGATGACGGCTGTACCCCAGTTTTCTGATAAACCCAATATCTCGCGGTAGGCCTGGGCCTTTTTGGAAAACCAGGATTGAAAGACCTGTTTGATTGCTATCTGGAGCTGGGTTTTTGGATCATCAATTATTTCTATTCCATTATTTTTAATGGTGTCCCGATATGCTAATGCCACCTCTTTCATCTGCTCAGGCATAAAATGAATCTTTTTAACAACCTTGTATTTCCTTTTAAAAGAATTGATGATGTCATCAAATACATCTCTTTCCATGCCAAAAGACATTCCCCAGCACTGCAGGAAACGCCTATAACAATCCCAGGCAAACCATGGTTTGGCTGTCTGCTTTATTAATCCCATGACAGTAGATTCATTGAGTCCAACATTTAAGAAGGAGAGCATCATGCCAGGCATAGAGATTGCTCCTCCGCTCCTGACAGATACGAGTAAGGGGTTGTCAGGGTCCCCGAATCTTTTACCCGTTATTCTTTCGAGTCCGGTAATTTGTTCTTCCACCTCTTCGTTGAGATGCTCCCTGGCATATACAAATCTACTGATTGCCTGCAGGCAACGAAATACTTCAGTAGTTATGATAAAACCTGGTGGGACGGGTATCCCTAAGGACGCCAGTTTTACCATGTTATATCCTTTAATCCCGAGGTGAATCCTATCATAGGTAACCTCATTGGGGATATGGATACTGGATATTGCCTTTTTAGGGTCGTAGCTCATTAGCAGGTCTAGATTCTGGACATCCAATCCCTCTGCCTGTACTAACAATATTTTTAAGCTTTTGCTGATGAAATTATCTAATTGCTGGAGCCAAAAGGAGCTGGCCACAACCTCCCTGAGAAACCGCTCTGAAACCTTATTTATAAACTCAAAATCGCTCTCTTCCTCATGGGTTTCAAGATATTTATGCAGTATATTTTCTGTCCCAACCTGAAAGATAATTTGTTTGAGGTTATTTTTGTGGATACCGCTATAATAGGTATTAAGAATATCCTGTACGGCCTCTGAGAAGCCCCTGAATATATCGATATACTGGGAGAAAGAGAACCTCCTTACCTCCAATGCCCCTGATAATAGCTCAAGCGTACTCTCCAGCCTATTAGAGAATACCCCATCTAACTGCAAGGCCTTGAAAAATAGGCTCATATATTTCCTAATCTGGAAAAGGGTTGCCCTGGTAATGAATCTGAGATTAAATGAATCTATTAATTCCTCAAAGAGGATATTAGCGAGGTTTTCAAGGCGGAAGGTTAAGGAGAGGGCATCAAATTTTCTCTCATGATATGTCCCATAAACTGAGGGGATGCCTGCAGCAAAATGTCTTTTACGAAAGATATCCTCAATTGGTGCATACTTTTCAGAGGATAGGATAATATCTTTTAAGAGCTGTAAATAATCCAGTATGCCCTCGAGGCGCTGGTAGACACTGCCTTCTTCTAAAACACTGATTAATGAATCTGTATTCGGAAGTCCTAAACTCTGAGCATATATTAACTGATCCCTGATATCCTGGGGATCAAATCTATATTTTTTGTTGAGCAATCGATAAAACTTAATAGCCAGATATGCCCGTTTCTTCTCTTTTTCAGAGACATCGGGTATCTCAGTCAATGCATTGACTTCCTCTTCTGATAGGCGAAGGAGACCTGTTGTGTCATAGATTCCCTTGTCCTTAAAAATAGAATCAAAAATAGTACTGATATCATCAACATAGGGACCAGATGTCCTGACTTGATGAAAAATATCTTCGGGTAAAAATCCCTCTAAAGGCCCTTTATCCTTTGTTAGCCAGAATCTTATGATTTTCTCTATAAAATCAACTATGCGTGCACTGCTTTCAACATGGCTTTGTTTGCGTAAAAAATGAACTAAGGGATCGGCTCTACCTGTAACCTCATCTATTTCTGTGGAGACCTCCCTTAATATCCCCTCAGTATTGATTTCACTGAAATAGACAGGGAATAACCTGGCAAGTTGCTTAACTAAAGGATAAACAGGTTTAATATCACTATTTAAAAGTTTAGTGATATCCTTTTGAAAAAGGTCCGTATCACTGATGTGTACTCCGCCCAACCTTAGATTAATAATTAAGGCAGATATGAGGGATTTAGACCACTTCGGATTCCTTTCTATTAATTCCAGCCAGACCCGGATGTTTTTTAAATGGGCCTTATTTGATTTTACTTGCCATTCATCAGTGACACCCTCTATCTTCGGATACTGGAATCCGAGAGAGATGATTTTCTGAAATAACCAATCAACGAGATCACTATCACCTATGTTAAATATCTCATTACCGATACACTGGATACAATAAAGGGCAGTTTCAGGATACCTGCTGAGACTGTTTTTCAAAATCTCGAAGGTTTCAGACAGGACTACCTTTAGTTGATTAGGCTCCTCTGTCTTGACGGCAGCGGAGAGGGTACGATTAATCTCTCTAAGGGCACTTTCATGGATGCTAAAAAGGCCCTTAGTCTCCATAATCTTGAGGAGATAGACCATCTTTAATTTGAAGCCCTTGGGTATACCGAATGTTTGTGTCAAAATACCTGTGAGATCCTCGTAGAATCTGGCAAATTGCATATAGCCGGGCAATTTCAAAAGTTCCTTTAAACGCCAGTGTTGATCTGTAGATTCTTCAAGACCCTTCAGGTGATGTATTAGTCCTCTCAAATTAGCATGAGATACGGGATAAAATAATCCTTCTAACTCTTTATTTTCTTTCTCGCTTAAGGCATAATCTGTCCTATCTTTAAACCACGTTAAGGGATCTTCTTCCTTAAGCCAATATTCAAAAGTTATCAAAAGGGACTTAAAGAGGAGGTTGTTAAAACCCTCGAGATCAAAATCTGGGGGAATTTTTTCGAGTATGATCCAGCCTAGTCTTTTCAACTGATGGGGATTGGTAGCAAGGAAGAAGAACTGTTCTTTCTTTAAATGGTAAAGCCTTTTGAAGCAATCCCGAAATACAGATTCATACTTATGAAGGTTATCATCGCTATCCAGAAGGATCTTCTCTAAATAAAAGACAAGACTATCAATAGCTGATTGCTGTAAAGAAATATCAGGATGATTTAGAGACTCCAGAAAAACATCTACAATGACCCTGATCGCCTCTATTCCCCTTGCGTGATGATCGTGTAAAGAGAAATTTTTCAGGGCATAAGTCCTCATCTCTTTTACGATAAAACCCCAATTTTTAAGGTGCTGATTTAATTCTCGTAATAGTGATTCGGCATTACTTATGAGGCCGGGGTAGTCTTTAACTACTTCTCTTAAGACTTCATATCTTAAAGGGGTTACCACCTGAGTATCTGGAGCCATTTTTCAATCCCTTTTCTGCCCTTCACTCTTCCCATCCAGGTAAAAGGGTAAGAAGAGATTTATTTTATTATATAATAGAATGTATAGATTTTAAAATTATCCTTGTTTTTCTTATAGGAAGGACATCGAAGTGAAGGTCTGCGAGATATTTACGAGCACACAGGGGGAGTCAAGTTATGCAGGTATGCCATGCACATTTATAAGGTTGACGGGCTGCAATCTCAGGTGTTCTTATTGCGATACAACATATGCATACTATGAGGGTAGAGAGCTCTCGGAAGACGAAATTATGAGCAAGGTACGACGCGCTGGAATTAGCCTTGTCGAGATTACAGGGGGGGAACCCCTTCTTCAGACGGAGGTCTACCATCTCATCAAGAGGCTGCATGATGAAGGCTATAAGGTATTGATAGAAACGAATGGGTCAATAAGTATAAAGGAGATTGACAGAAGGGCAGTCGTAATACTCGATATAAAGACACCCGGCAGCGGGATGAGTGGAGAGATGGATTTATCAAACCTTGAAGATATAAAACATAATGATGAGATAAAATTTGTAATCACAAGCAGGACAGATTATGAATGGTCAAAGGATATAATTTATAGATACAATTTAATAAATAAGTGTCATCTCCTACTGTCCCCAGCATATGGAATCCTTCCTCCTGAAGACCTTGCGAGATGGATGCTCGAAGATAGACTCGAGGCCCGCCTAAACCTTCAGCTTCACAAATACATTTTCAGCCTCTGAGAGAAAGGGTGTAAAATATTGACAAGTGGGGCTTTTGATGGTAAGATTGACCATGAAACGTACCCTGATAGTGTTCGTGCCCATCCTGTCTCTCTTTACCCCGCACTTTATAGGTGCGGGGTTTAGTGTTGCTTACGCCGATATCTATAAGTACATAGATGAAAATGGTGTGGTTTGCTATACAAACGCACCTTTCGGTAAGAAGGCAGACATCGTTATTAGAGAAGAGGTAGAGGCAATTTCATACCAGCCGCGGACCGAAAGAAAAAACTCTAAAGATACTACAAATTATCGTGGCATTATACATGAGAAGGCAACAAAATATAAGATAGACCCATCTCTTGTCAAGGCTGTTATAAAAACAGAGTCTAATTGGAATGAGAGGGCTGTTTCGAGGGAAGGCGCTATGGGTCTTATGCAGCTTATGCCTTTTACGGCAAGCGAGATGGATGTTCGTAACCCCTTTAACCCTGAAGAGAATATTGAGGGCGGGACGCGATATCTGAAATATCTCCTTGATAGGTTTAATGGTGACCTAAACCTGACGCTTGCTGCATATAATGCAGGACCCAGAAGTGTTAAGAAGCTTGGATTAGTCCCTCCGATTACAGAAACAAGGCAGTACGTTGATAAAGTTCTCTCTCTTTATAAGAATGGCAGGACGACTCATCCTTCATTGGCGCTTGATAAATTAAGAGAGAAAAGACCTGAACCGATTTATAAAGTCATCTTAGAAGACGGTACCCTCCTTTTTACAAATTCCACGCTCTTACTCAAGGATGCTGTCAGGTTTTAAATGCCTTTTGATGATAAGCCCTTTCTTCAAGAAGAGATTCTAAAACTAAAAAGTCAGAGGCGGGCAATCATACTTTCCCATAACTACCAGAGGGATGAGGTTCAGGAGATTGCTGACTTTGTGGGTGACTCCCTTGAGCTGTCAAGGACAGCAGCTACTATTGACTGCGATGTTATTCTGTTCGCTGGCGTTACTTTCATGGCAGAGAGCGCCTCAATCCTTTCCCCTGATAAGATGGTTCTCCTCACAGAGATTGATGCAATCTGTCCTATGGCAGATATGATCAGGGTAGATTCGCCGAGGCCAGAGAGAAAAGACTTTCCGGGTTTTGATAATCCACCTCCTTTTGTCTTCCCCCGGGATTTTACATTGAGGGATATGAAGAATAGGTATTCAGGGATACCCGTTGTTGCCTATGTGAATACAACGGCTGATGTAAAGGCAGAAAGTGACATCTGCTGTACTTCAGCTAATGTTGTTAAGGTCGTCGAGTCGCTTCCTGATGAAAGGGTAATATGTATACCTGACAAGAACCTTGCACTCTGGGCATCAAGGAATACAAAAAAAGAGGTTATTGCATGGGATGGCTTCTGCCATGTTCATGAAAGGGTAAGGCCGGAAGATGTAAAAAAGGCAAGGGCAGAGCATCCGAAGGCCCTTTTTATGGCCCATCCAGAATGCAGGCTTGAGGTGCTTGAGATAGCAGATCATGTAACGAGCACCTCTGGCATGTTAAGGTTTGCTAAGGCCTCCCCTGAGAAAGAGTTCATTGTAGGAACTGAGATAGGATTGATGTACCGATTGAAAAAAGAAAATCCTGATAAGGTCTTCTATCCCCTGAGGGAAGACATGGTATGCCCGGAGATGAAAAAGACTACACTGAAGAGTCTGCTCAGGGCTTTGAAAAAAAACACTTATCTTATAAAGTTACCTGAAGAGATAAGGGTTCCTGCAAAGAGGGCACTTGACAGGATGCTTATGATAAGATAAAAAGATTACCATGGACATTTTCACCAGGATTGCTGAAAGGCGTATCATAGAGGCTATGGAAAGCGGTGAGTTTGACAACCTTGAAGGAAAGGGAAAGCCCATCGATTTTGAGGATGAAACATGGATTCCTGAGGATTTACGAATAGCCTACAGGATTTTGAAAAATGCAGGCTGTATCCCGCCTGAGATCGAGCTCAGAAATGAAGTGGTAAATCTGTCTGCATTGATAAATACAATTGATGATGACAAAGAGAGGTTAAAGAAACTCAGGGTGCTAAATTTCAAACTCCTTAAACTCAACATGATGAGAAAGAAACCCTTTAACTTCGAAGATTTTCCAGAATACGAAGGGAAGGTAATAGATAGGTTAATAGGAAATTCTAAATGAATTAGAAAACAGATCTGGCGGGGTGGACGGGACTTGAACCCGCGACCTCTGGCTTGACAGGCCAGCGTTCTAACCGGGCTGAACTACCACCCCAGCAAAAATTTGTGGGGCAAATTTTTGAGTTCAGAGTTACCTGAACTCATAGCTTAAAACTCTGATTTTGCCTCTGGCAAAATCAGTGGTAGGCGGAACAGGGATCGAACCTGTGACCTCAGCCTTGTAAGGGCTGCGCTCTCCCACCTGAGCTATCCGCCCAAAATAGCTCAAAATTTAGATTTATTATCCAAGTTTTTATCAGAAAAATCAATAACAATCCTGTGACTTTGTGATATGATCAAGATAACCTAAAGATAAAAAGGAGAGTTTATGATATCAAAGATTCTTGTGCCGACAGATGGTTCAAAGACAGCAAGGAAATCCGTTGAATATGCCATAGGACTTGCAAAGCAAACAGGTGCAACTATAACGTTACTCAGTGTAATCGATAAAAGTCTCTTTATAACTTGGTCGATCCCTGCTGTTGCGACCTCAACTCGTATAATAGAACCGATTGAAGATTACCTTAGACAGGCTGCTGAGGCTCATATTGAAGAGGCTGAGAAATTATGTAAGAAGAGCGGCATCCCACCAAAAAAGGTCATCAGGTCGGGGCATCCAGTAGAGGAAATTATAAAGGAGGCAGAGGAATCAAAAGTTGACCTCATCATTATGGGATCCCATGGCAGAAGCGCTATAAAGGCAGCAGTTCTTGGCAGTGTTACATTTGGAGTTATACATAAAGATACAAAAAGCCCTGTCCTCGTAGTAAGAAGGTAACGTATTTAATAAAAAATAAAGCTACTCCGAAGCTTGTAATTGGGACCAAAAAGTAGAGATTTTCATTAAAGCTTGCTCGATTTCTATGGATGGATTATTGTCAATCCGGCAACGTCCTACTTTCCCATGACCTCGCGGTCATAGTATCATCGGCCCTGAAGGGCTTAACTTCCGTGTTCGGAATGGGAACGGGTGTTTCCCCTTCGGCATCGCTGCCGGAAAATAGTTTCTAAATAAATTTACCATAGATAACTATAAATAATCAAGAGATAGTCAGGATTCGAGTGAACGAGTCTTGGATGAATGTAGCGAAGAATGGATGAGAAAGGTTAAAATAAATTTTATGAAGTTGGCTATAACAGGAAAGGGAGGAGTTGGCAAGACAACCCTTGCCTCTCTTTTGAGCCATCTCTTTGCAGCAGAGGGGAAAGGGGTTATAGCCGTTGATGCAGACCCTGACGCAAATCTCGCATCAGCTTTAGGCATCCCGAAGAAGGAGGCTGAAAAAATCAGACCCATTGCAGAAATGGGTGAACTCATTGAGGAGAGGACAGGAGCAAAGGTAGGAAGTATAGGCGGGATATTTAAACTAAACCCCAGGGTCGATGACCTGCCGGAGAGCATCGGATATCGCCTGAATGGTATTACTCTCCTACTCATGGGTAAATCAAAGGCTGCTGCATCTGGCTGTTATTGTCCTGAGAACGTGCTTCTGAGAAGACTCCTCAGGCACCTCGTTGTTGAACGCAGCGAAGTAGTCATTGTTGATATGGAGGCAGGCATAGAACATCTGACAAGGGGAACAGCAGAGTCTGTAGATGCCTTTATCGTTGTTGTTGAGCCCGGACAAAGAAGCATACAGACAGCTAAAACAGTCAGGGAGATGGCAGAAGGACTTGGTGTCAAAAAGGTATTTGTTGTTGCAAACAAGGTAAGAAGCACTGATGATCTGGACTTCATAAAAGAGAACATTGGGGACATGGGAATTATAGGTTCGATTAAATTTAATGAGGCCATAATGGCTGCGGACATCAAAGGTTCCTCACCTTATAGCTACTCACCCGAGAGTATCGGTGAGATAAGAGAGATTAAGGAAAGGATTGAGGGGTTATTGGGTTTATGAAAAAATTACTCAGAAGAAAAGTCCTTGAAAAAAGGGGTTCCATCCCTCCTTATGAAAGGAAAAGGAAGGATGTTCTTATAATGCATAGGCTCTTCAACATCCAGGAGTTCAAGATAGCAAAGGCGGTACTTTTCTATGCTTCCTTCAGGACAGAGGTCGATACCACTAGCATGATAGAGGAATCCCTTAAAATGGGTAAATGGGTTTTGGTTCCAAAGGTAGATAAAGAAAGGTACCGACTCAGATTGTATGAAATAAAAGATACAAGGGAATTATCCCCCGGGTATATGGGAATACCAGAACCGTCTTTGCCTGACGAAAGGTTAAGGGAGATCAACGATGTTGACCTTGTTATCATTCCAGGTGTATGTTTTGATTTCTCAGGCAATAGACTTGGGTACGGAGCCGGCTATTATGATATCCTTCTTTCTGACTCAAAGAAGTCGGAATCGACTCGTACCGAGAAGGTCCCCTTTATTGCTTTGGCGTACAAAGAACAACTTGTTGATTCAATTCCATCAGAACTGCACGATATAAAAGTGGATATAATCGTTACGGATGAGAAGGTAATAAAGATTCGATAGCGTATCTTTTATTTTTGACACGAGTTTGTCATAAGTGATAAATTGAAAAGTTCTTTTACACATTCATGGATCTTAAGAAGATAGAAAAAGGTGTCAGGCTCATACTCGAGGGCATCGGTGAAGATCCCGACAGGCCAGGCCTTAAGGAGACACCAGGCCGGGTTGCCAGGATGTATGAGGAGATATTCGCTGGTCTTAAAACCCCCTCCGAAGAGATACTCAAATATATCGAAGGTGAGAGCCACGACGAGATGGTGCTGCTAAAAGATATACCCTTTTATTCTGTCTGTGAGCATCACCTACTCCCTTTTATAGGAAAGGCACACGTTGCATATATACCGTCCGGTGGAAAGATTGTCGGCCTGAGTGAGCTTGTAAAGGCAGTTGAGATTCTTGCGAAGAGGCCACAGGTACAGGAGCGACTAACAACACAGCTTGCCGATTTGATAATGGAAAGGCTTAAACCTAAAGGTGCAATGGTTATTATTGATGCAGAGCATCTATGCATGAGCATGAGGGGGGTAAAGAAACCAGATTCAAGGACAGTTACATCAGCGGTCAGGGGAATATTCAGGACGAAGCAATCCACCAGGGAAGAATTGCTGGAACTAATAAAGAAGAGGGAATGATTCAAAGAAAAAGGAGGAGGGAACAATGGCAGCAGCACTCATTAAGGGTTCTGAGATATCGAAACAGATAAAGGAAGAACTAAAAAAGGAAGTGGCTGAATTAAAGGAAAGATATAATGTTATTCCTGGGCTGGCTACTGTCCTGGTAGGTGAGGACGAGGCCTCTAAGGTTTATGTAGGGGCTAAGGAAAAGGCATGTAAAGAATTAGATATTTATTCTGAAAGGATTGACCTTCCAGGCGATACAACCGAGGCAGACCTCTTGGCTATAATTGAAAGGCTTAATAAAGACCCAAAAATTCACGGTATACTCGTACAACTGCCTCTACCAAAGCATATTAACGAAACAAATGTCCTTTATGCTATTGATCCAGAGAAGGACGTGGATGGGTTTCATCCGGTGAATGTTGGCAAAATGATTCTCGGCCAACCTACCTTTATTCCTTGCACACCTCATGGCATACAGGAACTCTTAAAAAGGAGCGGCATAGAGACAGAAGGTGCTGAAGTTGTAGTTGTAGGAAGAAGCAATATAGTAGGTAAGCCCATCGCAAATATGTTGCTTCAGAAAAAGAAAGGGGCAAATGCTACTGTTACCGTATGTCATACCGGAACAAAAGACATCGCCTCCCATACCAGAAGGGCAGATATCTTGATTGTAGCAGCTGGTAAGCCAAAGACCATTACTGCTGATATGGTAAAAGAAGGTGTTGTAGTAATTGATGTTGGTGTAAACAGGCTTGAGACCGGCTTAGTGGGTGATGTAGATTTTGAGGCTGTTAAGGAAAAGGCAAGGGCAATAACACCTGTGCCTGGAGGTGTGGGGCCAATGACGATAACAATGCTTATGCAAAACACTGTTCAAGCCGCAAAGACGCACACAGGGATAGAAAAAGGATATAAAAAAGTCACGCCCTGAAACAATATAAAGAGGCTTTGGCAATAGAACTATGATAACTATTAAATTGAATGGCTCAAACGTAGAGGCCCGGCGCGATATGACTATCCTAGACTTATGCAAGGAAAAGGGAATTTCTATCCCGACTCTCTGTTATCACACCCAATTAACTCCTACTGGTGCCTGCCGTCTTTGCGTAGTAGAAGTAGAAGGTTCTCGCACCTTAGTTGCTTCCTGTCACACTCCAGTTGCTTCTGGTATGATAATACAGACCAATTCTCCAAAAGTTATTCAAGCTCGCAAAATGATCGTGGAGTTGCTTTTATCCACACATCCAGATTTCTGCCCAGTCTGTGACAAAGCCAATGTATGTGAATTAAGAATGATTGCTGCCGACCTTGGTGTAGGGTTACCACGTTTTAGAACAAAAAAACGCTACTACCCAATAGAAGATGACAATCCTTATATAATCCGCGACCTGTCCAAGTGCGTCCTGTGTTTCCGTTGTGTGAAGGCTTGCCGGGAGGTCAAGGTGGCGAACGTTTATTCTGTTGGCTATCGAGGTCATAGCTCCAAGATTATAGTGGATTGCGACCAGCCCCTGAACAAAGAGGTATGTAGACAATGCGACGTTTGCGTGCTGTTTTGCCCGGTAGGAGCCCTTGTATTACGCGAGGAAAGATTCGGGGAAATTTCAAGAAAGCCGTTTATAATTAAAGGGTAAAAACAAAATCATAATAAAACCTTTAAGAAAGTAAACCCCGTTAGAAAGGATGGGGCTTTAAACCTCACCCTTTCTATAAGGAATTAAAATTTTATCTATATCATCCCGCCATAAATGGTGGGGCTTTCTAACGGGGTAAAAGGGGGAGCTAAAGGATAATGAGTGATGAGAACTTGTCATTAGAGTTAGAAAAACTCTGTGTTCATTATAAAAGGCATGACGATTTGCTCTCTTTCATCAAAAAAGTGCACGAAAAGTGTGGATATCTTTCCCCTGAAAACATAAAGAATGTGGCTTCTTTATGGAATATATCAGTCGGTGAAATCTATGGATTGACAACCTTTTACTCTTTCTTTAGTACCAGGCCTTTAGGACAGAACGTAATCAGGGTCTGCCGAAGCACACCTTGCTATCTCGAGAATTGTGACGTGGTTGTTGAGACTATAGAGAAGAAATTCAACATCAGACCCGGAGGGGTTACAGAAGATGGAAAATTTTCTTTACAACTGATCAGTTGTATAGGCGCTTGCGACCAGGCTCCAGCAATGCTAATAAATGACGAGTTATATGGTAACCTAACAACAAGGAAAGTCGAGGCAATATTAAAGGATTATGAAAAGCGTCAGGCTAACTCGTTTAACATGAGAGGTTGCGATGCCAGAAAGGCGGATTGTTTTAGAAAACTGTGGAGTCATTGACCCTGGAGACATAAACACATACCTATCAAGAGACGGCTTTAGGGCTTTAGAAAAAGCCAGGAAACATATGACACCACAACAAGTGATAAACGAAGTAAAAAGGTCAGGTCTGAGGGGTCGAGGAGGTGCTGGCTTCCCTACAGGACTCAAATGGGAACTATGCACCAAATCTCCAGAGAAGGAAAGATTTGTTATCTGTAATGCTGATGAAGGAGAGGTTGGCACCTTTAAGGATAGATACATTATTCAAAATGACCCTTTCGGGATTATCGAAGGTATTGGTCTTGCGGGCTATGCTATAGGAGCCAGAAAGGGATACATCTATCTCCGTGCTGAATATCACTACCTCCGGGATTTATTAGAAAATGCCATAGAACAAGCCAAGACTAAGGGCTTTTTAGGAGAAATAAACGATGGATCATTTGGCATTGAAGTACGTGAAGGTGCTGGTGCCTATATATGTGGTGAAGAATCAGCTTTAATGGAATCAATAGAAGGAAAACGTGGAGAGGCTCGCTATCGACCTCCTTTTCCTCCCGAACATGGATTGTGGCAAAAACCAACAACTATTAACAATGTAGAAACCTTAGCTAATATACCCCATATTATTTTTAAGGGAGCCGACTGGTTTAGCCAGATAGGGACACAGCAGAGCAAAGGCACTAAGGTTTTCTCCATTTCAGGCGATGTAGAAAAACCAGGCATATATGAGTTGCCCATGGGCACTCCCCTAAGAGAGTTAGTAGAAGAACTATCTCAGGCAAAGGACTTAAAAGCAGTGCAGGTAGGTGGTGCATCAGGAAGACTAATCCCTGAGGAAAAACTTGATACCCCTCTCGCCTTTGAAACAGTATTGGGTGCTGGTGCTATTATAGTATTCAGCAAGGACAGAAGTATTATCCAGGTAGTAAGAAGGAATATAGAATTCTTTGCTGAAGAATCCTGTGGAAAGTGTGTCCCCTGTCGTGAAGGAACCCAGGTAATGTCCGATATCCTGAGACGATTTTCTTTAGGACAGGGTAATAAAGAGGACTTAACGGTACTTGAGGAGTTATCAAACGCTATGATGTTAGCCTCCTTATGTGGTCTTGGACAAGCGGCACCAAATTCAGTGCTCGACAGTCTTATATATTTTAGAAGCGAATATGACACATAGAACCAAAAATAGTCCGAAAGGAGGATTATGTATACTATTACCAAACAGAAGCCCTTTGAAGAGATAGAGAAAGGCTTAGATGATGAAAAGGTATATATTGTAGGCTGTGGTACCTGCGCTACAGTATGCCAGACTGGTGGCAAGGCAGAAGTTCTGGAAATGAAAATGAAACTGGAGGAAATAGGCAGGTCAGTTACTGGCTGGATGGTTATACCTACAGTTTGCGACAGCCTCACCAAAGAAGCTTTGATAGAAGAAGCAGAAGCAGTGAATAAGGCTGACATCATCTTGGTTATGTCTTGTTCATTTGGTGTGCTGACAGTTAGCCGATATTCTGACAAGATAGTTATACCAGCACTAAATACTCTGTTTATTGGAATGGAAGATACACCCAAACATTTCTATGAGATATGCATACAATGTGGGGACTGCATTTTAGCCTTTACTGGCGGCATCTGCCCTATAGCCAGATGTGCTAAACAGTTGCTAAATGGACCCTGTGGTGGAGCCCAAGGTGGCAAATGTGAGATTTCACCCGACATGCCCTGTGCCTGGCAGATTATTATTGAGCGTCTTTCCAAAACTGGACGCCTCCATAAGCTGGAGGAACTTATGCCTCCTAAAAACTGGGGTCTAAGCCCTACAAGTTGGGTCGCCAACTCAAAGAGGTAAAGGATTATGAAATCGGGAAGTAATCTGGAAAAGGTTTTAGAAGGGGGCTATTTTGGCGTAACTGCTGAAGTGGGTCCCCCAAAGGGTGCCTTAGCAACAGTCATTCGGAGGAAAGGGGAGCTCCTTAAATTTTATTGTGATGCTATGAACGTAACAGACAATCAGACGGCCATCGTCCGCATGTCAAGTTGGAGTGGCTGTATACTTTTAAAGGAGATGGGTATTGACCCCGTAATGCAGATGGTGGTCAGGGACCGGAATCGGATCGCTATCCAAAGTGACATCCTGGGTGCGGTTGCTTTAGGAGTTCGAAATGTGCTCTGTCTTTCAGGTGACCATCAAAAATTCGGCAATCACCCAACTGCTAAAGGCGTCTATGATATTGATTCTATCCAGCTTATTCAGATCCTCAAGACCATGAGGGATGAAAAAAAATTTCTTTGCGGCGAGGAGGTCTCCGGCGAAGTTCCATTGTTCATCGGTGCGGTTGAAAATCCATTTGCTGATCCCTTTGAATACAGGGTCAAGAGGTTGGCAAAAAAGGTGAAGGCTGGCGCAGACTTCATTCAAACCCAGGCCGTCTTTGATGTGGGTAAGTTTACCAAGTGGATGGGGATGTTGAGAGATCAGGGATTAGATAAAAAGGTTCACATTCTTGCAGGTGTAATACCCATAAAGTCTGTAGGAATGGCTCGCTATATGAGGGATAATGTCTCTGGAATTAGTGTGCCGGATGAGATAGTAACCCGTATGGAGGAGGCCAAGGATGTCAAGGAAGAAGGGGTAAAAATAGCTCTGGAGATCATTGACCAACTCAAAGAGGTAGATGGTATCCATGGCATTCATATCATGGCTGTGGCCTGGGAAGATATAGTACCTGTTATAGTAGAAAGGGCTGGATTACTACCAAGACCGATATTATGATGAAGTGTTAGTGATAGTGATTAGTGTCAGAAAAAACTATTAACTGACACCGACACAAAACACTGAGACTACTAAATTGGAGGATATGATGAGTGCGAAAATATTGGTTGTTGATGATGATCCCGATGTCTTAGAGGCTATCGGCATTGTCCTTGAAGCCAATGGCTATGAGGTAGTCACTGCTCGAGATGGTCTGGATGGCCTGACCAAGCTAAAAGAGGAAAGACCTGATTTGATGATTTTAGATCTTCTTATGCCAAAGCTGGATGGATTCGGAGTATGTAAAGAGTTGAAAGACCCTCGGTGGGCTAAATACGCTAATATACCCATCATCATCCTGAGCAGCGTGAGGGAACAAGCCAGCCGGCGTAGATATGAATTAGAAACGGGATTACAACTCGACGTTGATGACTATGTAGAGAAACCCATTGAAAATACTATCTTATTGGAACGTGTAGAGAAGATCGTCAGGAAGGTAGGTAAGACTTAGTATCTTTAGGGGGAAGGCATGGAAAAAAAGAGAATCTTATTAGTGGAGGATGATGTAGATTTTGCGGAGGCCACTAAGTTGATCTTAGAGAGTAAATCCTACGAGGTGACTGTCGCCTATGGCGGTCAAGAAGGACTGAAAAAGGTCCAAACCGAACAGCCGAATTTAATTATTTTAGATGTCATGATGCCTGAAATGGATGGCTATGAAGTGTGTGCCAAGCTCAAAGCTGATCCCAAATATGGGCACATCCCTATTCTGCTATTGACGGCAGTGGGAGAGGCCATACCCACAACAAAATATACCAAGGAAATGGGCATGAGAACCGAGGCCGATGACTATATTCCCAAACCCGTAGAGCCTATGGAGCTGGTAGAAAGAGTAGAAAATCTTTTTAGAATTTCTATGGGAAAAAACCTTTGACCTATTCACCGAGGTACTGAAAAAATATGCCTTACCGAGTAATGAAAGAATCATTAAATGCCGTAATTGATAGTTTGGCTGATGGTATATTTGTCACCGATGCTCAGGGTAGTATCATCCTTTACAATCAAAAAGCTGAAAGCATGCTGGATATAAAGGGAAGTGATGCCTTAGGACGGCCAATCAAAGATCATATAAAAAATGAAGCTCTGGTTAGACTTATAAATAAGATATTGACTCTTGATACGCCTTATCATACTGAGGAGGTATGTCTCATAGACTCAGGTGATACCAGGCTCAGGGTTCATGTCAGCCCTGTTAGAGATACGAATGCATTACTCATTGGATCGGTAACTCTGCTCCATGACGTCGCGCAACTAAGTGCTGTAGAGAAGATAAAGTCTAATTTCTTAGCCATGGTCTCTCATCAATTAAAATCCCCATTGGGCTCTACTTTACTTCAAACATCTATCCTTCTGGATGGGATGGTGGGAGGACTCAATGAGAAACAAAGAGATTTGCTCCAAAAGGTCAAGGCCAAGATAAAGGGTATGACAGATCTGGTTAATGATATCCTGGATGTCTGCTACATCGAAGAAGGTGGATATATCGCACAAATAGAACCACTAAATCTCGCCGAAATTCTACAAAGAACTATCGAGTTGATGCAACCTCAGGCGCAGGACAAAAGTATCGCCCTTCAGGCAGCCGTGGAAGATCACCTTCCTCTGATTAATGGGAACAAAAGCAGTATGGAGGCCATGTTTATTAACCTCCTCAGTAATGCCATTAAATACACGCCCTCAGGCGGAAAGGTTAGGATCGAGCTAAGAAAGAATGCTCAGTACCTTCAGGTAAAGGTCTCCGATACCGGAATAGGCATTGAAGACAAGGATATTCCTTGTATTTTTGATAAATTCCACCGAGAAAGATCCGAGAGAACAAAAGATATTAGTGGTACAGGCCTGGGCCTTTCCATAGTTAAAGGCGTTGTGGATGCCCACCGTGGCTCCATCCATGTAGAAAGCAAGGTGGGGAAAGGCACCACATTCATCGTTTTACTTCCCTTAGAATAAGAGCGAGATTAAAATTGATTATATTTGAACAAAAACCCTTTGAGGAAATTTTAGGATATTTAGCTAATGATAGAAGTGTATTTCTTTTAAGATGCACGGGTTGTGCTAAGGTCAATCTGGCTAATGCTGAATCAGATATCATAGATATGAAAGGAAAAATTGAGGAAAAAGGCATAGATATTACGGGATTCGCAATAAAAGGTCTTCTTTGTATAAAGGCAAAGTCCGTACTTGAAGACCTGACTGAAACGATAGGAAATCCCTCATCTATTCTGGCCATGGCCTGCGGTTTGGGAGTCCAATCAGTGGCTGAGGCCACAGATAAGATAGTCCATCCTGCCTGCAATAGTTTTGTAGATAAGGAGTCATTAGAGCGAGGTAAGAGGGAAGGCCGGTGCCGCATTTGCGGGGATTGTGTTTTAGAATTTACAGGGGGTATTTGCCCTCTAACTGTTTGTAGTAAGAGGCTATTAAATGGACCTTGTGGAGGAACCTCTGGTGGTAAATGTGAGATATCTAAGGAGATTGACTGTGGATGGATGCTCATCTATGAAAGGATGAAAAAGTTGGGCCGCTTAGAGGTGCTCAAGGCATATCTCGCGCCCAAGGATTATCGGAAAATACAAAAATTGACTTAAAGGAAAAATGGGCTTCAAAGAGGCATTAGATTCTAAAAAATTTGTGGTGACTGCAGAAATAGGACCCATTAAAGGTACTGATATACAGGAAATAATGGAAAATGCAGAGCTTATTAAAGGGAAGGTAGATGCCATTAATGTTACCGATCTTCAAAGTTCTGTCATGCGGTTGGGCTCCATGGCAGTTTGCCATCTTCTAAAAGATCGCGGAATTGATCCCATCTTCCAGCTTACATGCAGGGATAGAAACAGGTTAGCTCTACAATCGGACCTTTTGAGTGCCTGGGTTTTGGGTATCAGGAATGTGCTGGCCTTAACTGGAGACCATCCAACCATGGGGGATCACCCTCAGGCAATGCCTGTTTTTGATTTGGATTCTGTAAGTCTACTAAGGGTAATAAAGAGGCTTAATGAAGGATTTGATATGATGGGAAATGAGCTTAAAGGAGTCACAGACTTCTTTCCTGGGGCAGTGGTAAACCCAGGAGCCGACACCGAGGCGGCTTTTGAGATGCAGATCGTAAAGATGGGGAAAAAAATCGAAGCAGGTGCAAGATTCTTTCAAACCCAGGGAATATTTGACTTAGACCTCTTTGAAGGCTTTATGAAGCGAGCAGAAGACTTTAAGACGCCAGTCTTGGGAGGAGTCATATTACTCAAGTCAGCCGGTATGGCCAGGTTTATGAATAAAAATGTGGCCGGGGTATTTGTTCCTCCCCCCCTCATTAAAGAAATGGAAGAGACAAAGGATAAGGTCAAAACCAGCATTGAGATAGCTGCCAGGCTGATTAGGGGAATGAAAAATATTTGTCAGGGGGTTCATATCATGGCTATTGGCTGGGAGAAAAGGATTCCCATGGTTCTGGAGGAGGCTGGATTATAGAGGTTGGACATCTTTCAGGTAGGTAATGCATAGGGTTTCGATCATTGGTGCCGGGGTTGTGGGAACAGCCATGGGTTATCTCCTTAAGAAAGGTGGATACCCTATTGTTGGCATAGCCAGCAGAACCCTTGAATCGGCTAAGAGGGCGAGAGAGTTCATTGGGGAAGGAAAAGCATCAACTGACCTCAAGGCTACTGCTAAGAAGGCGAACATAGTCTTTATTACAACTCCGGATGATATGATCGAGGATGTCTGCAATAAGGTGGCCTCAGAGGGAGGGTTCAATCCCGGAGCTATTGTCTTCCATATGAGCGGTGCCCTACCCTCAGAGATTCTCAGGTCTGCTAAAGATGTTGGGGCATATGTTGCCTCTTTACACCCTCTCCAGAGTCTGGCAGGTGTGAGAGAGGCATTAAAAAATCTTCCGGGTTCTTACTTCTGTATGGAAGGAGATGAAGTTGCCCTTTCGGTAGCAAGGAAAATAGTGGATACCCTCAGGGGAAGGGAGATAGTCATAAGGGTAGACAAAAAGCCTTTATATCACGCAGGGGCCTCTGTTGCCTCAAATTTCCTTGTGACCACTGTAGGATTTGGATTGGAATTATTCAATGCTGCAGGAATCGACAGGCAAGATTCCCTTAACGCCCTTGTGCCATTGATAAAAGGGGCGGTGAAGAACATCGAAAATCTTCGTATTCCTTCAGCCCTTACAGGGCCTATTTCGAGAGGAGATACAGGGGTTATAGAGGGTCACCTGAAGGCGATATTAAAGGAGAGACCAGAGATGGTAAGACTCTATACTGAACTTGGAAGGTATACAGTAAAGATAGCCCTTGAGAAAGGGACATTAAAGGAGAATGACGCTGAAAGGATAAATTTATTGTTTGATAAATATGACCGAATTAAATAACCAAACATCAATAACCAAACACCAGATAAGCTCCAATAATCAATCACCAAACATTGTATTGTAATTTGTTTATTGGTTATTGAGTTATTGGTTATTATCTGATTATTGGGTATTGATTATTGGTGACTTAGATAATGAATAGCACGTTGTAAAAATTTGTCATAAGATTATGAATATTAAAGAGGGTTAAAGTTATAGATGAAAGTCCTTGTTGTTGATAGTGGAGGTCGGGGACATGCTATAGCATGGCAGTTCAAGAATGACCCAAATGTCCATGAAGTAATATGTGCACCAGGGAATGCAGGTATTGCGCTTGAAATAAGGTGTGAACCTGCAAGGACGAATGAAGAGGTCTTGGAACTTGCCAAGCGGGAAAAAGTTGACCTCGTCTTTATCGGTCCAGAAAGACAGCTCTCAGAGGGAATGGTTGATCTCCTTATGAGTGAACATATCCCAGTTGTTGGCCCAACAAAGAGAGCTAGTATTCTCGAAGGAAGCAAGGCATATACAAAATTACTCTGTAGAGAGATAGGAGTTCCCTGTGCAGAGTTCGAGGTCTTCAGTGACCCGGAGCTCGCAAAAGATTATGTGAAGCATAATAACTACCCTGTAGTGGTGAAGGCTGATGGCCTCGCACAGGGAAAAGGTTCACTTGTCTGTTCGAATAATGAAGAAGCGTTTCAGGCTATTGACCGTTTGATGGTGGAGAAAATCTTTGGAGATTCTGGCAACACTGTGGTGATTGAAAAGAGGCTTTATGGAACAGAGATATCTTTTTTCGTCTTTACTGATGGTGAATCAATAGTCCCAATGCCAGTTGCCCAGGATTATAAGAGGGCCTATGACAATGACGAGGGATCGAATACCGGAGGGATGGGTGGCTATTCTCCTCATCACCTCGAAGGAGAAAAGCTTACCCGACTCGTTTGCGATAAAGTGGCTCTCCCTCTCATTAGAGGATTCACCACAAAGGAAGGTATTTCCTACAAAGGGATACTGTATATGGGATTGATGTTGGTTGAAGATACTCCGAACCTTCTTGAGGCGAATGTTCGTCTCGGTGATCCAGAGGCTGAGGTGATTCTTCCAAGGTTGAAAACACCTCTGAGTGATATAAGCTTTCAGATTATCAGAGGGGTTCTGAGTGAGAAGAAAGTGGAGTGGAGCTCTGATTACTTCCTTGATGTTGTGGCAGCACAGGGAAGGACCAGACAGATGAAAGATGGAAAGAGCAAGGGGTGGTATCCTGGCTATCCTGGTCGCTACGGCAAAGGATATGCGATTTCAGGTATTGAAAAGATTCAGGATCCTGATTGCAAGATCTTTTTTGCAGGTGTGAATAATTCACCTGATAAAGGCCTTATCACTGACGGAGGAAGAGTTCTCCATGTAGTTGGAAGGGGGAAGACTTTACAGGAGGCGAGGGAGATTGTCTACAAAAACGTAGAGCAGATCCATTTTGAAGGGATTCGCTTCAGAAGAGATATTGGTAAAGAGTAAAGAGGCCCTCTTTTATACCAAAGGTCTTTGCAACCTCTTTAATTATCTCCTCAGGCGCTCTATTCTTTGTAAATCTCTCTTTCTCTATAATTTCATCGTTTCCCCGACTCGTAATGTGATAAAGGGCTCCTGGATATTCTATCCTTAATGGTCTTCCCATGTGAAAAGGTTAGTAGATGTTTGTGAGTTTGTCAATTGTCAAGACCTGACACCTATCCCATGATATTCGAGATATTTCGGACATACCAACACTTGCTGAAAGCTCAGAAATTCTTCCTTCGACAAATTTTGCCACCTTTTTGGGATTGATTAAAGCCCTTGTATTGTCAAGGAATCTTTATGTAAAATTTTGCAATATGGAATACGGAGAACTTGTTCACGAAATAATACTTGATCATGTAAAAAGAAGGCTCTCAAGAGACTATAAGGAAATAGGTATAAACAGAGCCGGGGAGAAGAAGGCCGAATATAAGGGCCATTATCCAGATATGGTGCTCGGTAATCACGGAATGGTTCTTGCCCTCCTTGAGGTCGAGACAGCAGAAAGTATCTCTGAAAAAAGGGCAGAGAAATGGAAGGCACTCTCAGACCTCGGCGTGAAGCTAATACTTATGGTTCCTAAGGATATGAAGGTTAAGGCGACGGAACTACTTTGGGCTAAGGGCCTGATGGGAAAGGTTTCCATGGGAACATATGAGATTTCTGTGACCATGCCCTAATCCAAATAAAGTTCAAATGCCAAAGCTCAAAGTTCAAATTGATTTGACATTTGGATTTTGGTATTTGAACCCGAATTACGCAAACCTTTCAAAATGTCATTGCGAGGAGCGGAGCGACGTGGCAATCTCATCACTCAAAATGAGATTCCTCGCTTCGCTCGGAATGACACAGTGTGGTCATTTAATACATACCCTTGCGTAATTCGGGTTGAACTTTTTAAAAACTTTGACTTTGTAGTCAGACTAAGGAGTTCACCCTCTTTTTTCTGCATCTTTCTTCTCATATATCTGCTTCTTTCATGGTCATAACCGATAAGGTGGAGAAGTCCATGGATAATAAGTCTTCTCAGTTCTTCATTGAGAGTGAGGCCGTGCTCGGCTGCCTGCCTTTTTGCCTGATGAAGATTTATGACTATATCACCCAAAGGCAGTGACGTGTAACGTGTAACGTGTAACGTGTAACGGTTTTGTTGTGGGAAAGAGAGAACATCTGTGGTTCTATCTACACCACGGTACTGGCGGTTCAGTATCTTCATCCTCCTGTCATTAACTAAGAGGATGCTGAGTTCAGCTTTGTGCAGCCCGAGTAGATGGAGTGCCTTCCTTAGAAACCTTCTTATTCTCTGTTGATTTACCTTTATTAACCTTTGCTGGTTCCTTATATAGACCTTCATCGGTAAAATCGAAACCTGGATAGTCTATCCTTTTATGGAAAATGCCTGTGAGTATGTAGGTGAAACACTTTTTTACTTCCTGGATATCTTTCAGGGTGAGCTCGCATTCATTAAGCTGGCCATCGAGGAATATGTGATTTATTATCCTGTCGACAAGAGATGCAATCCGTGACGGTGTTGGATCTGTGAGAACTCTTGATGCTGCCTCAACAGCATCTGCCATCATCACAAGAGCAGCTACCCGAGTCTGCGGTTTTGGTCCTGGATACCTGTAGTCCTCTTCAGAAAGTGAAACATCTGTTCCCTCTTCCTTAGCCTTCTGGTAGAAATATGTTATAAGAGATGTGCCATGGTGTTGCTGGATGATATCAATGATAGGTTGGGGAAGTTTGTGTTGCCTTGCAATCTCAACTCCTTCCTTAATGTGGTTAACTATTATCATACTGCTCATATGAGGAGTTAACCTGTCATGTTTGCTCACCGGGCCACTCTGGTTTTCTACAAAATAATCAGGCATTTTTACCTTGCCGATATCATGATAATATGAGCTAACCCTTGCGAGGAGAGAGTTTACTCCAACTGCCTCGGCAGCAGATTCTACAAGATTTCCTACTATAACGCTGTGATGGTACGTGCCCGGGGCTGTAATCATGAGGTTTCTCATCACAGGCTGGTTGAGGTCAAGGAGCTCAAGGAGGCTTATGTCAGTCGTAACATTAAAGGCATACTCGATGATAGGCAATAGCATAAAGACGATTGCAGAGACGCTTATACCCGCAAAGGCTGCGAAGGTCATCGAAGATAAAGCCTTTGTTGTAAAAAGACTGCCCTCAAATAAAAACAGTATTATTACGGTGAAAACATTAACTGCAAGTACCGAAAACCCTCCCCAGAGGAGTGCCGACCTCTTTTTGCACCTTATAACACTAAAGGCTGCCGTGAGGCTTCCAACGAAGGCGTAAATAGTATAGGATGCATCATGAAGCCAGAGACCTGTCAGAATGCTTACGGTAAATGAAAAGGTGATTGCAGTATGGAAATCGAAAAGAAGGGCGACAAGCATCGCCCCTGCTGGTAAGGGCATCCCGAATACAGCACCCTCGATTGGTATAGAGCCTATGCCCTTAGAGAGACTGTAGAGCAGATAACTAAAGAGCCTTCCTATTGAGAGGGTAAATACGAGCATAAGGCAGAGGAGCAGTAACATGTTGTAATTTTTTATGTATGCAGGCTTGTATCGCATTATGTCCTTATAGAGGATGAAGAGCAATACACTCGCTATAAGGAACCCACCTAACAGTTGTTCTATGTCCAGCCTTTCCTGTATAGACAGGGCAGAGATGAATCCGGCTATAAGAAGGATAGGTAACCTGAGTATATCCTGTTTGCCAATCTGCAAAAGGATTCTAGGTTTGTTCCGCCAAAGCCTCCTTTTCACCTCACTCTTAATGATTCCGTTTTTCATATCTTTCGTATGCCTTTATAATCTCTTGGACGAGTTTGTGCCTTACCACATCTCTTTCCGAAAAGTATATAAATTTAATTCCCTCAATATCCTTCAGTATCCTTTCTGCCTCTATAAGGCCTGAGGTCTTTCCTGCAGGGAGGTCTATCTGCGTTATGTCTCCTGTAATAACGGTCTTTGAATTAAACCCAAGCCTCGTAAGGTACATCTTCATCTGCTCTGACGTTGTGTTCTGTGCCTCGTCGAGTATTATAAAGGAATCATTCAGGGTTCTGCCCCTCATGAAGGCAAGGGGCGCGATCTCTATTACCCCCCGCTCTACAAGTCTGCTCACCTTTTCTGCCTCCACCATATCGAAGAGTGCATCGTAGAGTGGCCTCAGATAAGGATGGACCTTCTCGTATATATCCCCAGGAAGGAAACCGAGTCTTTCTCCTGCTTCGACGGCTGGCCTTGCGAGAACGACCCTACTTATCTGCTTTTTCAGCAGTGCATTTACAGCCATTGCCATTGCAAGGTAGGTTTTTCCTGTGCCCGCAGGGCCTATACCAATAACCATGTCGGAGTCTTTTATAGCTTCTATATATCTCCTTTGAGTCTCTGTTTTTGGTATGATGAATCGTCTTTTTGAGGATACAGGAATATTATTCAAGAACAGGTCTTTGAGCGAAGTATGTTCGCCTTCCGATGTAGACTTTATTGCATAACGTATGTCGTCAGGGTTAAGGTTATAACCCTCAGAGCTTATAGATCGAATATCCTGAATAAATCTTTCTGCCTTTTCTAAGGATTTATCATCTCCACGTAGAAATATTCTATTCCCTCTCTGAGAAGCTGTGATGCCTAAGGTTTCTTCTATTACCTTCAGGTTTTTATCAAGCCCGCCATAGATTAGACTATATTCCTTTTCGCTGTCAAGTTCAATCTCTAAGGTTGACGTATACTCTCCTGTCCTGTTTTAAAGGTTATGAATGTCTGCAAACCCTCGGCCTTTTTTATTTTCATGGATAGCATCTCGGCCTCTTTCCTATTACTGAATTCGCCTATCCATACCTTATAGAGCCTCGCCTTTCTTTTTGACCCTGATGGGGTCACATTTGCCTT
The DNA here is from genome assembly GCA_040753955.1 of Nitrospirota bacterium. Classification (GTDB taxonomy): domain Bacteria; phylum Nitrospirota; class Thermodesulfovibrionia; order Thermodesulfovibrionales; family SM23-35; genus JASEEX01. Next base: position 20,495 of record JBFMDQ010000009.1, on the reverse strand, counting down.
GTACCCCTTTTTATCAAGCCTTGTCTTAAGGGCTTCTGCATCAGAGGCATCCTTGAATGCACCTACCTGAACTGTGTATACGATCTTCGCTGATTTCCGGGGCTGATGAGAGTCCCTTGTTGCCTCTTTTTGGGCCTTTACTGTCTCTGTTTGAAATCTCGCCTCTATAGGCGGGGCATTCATGTCCTGCAGATTCTCTTTAGTTGAGCTTTTCCCAACAAGATAACCGAGTATAAAACTGAGTGAGGAAGTGACGATTATGACTGTAATGATAAGCCCTCTGCCAATAATAAAGGCGGATGATTTTTCTTTAAAATCAGTCTTCTTCATAAAATAAGCATAGCATCGCCATAAGAAAAAAATCTATATTTCGCTGCAATAGCCCCTTCATAAGACTTCTTCAATTTTTCCCAGCCACAAAGGGCAGAGGCCAGCATGAGGGGAGTAGACCCGGGAAGGTGAAAGTTCGTGATTAAAGAGTCAACGACCCTCAAAATGTATCCAGGGTATATAAAGATGTCTGTCCTTCCCTTAAATCTTCCGTTTTGAGAAGTCAGACTGCATCTGCCGCTCATAAACCCCTCTATTGCCCTTGTTGTTGTGGTTCCCACTGAAATAATCTTTTTGCCTGATTCCTTAATCTTTTTAATTTCAGAGATGAGCCCATCATCTATCTCAAAGTACTCAGGGTCCATAAAATGTTCTTCCACATTTTTGCTCCTTATCGGTCTGAATGTGCCTATGCCGACATGCAGAGTCAGTTCTCTCACAACTATACCTTTTGAGGTAATCTCCTTAAGTAATCTCTCCGTAAAGTGGAGGCCTGCTGTAGGGGCTGCTATGGAGCCTTCTTCCTTCGCATATACGGTCTGGTACCTTTCTTTGTCTGACTCATCGGGCAGACGCCTGATATATGGCGGAAGGGGCATACTGCCGCATTTCCAGATAATATCCATGAAATCTCCAGAACACTGGAAATTTGCAGTCTTTCCATCATAAAGCTCCGCCTGTAGTTCCTCCGAAATCCTCAGCGTTCCTGTAAACCTTCCTTCTGAGAGCACCTCCCACACATTGTCTCCCTTCTCTTTAACCAGAAGGATACTCACTCTGCCCCCGGTCTTTTTATATCCCGTGAGCCCTGCAGGAAAGACCTTTGTGTTGTTTATAAGAAGCAAGTCTCCAGGGTCAAGATATGCGGGAAGGTCAGAAAACCTTCTGTGCTCAACCATACCATCCCTGTGGAGCACAAGAAGTCTTGATCTGTCCCGTTCTTTTAAAGGCCTCCTGGCAATCAGTTCTTTCGGAAGAAAAAAGTCAAAATCAGCGACCTTCATACGGCTGTATCGTTGTCCCTGGATAAAAGAAGGATAGGATCTCTTTGTAATTTTTCCCTTCCCGTGCCATCTGAAGGGCACTCCACTGGCAGAGGCCGACGCCATGGCCGTAGCCTTTTCCTTTAAAGATCATCGAGTCCCCGTCCTGTTTAATTGTGAAGTTGGTGCTGGGAAGGCGGCTCCAGCCAAGGGCCTTTCTGAGGTCTGTGGCCTTAATAGTGGCTATCCCGGAATCATTCACTATGGTGAGCTCTTTAACTCTCTTTGTTGAGGTATAGGATTTTATTGATATCTCTTTGATCTCTGATAAGTTTAATGCTTTTTCGATCTCTGTAAGTTTAATCCTCCTTTCCCAGATCCAGTATGGAGATATCTCGCAATTCGACTCAACAGATCTGAGATAGGGATAACTCTTTCCAAAGACATCCTCGGGGTCCTCTGTCTTTCCACCAGATGTTGAATGATAAAGAGCCTCTATAGGGCTGCCGTTAAAGGTGAGTATTTCACTGCTTGTTTCTGCAACAGCATGTGCCACCTTTGTATCAGAATTATTGCCCTTATAAACCTGATGAAAGACAGAAGACGTGATATGGTATAAGGAGCCTCCATTTATCTCTTTCTGATATGCAGCATATGTCCTTGATATAACAGCCTGTGCCTTAAGTGCCTCCGTCTCCCAGTTTGAACCAACTTCTGCCATAACAACACCTTTGACGTAATCTTCCATCGGGAGTTCGTTTATGAGATAGAGTCCACTGTCACCTTTCCATACCTCGATGTTACCACTATAGCAGGAACCCATTACGAGAAGATCTCCTTTCATACTTCCCAGTTTCTCAATCTTCTCGTCCTTTGCAGGGATTTTAGGATATGCTTCATTTACAATAAGCACCTTTATAGTGTCTGCAAAGGAGACAGAACAGGACATGAAAAAATGCAAAATGCAAAATGCAAAAATCAAAATTAAGGAACTCATTAATTTTGCATTTTGATTTTTGATTTTTGACTTTTTCATTATCTCCTTCCTATGAGCCAGAAAAGAAGGGTCAGTATCAAGCTTAAAAGAATACTCGTGGCTAAGGGAAAATAGAAAGTGAAATTCTTCCTCTGAATCAGGATGTCCCCGGGAAGCCTTCCGAGCCAGGGGATCTTTCCTGAGAGAAGAAGTAGCCCTCCAACAGCGGCGATTACGATGCCGAGGATTATGAAAAACCTGCCTATGTACTGGATACCATCCATCGGTAAATTCAAAATTCTAATATCTAAACCCTAAACAAATTCAAAATCGCAATGCTCAAAACTGTTTTGAATTTTTGTCATTTGATATTGTTTAGGATTTCGGATTTCGAATTTAGGATTTCTTTCATATCATTTCATCTGGTCGTTGATTGTTTTCTATTCTTTAAGTATCTTTCCATCTCCGAATATATGCATCCACAATACTTCTGTCTGTAAAGTCCGAGCTCTTTTGAAAGGCTGATGCCGGCCTTCCATCCCTCCCTGAAGTCTTCAAAATAGAAGGGTATGGAATACCTCTTCCCCATCTCCTGACCTATATTTGTTATCATATCAAATTTCTGATAAGGACTTACAAGAAGAGAAGTTGTAAAGCCGTCAAGCCCCATCTTTTTTGCAGTCTTTGCTGCCTCTTCAAGCCTCATGGAGTAGCAAATAATGCACCTGTCATCCTCCCTGTTTACCCCGTAGGAATGAATTCCAACGGGGTTTACCACTGCCCTGAGGAACTCCTTCAGGCCATAGTGGTCAGTATATTCTATATCCAGACTCCACACTTTCTGGAGCCTTTGTACAGACTCAAGGCGCATCTGATACTCAGTATAGGGATGGATATTAGGATTAAGCCAGAGCCCTTTTACATCAATGCCTTTTGAGAAGAGCCTCTTTAGGGGATATAAACTGCAATTTGCGCAACAGATATGCATCAGGAGTTTCATCTAACTAACCAGCTTTTCATCAAAACAACTCTTTGGGGACATCCATCCCAAAGTGCTGATAGGCACTTCTTGTGGCCTGTCTGCCGCGAGGGGTTCTTTCGATGAGGCCTTCCTGTAAGAGATAAGGTTCATAGACATCTTCGATGGTCTCCTTATCTTCCCTTAATGAGGCTGCAATAGTTTCAATCCCAACAGGGCCTCCATTGTATTTCTCTATTATTATCAGAAGAAGTCTCCTGTCCATCTCATCAAGCCCCTTTTCATCTACATCGAGAGATAGCAATGAGCTCTTTGTTATATTCAGGTCAATCCTTCCATCACCTTTCACCTGGGCAAAATCCCTGATCCTTCTTAAAAGCCTATTTGCTATCCTCGGAGTGCCCCTTGAGCGACGGGCTATCTCGAAGGCGGCGTCATTCTCGATCTCTGTCTTCACTATCCGGGATGAACGGAGAACTATCTTCTTGAGCTCTTCAGGGGAATAGAATTCAAGCCTGTTTATTACGCCGAACCTTTCCCTCAGAGGAGATGTGAGAAGTCCTGTCCTTGTTGTAGCGCCTATTAGAGTAAATCTCGGGAGGTTTAATTTCAGTGTTCTCGCACTCGGACCCTGGCCGATGATTATATCGAGCTGGTAATCTTCCATTGCTGGATAAAGTATTTCCTCCACAATCCTCGGCAATCTGTGAATCTCGTCTATGAAAAGAATATCAAGCTCAGATAGATTGGTAAGTACAGCAGCAAGATCGCCAGGCCTTTCAAGCACTGGTCCTGATGTTGTCTTTATATTCACCCTCAATTCCGTTGCTATTATATGGGCGAGGGTTGTCTTTCCGAGACCTGGTGGGCCATAGAAGAGGACGTGATCGAGGGGCTCTTTTCTCCTGCCAGTTGCCTCTATGAATATCTTGAGATTTTCCTTAATCTTATCCTGACCGATGAATTCATCAAAGGACCTTGGCCTTAGTGTCATTTCATAAGCGAATTCATCTTCGCCCAAGGTAGGAGAGATATCAGGATTTACCGTCCTGTTAGTCGAGAATCCTCGTTGCGAGTCTCTGATCTGATCATCTATCTTTTTCACTTACATCTCCTCTACGAGCCTTCGGCCGTAAGATATTTTAATGCCTCCTTGAGGAGTTTCTCAATGTCATTGTAACCTTTTCTGCATGCCTTTTCCAGAGACTCCTGTGCAACAGATTTTTTATATCCGAGATTAATAAGTGCAGAAAGGGTGTCTTCGAATGTCCTGTCCTTCGTTTCTTTTGCTGGAAGCTTCTCCCTGAACTCAAGGACTAATCTGTGTGCAGTCTTTTTACCGAGACCTGGAATCCTGCACAGCATTGCAACGTTTTCTGTTTCTATTGCATGGAGGAGGTCATTATAAGAAATTCCGGAGAGTATGTTTAAAGCCATTTTGGGCCCTATACCTGTGATACCAAGAAGAGTAAGGAATATCTTTTTTTCATCCTCGGATGTGAAACCATAAAGCTGGAGCGTGTCCTCACGCACATAGGTATAGATGTGGAGGAAAATATCATTGCCCTCTTCGGGAAGGGTAGAGAGGATGTTTAAAGGTACATTTATGTGATATCCGATACCGCAGGCCTCGACAATAACATGGTCGGGTTTCTTATAGATCAGCTTTCCCCTTAACGAGCCAATCATACATTACCTCTTTCAATTGCCTCCCTTAACTTTATGGTATTCATGTGGCATATGGCGAGGGCAAGGGCATCTGCTGCATCCTCGGTGAGAACGAAGCATGGAGCATGGAGCATAAAGCATGGAGATAAAATCCTCATCACCATCTCCTGAACCTGCCTCTTTTCAGCCCTTCCATAGCCGGTAATAGCCTTTTTAACCTCGAGGGCACTATATTCATAGACATTGAGACCCTCTGATGAAGCAGCAAGAAGGGCAATTCCCCTTGCCTGTCCGAGACTCAGTGCAGCCTTTATGCTCTTTGCAAAGAAGATCTTCTCAACCGCTACCTCCTGAGGATTGTATTCCCTGATAATTTCAACAAGGGTATCATAGAGCCTTTTTAAAGTTTCTTTTATTGGCCTTTGCTTGGAGTTCACAATCTTCCCCGAGGTTATATAGATACATTCATCAACTTTTTGACAGGGGGTCTCTATAATTCCATAACCACAGGTAATATTCCCGGGGTCAATCCCGAGGATTCTGATCCTACCTAAAGTATTATTTTCCCCTCGGTGCCTCAAAGAGTATCTCCTCCACCACCCGGCAGATGACGTGTCCGAGTATTATATGTGTTTCCTGGATCCTTGGTGTGTTGTCGGATGGGACGATAAAAGCATAATTTGCCTTCGATACAAGTTTTTCCCCTTTTAAGCCGGTGAAGGCAACGGTTATTAATCTCTTCTTTTTTGCAACATCCATTGCTTTTAGCACATTTGGTGAACTTCCACTCGTACTGATTGCGATTACTACATCACCCTCGTTTGATAGAGACTTAAGTTGCTTTGCGAAGACTTCAGAAAAGTCATAATCGTTAGCAATGGATGTGATAACAGCCATATCTGTATTGAGTGCTATTGCCGGAAGGCTTGGACGTTCTTTTTTGTACCTATTAACAAACTCCGCTGCAATGTGAGAGGCATCAGTTGCGCTGCCACCATTACCAAAAAGGATCAATTTCTTTCCATCATTAAAGGCTTTAGCAATAACCTTTGCTACCTCAAGTACTGTATCAACATTCTCCTTTACAAATTTCTTTTTGATCTCAATGCTTTCTTCGAAGACCTTAAATATCTTGTCTTTCATGAGGGTTCTTTCCAGCTTTAAAATGTACAAGCCTTTTTCAGGGGTCAGATTTTTATTAGAGTAACCCAAGAAGATTTTTATGTCAATCAGTAATCTTCTTATCTCCTAAAATAAAACAAACGAACTGTATAGGGAAGGCTGGCGAAGAATTTTTATACGACACCAGCATAACTTTTCACTTTTAACTATCAACTTTTAACTTTAAGTTGCTTATCTATAAGGAACAAAAACTACATCTCTTATCTCTGATGCAAGGCCTTCTTGTGAAGGGCCCAGAGCAGTTACCCTGTAATTTCTCTTTGTTAATGGTTTTTCTCTATCGAGGAATGCAGGTGTAGTGGTTTCCCCGATGAATATGAAGCCTTCTTTTTTATCTATCTCCCGGTAAACCCTGTAACCAACTACCCATGTCTCAGGGGCCTCTTTCCAGATAAGATATACCTTTTCCTCTGTAACTACTGCCTGGAGTCCCTCAGGGGTAGATGGCACAAATTCTGAAGGGTTTACCTCGATCTCCTCTGATGTAGGTCCCTCATCCCTTATACCACCTCCCCTCAGGCTCCTTATTGTGTAATAAACAGGCTTTTTTATATCAAATCTATCTCTGAAGGAGGTTTCCTTAATAGGTTCTTCATTCACAGGCATTAAAGAGTATAGACCTTTTTTATCACTTTTATAGATGTTATATAGGATTTCATCTCCCATATCTTCCCAGGTTAACGTCAGCGAATCATATTCGATTTTAAATAAAGGTCTTCTGGGAGGTGCTGGCGGGTCTTTTGGTTCTATCTCTATGATATTGGAGTCAATGCTCGTTATACCTCTCAGATTCTGGGATATAATTTTATATTTATATTTAGAGCCAATTTCAAAGTCCCTATCTATATAAGAACGCTTATCAGGCTCAAGAAATGTGACGAAAGGGGGGGACGGAGGGATTATTTTCATAAGATGGAACCCCTTTATTGTTTGCTCTTGATCCCTCGGAAAATCCCACAATAAGATAACCTCTGATTCTCTGTGGATAGCCCTGAGCCCTGAGGGTGGATCTGGCTTTTCATACGATTTAAGAGTAGGATCACCTTTTTTTCCACATGAGACAAGGACTATAAAAAGTGAGAAATAAGAAATTAGAAGTAAAAAGTTTTGTATTCCTTTATGTTCTCTGTGGGTTAAGGCTTTAATTATAAACTGTTCACTGTTCACTGTTCACTATCTTTTGGAGTCTTGTTATCTGTTTTCTGACCTCATAGGGCGATGTGCTACCTATGGATTTTTTTCCTCTAACTGACTCCTCTGGCCTCAGGAATGGATAGATGTCCTCTGAAATCAACTTAGAAAATTTATTTAATTCCTTCAGTGTAAGTTCCTCAAGTTTCTTTCTCTTTCCAATGCAATAGAGGACGATCCTGCCCGTGGCTTCATGTGCTTTCCTGAAAGGTAACCCTTTTTTCACTAAGTATTCCGCTATATCGGTTGCAGTCGAATATCCTTCTATAGCAGCTTCATGCATCCTTTTTATATTGAATTTTATATCTGGTAACATTTCATTCATGATATTAAGGCAGGATTTGACAGTATCAACAGTATCGAAGAGGGGTGGTTTATCTTCCTGTAAATCTCTATTATATGAAAGAGGCAATCCCTTCATTATGGTCAGAAGTGAAAAGAGGTTACCATAGACCCTACCCGCCTTTCCCCTGATGAGTTCTGCTACGTCCGGATTCTTCTTATGGGGCATTGCGCTTGATCCAGTTGTGAAGCCCTCGGGCAGTTCGATGAACCGAAATTCCTCGGTTGACCACAATACGAGCTCTTCAGCAAGCCTTGAGAGGTGAATGATGAGTATGGCTGCATTAGATAAAAACTCTATAACGAAGTCTCTATCAGATACGGCATCAATGCTGTTTTTAGATATATCGTCAAAACCGAGAAGTTTTGCTACATAGACCCTGTTTATGGGAAAGGTCGTACCTGCGATTGCGGAGGATCCTAAGGGAAGGATATTTGTCCTTTTTAATGCATTTTTAAGCCTCTCCCTATCCCTCTGCAGCATTTCAACATAGGCAAGGAGGTGATGAGACAGCAGTACCGGCTGTGCTTTTTGTAGATGTGTATAGCCAGGCATCAATGAGTTGAGATATTTTGTCGCGATGTTAAGAAGTGTCTTCTGGAATTCCCTTATCAATGATATTATCCCTTTTGCCTCTTCCCTTAGATATAATCTGAGGTCAAGTGCTACCTGATCATTCCTCGACCTTGCTGTATGGAGTTTTCCGCCCACCTCACCTATCTTTCTTATTAAGGCAGCCTCGATATTCATATGGATATCTTCGAGGTCTTCTCTGAAACTGAATTTTCCTTTTTCTATCTCTCTGGCTATCTCTTTAAGCCCTGTTATTATCTTTTCAGATTCTTCTTTTGTGATGATGCCCTGTCTGCCGAGCATCTTTGCATGTGCAATGCTTCCCTCGATATCGTATCTCCAGAGGCGATTATCAAAAGATATGGATTCTGTGAAGTGCTCTGCGATCTTTGATGTCTCTCTCTTGAACCTCCCAGCCCATGGTTTTTTCATATTCTCCTCCTATAATTAGTATAATAGATTTAAAAGAAAGATTATTTATAAATCTAAAAATCAGACCAAATGAAGATAGTCGCATTTTTAGGAAGCCCAAGGAAAGATGGCAATACAGAACTTCTTCTTAAAGAGGCAATAAGAGGAATAGAAGATTCAGGATTTAGAGCCCATGTTTTTAACCTGAATCTCATGAACATCTCACCCTGTCAGAACTGTGGAGGATGTGAAGATACAGGTATATGTATCTTTAAAGATGACATGGCCAAAATCCATAATGCAATCAGGGATGCTGATAGGATAATCCTTGCCTCTCCCATCTTTTTCTTTGGGGTAAGTGCCCAGGCAAAGATAATGATAGACAGATGCCAATGCTTCTGGTGTGAGAGATACCTATTGAAAAAACCAATACCTGGAGGTCCATACGGTAGAAGGGGGCTTTTATTATTAGTCGGTGGGCAAAAAAGAGAAATCGGAATTCGATGTGCTGAAGCAACAGCAAAGGCTTTCTTCAGGACAATTAGTGTTCCTGAACATAAGACCCTGGGATTTTTAGGTGTTGACTCAAAAGGTGCTATCCTTAATCACCCGACGGCATTGAGCAAAGCCTACAGGGCAGGAAAAAACTTATTACTTTAACCCGAATTACGCAAGGGTATGTATTAAATGACCACACTGTGTCATTCCGAGCGAAGCGAGGAATCTCATTTTGAGTGATGAGATTGCCACGTCGCTCCGCTCCTCGCAATGACATTTTGAAAGGTTTGCGTAATTCGGGTTTAAACAGTTAAGGAGGTCACAATGGTATCAAAATTACCGGATCAGTATTTGATTATAAGGAAAAGGTTTAAGAGATTCTCAAGGGCCCTCGATAACCTTGGCAAGGCTGCAAGGGAATCGGGCCCCCTTGATGAGAAGACCTCTCACCTCATACAGTTAGCAGCTTCTGCTGCCATAAGGTCAGAGGGTTCTGTCCATTCCCATACGAGAAGGGCATTAGAGGCAGGTGCAAAACCTGAAGAAATATACCATGCGATAATCCTGCTCACAAGCACCATTGGGTTTCCTACAGTCTCTGCTGCATTGAGCTGGGCTGATGATATTATAAAAAGAAAGAGTTCGAAGAAATAATTTCATTTTTCCGTATCTCTTTCCCATCCGTATCTCCCGATAAGGGGTACAAATACGCATGGGGTATGGTATTCCTCGGAAAGCCTGCCCCTGGATTTTTTGACCTTTAAAAGTTGTTGCGAGAAACGCTCTCCAACGGGGGCAACAATTATACCTTCTTGAGATAGCTGCTGAATAAGAGGGTCTGGAATCCTTGGGGTTCCAGCAGTAACCATTATCCTGTCAAAAGGTGCCTCTTCTGGCCATCCTAAGGTTCCATCGCCAACTTTAACATTTATGTTGTTATATCCAAGGAAACGAAATCGTTCTTCTGCCTTTATAATAAGTATCGCAAATCGTTCTACTGTATAAACCTCTTTTGAAAGCTCAGCAAGGATTGCTGCCTGATATCCCGAACCTGTGCCTATCTCCAATACCTTTTCAGCTCCCTTGAGTTCGAGGAGCTCTGTCATGATTGCCACCATATAAGGTTGTGAAATAGTCTGCCCTTCACCAATAGGGAGGGCCATGTCATCATAGGCCTTATACTGGATGGATTCATCAACAAAGAGATGTCTCGGAACCTTTTCCATTGCCTTCAGCACTCGCTCATCTTTTATTCCTCTCGGGATGAGCTGGGTCATTACCATAAACTCTCTTAATTCATCAAAGCCCATCAGCCAAGCCTCTTTGCTATCTCCCTCGCAGCTACCACCCCTGAGGTAGATGCCTGGATAAGCCCCCTGCTCACTCCTGCCCCATCACCAACGGCAAAGAGGTTTTCTATCTCGGTCTCGAGGGATTCCGTCAGCTTAGGATATCTCGAGTAAAACTTTACCTCGGCTCCATAGAGGAGGGTATGTTCTGAATTTACACCAGAGGCGATCTTATCGAGGGCCTCAAGCATCTCGAGGATGTCAGATATATAACGATAGGGTATGACAAAACTTAAATCACCCGGTGTCGCATCCTTGAGAGTTGGCTCTACACTCCCCTTTGATATCCTCTCATGCGTTGATCGCCTTCCCTGTTTTAAATCTCCGAGCCTCTGGACAATCACACCCTTGCCGAGAAGATTTGCAAGCTCTGCTATGTATCTTACATACAATATAGGTTCGTCAAAGGGCTCTGTGAAGGATGTGCTGACTAAAAGTGCGAAGTTTGTATTGTTCGTCTTCCTGTTTGCATAGCTATGACCATTGACAGTCCAGATACCCTTGAGGTATTCCTTTACAACCTCACCATAGGGATTTACACAAAATGTCCTCACCCTGTCATGGAACTTTCTTGAATGGAATATGAGCTTTGGTTCATAGGTTATCTTTGTTAGCGGTTCAAATACAGAAGCAGGTACTTCGACCCTCAAGCCTATATCAACCGGGTTTCTGAAAAGTGTAAGATGCAGTCTCTTTGCCTCTCTTTCGAGCCACCTCGAACCCTCCCTGCCGGGGGCAAGGATCAGGAATTCAGAATAAAGACCTTTGTCATCTTTAAGCCTGATGCCAGCTACCTTCCCCTTTTTTGTAATCGCCCTTTCGGCTTCCGAATTGAATAGGATTTCTACCTTTCGATTGAGATCCTCCTTAATCTTTTTCAGAAGCGCCTTGCACCGATCGGTACCTATATGTCTTATCTTTGAAGGTACAAAAAGAAGATTATTTTCTGAGGCAAGCCTTTCTATTTCATGTATCTCTTCTGCATTGTCTCCGTACGTTTCTTTTGGGGCACCGTATCTTACATAGATTTCATCTACATAATTTATTAGAGATTTTAGTCTATCTATATCTATGTATCTCGAAAGAAAACCGCCAACCTCGGGAGAAAGGTTTAATTTCCCATCACTGAAGGCCCCTGCCCCACCCCAACCACTGAGAAGTGCGCATTCAGGACAGGTTGTGCATGAAATCCCCTTTACCTCCATTGGGCATATCCTTTTGTCGAGGTCCTTTCCCTTCTCGATGATAAGGATCTTTGCATCTTCCTTCTGCTCTAAAATTTCGAGGGCAGAGAATATACCGGCAGGACCAGCTCCAACAATTATTACATCATAATATCTTTTCAATGGCTTCTTGTTCGAACCTATAAATAAAAATTTTCTCTCAAGGAATTCAAGGCCTCATAATTTGTAAGATCAAGGTGAATGGGTGTGATAGAGATATAGCCGTCCTGTATAGCCTGAATATCCGTATCCTCACCTTGCTCCAGGTGGAGTTGACTTCCACCAATCCAGTAGTGCCTTTTTCCTCTCGGATCATGTATTTCCTTAATGGAATTGTTGTAAACCATCTTTCCCTGGCGTGTAAACTTTACCCCAAGGATTTTATCTTTATCCATATTTGGTACATTTATATTCAGCAGGGTGTCAGGTGGAAGAGATTTCTCGAGAACGGATCTTCCAATCTTGATGGCAAAGGCAGATGCAGTCTCGAAATGGAGGGGCTGTACCTCTACCCCTGTAACAAGAGAGATAGCAAATGATGGAATACCCAGTACTGTACCTTCTATTGCGCCAGAGACGGTGCCTGAATAGGTAATATCACCCCCAAGGTTACCACCCCTGTTTATCCCGGAGGCAATGAGTGCAGGCCTTTCAGGTAACAGCTTGTTTACACCTAATATCACGCAGTCTGTCGGGGTGCCATCAATACTGTAGACACCTTCTCTAAGTTCTTCCACCTTTAGTGGCCTATGTAATGTCAGGGAATGGCTTACTGCACTTCTCTCTCTATCAGGAGCAACAATATATACATACCCGAGTTCTTTCATCACCCTGGAAAGGGCAATAAGACCAGGGGAATGAATACCATCATCATTTGTGACAAGGATAACTGGCATTATAATATTTTATCAGAATAACAGGCTTCTTTGGAGGCGAATTTGCTCTTGCCTTTTGTAGCACGTTCATGCAATATATTAAAGCATCAAAATCTCCCCCTTAAAGAATAAGAACTATGAGTAGCGAACTTACCTATAAAGGGTCCGGTGTTGATATTTATGAAGGTGATAGGTTCGTGAGCCTCATCTCTCGTATGGCAAAAAAAACATTCAGGCCTGAAGTCATGACAGAAATTGGTTTTTTCAGCGCCCTTTTTAGGCTTGACATAACGAGATATAAGGAGCCAGTACTTGTAAGCGGTACGGATGGAGTGGGCACTAAGCTAAAGATAGCATTTATGATGGATAGGCATGATACAATCGGCATAGATCTTGTTGCCATGTGTGTAAATGATGTACTCACTACTGGTGCAGAACCCTTATTTTTCCTGGACTATCTCGCAACAGGTAAACTCAATACTGAAAAGGCCTCAAAGGTTATCGAAGGAATAGTCAAGGGCTGTGAAGAGGCAGGTTGCTCCCTTATAGGTGGCGAGACAGCTGAAATGCCAGGATTTTATAATGAAGGCGAATATGACATAGCAGGCTTTTCTGTCGGTATAGTAGAAAAAGAAAAGATAATAAATGGCTCAAGCATAAGAGAAGGAGATGTCATCATAGGCCTTGCATCAAATGGCCTCCACAGTAATGGATACTCCCTTGTGAGAAGACTCTTCTTTGATTTAAAGAAGATGGGTGTAGAGACATACATTCCTGAACTCGGAGTTAAACTCGGAGAGGAGCTCCTCAGGCCCACGAGAATATATGTAAAGGCATTTATGGCTTTAAGAGACAATTTTGAGATAAAGGGTATGGCTCATATTACGGGTGGAGGGATTCCAGGAAACCTTCCGAGGATATTGCCTGAAGGCACGGGTGCAAATATTAGAATCGGTTCATGGCCTATACCACTAATTTTTGAAGTCATAGAAAAAATTGGAAATATAGCTGGTGAGGAGATGAGGAGGACCTTTAATATGGGGATAGGTTATATTATGGTCGTCTCCGAGAAAGTATCAGGGGGTACCGTCTCGCTACTTAATAAGGCAGGATATAGGGCATTTATAATCGGTAATATAGAGAAAGGAGGTAGAGGTGTTAGATATTCATAAGGTTAAAAATTTATGTAAAAAGGCTTTTACCCCTGTAACAATAATGTTAATTCCTCATAGTAATACTAAACCTCTGAACTTTAAGATTCCCTCAATAGGGGTATTTTTCTCCGTATTATTGTGGATTTTCGGAACCATTTATGTTCTTTCCATTGCTATAGATACTATTGAATATCAATCTATGAAGAAGAAGCTTGGTTACTATTCACAACAATTTCTTGAGCTGAGTTCAACGATATCGGCACTCAAAAATGCCGAAAGGGAGTTCAAGAGATTGTTTTCCCTCGGCTCTAAAGAAAAGATCCTCGAGAATATTGATACCTCGTCAAGCGGGTCAATTGATATGGAAAACCTCAAGCAGGAGATTGAGAAAACAATTGAAACAGTAGGTGAAATAAAGGATTATCTGCGCCTCCAGAAGGACCTTTATCTTGCAACCCCGAAGGAGTTACCCGTTGAGGGTACTATCACTTCCCACTATGGTAAAAGGAAACACCCAAGAAGCGGAGATGTTGATCTTCACACAGGTCTTGATATATCAACAAGTCCTGGAAATCCCATCAGGGCTACGGCGGATGGCATAGTAAGCTTCTCAGGTTGGAATAGGGGCAGTGGAAACCTTGTTGTCCTGGAACACGGATTTGGTTTTTCAACATTCTATGCCCACAACAGGATGAATACCGTGAAAGTTGGTCAGAAGGTCAGGAGGGGTGATGTAATCGGTTACGTTGGTTCCACTGGTAACGCTACAGGGCCTCATGTGCATTACGAGGTATGGAAGGACGGCAGTCCTGTTAATCCCATCAGATATATAAAAAGGAGGTCGTAATGTTTCACAGGAATAAAGAGAAGCTGGAATCTTTTATAGGAACCAATTCAAATTTCAAAGGTGATATAAATACAAAAGGAACTTTAAGGATTGACGGCACTATGGATGGAAATGTAAATGCTGACTGGGTAATCCTTGGTGAAAAGGCATATCTCAAGGGTAATATTACAGCAAGAGGTATTATTATAGGTGGTAAGGTTGAAGGTAATCTGAGAGCTAAAGAGATTGCGGAGATAAAATCCAAAGGGCAGGTATTAGGAGATGTCTTTACGAATAAGTTAGCAATAGTTGAGGGCGGAGTTTTCAATGGCAGGGCCTCTGTGGAGGAATCGAAGATAGTAGAGTTTCAAGCAAAAGAGAAGTGAGGCGATCGAAGACAAAGAATGCCCTTACCTTGACATCATTTCCAACGTAATGCTATTTTGATTTTTAGGGGCTGTAGCTCAGTTGGGAGAGCGCTTGAATGGCATTCAAGAGGTCAGGGGTTCGATCCCCCTCAGCTCCACTCGGTATTTTCAACCCTTTGCCTGCCATTAAAACCCTCTAACAAACTACCCAGCCTCCAACTCACTGCTCACGATAGCAATGGTTGGATTCTGACAACGATGAAGCACAGTTGAACTTACCCCTCCCAGTATGAGATCCCTGATGGCAGTGCGCCCCTTGCGGCCCATAATGATCAGGTTGTAGTCCTCTTCTTTGGCCTCTTTAAGAATTTCTTCGGAGGGTCTCCCTATCCTGACCCTAGTCGTAATAAGTCCTTCAGGAAACCCTGCTTCGAGAAAAACCGCCTTAGCTTCTTCTAGTATTCTCTTTGCCTCCTCTTTAGGGTCTATCCCCTCTCTAAGTCTTTCCGCAAAGAGTGCCAGATTAATAACCCTAAGCAGGGTAATTTTACCTATGGAGGCCTTTAAATCTGCTGTTAGACAAGCAGCATGTTCTACACCCCTCATGGAATAGGATGAACCGTCAACCGGAATGAGGACTTTAGGAATAGGACAGACCTTATTTTTCAGAATCCTGTGGCCTACTATATACACAGTCTGCCTGCTTACAACATGTACAACCTTGTTGGTAACACTGCCAAGGAGGAGCTCCATTATTTCTGAGAACCCTCTCCTGGCCATTATAATAGTTGAAAACTTTTTCTCATCAGCTACCCGGACAATTTCCCGAGCTGGGTCCCCTTCTACTATCAGTTTCTCTATATCGACCTCTATTCCTAAATCCCTTAGAATCCTTTCCCCTTCATCCAGTGAAGGCTTGATATTCTTCTCAATATGTTGTTCCTTGAACTTTGTGAAGGCATCCGAGAGCTTGAGGATCTCTGCCCGAAGGTCAACGTAAGGTATATAACGGCTCATATAGCGTCCAGCCACAACACGAAGCAGGGCAAGGCCTGCGAGACTCTTTCCCAAGGATGCTCCCAGATACCCGGCAAACTGCACAGCCTGCTTAGAATGTTTGCTTCCATCCACAGGAAGCAGTACCTTTTTAACGGGGCACTGTAGCTTCATGATCATCTCACTTAGATTATAGCAAAATTAGATTTAATTACATCTCAAGGGTAAGCCATTTAGATTAACCCTTTTTATTAATATGCGAATCTGTAAAATAACAATCCCATGTATTCACGCACAGCAATACAAGTGTTTTTAAATCCTGAGGCATCAGGCAAGTAATCTTCCCATCCGTATTTTTTATCCTTCCATGTTTTTAAACCAGCAGGCAATGGTGTGACATCCATATCCACCTTTTTAAAACTCAGGACAGAACGGCTCATATGATATGCAGATGTCACTAATATCGGCTTTTTAAAGCCCAGTTTTTCACAAATTGCCTTAGTGTATCTCGCATTTTCAATAGTGTCTCTGCTTTTGTCTTCTAAGATAATTTTTTTTAAGGGAACACCAAGGTTAACAAGAAAACGCCTTACAATAAGTACCTCGGATGGCTTGTGTTTGAAGACCTGTCCACTTGACACAATAATGGGGACATTAAGTCTTTTTTGAAGTCTCACAGCAGTGACAATTCTGCCAAGCATATCGTCAGCAGGAGAGCCAATTCCGGACAGATCTTGAGACCCTGAATGTGAACCACCACCCAAAAGAACTATTACATCTCCCTGCGGATTTTCAGGAATTCTAAAGTCAGATTCAAGCCCCCTGAGTATGATATCCGAGACAGGGGATATGGAAAGAAACCACATGAAAATGCCAATTAGGCAGTTAACAATACTTACTTTCCAATGTCTTTTGAATAAAAACAATAGGCCTGAGAATATTAAAATAACAATAAATATTCCAGGTGGTAAAAGGAATGGAGTTAATATCTTCTTTAAGATGAACATTTATCAATCTTGGCCTTCTATTATACCTTCTTTCTTCCTCTTGTGATAAAATTTTTAAGGATAAGATAATTGAATGTCGAAAAAGGGTGAGTTTATATGGTGGAGTTAGGACAGATTGAGAGACCGAAGGCAGAAAGCTTTGCCGGGAGAAGGAAGCTCTACTGTGTACCGAATATTTATCCTATCGATGATGCACCTAATGACTATAAAGAACTTTTCAACAAATACTGGGATGAGGTGGCAGAGCAGATAGAAAAGATCGAGGTTGCCGGAAAGATAAAAAAGATATTCTGTGAAATGGTTTATCTTCAGGGCGAAGAGGCGCTAAATATACTAGCGAAGATTAATGACCGGGCCACGCAGATCATTAAGAGGAAGTCAGAAGAAGGGGGAACCCTTTTTCCTCTGGAAACTAAAGAAATATTTGGACCTTATCTGGATTGGAGTAATTGTCTTAAAATCGTAAACACACAGGAGGTATTTACAAAGGTCTTTGAGTTTTACACAGAGTATATGGACAAAAGGCTTCGGCATATCCTGAGTGTGATAGACAGCAACCTCTTGGCAGCCGAAGCAGGCCTGCTCATGATGAAAGATGAAGATAGGGCAAAACTCCAGTTTCCCAGAGACATTGAGGTGTTTTTAGTAACACCTCCATCTTATGATGACATCATGAGATGGTTCAGGGAGAAATGGAAATTGTGAGCAAAATTTCTGACACTAAAGAGTCTCTATTGTTTTTTGTCACCTCAAAAAGCCTTACATCATTTCTTTTCTTTATTTCTTCAATAAGGCCAACACCTTTAAAGGCAATGGTTGCAATAGCCATTTTCTCGGAGTCAATGATCTCTTTTATGAGTCTTCTGAACTTAGGGGACAGGCATTCCATCTTTCCAATCTCATCAATAATGACGAGATTGGTTTCAGGGGCAAAAAATGCGATGGAGTCAAGAAAACCTTCAAAGCCCCTAACATCAACCCTGTATTTGCCAACCCTGTAAGGGCTTTTTATCTCTGTATGGGAGAGAAGCCCCCTCCTTCCATCAAGGCTTATCAAATCAAACCCCTTTCTAATGCCCCCTTCTCTTATCTCCTCTGTGTAAAAACCAGCGGGATGTAAGCCCTTTAATTCCCCGAAGAGTTTCTTGATAAGTGTCGTCTTTCCGACTCCCGGAGGCCCTGTTAAGAGGAAATTCTTTTTTGTTAAACCCATGTTCAATCTCCTTGATAATTTTAACATTAGTTCAGGTATCCATGATGTAGATTGATATGTCTGTTGGTTAACTCAAACGAAGAGAGAAACAGAATCTGGTATAATAGCGAAGATATAAATACAATCTAAGAGAGAGGCAAGAACTGTATGGGAGGTAATTTCATGGGAAAAAAGGTTATTATCTACGGCAAGGCTGGCTGACCCTTTACTGAAAAGGCCAGGTTAGCCTATGGAGACAGTGCTGAATATTTCGATGTTAAATCAGACAGCACAAGATTACAGGAGATGCTCAGATATTCAGGTGGTGTCCGAAGGGTACCGGTTATCGTTGAGGGTGATAAAGTAACTGTCGGTTACGAGGGCTATTGAGGTATTTGATTACCGGTAGTTTATCGGCATCTTTGATTCCCTTTAAACCCAAATTTAATTTTTGGTTCTTTTCCCAATTAGTTGCTAAACATAGGTCAAGAGGTCCAGGATTCGAGGATTATGGATATTAAATTAACCACGGGGAGAACCCTCCGCATCTTAGAAGAGGAAAGCCTGCTACAGGCATTGAAAAGGCATGGCATATACCTTGTTGCCTCATGCGGAGGGAAGGGAATATGCGGTAAATGTCGTGTCAGACTCCTCGAAGGAAAGAGCAAGATTGCCTCCACGGGCAAGCTCGAACCACGTGAGATAAAGGCGGGGATTACCCTTGCATGCCAGACCTTTCCAGAAGAGGACATCTTCATTGATATACCGAAGGAATCAAAACTTGTTGTAGGAGAGAAGATAGCGATATCAAAATCTACAGACCTAATTGAACTACTTCACTCTTTAGAGGCTGAGATATCTCCAATTGTGAAGCGAATTACATTGAATCTGCCTCCGCCTACCATCCATAACAATATAAGTGACCTTGAAAGGCTTAAAAGGTCACTGGAAGAAAGGGATTTAATAGGGATAAGATTTTCCCATGGATTAGTCTCATCCATCTCAAAGGTGCTCAGAGAGGCAGAGTGGAAGATAGCTCTAAGATACACCGATAGCCATGATGCCATCTCCATTTCACCTGCTGGTATGGACGGGGACAGGTATGGACTTGCAGTGGACATAGGGACAACCACTGTGGTTGTATATCTTGTAAATCTTACAGATGGACAGCTCATTGATGTGGGCTCCACCTATAATTCCCAAATGAGATACGGAGACGATGTTATTACGCGCATAATCTATGCTACAGAGAGTGGAGGACTTGATGAGCTCAGAGACTCTGTAGTTTCCGACATAAATGATCTATTAGCCCCATTAATAGAAAGACATAGCATAAGCAGGGAGGACATTGAATCAGTTGTTATAACAGGCAACACCACTATGACCCATATATTCTGGGGGCTTAACCCTGCCTATATCAGGGAGGAACCTTATATTCCAACAGTAAACTTTTTCCCTAAATGGAATGCAGGGACCGCTAAGCTTGAGATCAATCCCCTGTCTCCAATATATACGGTCCCCTGCGTTGCAAGCTATGTTGGTGGTGACATTGTTGCTGGTGTGCTTTCATCGAAGCTGCATAGAAGCCCGGAGATAGCCCTTTTCATAGATATAGGTACAAATGGAGAGATTGTCATAGGAAACAATGAGTGGCTCATGGCTGCTGCTTGCTCTGCAGGCCCATGCTTTGAAGGAAGCGGGATAAAACATGGGATGAGGGCGACTGAAGGGGCAATAGAATCCATTAAGATAGACCCTGAGACATTTGAGCCTGTATTTAATGTTATCGGAAATGGACAACCCATGGGCATATGTGGCTCAGGTATGATAGACGCCATCTCAGAGATGTTCCTGACAGGGATAATAGACCAGAAAGGCAAGTTTATCAGAGAGGTCAAGACTGGCAGAATAAGGAATGGTGTAAATGGTCCTGAGTTTTTGATTTTCAGCAGAGATGGAAGGGATATTGTCCTTACAGAGGTTGATATCGAGAACATTCTGAGGGCAAAGGCTGCGATATATGCTGGTGTGTCCCTGCTTTTAAAGGAGGTTGGTTTTGGCCTGGATACGATAGAAAGGGTTTACATCGCGGGGGGATTCGGTAATTATCTCAACGTTGACAGAGCCATCATCTTAGGGATGTTACCTGATCTTCCGAAGGATAAGTTCTCTTTCCTTGGGAATGCCTCAATTACAGGGGCGTACTTATGTCTTCTTTCTAAGGAACTCAGGAAAGAAGCTGGTATTATCGCTTCAAAGATGACATATCTCGAACTCTCAGTCTCAAAAAGGTTCATGGATGAGTATATATCTGCCCTCTTTTTGCCCCATACCCATATGAGGCTCTTCCCTACAGTAAAAAAATTGCTAT
>JBFMDQ010000008.1:0-51343 GCA_040753955.1 Nitrospirota bacterium | reverse complement strand
GCTCACGCCGAAGTCCGCAATCCTTCTTTCTGAAAGATTCCCGACCCTGACCTTGCTCTGCGAAGCAGGGCGGGCAAGCGGGAATGACATACAACGTGACCTCACTAATGAATTCCATAGTAACTATCAAATGACTCAATGACGAATGACTCAATGACTAACATCACATTTCTAAATACGAATGTGCATAGAGTGTCTTACCCAGTATCACATTTATGGTCTTTACTGTTGGCGCTATCTCGTGGGGGTCTGCTATGGCAGCAGTAAGCCCTTCGTACATTAATAGGGAAAGAAAATAGCTGTTCAGTATCGGCCTCAATTGCTTTGGACAGCCGTTCGATACATTGCTAAGACCGACTACTGTCTTCATCGGAGGGTCATTCAGCTCCTGAAAAATCCGTATTGCTTTTATTACCTCCAATGCATGGTCCTGGGAGGTTGCTATCTGCAGCACGAGGGGGTCAAGATACAAATCTTCAAGGGGGACCCCGTATTCCATGGTCCTCGCCATAATCTCTGCAGCTATAGCAGCCCTCTCTTCTGCATCTGCAGGTAGTCCGCCCTTACCGACTGTGAGCCCGATTATCTGGGCATTATATTTGGCTGCAAGCTCGAGAATTGGAAACCTTTCAGGGTCATTTGATGTGGAGTTTATCAGAGGCCTTCCCCACTCCTTATTATGGACCTTGAGACCAGCCTCTATTGCCCTATAATTTGTCGTGTCAAGAGATATCGGGAGAGGAACAACCTCCTGTATGGTGGTAACCACCCACTCCATCAATGAGTCTCCACCTTCTTCGGCCGGGCCTATATTCGCATCTATCATGTCTGCTCCTGCCTTCCACTGAGCAATAGCAATATCCTGTATGGGTCCCCTATCCTTATTCATCATAGCCTCTCGAACCCTCTTGGCCATCATGCTCAGCTTTTCGCCTATAATTAACATCTCCTGGGAGCTCCTTTCATCCCTTTTGAGTCAGAAATAAGAAATGGTAGCTTCTCATATTGGGTTAAAAAGATAACATAAATTTCTTTTTAAGGTAAAGAGTTTTCAAATTAGAGTGACCGACTTAATTCATTTCATGTAGATTTTTTTGATGAGGCAATCCGGGGAACTTGAAAAATAAAATGATAACTGGCTATAATTATCACTCGAATTTTTGTGGTGGGAACAATGGCTGATACAGTAGAAATAAGATGGCATGGGAGAGGAGGTCAAGGAACAGTCACCGCCGCCAAGGTGCTCGCAGATGCCTGTTTGAGTGGAGGTAGATATGTACAGGCATTCCCTGAATATGGCCCTGAAAGGGCTGGAGCACCACTGAGGGCATACAACAGAATCAGCTCTAAACCCATTAGGATGCATTGCCCTGTCTTGAAGCCTCAGGTAATAAGTGTTGTAGACCCTACCCTTCTTGATACGGTCAATATTCAAGAGGGTGCAACGGAAGATGCAACATTTATTATAAACACCTCAAAAGACCCGAAGGAGATAAAGGAAAAGCTCAAATTGGCACCGGGACAAGGGGTTTTTACTGTTGATGCCACAAAAATAGCAATAGATTGTATTGGAAGGGCCCTACCTAACGCCCCCATGCTCGGTGCTATATGTAGAGCTACTGGTCTCGTAAGCCTCGAGCATCTCCTTGAGGATATCAGGAAGAGCTTTGGCAAGAAGTTTTCTCAAAAGATAATAGATGGCAATCTCAAAGCAACAAGGCGCGGATATGAGGAGGTAAAGGAAGGATGAACCCCGTAAGACTTGCAGTCTTTTACGGGATAAGACAAGGTTAAAAATCAGGAAATGGGAAGCAATTTGTTTAAGAATCCTTTGAAAGGAGGTCTAACGGGGTGAAAACAAAGGGATGGAGAGAACTCATGCAAGGGGCTGTAATACTTGAGGCGGGCAATGCAGTAGAGTTTAAGACAGGTTCATGGAGGGCTTTCAGACCTGTGTGGATTGAGGAAAACTGTATTCAATGCTTGTTCTGCTGGCTCTATTGTCCTGATATGGCGATTAAAGTAAGGGATGGTAAAAGGGCAGAATATGATTATGACTACTGTAAAGGTTGCGGCATCTGTGCCTTGGAATGTCCAGGCAAAAAGGGGCAGAAGGCCATTGTGATGGTGGAGGAAAGCAGATAATGGAGAGGATTTTAGCAGTCTCAGGAAATGAAGCAGTAGCAGAGGCTTTGAGGCAGGTTAATCCTGATGTCTGCGCTGCCTATCCCATTACACCACAGACAGAATTGATGCAAAGATTTGCAAGCTTTGTCTCTGACGGAATAGTTGATACAGAGCTGATACTCGTAGAGAGTGAGCACAGTGCTATGAGCGCTTGTATAGGAGCATCTGCAGGTGGTGGAAGGGTTGTAACGGCAACAAGCAGCCAGGGGCTTGCACTCATGTGGGAGATGCTCTATATCGCCTCTGGCCTCAGGCTTCCGATAGTCATGCCCGTTGTAAACAGATCCCTTTCCGCCCCCCTCAATATCCACTGCGACCACTCCGACGCCATGGGTGCAAGGGACTCGGGCTGGATCCAACTCTGGTCTGAAAATGCACAGGAGGCTTACGATAACACCCTTCAGGCCTTCAGGATTGCCGAACATATGGATATAAGGCTTCCCGTTATCGTGTGCATGGATGGCTTTATAATAGGCCATTCTATACAAAGGATAGAGTATCTCGAGGATGAGGAAGTCAAAAAATTTGTTGGTGAATTTAAGCCCTTAAACCCACTTCTCGACATCGATAACCCAAAAAGTTATGGACCTCTCATTCTCCCTGATCTTTATCATGAATATAAACGTGCCCAGCACGAGGTGATGACAAAGGTTAAAGATATAGTCCTCGATGTGGCTGAGGAGTTTGAAAAAATAGGCGGAAGGAGATATGGTCTATTCGAGGCCTACAGGCTCGATGATGCTGAAACAGCTCTTGTGATATTAAATTCTGCAGCCGGCACCTCAAAGGATGTTATAGATGAATTTAGAGAGAGGGGAATAATGGCCGGGCTTTTAAAACCACGGCTCTTCAGACCTTTCCCATATGAGGAGGTTGCTAATGCCTTAAAACATCTCAAGGCTATCTGCGTTCTGGACAGAGCAGATTCTTTCGGTGGTTATGGTCCTCTGTTCACGGAGGTTAGCTCTGCCCTTTATCAAGTTAGAGAAAGGCCGCGAATGATAAATAAGATATACGGTCTGGGTGGTAGGGATTACCTTCCCCAACATGCAGAGCAGGTCTTATCAGAGCTTGTAGAAATAGCAAAGACGGATAAAGTAGAGATTATAAAGGAATACATCGGGGTAAGAGAGTAAATAGTCATAAGTTATAAGTTATAAGTTATAAGTTAAGAGTCTGAAGTCAAAAACTAAGAACTGAAAAACTAAGAAGGGTAAAGGAATAAGATGGTAACAGTTAAGATGGCACCGGTTCTAACTTTAAAGGAACTCTCAAAAAAAGAAGACCTCTTTACACACGGTCACAGATTGTGTTCAGGCTGCGGTGCACCGATAGTGGTAAAGATGGTCCTTTTTGCTTCAGATCACCCAGTAGTTGCCTGTTCTTCAACAGGGTGTCTCGAGGTCTCATCCTGTATCTCACAGCATACGGCATGGAAGATCCCCTGGATACACAGTGCCTTTGAAAATGCTGCTGCAACGATTGCAGGGGTAGAATCAATGTACAGGGTCCTAAAAAAGAAGAGTAGGATAAATAAGGAAATAAAGTTTGTGACCTTCTGCGGTGATGGCGGAACCTATGATATAGGACTACAGAGTCTGTCGGGTGCGACGGAGCGCGGACACGACATGCTCTATATCTGCTATGACAATGGGGCGTATATGAATACCGGGATACAGCGCTCGAGTGCCACTCCACTCGGTGCAGACACCACAACATCTCCAGTCGGCAGTGTTATCCCTGGAAAGACTCAAGAGAGAAAGAATCTAACAAGGATTATGGCTGCACATGATATCCCGTACGTAGCTCAGGCATCTATAAGCCATTGGCTTGACCTCATGAAGAAGGTGCGAAAGGCACTCGAGATAAAGGGCCCGAAGTTTATGAACATCCTCTCACCCTGTAACCGCGGCTGGAGGTCGAGGACCGATGATGCCATCCTGTTGAGCAGGCTCGCTGTAGATACATGTTACTGGCCGCTTTACGAGGTAGAGAATGGAGCTATAAGGATAACCTTTAAGCCAAAGGAGAAAAAGCCTATTGTAGATTTCCTTAAACCACAGGGGAGATTCAAACACCTCTTCAGACCTGAAAATGAATGGATAATAAAAAAGTTTCAGGAAGATGTAGACAGAGAGTGGGAAAGATTACAAAAAGAGGCACTTCCATGAATTTAAGAAAATTTTTGATGGACGGTAGGGGATTCGAACCCCCGACTTCCACGTTGCGAACGTGGCGCTCTCCCAACTGAGCTAACCGCCCATATTTTGTTGTACTATTCTAAATAATTATAAAACCCTATTAGCTATCTCCACAAGTAAGTCTTATCTTAATTCACTCCTTGAAAACCTTCACCCATTTTAAGTAATATCTTTTTTACATGCAAAAATTGATTAAAGATTTAATCCAGAAAAACAATACCAAGATACTTCTCATCGTCCTTGATGGACTCGGAGGGCTACCTGTAGAAGGGAAGACAGAGCTCGAAGTTGCACAGATACCTAACCTCGATGCTCTTGCAACAGAGTCCGCCTGCGGGCTCCACATTCCCATTGCCATGGGAATAACTCCTGGAAGTGGGCCTGGACACCTGTCCCTCTTCGGCTATGACCCGATAGAATGGCAGATAGGGAGGGGAGTGCTTGAGGCACTCGGCCTTGGAATAGAGTTAAAGAAGACGGATGTAGCCTTACGGGCAAATTATGCAACTGTAGAGGGAGGAATTGTTAAAGACAGGCGCGCAGGGAGGATTCCTACAGAGGAAAACAAAAAAATCACAGAGAGACTTCAGGAGAAGATTAGGAAAATTGATGATGTAGAAGTAATTTTTGCTCCCGGGATGGAGCACAGGCTTGCCATCGTGCTGAGATTCCCAGAGCCTCTACCAAAGGGTTCTGCCTCAATAAAAGACACTGACCCACAGAAAGAGGGGAACCCCCCCATCAGCGTCACTCCTGAAACGCCACAGGCAAAAGGGATTGCAAAAATTGTTGAGAAATTAATCTCCCTTATTTCAGAGACCATAAAAAACGAAAGAAAGGCAAATTTCATTCTCCTCCGTGGTTTTTCACAGGTGCCTGATATTCCTAATTTTGAGGAAGTCTACGGGCTTAAACCACTTGCCGTAGCAACATATCCGATGTACAGAGGGCTTGCAAAATTGATAGGTATAGATGCACCAGCCATCACAGGAGATATTGAGGAGGAGATTGATTTCCTAAAAAAGAATTATAATGGTTATGACTTCTTCTTCTTGCATGTGAAAAAGATTGACTCTTATGGTGAGGATGGAAACTTCGAGGGCAAGACCTCGAAGATTGAGGAATTTGATAAGGCCCTGCCAGAAATTCTCGGTCTTAACCCTGATGTACTCATAATAACAGGAGACCATTCAACTCCTTCTGTCCTGAAGAGCCATAGCTGGCATCCTGTGCCTCTCCTTTTAAGGTCCCCCTATGTGCTCGGCAACATATGCAAGGCCTTCACCGAAAGGGAATGTATAAAGGGGGAGCTTGGTATCTTCCCCACAGTTAATCTCATGCCATTAGCCCTCGCAAATGCTGGCAGACTCAAGAAATTCGGTGCATAATAAACGTGAAATGTTAGGCGTAAGAGGTAAGGGGATAAAGGATAGTCCGCCTCACGTCTTACGTCTTACGCCTTACGGTCTCATCGATACCCATTGCCATCTCGAGATGGATGAATTTAACCAAGACAGAGAAGAAGTGATCAAGAGGGCAAAAGATGCAGGTATCGAGGCAATTATAACGATAGGCTCCGATTTAGAGGGCAACATAGGAGGGCTTGAGCTTTCGGAAAGATACGATTTCATTTTCGCAACCGTCGGAATCCATCCCCATGATGCAAAAGACTTCTCTGAGGATATATTTAATCAGCTAAAGGCATGGGCAACACCCCCCCGCCCCCCCCTTATCAAGAGGGGGCAAGGGGGGGGTAAGGTAGTTGCTATTGGAGAAACGGGCCTCGACTATCACTATGAAAATTCACCGAGAGAAATCCAGAGAGATGTCTTTAGAAGACAACTGGCCCTCGCAAAAGAAACTGGTCTTCCCGTAGTTATACACAGCAGGGAGGCAGAGAGAGATACCCTCGAAATCATAAGGGAATCAGGAATAAATAAGGGAGTTTTACATTGCTTTTCCGGAGACATGGATATGGCAGAGAAGGCTATGGCAATGGGGTTTTATATATCCATTGCAGGGCCTGTAACATTTAAGAATGCACGGAGGCCAAAGGAGATTGTAAAGGCCATACCTGATGATTATCTGCTCATCGAAACAGATGCACCGTATCTCGCACCAGAGCCCTTTAGGGGAAAGAGGAATGAGCCCTCTTATCTCATATATACAGCGAAGATTATTGCAGAGCTCAGGGGCATAAATATAGAAGATCTCGCAAGGATTACGACCCTGAATGCAAAAAGGCTTTTCGGGATAGGTAAGATACCGGAGGTAGGTGAGATAACTTACAAAATAAGGGATAACCTTTATCTTAATATCACAAACCGATGCACAAACAGTTGCTCCTTCTGCGTGAGATTCATCACAGACTATGTGAAAGGCCACAACTTAAGACTTTCACGAGAACCAGCGGAGGAGGAACTTAAAATTGCAATAGGTGATCCATCACGATACAGAGAGATTGTATTCTGTGGTTATGGAGAGCCTCTCATAAGGCTCGATCTGGTTAAGGGTCTTGCAAAATGGGTAAAGCAGAGCAAAGGGATGGTGAGGATAAATACAAATGGACATGGAAACCTCATAAATGGGAGAAACATCCTTCCAGAACTCGAAGGCATTGTTGATAGTATTTCTGTAAGCCTCGATGCACATGATGAAGAGACATACAACAAGATCTGCAAACCTGTTTATAGAAATGCCTTCAGAGAGGTCATCGAATTTATAAGAGAGGCGAAGAAGTATATACCCCTTGTTCAGGCAACAGTGGTTGAACTTGAGGGTGTGGATATCGAGAAATGTAAAAAAATCACTGATGAGCTTGGGGTTAAGCTCAGGATAAGGAAGCTCCATGTAACAGGTTAATTTTCATTGAAAAAATCAAGGACTTCCTCAATTGATATCTCTCCCTGAGTCCCATCTGAAAGGCGTTTCCATTTCAATTTCCTGGAGCTGATCTCATCATCACCCATTATCAGGACATACTTTGCTGATAATCTATCTGCCCTTCTCAGTTGACTCCTTAAAGAATGACCAGCGTAACTGATTTCTACCCATATTCCCCTCTCCCTTAGCTTATTTGCAATAAGGAGTCCTTCTTTCTCTGCAGATGCTCCGATTGTTGCAATAAAAACCTTCGGCGCAGGGATTTCAAGCTTATCTGAAGGTTTAAGCAATTCTACAATCCTCTCTATCCCTATGGCGAAACCAATCGCAGGTGTAGGAGGACCCCCGAATTCCCCAACGAGCCTGTCATAGCGACCACCGGCAGCCACTGCATTTTGGGCACCGAGTTGTTTACTTGTGACCTCAAAGGTAGTCCTCGTGTAATAATCAAGTCCCCTGACCATATCGGGGTTTATGACATAAGGAAAATCAAGCAATCTTAGCAGTGATAGAAGTGCATCAAAGTGTTCCCTGCAATCCTTGCAGAGAAAATCTGCAACCCTGGGAGAACCCACTCTGAGCTTTATGCATTCTTTTACCTTACAGTCGAGTATTCTGAGAGGGTTTAACTCATATCTCCTTTTACAATCAGGGCAAAATCCGTTGATCCTACCTGAGAAGAAATTCAGGAGGGCCTTTCTGTAATCAGGCCTGCATTTCTCACAGCCGATGGAATTCAACTCGAAAGTAAGCCCATCGAGACCGAGTCTTTCAAGGAGAAATCTGAGCATAGATAGTATTTCAGCATCCAACTTCGGGTCAGATGTCCCCAATGCCTCAACACCTATATGATAGAACTGCCTGAAACGGCCTTTTTGGGGCCTCTCATATCTAAACATGGGTCCTGAATAGAAAAATTTCTGTGGCGAAGGAAGATTATAAAGGCAATTCTGTACATAGCATCTCACAAGAGGGGCTGTCCCCTCTGGCCGAAGAGTAATACTTCTGCCCGCCTTATCAGAGAATGTATACATCTCTTTTTCTACAATATCTGTAGTTTCACCTATACTTCTTGCAAATATATCAGTCACCTCTATAACGGGTGGACGTATTTCCTGAAAACCATATGCAGAAAATACGTCCTTTGCGACTTCTTCAACCTTCTGCCATATGAATATATCGGGCGGAAAAATATCCTGGACACCCCTAAGGGCGCTATATCGTTCGGCTGAGCTCACAACGAAGCCTCGTCATTCCTCCTTCTCCACTCCTCTACCTTCTTCCTCCCTCTCCTTATCAAACTCGAGCATCTTCAGATGGCCCTCTATTAACCTCCTGAGTTCTTCCTTAAAGTGACGCCTTATTCCCTTCAAATCAACAATATCCTCATGAATCTTTATAACCTTCTCCTGCGCCTCCTTTATTATAGCATCTGCCTTTAGTTCAGCCTCCTTCACGATGAGTTCTGCCTCTTTCCTTGCATTAGTCTTGTATTCCTCAACCATCTGCTGAGCAGTCATAAGTGTCTCCCTTAAAGCAGTCTCCACGTCCCTATACTCTTTAATCTGGTTCTCCAACCTTATCACGTTCTCCTTGAGTGATGCATTCTCCCTGAGCAGGTCTTCCATCTCCTCCCTGATCACCTCGAGAAATGCATATACCTCTTCAACATCAAATCCCCTGAACTTCATGGGAAACTGTTTCTGCTGGATATCAAGCGGTGTTATCCTCATACAATGCCCCCTCTTTTTAGTTTATAGGCAAGCTCTATTAAAGAATTTATCAGAAATTTCCGAGTAAACATAATAGCAAGAATTACTATGAGAGGAGAAATGTCTATAGGACCAAGCCTGAAACCGATAAGCCTCCTTATAGGCATGAGGACAGGCTCGGTAACTGAATAAAGGAATCTGACAATCGGATTATAGGGATTAGGATTAACCCAGCTTATCACTGCCGAAATAATTATTATCCACATATAGACAGTAAGCAATATGTCGAGTATATTAGCTATAGCAAGTAATAAATTGGCAAATATAAACATCTATCCTTTCCTCCCTATCTCCTCTGCCCTATGAGTTGCTGCCTCGATTGCGGCAATAACAATCTCCTTAAACCCTCTTTCTTCAAATACCTTAAGACCTGCTGCTGTGGTACCTCCTGGTGATGTTACCATCTCCCTAAGCCTCGAAGGGCTCATACCGGTATCAAGCAATCTTGCAGTGCCAAGCAATGTCTGAACTGCAAGTGTAATAGCATCCTCCTTCTCGAGCCCCATTTTTATACCACCTTCTATCATCGCCTCAAGAAAATATGCAAAAAAGGCAGGCCCGCTTCCTGAAAGGGCTGTCACGGCATCCATATACCTCTCTGGAAGAACAAGGAGTCTACCGATAGACATGAAGATGTCCCTTATCAGGCCGATATCTTTATCATGTATGCATTCAGACATCGACATAACAGACATCCCCTCCTGAATGAGTGCAGGGGTGTTGGGCATAACTCTCACTATCTTTCGGGTCTTCAGCCTTGCCAAAAGATACGATAGTGTTATGCCCGCAGCAATTGATACCACTGTTTTATCTTCCGAGATTACATCGGATATATCATCAAGAACACTGTCCATATCCTGAGGCTTGACAGCGATTATTATAATATCACAATTTTGGGCTACATCCTTATTACTTGAAGTAGTCTTCGCACGGTATGTTTTCTCAAGATATGCCTGCCTTTCAGCCCTCGGCTCAGAGACCAAAATGTTTTCTCTGTGTCTATCCACAATCCCCTTGATAATTGCCTCTGCCATATTCCCGCCGCCGATGAAACCTATCATCTTATCTCCTTAATTAAGGACAAGTTCATTCTTCACTTACCTTTGAATGCATTTTCCCTATAATTCCATCACTATTTTATACCTATAGCTTCTCCCCGCCGACTGGCAATGGACGTATACGTATGCGGGTCTGTTCAAAGACCACTATACTTCCTTGTTTTAAAGACTCTTCGATTACCGATAGATTCTTTAATAGTAATTCCAGCTGATTCTCAGGATGCCGCTCTGAGCCTCGTCGAAATAAGATAACAGAAGGTTTTACTTCTGTTCTCAAAGCTAAGATGGTACCGAAGTCAGTATCGGCAGATATGATAATTCGGTTTTCAGTAGCAGCTTTATCAAAAATTTCTTCATCTTCAGCTGCTTGCATTTTATAATCACGAACATATACTGCATCGTGTCCAGCTTTTCTTAAACCTTCCGCTACAATGGTTGATAAAGCATTATCTATTAAAAACTTCATGTGGTTACCAAGGGTAATTCTCTTTCACGAACAGCTTCTGCGGCATATTGAAGGGCTTCTCGAATATCTTTTTTTTCTATGTCTGGAAAAGCTTTCAAAATCTCTTCATCGCTCATACCATCAGCAACCATACCTACTATTGTTGCAACAGGTATACGTAATCCACGAATACAGGGCACACCACCCATTTGCTTAGGATTGACTGTAATTCTCGTAAACTTCATCTATTCACCTCCTCAGTTACACTTTATTTTCCTACATACCATATTTTACTCCAGAAATAAACTCTTCCACTTCACTCTTAGCCTTTTCTAAAAGCTCTTTTGCCTTATGAGAGTGGCAGATTGCTACCATGTACAATTACATTTTATTTGTCTATAGTCCATCTTTAAAGTACATCATAATTTTAATAAGTAGATTAAAAATATTTATTCTTTTATCTCCTTTAGCGGTATCTTTATCTTAATTTCTATCCCGCTTTAAAGCCCTTTCTCCCCGGCCTTTCATCCTTTGGCCAATCTAAAATCTTCTCCAGGAGTCATCGACAATCTATATTCAGCCATGCCTGAAATAACTCAAAAGGCTTAAAATCTTATCAATCTGCTCATCAGATAATTCTTTCGTAGCACCTTTTTTATAAAAACAGATAAAAATTACACAGTAATGAACCGCAAACGCAGGCTAAAGTCTGCGGCTACATTTTATACATTATGCATACATCAACTTACCTCTCTCCGAAAATCCCTGTCCCTATCCTTACCATTGTTGCCCCCTCTTCTATAGCAACCTCAAAATCATTAGTCATGCCCATTGAAAGCTCTGGTAGCTCATAACCTGAACTCACCATCTTATCCCTTAATTCCCTTAATTCTCTGAAATAAGGTCTTGCCATCTCTGGGTCATCAAAAAAGGGAGGCATAGTCATCAGACCTTCAAGCCTGAGGTTCTTCATCTCTGCCACAGCCTCTATTAAATCCATAAGGTCTTCTCTCGGAACACCATGCTTTGTCTCTTCCTCCGAAAGTTTCACCTGCACTAAGACCTTCTGGATCTTTCCAGCCCTTTCAGCATGTTTGTCTAACTCATCTGCAAGCCCCATTGAGTCAAGTGAATGAATAAGGTCAAAAAGCTGAACTGCTATTTTTGCCTTATTCCTCTGGAGATGTCCAACGAGATGCCATTCAATTTTTGAATTTGAGATTTGAGATTTGAGATTTGAGATTTTTTCTTTTGCCTCCTGGACCCTGCTCTCTCCAAATACCCGCAGCCCATAATCTATGGCTTCTCTTATTCTCTTTATATCGACAGTCTTTGTAACAGCGACGAGTTTGACATCCTCGGGATTTCTTCCAGCCCTCATGGCTGCATGGGAGATTCTCCTGTAGACAGCTTTTATATTCTCAAAAAGGGCTGAACCTACAATCCTGCTCTGTACTTCACTCATCGCAGTAAGAATATACCTTTACCCATTCAGTCTCTCACAGGGTCTTGACGATTTCATCAAGGAGCATCACCCTCACCTCTTCGATATTCTTCAATGCCCCATCATTGGTGAGAAAAGTCTTCCCTCCTCCAGAGATAGTTGTCGCAATCTGAACGGCGTCTGGCGTCTTAATCCCATATCTCGCCCTCAAGTCTGAAGCCATATCAGCTATTCTCATATCTAAATCGTAAATCTTGAGATTAGGAAAAGTAAGCAAAAGATCTTTATAATCTTTCGCTGCTGAGAGGTTACCCTCTCTCTTTGGTTTTACAAGAATCTCTAACAGGGTTATCACTGAGGTAACCGCGTGATATCTCCCTTCCTCAACAGCCCCAAGAATCTTTTCAGTTGTATGAGAATAACCAGGATGGTCCTCAAAGTGATAGATAAAGACCATCGTATCAATACCGATAATTTTATCTTTGATGGCTTTAATTACCACGATTCTCTTTCACCCTTAACATATTTTTTAGGGTCCACACCTTTCCAGACATCCTTGTGCAATCCTTTAAGTCTCTTGGTGTAACTCCTCGGTTTTATCTTGAGCGTAACTCTATCTCTCTCTACATCCACAATGAGTTCGTCCCCCTCGCTTATACCGACTGTCTCCCTTACCTCTTTTGGAATAACAATCTGACCCTTTTTACTCACCTTAGTTGTAATCAACTTCTCCTCCTCCTACTTTTAGCCTCATTTTTAAAATTATATAATTTAGGTAGGAAAAAGTCAATTAAGACTTACCAAGTATCGATTTGTCAAACCTGCGAAAGGGCCTCCTGGTACTCAGCCCAGAGTTTTTCTTTACTTATCCCAATATTAATAAAATCCCAAGGAAGGATTTCGTTAAATTCTTTTTTCCTGAAGATATAAAAGTCCTCTTTGATCCCTGCTGCCTCTGCTGCTTTTCTCCAGTCATGAATCCCCAACATCTCTTCAACTGCTTTTGATACCTTTCTGTCTCCCTGGGAAAATAATCCCTGCATATATGCATACTTTGGAACATCGTGGAACACCTTAATACCCTTTGTTGGAAGCAGGCCCTTTTTAATCATCTTCAATCTTTCCTTTACCTCTGAAGAGTTCTCCATCGGATGCCACTGAAAAGGCGTGAAGGGTTTCGGAACAAAGGTGCTGATGCTTAGGGTGATATTCCCTTTTGGCGTCGCATCTCTTATCTTTCTAACAAGATTAACTATCCCGACTATATCTTCCCTCGTCTCCGTTGGTAGACCAACCATAAAATAAAGTCTCAGGGTCTCGATACCCTGAGAAAAGATGAGCTCTGATGTCTGAAGGATATCCTCCTCTGTAATCCCTTTATTGATGACTTTTCTAAGTCGTTCAGTCCCTGCCTCGGGCGCAATGGAGATACTTTTATGACCTTTCAATAGACCTGCCAGTTCAGCACTTTTCGCACCTGCCCTGAGAGACGTAATCGAGAAATCGACTTCCGGGATTTTAAGAACCTCTTTTATATCAGGATAATCCGAAAGAGAAGGTCCTATAAGACCTATCCTTCTTGTTTTCGTATGGGCAAGTTTAATTTCATTCTTCAGTGCCTGTAGGTCTTTTTTGCGAAATGGATTATATATATGACCAACCAAACAGAACCTGCATGACCAAGGACACCCCCTCATTGCCTCTATTAGATACATGTCAGAGAATTCTGTCTCAGGCGTAACAATCGATGTCTCGATGTCTGACATCGTTATATCTTTTAGGTAACGCCTTTTTATTATTTCAGGGGCATTTTCAGACTCACACCTTCCTGATATCCTCCCTTTCTTATCGTAAGATATGCTGTAGAATTCAGGGACATAGAGACCTTCCACAGTTATAGAGTTCTTTAAGACCTCGGACCTGTCTACGGAGGACTTATAAACACCAAGAAACTCAGGCAGCATCTCCTCTGCCTCTCCTATGAAACAGATATCAAAAAAATCTGCAACTGGTTCAGGGTTGAAAAAGGCACAGACACCACCCATAATGATTAAGGGATGATGGGGATTCCTCTCTGAACTTCTGAGGGGAAGCCTGGATAACTTTAATATCTTTAAGATGTTTGGATAGTCATTTTCAAAAGAGACGGAGAATGCAACGATATCGAAGCGACTAAGGGGCCTCTTTGATTCCATGGAGAAAGGTTCTGTATCTGCCCTGATATAT
Source organism: Nitrospirota bacterium (assembly GCA_040753955.1). Lineage (GTDB taxonomy): Bacteria > Nitrospirota > Thermodesulfovibrionia > Thermodesulfovibrionales > SM23-35 > JASEEX01. The sequence continues at coordinate 37,127 of JBFMDQ010000008.1, read as the reverse complement.
TCCTCCATATCCTTATCCTCGGGAAGGAAAAGCCTTTCGCATACAACATCATCCATCTTGTTCAGAAGACCATAAATTCCCTGAAAGCCGAGGTTTGACATCCCAACATGGTATGTATTCGGATAAACGAGGACAATATTAACCCTGCCCCCAGGGTCTTTATAAGCAGTCCCTTTTTCTCTGGATAGCAGATAGTCTATTTTTTCTTTTAGTTTTCGGCTCACCCGGTTGATTTATTATAAGGGATGGATAAAATAATATGATAAATGTTTCAATTCTTTAATCAAGATTATGCTGCCCCATAGAGAACAGTTCAGTGGTTGTCTGATTGGTCAGTGCGTGGGGGATGCCCTCGGTTTTGCCGTTGAAGGTTTTTCACCTGAGGCCTGCAAAAGGTATATCGAAGACATATTAAAAAGAGGGAGGGCAGGAGAGTTTGGCCATTGGCCTTTTCCTTTTGGACAATATTCAGATGATTCTCAACTTGCCCGTGAGCTTCTTCAAAGCTATATCGCCTGCAAAAAATTTGATCCCTATGACTATGCAGAACGAATTAAGGCTATCTTTGCCGAGAGGAGGATTGTAGGGTGGGGTCAGTCAACCAGAGAAGCAGCATTAAGACTCATCCGGGAAGTACCATGGGAAGAAGCTGGCACACCAGCTCCTTCTGCTGGAAATGGCAGTGCCATGCGAGCGGCTCCTATAGGCTTGTTCTTTTTTGACAGTCCACATCTTCTTATCCAGGCAGCTTATGATCAGGGCCGTATCACCCATAAGGATCCAAGGTGTTCAGCAGGTGCAGTCGCTATTAGTGGCGCCGTGGCCCAGGTGATTCAAGGCAAACCAATAAATCCTGAATCTTTTCTGTTCTCTCTTGCGGACTTGTCAGGTAAAATTGAACCTGTCTTTGCCTCTGAACTTAAAAAACTTATTGAGTGGGTTTCTATGCCACCTGAAAGTGCTGTGACTTCTATCTCTAAGGCCGGCATTGATGCTAATTATCCCTATGAAGAGGAATGGCAGGGTATATCACCATTCGTTGTCAGCAGTGTATTGTGGAGTCTCTATTCTTTCCTCAGGACACCCGAAGACTACTGGGAAACCATCTGTACAGCTATTGCAGTAGGTGGGGATGTAGACACAACAGCAGCAATGGCAGGGGCAATCAGCGGCGCCCACCTGGGACTTGATGCAATCCCATCACATCTATCGCATCGTCTGACAGACTGTGGAACATGGGGGTTCGATGAACTCGTAGAGTTGGCGCACCAGTGCTACGAAATAAGAATGCAGAATGTCCAATGAAGTCTTTACTTTTTCTATCTTACACCCCCATCTTTACAAACACTTTCTCCTTTATAAACCCTAACACCCTCTCTAACTCTTCTCTCATCTGTTCCTTTCTTACTCCTTTTTCGAGATAAATTTCGTCTCTCATTTTCCTGCTCCAGAATCCCTCCTGAAGATACTCTTTGAGGAAATCCTCTGGGATCTTATCAGAGATGTCTACACCATTCATAATTGCCCAGGCGAGTGTCCATGCCTTCGCAACATTGGCAACATCATATCCGCCGCCACCTAAGGCCACCAACCTCGGAGATATCTCCTTTATCTTCTTTACAGCCTCGCAAAAACCATTATTTGTGTAATTTAAGTGAGCGAGAGGGTCAGAATGAAAAGAATCAACGCCGAGCTGGATAAAAACGATATCAGGATTGAATTTCTTTATGAGAGGAGGAGCAACTTCATGGAAGGCATGGAGGAAGAGTTCATCATCAGAAAATGGAGGCATCGGGATATTTACAGAATATCCTTCACCTTCGCCCTTACCTACCTCATTCTCAAAGCCTGTGCCAGGGAAAAGCATCCTTCCCGTCTCATGTATAGATATGGTTAATACCTTATCCGTATCGTAGAAAGCCTCTTGAACTCCGTCACCATGGTGGGCATCAATATCGATATAAGCCACTCTTCTGCCTCTCTTTAAGAGTGAAATTATTGCAATAACTATATCATTGATATAACAAAACCCCGAGGCCCTTGAGGCCATAGCATGGTGAAGTCCTCCTGATATATTGAAGGCAATATCAACCTCACCATCCTCAACCATAGAGGCTGCCTGTAAAGAAGCCCCTGTTACAAGCTTAGACCAGTCAAAAAGACCCTTAAAGATGGGATTATCACCGGGTCCGAGGCCATAATAATAGGCACTGGGGACTTCGATTCCAACATTTGCAGCCTTCAGGGCCTCGATGTATTCTCTATCATGAAACAGCAGTAACTCTTCATCCTCTGTCATTCTTGCCTCAATGTATTGAGTGCCAGGAAGGGATAGGAGTCCATATGCCTTAATGAGCTCGTATGTGAGTTTCAGTCTGAATATCTTAAAGGGATGGGTCGGGCCATAATCGAATTTTGAAAACTCATTGGAATATATAAAAGCTGTCTTCGCCATTTTAAGCACTTACTCCCTGTTTGAATTTCCAAATATGATACCTGAAATGAACAATTCTTTGATGTAAGTAACAAAAACTCACATAACCTCCCATTTATCCCCTCCTTGGCAAGGAGGGGTTGGGGAGGTGTGAGAGGTGTGAAATGTAAAAGGGGGGAGAAGCCCCCGGGGATGGGGGCTCCTCGGGGTGGAGGGAACTCAAATATCTTTTTGGGGTGTCTTTCTTAAAAATGCAGGCACATCAATGGGGTCCTCATATGAGATAAGATCTGTTGCTACTACATCTGCAGCATAATTTGGTCCAAGACTCTTTGCCAGAACCCTGTTAGAACCTCTAAAACTCACAGGCTCCTTAACAGGGGTCCACTTTTTTATCTGTGGCAGCTCCACCCTCTCCTTCTCCTCAATAAAACCTGTTGCGATTACGGTGACCTCCACCTCATCCTCATCGCCCATGTCTGGGTCTATAACCGCACCTAATATAAAGTTTACCTCCTCGTAGGCTGAGTCGTAGATAAAAGAGGCTGCCTCCCGAACATCGTCTAATGAGAGCTGGAGGCCACCAGTTATATTGATGAGAATCCCCTTTGCGCCTTCAATCGAGGATTCCTCGAGTAAGGGGTTTGATATAGCCTTTTTAGCTGCCTCGAGGGCCCCACCCTCTCCCTTTCCCGCTCCAGAGCCCATAATTCCACGACCTTTATCCTCCATAACTGTCCTGACATCAGCAAAGTCAACATTGATCAGCCCTGGAATCAGGATAATATCAGATATACTCTGTACTGCCAGTTTCAGGACATCATTGGCTAAGGCAAAGGATCTAAGCAGAGGTGTCCCTTTTTCAACAACAAGGCCAATCCTATCATTTGGTATAATAATAAAGGTATCTACATATTTCTTTATTTCCTTTATCCCCTCTTCTGCATTTATCCACCTTATCCTGCCCTCATAAAAAAATGGTTTGGTAATAACAGCAACTGTAAGGGCACCGAGTTCTTTTGCGATACCGGCAATTACAGGCCCTGCACCTGTTCCAGTGCCTCCACCCATACCAGCTGTTATAAAGACCATATCAGAGCCTTCAAGCGATTCAACTATTGCAGCTCTGCCTTCAAGGGCTGCCTCTTTGCCGACCTTAGGGTTTGAACCTGCTCCGAGCCCTCTTGTAAGATTAGCGCCTATCTGCACCTTAACAGGCGCAAGAGAGATCTCGAGGGCCTGCAAATCTGTGTTAATGGCAACGAATTCAACTCCTTGAAGGTTCGAGGCAATCATGTTATTGATTGCATTACCTCCAGCCCCTCCAACACCAACAACTCTTATCTTTGCCTTCTGCCCCCTTACTTCTTCAATTTCAAACATACACACCTCCTCCTTTATCTAAATTTTATCTAAACATCCCTGCAACCCAGTTCTTCATCTTTCCAAACATCCCTGTAAGAGTATCCTGGTAAAAGGTCCCACTTGACTCTTTATCCAAACCATATAGTACGAGGCCTGCACCTGCTGCATACATTGGATTATTCATAATTCCTCTATATCCTTTTATGCCTTCCGGAAACCCTATCCTTACTGGAAGACCTAATACTACCTCTGCCATTCTGTCGAGGCCTTCAAGGAGACAACCACCTCCTGTAAGGACAACACCTGATGATACAACATCGTATCCAGAGCAGGGCAAAAGTTCACCTTTTATTAAATTTAGTAGCTCCTCGGCCCTCGGTTGTATAATCTCTGATAAGTATCTGCGCAGTATCTTCTTTTCCTGTCCTGCTTGAATGATATCTATCACATCATCCTCTCTTACCATGCTCGCCGTAGCACAGCTAAAACTCTTTTTAAGCCTTTCAGCCTCTGACACAGAAACCCTCAGACCAATAGCAATATCATTTGTGAAATGGTTTCCTCCAATGGCAAGGACTGACAAATGTTGCAGCCAGCTATCCTTATAAAGGATGATATCCGTTGTACCACCACCAATGTCTATGATAGCAACACCGAGTTCCTTCTCATCATCTGTGAGTATTGCGGCTGCTGATGCGAGGGGTTCAAAAACTATCTCAATAACTTCAAGACCAGCCCTCTCACAGCATTTAACAAGGTTCTGTATTGAAGAAACAGCACCTGTGATAATATGGACCTTTGCCTCCAGCCTGACACCAGCCATACCGACAGGATCCCTGACACCATTCTGCCCGTCGAGAATATAACCTGTTGGAATAACATGGAGCACCTCCCTGTCAAGAGGTACATAGACAGCCCTGGCAGACTCTATTACGCGCTCCACATCCAGAGGAGTTACCTCCCTGCCTCTAATACCAACAGCACCATAACTATTAAGACCCTTGATATGACTACCCGTAACACCAACATATACCGCACTTATCTGTACTCCCGTGAAAGACTCTGCTGCCTTTACAGCCTTCTTTACTGATTCCACTGTAGACTCTATATTTATGACCACACCCTTTCTGAGCCCCGTTGATTCAGATGTGCCGACTCCACGTATTTCCAGCTCACCCTCCACCACTTCTCCAACAACAGCACAGATCTTTGTGGTCCCGACATCAAGCCCAACGATAATACTTCCATGGTGAGCCCGCCGAACCATCACTTAATCACCTCTTTTATAGGTTTCACAACCACTCTATTCGCAAATCGTAAATCTACGTAATCAATGGGCATCTTCCTCCCCTTTATCTCCTCCTCCAATTCAATCAGTCTTTCGAGTTTTTCTCCATACTCTCCTGACCCTACCTTAACAACAGTTCCATCGATTATTGCGGTAAGTTCCTGAGGCTTAGATACAACTATCTCAATGTGGTCCCTTTCTGAAGAAAACCCCATGTCATTCATTGACCTCGCAAGGTTAAGGGCCTCTGAGAAACCCTCGCCTTCTTTAAATGGATCACCTGCGATTATGGGAAGGAAAGGGATCGGATCATCTTTAAGCTCTTCGAGGAGTTTACCCTTCTCATCTATAAGAAAAAGATGGCCATTCATATCAAGAAGTGCAAAGGGTGCCGCTTCACCTATCAATACTGATAAAGTCCCGGGGAATTCTCTCCTCACACTCACGGACCTGATCCATGGAGATTTGAGCAACCTCTGACTCACCCTTTTGCCTGAAATAGTAACCAGACTTTCATTCACATGAATCCCCGCAAGTGCCCTGAGTTCATCGTCTGTTAGATGTCTATTCCCGATAAACACAACATGTTTAATAGGTAATACTGATCTTATTGGACGTGAGCAAATATATACAAATGTTACGATTGCAAAGATGAACATGAAAACAGCGATAACTTTTAATTTTAAACTTTTGGCTTTAAACTTCATTTCTCCCTACTATCCTTATCTCCGGTTCGAGCAGGACACCGAATCTCTTCTTAACCCTTTGAGCAACCTCCTCCATGAGTCTGATAAAATCAGAGGCCCTCGCCCTACCCTTATTTATAAAGAAATTCGCATGGATGCTGCTTACCTCAACATCGCCGATTCCCATACCTTTGCATCCTGCCTCATCTATTAACCTCCCTGCAGATAATCCGTGAGGGTTTTTAAATACACAGCCGGCAGATGGTTCCGATATAGGCTGGCTCTCCCATTTCCTCTTTAAGAAATCCTCTATCCTCGCAGAAACATATTCCTCTTTATCCTTCTCGAGTATTATCTCTGCACTAAGAAGCAGTTCAGTTGAGGAAATACTCGACTTTCTGTATCCAAAGTCAATATCCTTCGCCCTTAACCTCTCGATCCTACCCTCGGCATCCATTATCGAAACTGAGATAAGCACATCTTTCATCTCATAGCCGAAGGCCCCTGCATTTCCACAGATTGCTCCACCGACAAAGCCTGGTATACCTGCAAGGCCCTCTATACCTGAATAACCCTTCTCCCTCGAGAAGTTCACAAGCCTCTGAATGGGTGTCCCTGCCTCAACATATACTTTTACATCCACCTTATCCTCACTCAAGATTTCGATCTTTCTAAAGGACTTGAGGGATATAACAACCCCCTCTATGCCTCCATCTCTCACTAAGACATTTGTTCCACCACCCAGAGGCAAAAAGGGTATCCCCCTTCTTCTCAAGATAACCAAAATATTTTTTAGGGAGGGAAAATCTCGAGGTATGACAAAGACATCCGCAGGCCCTCCTATCCTTAGCGATGTATGGTTCATCATGGGCTCCATAAATCTCGTTTCACCTTTAAAGAGGTCCCCAGAAAATATATCTTTTAACTTTTCACTCTTCACTTTTCACTCTTAACTTGTTAAGTATTTCATCGCCTATCTTCCATACATCACCCGCTCCGAGGGTAAGAAGAACATCACCTCTCCTCATAATTGATGTAATATGTTTTATTGCATCTTTCCCATCTTCTATGTACACAACACTGTTATGACCTGCTTTTTTAATCCCCTCAAATAAGGTTGATGAACTAACGCCATCTATAGGTCTCTCCCCTGCAGGATAAATATCCAGAAGGATGAGAGAATCTGCATCATTGAAAGAAGTAGAAAATTCATCCATAAGGTCTCTTGTCCTCGTATACCTATGAGGTTGGAATATGACAAATAGTCTTCCGCACCTTTGAGTTTTGAGTTTTGAGTTTTGAGTTTTAAGAAGGAGTCCTTCCCTGGCAGCCTTCAGGGTTGCCTTTATCTCTGTGGGGTGGTGACCATAGTCATCAAATACCTTTATTCCCTTTACCTCGCCCTTAAATTCGAATCTCCTCTGTATACCTCCAAATCTCCTCAGGGCCTCCCTTATTATTGGTATATCTATCTGTAGTTCTAAAGCCACTCCTATAGCAGCCAAGCTGTTAAGGACATTATGCTCCCCTGACAGGGGAAGCTCGAAATCGCCTATATCCTTGCCTTTACAGGTTGCTTCAAAGCTAACTGACATAAAACCTTTTCTGATATTTTTCGCATAAATTTCTGCTCCACTGCCAAATCCATAGGTGATGTACCTTCTGCGGAGGGATGGTAGAAGTGCGCACAAATGCTCGTTCTCAATACAGACTATTGATACACCATAAAAGGGAATCTTATTCAAGAAGGAGAGGAAGGCCTCTTTCAAAGAATCCATTGTCTTGAAGAAATCCATGTGTTCCCTGTCTATGTTTGTTGCAATTGCTATCGTTGGAGAAAGTTTCAGAAATGAACCATCGCTTTCATCAGCCTCTGCAACGAGGAATTCTCCCTGACCTAATCTTGCATTGCTCCCTGTTGCCTTTAGTCTTCCTCCTGTAATAACAGTAGGGTCGAAACCACCATAGGCAAGGATCGTAGATATTAAGGATGTTGTTGTCGTCTTTCCATGGGCTCCGGCAACGAGTATCCCGTATTTAAGTCTTGCTAGCTCTGCAAGCATCTCCGCACGAGGTATTACAGGGATAGACCTTCTCTTTGCCTCAACGACTTCAGGATTATGGCCCGAAATAGCTGAGGAGACGACAACTACATGGGCATCATCTATATTTTCTGCCATATGTCCAATATAGACCTTTATACCTAAACCCCTCAATCTTCTTGTCGTCTCTGAATCCTTTAGGTCGGACCCCGTAACCTCATAGCCGAGGTTATGAAGCACCTCCGCAATACCTGACATTCCTATGCCGCCTATCCCGACAAAATGTATTACCCTGTATCTCTCAAACACAACAATCTCCCAAATCTTTACTCTGTATCCTGTATCCTGTATTCTTACTCATCACTCATTACTGATAACTTTTTACTGTTTTTTAAGGAGGCTCATTGCTATATCGACTACCTTAGCACATGCCTCAGGTCTTCCGAGGGCCCTGCTATTCTTTCGCATCTCTGCCCTGATCGTCTCATTCTCATAAAGCTCCCCTATGCTATGGGCAAGGGATTCACCACTAAGTTCACTGTCAAGTATCATCCTCGCTGCACTCATCTCCAGGAGTTTCTTCGCATTCAATTCTTGATGGTGTCCGGCTGCATAGGGATAAGGGATTAAAATGGCCGGCTTTCCGAGAGCGGTCAGTTCTGCAAGAGTTGTTGCCCCAGCCCTTGAGATTACTATATCAGCGACAGCATAAGCCTCACTCATTTGATATATAAAGGGTGTGACCGTCCCTTTGAACCCAAGCCTCCTGTAGGCATCCCTGACATTTTCATAATCTCTCATACCTGTCTGATGAAGGAACTGAATCTTATCTCTCAAGTTATGCATATAGCTAAGGGAATCTACAACCGCCATGTTAATACTCCTTGCTCCCAAACTACCTCCAAAGACAAAGACAGTAAATAAACCCCCTTCGAGGAAAAAAAGCCTATATCCAGACTCGCTGCTACCCTGGAGTATATGTCTCCTGACAGGGTTACCTGTAAGGAAGGTCTTTGCCTTTGGAAAGAAAGGGATACTCTCTTGATAAGTTATGCAAATGGCCCTTACGAATCTTCCGAGGACCCTATTCGTAAGTCCTGGTATGCAATTCTGTTCGAGTATCATAGTTGGTATTGACATTAGAGATGATATAAGCATAATCACCCCTGATGCGTATCCACCAACACCTATCACCATAGCAGGCTTCACCATCTTGATGATCTTGTAAGAATCTATGATAGAAAGAAACATCTTCATTATTGCCTTTATCTTCTTGAGAGCTGATACACCCACCACACCTTCTGCCCTCAAAAACTTTATTGTATATCCCTCCCTCGGTACCATCCTTGCCTCTATACCACACTCTGTTCCAACAAATATTATCTCTGTCCCGCCATCTCTATTTTTGAACTCTTCAGCTATCGCCAGTCCCGGGAAAAGATGTCCTCCTGTCCCTCCCCCTGCTATTATCACCCTCATATCGTCCGTAAACCCCGCACCACGGCTTTACAGCCGTGGCATTGGGGTATCACCCTTCGGGATTTCACACATTCACCCCGCACCTTTTGTAAGGTGCGGGGTTCATCCACGGGTTTACACCTGTGGCTTTCTGTGGTGCGGGGTAAACCGTGAATCGTGAATCGTTATAAATACCCTTTTTTGCCTTCCTCCGCACAAGCATCTTTTTGTTTAAGTCCTCCATATCTCTATTATTATTTCCCCTTGATATATTAAGGAGTATTCCGATAGCAGCCATATTCACAAGGAGAGATGACCCGCCATAACTGATAAATGGTAGTGGTAACCCCTTTGTAGGCACCATGCCTGCGGCAACGGCGAAGTTGATGAGGGCCTGTATGGAGATCATCAGTGAAAGTCCTACCGCTAAGTGATAGACAAACCCGTCCTTTGTCTTATTTGCAATAGATATACCCCTGATGAATAAGAGCAGAAAAAGGGCCATAACAATTGAGACGCCTATAAAACCGAACTCTTCCCCGATAATAGAAAAGATAAAATCTGTGTGTGACTCAGGTAGGTAAGATAATTTCTGTTTGGAACCGCCGAGACCAACACCTGTCAGGCCTCCGCTGCCGAAGGCAATGAAGGACTGCACAAGCTGGAAACCACTGCCCTGGGGATCCTTCCATGGGTCAAGAAAGGACATCACCCTTCTGAGGCGGTAAGGTTCCATAATGAGTTTGTACAGTATCGGGAGGGCAGGCGCAGAAAGGAAAAAGAGATATCTGAGCCTCGTTCCTGAAAGAAAGAGCATTGCGAATGTGAGAAATGCAAGGCTCATAACAGCCCCGAAGTCTGGCTGCTTGAGAATAACTGCCTGGAATATTATCATGATAAAAATGGGTTTTATAAAAGATGCGAAACTATCTGCCCTATAGCCAAGCGCTGACAAGTACCCTGCGAGGAATATGACCATGGAAAGCTTTACAAGCTCTGACGGTTGGAAGGTCGAAGGCCAGAGTTTTATCCATCTCTCTGCACCCCCAGCAGTAACACCAATACCAGGTAGGAAAACAAGTAATAATAGCACAAAAGAAAAAATCAGAAGGGGGATAGCCATCTTCTTGAGATAAGAGAGACTCATCCTATAGGCAATAAACATAAAGCCGAATCCTATAAGGATTGTAAATATATGCCTCTTGAAGTAATAAAATTCAGTAATTCCTTTCTTTGCAAGGGCAGGTGTGATAACGGAGGTTGAGCTGTATATCATGAGGGCGCCAAAGACTATAAGAACAAGAGTGATGAATAGAAGCCATTTGTCATATTTATCCATCACGTCATCTCCATTACTATCTTCTTAAACTGCTTTCCCCTGTCCTCAAAATCCAAGAACATATCAAAACTGGCACATGCAGGAGAAAGGAGGATAACATCACCTTTTACTGCCATATTGCGTGATATATTTACAGACTCTTTTAAGTCCTTAGCCATGACTGTCTCTGTAAGATCTCCGAGTGACCTCTTTATCTTTTCACCAGCCTCACCAATAAATACAAGGGCCTTCACCTTTTCTTTTACTAAATCCCTCAAGGGCGAGAAATCTCCTGACTTATCCCTGCCCCCTGCAATCAGGATAATCGGCTCCGTAAAGCTTTCAAGTGACTTGGTTACCGCACCGACATTCGTTCCCTTTGAATCATTAAAATACCTGACACCGTTTATCTCTCTGACAAATTCAAGCCTGTGCTCAAGCCCATGAAATTCCCTCAATGAATCTATCACTGCATCCAAGGGGCAGTCTGCAAGGAGAGCTATAGCTGAAGCGGCCATGGCATTCTCCAGGTTATGGACTCCCTTTATCTTTATCTCATCAGCGCTCATGAGGGGCACTGTGCAGAGAGCAAAGGGCAGGTTGCAATGAATCATCCCATTTTTACAATAAACACCTTCGATCTCTTGTTTCCGACTGAAGTAAAGAACTCTTGGCCTTTCATTTTTAACTTTCAACTTTTCACTTTCAACTTCCATCGTTGCCGGGTCATCCGCATTAAGCACCAGGAAATCATCTTCCCTCTGGTTTTCAAATATCCTTGCCTTTGCATCTATGTACTCTTCGAGTGAATGGTATCTGTCAAGGTGGTCAGGTGTGACATTGAGTATCGCAGCTACTTTTGGCCTAAAATCCCTTATCGACTCGAGCTGAAAGCTCGACACCTCAGCAACAATATAGTCGAGGGTCGAGGGTCGAGCCTGCCCCGCTTTGCGGAGCGAGGCCGGGGAGTCGAGGGTCTTTTGACTACTGACTATTGACTCCTGACTCTTGACTAATTTTAGTATCTCCTCAGTCAGTGCACTCCCTATATTCCCTCCGATGATTGTTCTGAAACCACCCTTTCTGAGAATTAAGTTAAGGAGGGTCGTTGTTGTTGATTTTCCATTTGTACCTGTAATAGCTAAAAATTTCGAATTTCGAATTTCGCCCTGAACTTGATTCAGGGTCGGATTTCTCATTATCTGGTATGCCAGCTCGATCTCCCCAATTATGGGGATCCTTTTTCCCTTTGCTTTTGATATAGGTAAAATGTCGAGAGGGACCCCCGGGCTTACGACTAACATATCAGCTGATACGAATAAGTCCTCGGGATGTCCTCCCAGAGCAAGCCTAACTGAAGGGTTAAGCCTCGCTATAAAATCCTTAAGCCCGTCTTCTGTTTTGCTGTCTGTTACTGTCACTTCTGCCCCGATTTCAGAGAGTAGATTTGCTGCTCCTATACCGCTCTTGCCAAGGCCCACAACCGTCACTTTTTTATCCCTTATTTCCATTCCCACCTTTCTTTACAACCCTACTATACTTTCCCCTCTTACTCTTGCCTTTTGCAAATGTCTTTGCCTTTCCCTTTCTCTTTACAAATTTTGTTTTATTATCTGTCTTCAATTTTGAATTTTGAATTTTGAATTTTGAATTTTTCTTATAGGATGCCCTTTTCAGATTAAAGGAGTCATAATCTGACTTTGTAAAATAGATGACAGGCTCTTCTTCATTCGCCATTATCTGGAATCCCTTGCCAATTAATTCCTCTGTTTCTTTCCAGAGATCCTCTCTACTTGGGCTCCCAAGGAGGGCAACGATAGCTATCTCCTTCTCTCGTTCAGCAGCACATACAAAACAATGCCTTGCCCTACGTGTATATCCTGTCTTTCCTCCTATAAGGTCTTCATCGGACCATAAAAGCCTGTTTGTGTTTTTTAGAAACAAGTCATTTCCCTTTTCTGTCGAGACCCCTGCCACACGGGTTCCGATTATCTCTTTCAGTTTGGGATATCTAAGGGCATACCTCATTATCTTTGACAAATCAAATGCAGTGATATACTGGCCAGGGCCAGGAAGCCCACTGGAGTTTATGAAGTTAGTATCCTTTAACCCAATAGCAATCGCCTTTCTATTCATGAAATGGACAAACCTTTTCTCAGAACCAGCCACCGCTTCTGCTAAGGCAACAGCAGCATCATTTGCAGACTCCAGTAATGCAGCATAAAGAAGTGTCTCAACTGTTACCTCATCCCCTTCTTCGAAACCAGCCTTTAAAGGAGAGGCACGAGAGGCATTTTTGCTTACCCTTATAACATCCGAAAGGTCTGCCTTCTCTATGGCTACTATGGCTGTCATCAGCTTTGTTGTACTTGCTGGAGGAAGCCTGAGATTCGGATTTTTCGCATACAGGATCCTCCCCGTTGATGCATCCATCACGACTGCGGCCCGGGGATGAATCTCATCAGCACTGGAAGTTGAAAGTGAAAAGTTAAAAGTTAAAAACGAAAACACTAAAAGACATAAAGTGACCTTTGTATTGACTTTAAACTTTAAAACCCTCGGCCTGAGCTCGGGTCGAAGGCTTCTAACTTTTAACTTTTTTATAATCATCTCACCTTCAAAGTTGCCAGGCTTAATAAAGCCAGCATTATTCCGACTATCCAGAATCTCACAATCACCTTTGGTTCAGGCCACCCTTTTAATTCAAAGTGGTGATGGATAGGCGCCATCTTAAACACCCTTTTACCAGTAAGTCTAAAGGATGCCACCTGCAGCATGACAGAGATTGTCTCTATAACAAAGATTCCACCTACTACCGCAAGGACTATCTCATGCTTTGTTATTACGGCAAGGGTACCGAGGGAACCCCCGAGTCCGAGGGAACCCACATCGCCCATAAAAACATCTGCTGGATAAGAGTTATACCAGAGGAAGCCGAGGGAGGCACCAAATATCGCACCACAAAAAACAGTCAACTCTCCGGTGCCAGGCAGATAGAGGACATGAAGGTACTGGGCCAATCCCTTATGTCCTGAGATATAAACAAGTACGCCACAGGCCAAAACTGCTGCAGCAACAAGCCCTGTTGCAAGCCCATCTATACCATCTGTAAGGTTGACCGCATTCGATGATCCTACGATTACAATTATTGAGAATGGTATGTAGAACCAGCCGAGGTCAAAGAGCCATTTCTTAAAAAAGGGGACGCATAAAACATCTGCATACGGGTCCTTCGGGTTCATGTAGAGGAAGATACTGATTAGAAGCGCAAGGAATATCTGACTCCCGAATTTTTGGTATGCCCTAAGGCCTTTATGATTCCTCCTTATGATCTTTAAATAGTCATCAACAAGGCCGACACCTCCAAAACCCATGAGTGAAACAATCATGGTCCAGACATACATATTTTTAAGGTCTCCCCACATAAAAACCGAAAGGAGTATACAGAGAATAATGAGAACCCCGCCCATTGTAGGAGTGCCTGCCTTGTTTATATGTGTCTTTGGACCATCATCCCTTATCTGCTGGGTCATACTTAATTTCTTCAGTCTCCCTATAATCCAGGGGCCCAATACAAGAGAAAAAAATATTGCCGAAAGCACGGCGAGGGAGGTCCTGAATGTGATATACCTGAAGACATTCAGAGGCGAGAACCAGTCATGTAAATTGTATAAAAGGCTATATAACATCTCTTACCATGCTCCCTTTCCAAATCTCGGGATCGTTCATTTCCTTATTTTTTTAATAAAGAGTTACTTAAGCGTGTTATTAACTTTGAGTCATAAGAATAAGTTATCTTGCTTTTCTCCTTATAGGCATCAATAGCCAAACCAATAAGTCTTTCAACCAGTTCTGAGAATCTGATGCCAGTAGCCTCCCATAAATAAAAAGAAATAGAGCCGGGTATGGTGTTTATTTCATTTATAAATATCTCGTCCTTCTCTGTATTAACAAGAAAATCGACTCTGGCAATACCGCGACAATCAACAGTCCTGAATGCCTTAACAGCTAATTCTTGAATCTTTTCCGTAAGCCCTGGTATAATTGGAGCAGGTATTCGGCGTTCCGCACCCTTCAAACCTGATGTCTTGCCTCCTCTCAAATATTTTTCATCATAATTTAAGAATTCTTCCCATGAAACAGGTTGTTCACACACTGATGGAATTGGTTCTTCATTGCCAAGTACAGAACAATTTATTTCTATACCATCCTCTACTGACTCCTCCACTATCAAACGTCTATCATAGTGACTGGCAACTTCTACTGCGTATATTAAATCCTCTCTGCTTTTTGCTTTTGAAATGCCTATGCTTGAACCTAAATTTGCAGGTTTTACAAAAAGGGGATATTTGAGATACACCTCTATTCCGGCAATTATTTCCTCCTGCTTAGCCTGCCATTCATTCCTTAAAAACCAGACATAGTTCACTGTAGGCAAATGGTTCTCTTTAAAAACTGCCTTCATAGCTATCTTATCCATCCCAAGTGCAGAGCCAAGGACACCTGCACCAACATAAGGTATATTGGCTAATTCCAAAAGTCCTTGTAATGTGCCATCCTCGCCATACGTTCCATGAACTAAAGGAAATGCTACATCTATCTTCCTAGCCAATTTTTTTCTAAACCATTTCTGAGAGACTCCGACTAATGACCCAACAGAAAGGTCAGGGGCAATATAAGCCTTTTCTAAACTGGAAACTAATGAGGATAAATCTTTAAAGCTTTCAAGCATAAGTAACTTTTCACCGGTAAACCAATGTCCTTCTTTTGTGATGTAAATCGGCACAATTTCATACTTATGCTTATCAATGGCCTGCATAACCTGATGAGCAGTAATTATCGAAACCTCATGTTCAACAGAACGGGAACCAAATATCACACCTATTCTTAATCTTTTCACTTTCTAACCTTCTCCTTTAAATTTATACATCAACTTAAAATCACTCATTGTACGTGTCCGGTAAATCATTCTCAAACAAGACGATGTCCCCCGCCTTTAAAATATCCTTAAATTTTTTTGTTGCACCCTTCAGATTTTTTTCGACAAATATATTTGTCTTAGGGAATCCGGCTTCTTTTAAGCCTTCAAAAATAGGTCTTGTCCTCTTAGTACCAATCAAAAATACAAAATCACATACCTTAGCTGCTGAAATTCCTACCTGTTTATTCTCCTCATATTCCCTTTCACCAAGCTCTACAAGTCCCGGTGTCACTAAAACCTTTCTCCCACCTTTAAACTTACTTAGCACTTCCAATGCCATCTTTGCTCCCACAGGATTTGCATTAAAGGCATCGTCTATCACAATTACCCCTCCCGCTCCCCGAATCAATTGTAATCTGTGAGGTGAAGGCTCTAACATCTGTATAGCTTCTGCGATCTTATTGAGGGACATCCCACATTTTAAGGCAACCGTAGCTGCTGCCAATATGTTATAGACATTATGCTTACCCAGAAGTTTGCAATGAAAAGGCACAGCATCTCCCTTACTATTTTGTGCCATGAAATAAATCCCCTGGCTACTCGTAGAAATGTCCCTTGCCATAAGATGCAGTTTATCCTCGTTCTCACTAATTCCATAACGCATAACCTCTTTATCATGTGTCCCATCAGCAAGTTGCCTGCAATTTTCATCGTCATTATTAAATATAGCTATACCGTTAGCAGGCAATGATTCAATCAGTTCATATTTTGTATTTATTATGTTCTCAATTGTTTTGAACATTTCGAGATGCTGCAGACCTACAGCCGTAATTATACCTATCTCAGGTTCTACAAGTTCGCATAGCTCTTTTATATCACCCTCCTGCCTTGCTCCCATTTCAACAATGAATATCTCGTGATCTGGTCTTAATTCACCCCTTATTATTTTGCAAATACCCATCGGGGTATTAAAACTCCCGGGGGTTTTCAGTACCCTATATTGAGTAGAGAGAATAGAGGCCAGAAAGTCCTTTGTGCTTGTCTTTCCATAACTGCCAGTAATAGCAATTACCCTGGGTTTCAGCTTTTTAATCTTTTTCTTTGCTGATCTAAGATATAGATTATTGATAACTGTCTCCAAAGGATAAATCAGGATATTGGACAAAAGAACTAAAAACGGGACAAACAAACCGACTAAGAACATCCCCAGCATAAAAATAATTAGAGAAAGCTTTGAAAGATTATATATCACTGAGGTTAACAACATTAGTGTCAAGATGAAAAGCCTTGTAGCCCTTGCAGTGAAAACTAATTTCTTCTTGGGGTCTTTAATGGTAGTAACTGTCAAAATCTTATCAGGATTCCTGATAAGCCACTTTATAAATCTTTCACTTCTGTACCCTTCAAGTTGGAGCATGTGAAGAAACATAATAAGCCTTAAAATAGTAATTAACAGCAGTGTTCCAATTGTAGCAACACCAATTACGGGTAGTAGAATATTAGCCATATTTTTAAACCAAATTACCAAGCATATGTTATAAAACTTTGGGGCTTTGCCCCTTTAAAATCCCCAAAAATATGTTCCCAAAAAATTTTGACACAATTAAACAGAAATCTGAAAACCTGTCCAGGTATGAGAAATGGCCTGCACCTTTGAGAACAACTAAACCAGCGTCCTTTATTTCTTTTTCCATTATCTTTGCATAATATAAGGGAACATCCTTATCATCCTCTCCCCATATAAGCAGTGCCGGGGCCATAATCTTTGGCAAGAGCCATCTTAGATCTTCATTGACAACCTTAACGAGAGTAGCCCTCATGATACCGGTTTGTTGTTGATAATCCTTAGAACCAACCAGTCTGTATAAGTTATTAAGCAGAGATTGACCACATCTGCCAAAAATAGGAAGCAATAAGATTCTCTTGCAAGCCTTTGCGATGGCTATGTTGATGTAGTGCTTTAATGTCCTTCTGGGTTTAATACCAGCACTGTCAACAAGTACCAGTTTATTCACCATTTCTGGAAAATTTGCAGCCAGCCATATAGCAACCCTTCCTCCAAAGGAGTGCGCAACGATATTTGCCTTCTCGATGTTTACTGCCTTTAAAAACTTCATAACAAATTTTCCATAGTCTTCTGTCCCCCATGTTTTCGGAGGAAGGTCACTCCTGCCAAATCCTGGAAAATCAAAAGCGTATACCTTATAGCCTTTTGACAGATAATCAAAGACTGGCTTTAAGCTTGCCACCTGGCCTCCCCACCCATGCATCAAGACAACAGTATCCCCTTCACCCGCAAACTCATAAAATATCTTTAGCCCTTGTAATTCGGTAAACATTACTTAACCCGGTCTCTGATCGCCTCTTCAAAAATATCCCTGTCATTAAATCTATTCCTTACACCTTTAATCTCTTGATAATCCTCATGTCCCTTGCCTGCAATAAGGATGATATCACTACCGCCTGCTATATCTACTGCCTTTCTAATCGCCTCTCTTCTGTCAGGTTCTATAAGATAGTTTCTCTTTACTGCCCCACTTTCTATCTCTCTAATGATCTCGGATGGTTCTTCAGACCTCGGATTATCAGAAGTTATAATAACAAAGTCACTGAGCCTTGTTGCTACTGCGCCCATCTTGGGTCTCTTACCACGGTCTCTGTCTCCCCCGCACCCAAAGACAGTGATAATCCGAGATGAAGAATCACCCCCTTTATGCCTCCCCTTAGCAAGGGGGGGTAGGGTAAGCCCCCTCGCTGTGCATATCAGCCTCTCGAGGGCATCTTCTGTATGGGCATAATCAATAATGCAAAGGAAATTCTGACCGAGGTCAACCTTCTCGAACCTTCCCGTAACACCACACGTCTTTTCTATGCCTTCAAGAATTATCTGCCACGGGACTCCCAGGGAGATTGATACGCCGGCTGCGGACATGATGTTATATACATTGGGCAGACCCACCAGGGGAGATGAGACATCATAACTCCTGCCGCGGAACAAGATCTTGAACCTCAATCCACCGAATGAACTATCAATATCACTCGCAACAACATCTGCCCCAGCCTCAAACCCGTACGTCAAAATGTCTTGCGACTTTTTGGGGACCCCGGTGGAAAGTGATGAGATAAGCCTCTTCCCATAGGGATCATCCAGATTTATCACACAGGTTCCATCCTCATCGAGAAGCTCTCTAAATAATCTCTCCTTTGCCCTGAAATAATCCTCCATAGTTTTATGAAAATCCAGATGGTCCCTTGTGAGATTCGTAAAAACTGCAGCCTTAAAAACGGCCCTATCAACCCTGTGCTGTGCAAGGGCATGGGAAGAGACCTCTGAGATAACATGGGTGCAACCTGAGGAGAGCATATCTTTTAACAGACCATGGAATTCTAAGGATTCGGGCGTTGTATGAGGTGCAGGGTAGGCCCTGTCCTTTATCACGTATTGTATTGTGCCGATCAGGCCAATTTCCTTTCCCCATGACTCAAGTATAGACTTGAGTATATACGCTGCGGTCGTCTTTCCGTTTGTACCGGTTATACCAATCAGTATAAGACCCTCCGATGGCATCCCGTAGAAATTATGAGCGATACAGGAAAGTGCCTTTCTGCTGTCTTTTACCCTGATACTCGTTACGCTTAACGCGTCACGCATAACGGGTTTCTCATGCACTATTGCAACTGCACCTTTTTTAACTGCATCTTTGATAAAATCATGTCCATCGTACCTTTCACCCTCTATCGCTACAAACAGGTAACCCTCTTTCGCCTTCCGTGAATCATAAGCCACGCCTGAGATATCTCTATCCCCCCACCCCTGCCCTCCCCCTTGAGGGGGGAGGGTTAGGGAGGGGGTATAATTGCAACCTTGAAGAACGTTGATAATATCTACATTCTGAAAAAGTTCTCTCAGTTTCATCTCGATACCAGTAAGGGGTTTTTGTGAGGGCCATCTTCCATCGGTATATCGAGATATGATAGTGCCTGGTTAGTAATATCCCTGAAAACGGGTGCAGCCACCACTCCTCCATAAATCTGGCCTTTAGGTTCATAGATAACTACAATGAGTGCAAGCCTCGGGTTGTCAGCAGGTACAAACCCTACAAAGGAACTAACAAATTTTTCCTTCGAGTACCTCTTTGTTTTCGGGTTTATAATCTGTGCTGTCCCTGTCTTGCCTGCAACCTCATTTCCCTCAACAGATGCGCTCCTGCCAGTTCCTCCTTCTTCTACGACGCCCTTTAATATATCTTTAAACGTCTCTGCAGTCTTTTTAGAAATTATGCGATTCATCTCCATATCTCTGAGTGAAACAAGCAGCTTGCCCTCTGGAGAGATTATCTCAGATACAACATGTGGCCTTACGAGGGATCCTCCATTTGCAATTGCAGAATAAGCCCTGAGTACCTGAAGTGGTGTTACAGCGACCTCTTGACCAATTGGTATTGCACCAATGGATGTGCCTGACCATCTTTCAGGCGGTCGTATCCATCCCGAGACTTCACCTGGTAAGTCTATCCCTGTCTTTTCACCAAACCCTAAAAGTTTTGCGTATTTATAGACCCTCTCCTTCCCGAGTCTCATGCTAATCATAACAGAACCTACATTTGAAGATTTCTGTATAACCTCGTTGAATGTCAGAATCCCATGTCTGTGGACATCACGAATAATCTTACCTCCAACCTCAATGCCTCCTTTACCAACATCAAATAGCATATCAGGTCTTGCTATATTTTCTTCAAGTGCTGCAATACCAACAACGATTTTGAAAGTAGAGCCCGGTTCATAGCAGTCAGTTATGGCCCTGTTTCTCTTCTCAAAATCATTGACCTTCCCCGGGTTGTTAGGGTCATAAGAAGGTCTGTTAGCGAGGGCGAGTATCACACCAGTAAAAGGATCCATCATAATGGCTGATGCTGCAGCAGCCCCCCACTGCAACATTGCCTTCTCAATCTCCTTTTCGACAATCCCCTGGAGTCCCTCATCTATGGTGAGCACAATATTATTGCCTTTTGCCTCTTTATCCACTCCTGATGAGAGTGTCCTTCCACTTGCATCCCTTTCAAAGAATACCTTTCCACCCCTTGTCTTCAGATATCTGTCATACTGGAGTTCAATCCCTTCGAGTGCCTGGTTGTCAACTCCAACAAAGCCGAGTACGTGTGAGGCAAGCTTTCCTTTTGGGTAAACCCTTTTTGCCTCATTCATAAAACCCAGACCCTTAATGTTAAGACCCTTTACCCTCTCTGCGATATCAGGCTCAAGCTTCCTTTCAATCCATGCGAATTTCCCCTCTGATGGTATTTTTGTAAGAATAACCTCCGGTTCCTTTGCAATGGTAGAGGCGAGTTTCCTTATGATCTCATTATCGAGATTAAGGCTATCGGGTTCACAATAGAGAGATTCAAGTTCGAGGTTCAATGCAAACTCCCTTCCCTGTCTGTCAAATATTATTCCCCTCCTTACCTGGATGTCTTCAACCTTTATATGCTGTTGCTTAGCCTTCTCCGAAAGCCGCTTATGGCTGAGGATCATCAAATCTGTTAGACGGAAAAATACCGCAAAAAAACTAAAAATAATTATCGTATTCAAGATAATCCACCTCTTTTTATTCAAAGCCTCTCACCTCTGCAATCAGGGTCCAGCCGATTGTCTCTTCTCCAGCGAGGCCTTTTTAGCTAAAGACCCCTTCTGTCTCTTTACCCCGTTAGAAAGCCCAACCCCTTCCCTATACTTATTCCTAACGGGGGTTACATGGACAACCTTGACCCTATCAGGAAAGACAAAGTCATGGTCTCCCCTCAGAGATGCCCCCACACTTTCAAAAGATTGAAGACTTGCCTTTTCAGCAAGCAGTATCCTTCTCTCTTTAAGATACTCTGCTTTTTTCTTTTCAAGGGCGCTGAGTTTGTATTCTAATGTAACAACATTGGACCTGAGCCATACAAGACTGAACAGACCAGAAAGCAAAAGGGCAATACATAAGGGCTTGAAAATAAAGGGCATCATATTTCTCCTTCTGCCTGTGCGTATCATATCCTCTCCGCTACTCTGAGTTTCGCACTCCTTGAAGAAGGGTTTGATCTGAGTTCTTCAGGGCCTGGGGTTAAGGGTTTTTTTGTAATCACCCTGAGCAATCCCTTTTTTGAACAATGGGCAATAAAATTTTTAACTACCCTGTCTTCGAGTGAATGGTAAGAGATAACGCATAACCTTCCACCTTTTTTGAGAAGCCTTAAAGAAGAATCAAGCCCTGCCCTGAGTTCGTCAAGCTCCTTATTTACCTCTATCCTTAATGCCTGGAATGTCTTAGTTGCGGGGTGAGCTCTTCCCCTTCTACCGTATACTCTTCCCACAATCCCTGATAGTTCAGAACAGGTATCAATTGTTTTTTTACTTCTCTTTCTGACTATTGCCTCTGATATCTTTCTTGATAGACGCTCTTCGCCGAATTCTCGAAGTATTCTCTCGAGTTCCTCCTCAGGGTATCTGTTCACAACATCCCATGCAGACAACTTTTGTCTCCTATCCATCCTCATATCCAG
The DNA here is from genome assembly GCA_040753955.1 of Nitrospirota bacterium. Lineage (GTDB taxonomy): Bacteria > Nitrospirota > Thermodesulfovibrionia > Thermodesulfovibrionales > SM23-35 > JASEEX01. Next base: position 15,073 of record JBFMDQ010000008.1, on the reverse strand, counting down.
ACGTTTATCAGAGGTAAAACTAAACCCCCTCTCGGGATCCTTAAGCTGTAACATGGAGACACCGAGGTCGAAGAGAGCGCCATCAACCTCAGAGATTCCTTCTGTATAGAGCAGGTTTTCCATATCCGAAAAATTTCCCCTCTTCAGGACTACCCTTCCGTTTGACAGCCTTTTTTGAGCCAATCTCAGGGCCTCATCATCCCTATCAATGCCTATGAGCCTTCCCCCGGAGCCGATCAACTTTAATATTTCTTCTGAGTGTCCTCCTGGGCCGATTGTTGCATCGACATATATTCCACCCGGCCTTGGGTTAAGAACCTTTATTGCCTCTCTCACCATAACCGGGAGATGAACGATCTCTACAATCAATCTCCGCTATTGCCTCTAAAGACCATGAGCCATGAGTCCTGTTTCGATAGATTCCCTATCTACCTTTGAAGGGTCAGATAGGTTATCCCACTCATCCCTGTCCCAGAGTTCAAGGCTTTCTATCTGACCGACTATAACAACATTTGTATTTATATTTGCATCTTGCCTAAGAGCTGCTGGTATCAGGATCCTACCCTGCTTGTCCATCTCTACTTCAATAGCAGAGGCAATAACCCTTCTCCTAAAGTACTTTATGGCTTTATCAGATTTTGGCTTTGTGCGGACCTGCTCCTGAAGCTTATTCCACTCCTCCAGTGGGTATATATATAGGCAGCGGTCAAATGGAGCGTTAGTAATATAGAGTTTTGGACTGTAATTAGTCGAAATAATCTCTCTAAAAGGAGCAGGAACAATGATTCTGCCTTTTGGGTCAACAGTGTAGTAGTATTTCCCGGAGAAAGATGGCATTTCTTCCCTCCACTTTCTACCACTTTTTACCACAATATAGTGCAGAAGAAAACTAATGTCAAGAAAAAAATAATAAGAAATAACAGTTCCTATATTTGGGGTGCCAGATTACAGAGAGACTACTATATATTGATATGATGGAACTTATCTGGTTATTGATGTTTGGTTATTTGGAATTTAAGATTATATGCTGATACGCGTCTTTATAGGGATTACATAATATTTAGGAGATATCTTGTAATTGCTTAGAAGAGTAAAAATGTATGATTCACCGGTAAAAGAGGCTTCTAACATCAATTCTAATTTTATGTCCAGATTATTTCCTTGTACACTTCCCTTGGCCCTCGCGTAAATATCTTTACCTTCAAATGAAATAGAATTAATTTCAATCAGGTCACCTTTTATAACCATAGCACCTTCTATGCTATTAAAAAAACTGAATGGAGCGGGGAAACCAGAAAAAGATGTATTTTTTAGTTGTGCATCCCTTATGAAAAATTTAAGGTCACCCTGACTATTTTTTAACCTGAACTCTCCTGACAGGACACCCTTCCCCTCGATACCTATGACTCTTAGAAGAGGGGCATTGTCTATATTCACAGAGTTGATGTTCAGACTGATGTGATTTTTATTCCTGGACAGATTTATATTACCCAGAATTACACCGTTACCTATATTTCCATGGAAAGAGATGTTTAGTCTCATTATGAAAAAAAACAGGAGGTTAATACGACCAGAAATATCTTCAATAGACACCAGCGTATCGTTAGAGCTATTCAATAAAATTTTCCCAATCCTGAAATTATAGAATAAACCTTTTTTGAAACCCTCAATCCCTATCCGAACATTTTCACCTTTGATAGAGCTCTCGATCATATCTGTAATTAAACTCTCCGGGATTACTATTAACCAGAAAAGGAATATAAAACCTAAAATTGAAAATATAAAAATAAGGAAAATCTTTAATCTTTTATTTTTCACTTTGAATCTTGAATTTTAACGAATGCGAGGGTCATTGTGATATTCAGTAACTCAGGGTTCTCAAATGATGTCTTGATTGCTGCCTTTTTTATAGACAAAATCATAGGTGCATTTTCAATCTTATAAAAGATGTTTATCATCTCATTCATGTTTACCTTTTCTATATAAACTTCGGCCTCTTCCTTTAGGGCATCCTTTATCTCTTTCTTGCCAACAGGCTTTAGAGATTTAATCTTATCTTTCAAGCCTGAAGTTGCAAAAACCTCATCAGCCGCCTGAACAATACCTCCTACCTTGGTAAGAGACCTTCTGCCTTTTAGAGAATCCACCCTGTTTTTGAGCGACGCAAATTCCTCTTTGAGCAAAGACATCTCTTTCTGTTGAACTCTTAGTTGTGCGAGTTCGGTTTTTGCAGATAAAAGGACATTAACCAATAAAATGCCGAGTACAATAAGCACTCCGATTCCACCTATCAGCAGCAAATTATGTGAAAACAGTCGCCCCACTCTCAAGACCTCTTCTCCTTCGCTGTAATAGTAAACACTGTCCGGCCCTGTAAAGAGGATTTTGTGTCAGAGATATTGACATCAGTGAGGAACTCTGCGAGCCTGCCCTTTATCTGCTGGACATCACTTAGAGATGAAGCCTCACCTCTCAGTATTACCCGCTCCCTATCTATTGTTATCTCAGTAAATGCTATATCTGATCTGCTGACACGAGACAGATCAAGCAAAAGCCGTAGTGGAGAAACACCTGTGAGAGACTCTTCCTTAGTCTTCAATTCCTTAATATGTGATTTGAGCTGATATATTAAAGCCGCAGGGCCATACGCCCCTGTAGACCTTTCATGTGGAAACATACTTAAATATGTCTTTTTGATCTCTTCTCTAATATTAGATGCTTCTCTCTTTATTGAGAAAATTCTTAAAGTCAGGTCAGAAGCAAACACTAATATCAATAAGGCAGCAAGTATTGCAGTCAATCTGAGTGACTTCTTTATTTTTTCGGTATCTTTTGTGTAGGAAAATTCATCTCTCCTTAGGTTGATAATATGACCTTTGATCTCACTTATAGCTATATTTATTCGTTTTTTGTTATCCAACTCTACTGGATTAAAAAGATGCTCTATATCAAAGTTATCAACAAGCGGGTTAAGCTCTATTGATGTTATAACCTTTGGGTATATATTGAATGCCTTGAACCTTTCCAGAATCTCCCTGAGGATAATTTTCTCGATGTATATAGCAAGGACCTTATATTTTCCATTAATATTCCCTAATGTAATATTATCAAAAACCACACTATCAGAGCCATTCAGGATTAAATTATTTAGCTCGAATGGAAGAACCTCTCTTATCCTTCTTCTGTCAGAAAATGGAAGTTCTACAGTCCTGAAATTTAGATAACTTAACGGTAAACTCAGATATGACTCCTCTATACCTTCAGGCAAATCTTTTATGCTGCTGACCGGAAAGGTAGTTGTAAGTTTCAATTCATAGTCGCCTGCCTTTTTTTCAAATATATAGAGAGTACCTTCTTCTCCCTTCATATCAAAAAAAGCTATCTTCCCCATCATTTATCCTTCATTCCTCTCATATCTCCTTCCAGTATTTGACAGTTGGAGTGCCACCTGATATTTCAAGAACGCTGTCTACAATCCTTTTTACACCCCCTCCTGTTACAGTTGATATAATACGAAAACTTGTACCCTTAACAGTTATTCGTCCAATAAGGGATTGTCCTGCAGTCTCAAGGCCAGCAACCTTTACAATCTTGCTTGTATCCTCAAAAGGTATAATATCTCTGTAGCGAATTATCCTCTCTGCAAGCTCCTCTGTAATAGTATCAGAAAGACATACAAGAACAGGAATTTCTGCACTGTTAATATTTATAAGCCCATTGCCATACACAGTCAGATAGGGTGAGATCTTATCATAGGTATGCCTGTCTATCCCATTTATTAAAAGCAGCTCATCAAGGCTATCGAGAGTCGCATTTTTAGCGTTGTCTTCAGAATAAATAAGGCGCGGCTCACTATCTTTATCTATCCAGTCCGCAACCCTGTTGGCAACCTCAGAATCCACAGCAAGGTATGAGAGAAGCCTCTTAAAAGAATTAAACGCATTTTCATTTAATGTGCCGTTGGGGTATACAATAGAATTGATATTGAATTTTGAATTCTCATCCTCTATCCTTACATGAATTGTTCCATCAGAATCTTCCTGCATGGGTGTATGGCTATGCGTTATTACAACAGGCATCTCTATAACACCTGGGTATGTGTAGGGATATGAAGCATTCATATCAGAGATACTCTCGAGAGATACTTGAATTCCAGATTTTGCCATCAGTGAGAGTCTTTGAGAACTCTGCCAGTTATAAAGTGCACCTGTACCTGTATAAACACCATACGAAAACTCTATAATCATGGCAGTAATAATGACAAGCACCATAAGCACCAATATGAGGGCCATACCTACCTCGGAATTTAAAATTAAAAATTTAAAACTAAAAATTCTGAAATTCCTTAATTTTGCATTTTTCATTTTGAATTTTGAACTTATATCGTCCTTCCAATTTTTGGCCTGACAGTTTCAAATAATAAAACTGTCTTATTTTTTAGCTTTGTTGTTAATGTAATCCTGATTTCTTGAGGAATACTATGGGTTATAAAACTATCCCATGTTTTAACCCATTTATCATTATATTTAACTTCTACCATAAAAGCCTCAACATCTTCTATTATCTCTACACTTTCAGCCTTATTATCAGACATATAGGCAGAATTTATTTCTTTAAGGAGTATTAACTTACCATCTTTTTCTTCAATAAAATAAGATATCATGGAAAGACCCGGTCTTAAAGACGAAAAGGCGGTAAAGACGAGTCTTGATGTCTGCCTGCCATATATATCCCTGTCATCAACCTTTAAAAGGGAATGAATAGAGTCTACTTCCCTTCTCATGACATCAAGAGTTGCACGACATTCCTGAAGTTTCAACAATGAGCTGTCAATCCCATCCAGTGCCTTATGCGAAAGGAAAAACGTGCTATACAGTGTTGCAAGTATTACGGATAATATTGCAAATGCGAGCAATAACTCGATGAGGGTGAAGCCCCCCACCTTAGGCAGGCGGAAATTTAAAATTAAAGATTTAAAATTAAAAATTCTGGAATTCCTTAATTTTGAATTTTTCATTTTGAACTTTGAATTAATTCGCTGAGTTTAACCTCTTCTTTCCCTTTTCTAATGACAACTGATATTTCTGATATGTTAGGATATACGGATTCTTTGACTGTGGTCTCATATTGATAATCAGAATAAGGTTCAGGGAATTCTCCTCTGGAATCAACAGGCCTTTTCTCTATCTCGGAAATTTTATCTCTTGCAAGTATAGCTGCAACAGTAATAGTCTCGTGTCTTTCAGCAATGCCGAGATTATAATTCAATGTATATATGAGGGTAACAAGGAGGGCCCCAACAATACTGAGTGCAATCATAACCTCGATGAGGGTAAAGCCCCTCTTAGTGACGAGTAAAAAACTACAAGTGTCTCTTTTTACATTTGTATTCATCACTATTAACTTGTTACTCGTTACTCGTTACTATTTTTACTCTTCCACTCATCGGGTTAAGCGTAACCGCCATTTCCTTATCTTTATCCCTCAGGTGGATTCTGAGATTCTCCTGAATGCCGAGGGGACCGAAAGAAAGTATCACCTCACCCCTTGAGACACTTCCTGTTGAGGTTGTAAAAATATCTAAAAGACCATTGAAACTTTCTGACCTTTTACCATCAGGCCCTTCCCATAAGAAGGTATCACTATCAAGGTTAATCTTAAGTATAAATGTTTCTTTTCTGGAGATTGCGCTATCATTCAGATACCTCAATAAAGACGCAATCTTACCTGACTCTGATTTAAGCCTTCTATCTCCGATTTCATAAAAAGATGGAAAGACCACAGCCATTACAAGTGAGAGTATGAATATAACAATTATCAGCTCAAGGAGCGTGAATCCCGCTTTACGGAAATTAAAAGATAAAAAATTAAAATTTAAAAATAAGGAATTCCTTAATTTTGATTTTTGCATTTTGAATTTTTACTGTAGATCCCAGTTCTTGATGTCTGCATCCTTCCCTTCCCCGCCTTCCTTTCCATCAGCACCCAGACTCAGGATATCAAAATCTCCATGAAGGCCAGGAGCGACATAAATATACGGATTGCCCCATGGATCCATAGGTATCTTCTTCTGTTCGAGATAGCCCCCTTCTCTATAGTTGTTCGGGATTCTGCCGATGGTCGGTTTTTCAATGAGGGCAGCAAGCCCCTGCTGGGTGTCAGGATAGAAACCATTGTCCATCTTGAAAAGTTTTATAGCTGTCTCAAAATTTCTTATCTGCACCTTCGCTTCTGCAATGCGGGCATCCTCTGTCCTGCCTATAATCCTTGGGGCAACAATAGCAGCGAGAAGACTTAGTATGAAAACTACAACTATTATTTCGATAAGTGTAAAGCCTTTCTCATATTTTCTCATTTTTACCTCACCAACTGGTTCAACTGAAACATCGGGAGCAGGACTGCAAGCACAATAAAGCCTACCACAATACCCATTAATAAAATCATAGAAGGTTCGAGCAAGGAGAGGGCCCTCTGAACCTTTCTATGGAACTCTTCTTCGTAAGAATCTGCTGCCTTATTTAAAACTTCTATCAAGGTTCCGCTCCGTTCCCCTGTAGAGATGAGCTGGAGCATGACAGGCGGAAATCCCTCTAATGATGCAGAAAGTCTTCCTCCCTCAGCCACCTTTTCCCCTGCTGCCAAGACCTTAAGTTCAAGTGCCCTGTTGCCTGTAGATTTTGCTGAAAGTTCAAGGGCCTTAAGCATAGGCAGTCCACCTTCTAAAAGGAAACTCAGGCTCCGTGAAAATCTGGCAAGATATAAAGCCTGTAGAAGGCTACCTGGCAATCTCAATATTGTTTTATCAAATAAGAGCCTATGTTCTCTCAGTAATTTCCTTATACCAAGAACTCCTGAAATAACTGCTATTAGAGGTATCCACCAGTAATGACGGAAAAAGTTGCTTATGTTTATAAGAACAATTGTTATTAACGGCAGGGCACTCTTAGTATCTTCAAATATCTTTACTATTTTTGGTATTACAAAGGTAAAAAGGAACGACATCACAATAAACCCCGCACATATCATAAACATGGGATACATCATGGATACCTTTATCTTCGCTCTGATGGCATTCTGTTTTTCAAGAAAGTCGGCAAGCCTCACAAGGACCTTATCTAATGTCCCGCTATGTTCTCCAGCAGCCACCATATTTATATAGAATTCAGGGAAGATTTTTTTATGTTCTTCCAATGCACGAGAAAAACTTGTACCACAAGCAACTTGTTCTCTTACACTAATAAGACGCCTTTTCCAGAATCCCCTGTTCTCTCCAGAAAGTGCCCTGAGTGCCTCCATTAGAGGTACCCCTGAGGAAAGAAGCAATGATAGCCGCCTTGTTATTGTAGGAAGAAGTGCAGTATCAGGTTTGTAGAAAAAACCTGTCTTTTCTCTGTGAATATATTCTCTGATTTCTTTCGGCAAAAGACCGAGGTTCCTGACCTTTGAGGCAGCATCATTCAGGCCATCAGCCTCAAGGGTGCCTGTCGCCTCACTGCCATCTGTCCTGTAACCTCTATACGAAAAAATTGGCATAATCCTTCTGAGTAACCCTCAGCACTTCCTCTAATGTAGTAATGCCAGCACAGGCTTTACTAATCCCGTCCATCCTCAGACTCTTAACTCCCTTTGATATAGCGAAGTTCTTTATACTCTGTGCATCTATCCTGTTTGTAATCATAGGGCGTATTTCGTTGTCTATGATTAGGAGTTCAAATATCCCTGTCCTTCCAATATAGCCCTTACCTTTGCATCTCTCACAGCCCCTGCCTCTGTATAAAGTGACGAGTGACGAGTCAAGAAAATATGATTTCTCAGCATCTGAGGGTTCGTATGATTCTTTACAATTGGGACATATAATCCTCACAAGCCTCTGTGCAAGGACACCTATAAGGGATGATGCCACAAGAAATGGCTCAACTCCCATATCTAAAAGCCTTGTAATGGCTGATGAGGCATCGTTTGTATGAAGTGTGCTCAAGACGAGATGGCCTGTGAGAGATGCCTGGATTGCTATCTCGGCTGTCTCGATGTCTCTAATCTCGCCAACCATTATCACATCAGGGTCCTGCCTTAAGATTGACCTCAACCCTGACGCAAAGGTTAAACCTATTTTTGGATTAACCTGTATCTGACCGATACCTTTAAGCTGGTATTCCACAGGGTCTTCAACAGTTATGATATTTTTTTCTTCTGTATGAATCCTGTTCAGTGCAGCATAGAGTGTGGTTGTCTTGCCACTACCTGTGGGACCTGTAACAAGCAGTATCCCGTTTGTTCTCTGAAGGAGCCCTTCGAGTCGCCTCTCATCCTCCTTGTTAAGACCTACCTCCCATAGCCCTATAAGTCCCTGTCTCCTGTCAAGTAGCCTCAACACTGCCCTCTCACCATAAGATGTTGGGATTATAGAGACTCTTACATCTATATCCCTTCCACCAATAAGAAGTCTTATCCTTCCATCCTGAGGTAGTCTCTTCTCAGCTATATCAAGGTTTGCCATAATCTTTACCCTGCTTATCAATGCATCCTGAATTATCTTTGGTGGACTTAAAACCCTGTGTAAAATCCCATCTACCCTAATCCTCACATCGAGTTCCTTCTCATAAGGCTCTATATGTATATCAGAAGCCCTCTCTTTGACCGCCTGCTGAAGGAGGGCATTAAAGAGCCTGATTATTGGAGCCTCTTCTGTAAGCTCAAGAAGGTCCTTTGGTCTTTCAAACTCTGTGGCAACAGATGAAAGGTCTTCGCCTGTTATATTATCCATCACCTCCTCTGCAGAGCCGAGCTGGCCATAGAACCTGTTAATAGCATCAATAACCACTCCTGATTGTGCATTCAGAGGTAATGGTTTAAGGCCAAAGCGTTTAGACAGTTCAAATAAAGCAAGGATTCCCTTTTCATCTGCAACAGCAGCCAGAAGGGCTCCATCTTCCCTTCTAAGAGGCATTATCAGATTGCCTTTTGCAAAATAGAGTGGAACCTCTTTAACAAGTGAAGGCTCTACATCATCGTCTTTTATGCTGTTGATGGTTTTCATGGCTTTGCTTGTTACTTTACTTTAACCACATAATTCGGCTCTGCATATTGAATCTCTAACATCTCAGAAAATTCCTTTACTGCATCTTCTACATCCTGCCCCTTTTTGAGCTTTATATGGTAAACTTTGATGTTCTCGATAAATGTTATAACTGATGCGCCCTTTTCAGAGATTATTGATAGTGCCCTCTCCTCTGAAACACCTTCTTTGAATTTTATCAAAAGCTCTCCTTCTTTATACTGCTTTTCCACCCTTGCAAACTCCTTCTCTTTATCTTTTGTAATCTGTGCAAGATTTTCTGCCTCTTTAACAACATGCGGTGTAAGAAATACAAGCAGGTTTGTCTTTTTCTTTGAGACACTCTTGTATTTGAAAAGCCATCCAAGAAGTGGTATATCTCCCAAAAGCGGAACCTTTGTTAGGTTCTCCTCATCCCTTTCCTGCATTAGGCCTCCGATAACCACAGTCTGCCTGTCCTTTACTACAACCGATGTCTTTGTTGAGCGTTTTGTTGTAGTAGGTCCCACGCCTATAAGAATGGCCTCTTCAAGCCCAGCAGGTGGAGATATCACAGCTGATATCTCCTGATATATATCAAGCTTGACATAGTCTCCTTCAGTTATCTGTGGGGTTATTTTAAGCGTGATTCCGACATCCTTTCTTTCAATAGTGGTGAACATAGACAGGGTTCTTGCGGGGTCAGCTTCCCTTTTTGATATGAATGGAACATTTTCACCGACCACTATCTCTGCCTCTTTGTTGTCAGATGTGAGAATCTGGGGGGTTGAAAGGACATTTACAGCATCCTTAAACTCACTGAGGCTAAAGATGGCTGCAAAACCAGGAACTGTGAGAGTGCCTTCTGTAACTTCACCAGTAGTTGGATCAAGCGTGGTAAGCTTTATATCAAGGAAATTTCCCATTCCTCCAGCTGTAAGACCTGTCAGGCCATAAATCACAGACTGAAGTGCTGACTGGTTCATGGTTCCGAAACCGCCTATTACTATAGGCTCTCCCTCATGCCTTCCTGTTGCTCTCCATTTTGCACCCAACTCCCTCAGCTTATCAATTGATGCCTCAACAATCATTGCCTCAACAAATACCTGTCTCCTCCTTTTATCAAGCTGTTTTATAATCTGTGAGAGGTTCTGATAGTCTGCTGGTGAGGCAACTATCACAAGGGAATTTGTCGCCTTATCAGGTGTTATGGTTATGCCGCCAACCGCCTCAAAGGGAGTGACTGGTGGAGCACCCGGTGCACCAGGAGCGACCTGTCTTGCAGGTTGTGCACCCTTCAGCATACCCTCAAGGACCTTTGCAAGCTCGGTTGCATCAGCATTTTCAAGGAAATAGACATTTATCCTTCCCTGGGCCTCAGGCGAAGGCACATCTAACAGGGCTATCAGTCCCTTCATGAATTCCCTGACACCTTTGTCTCCAAAGAGGACAATAGCATTGAGCCTCTGGTCAGCCACTGCCCTGCCTTCCTCAATATGTAGTGGCTGGCCTGGGGCAGCCCTTGTCCTTCCCTTTCCAAAACCCTCATTGAGAATCTTTGCAACGGCATCTGCGCTTGAATGTTTGAGAAAGACAATCTCAGGTTCTTCTCTTGCTGACGGCTGGTCTATAGCATCAACAATTGAAAGAATCTTTTCAATATTCAGTCCAGAGTCAACAACAAGGAGAAGGTTGCCAGGGCCGAATGTGGATATATGACCATCCTTTGAGATAAGGGGTTGGAGAAATCTTAGGGCATCATCCGAGGATATATGTTTTAAAGGCAGAAGTCTTGCTATGTAGCTTTCATTAACAGGCACTCTCTCAGCACCGAGCTGTATCCCACGCTGCTTTGCCTCTATAGCAGGGATAATCTTATATGCGTCAACACCTGATGGGACAACTGTGAAGCCTTTAAGCTCAAGCACGGATGTGAAAAGGTTGTATGCATCATCAACACTTAATTTAGAAGGAGCTATTATTGTTATCTTGCCCTTCACCCTTTCATCAAAGATAAAATTCTTCCCTGTAATATCACTTATAAATTTTGTTACAGTGGCGAGGTCAACATCCACAAAATTGAATGTAACCTTCTCAGCCTTTTTTGTCTCGGCATAAGAGGCAGTGACAAGTAAAATAAATAATAGATGGCAGGTAACAAGTTTTTTAAAATCTCTCATCATATAAGTATAGTAAGGATACTACATCAGGTCAAGATTTGACAGACAATTTTATACCTTTACAGAAGCTCTAAATTCACATTAACCTTTCCTCTGCTGTTAATATAAATTCTGAGTTTCATACCCTTGTTGAGGAGGGCATACCTTGCAGGTGAGGGCACAGAGTCCCACTGAATCTTATGTTTGAGGATATCTGCAAATTCATTATCCGAATCAGAGGAGACAGATACATTTTCAATCCTTCCATCCTCGTAGTAGCTAATTTCCACAGATGCCGCTGTTCCATTAAGCGTTTCCCTTATTTCATCTGGAATTGTAGCATAGAGAAGTCCTTCCACAGAGCTTCTTACATTTTTATAGAAATACCTCATCTTAATGCCAGTCATCTGGTCATTTATATTCATCATAAAGCGGTATTGCCAACGCTGAACCTGTGTCTCATCACCCATTGTTTTAAGGATATTCTTTGCCTCCTGTGAAGGGTCAAAAGAAGGAGGCACGACATCTAACATTTGAACCTCTTGGGAAGTTTCTCCTGATGATTCATGTGATTTTGCATTCCCAACTGCAACAATATCTACAACCCAGTAATCCACATATTTAATTGGTATCTCTACGTCAGGTCTGGAGACTGAAATAAAAAGTGAAACAGCAATAAAATGAATGAAAAAGGAATAGAAAAATGAGATTTTGATATTCACATACATATAATATCATAGTAGCATATACAGGAGTTGTAATAAGAATGATGATGTAGTATAGGGGGCGGGATAAATCCCGCCCCCTATATATGCCTTAATCAAAATCAGGTGAGAGTGCAGTTGTTATAAGCGCCTTTTTCTGCGCTGTGCTGATAGCGGTTGTGCCGTCAGTTGTCCCTCCAATAGCTGTTTCCCTTCCTATTAATCTTGTAGTGAAATTATTCATTATTGTCTTCATCTGGGCCTCTGTTGGCTCTCCTCCTATAGCATTAAAATCAGAAAACTTTGTGAACTCTATTATCATTATATCCTCTCTCAGGCCAAAAAGGGCTGCCAGGGATGCTGGGATTGCTTTATCGTCTCCAGCCACATTATTGGCACCAGCTTCATTACCAGCATCATTGTTAGGCCCAAGAGGACCAACATCCCCCCAGTCATGCCTTGTGCTGTTTATACCATCCGCATCTGTGGGATTATCATTGCTATCAAGCCAGTTCAAGAGGGCAGGCAAGGCAAGTTTATCCCTTGTATATGTAAGGCTTCCACCTGCAGCAACAATATTTGATGTCCAGGTTGTAGGAACAGCCATCATTATGGGCCAATAAACAGCAGTCCCATCCTGTTTTCTGAATGTGAACATGCTGTCATTCTCAGTAGTTCCTCTCATAATGTCAATCATAGCTATACATCCAGCATCCCCGCCGCAGAATCCGTTCTTCATAGCAGTTGCCATAGTGTCTATTTCAGTACCTGTAGATGCAGCATCAGTTATAAAAGTATTAAACGCATTCTGCATTGCTGTATCAATCGCATTCTGTGCAGCAGTTATCTCTGCAGCTGTAGGCATACTCTCTTCAGTTGCAAAGAGTTGTTCAAATGTTTTAAAGGCATTCTCCATTGCTGTAAAGAGGTTATTCGCCGCTGTGGTAAACCTGCTTACCTGTGATGTTGATGCGCCAAGAAGTGTAAGTGCCTCTGTATATTTCTTCAGTGCCTTTTCTGCCCTTATCTTTAGGAATGCACTGCTCATCTCAGCATCAACTGCATTTCTAAATTCAAGTGGCAGAAGTGCCCATGATGGGTTATCATCTACAGCATCCCCTGCAGCCATCGTGGCAAGCTCTATATAGTCTTCAGGGAAGCCTGCAGCCGTAGCAGAACTGACAAGGATTTGTAATAAAAGTCCTGCTGCCTTTCCCCTATTTTCTGATGCCGTAATAGCGGTTGTAGAGTCAACTGCATCCTTATATAAGGCTGTAAACTGGCCGAGCCTGTCCACAATCCCGCTTTTAAATGTTGAAAGCTGGGCTGCAGTAACACCTAAATTAGTAAGTTCAGTTTCAAATCCAGTTGTAGCGGCCCTTCCTCCAGTGGCAACATATCCAAGCTCTGTAGGAGTAAGGGCTGCTGTGCGGAGTACTACACATCCGAATGCAACCAGTATTGGATTATCATTGCCGGCAGTTTGCATTGCAGAAAGCAAAGCCTCTGTCTGGTCCTCTGTAACTGGTGAAACACCGAGGGTGGTTGTTCCGCCTGCTGTTGGCGTTGGTGCAATGGAACGCCTTGCAACTGAGCCGTCAGGGTTTTTGATGGTAATAACAAGGAAATTATATGCAGTCCTGTCAGGAACGCCTGTTATGGCGAATGAAATCTTACCATTCGCATCTGCTGTGGCTGTGGTTGAAAGCCCTGCAAGGTCAACAACTACCCCATTTGAACCAATGGCATCTACCTCAACAGTGTATGTAGTGCCTGCTGTCAGGGCATAGCCATTTGAGACAAACAGGACAAGCCCCAAAAAACTAATAGCTATAAAATAAAATATTTTTCTCATTTTCCCTCCTTTCACTCGTTACTGTCTTTAAGTTTAGGTTCCACTCCCAGATGCCCCTGAGCCTGCACCACCATCACCGCAGCCACTCAATGAAACTACTGCAAAGGTGGTCATTATAATTATAATTATCGTCAGAACCATCTTCTTCATGCTCACACCTCCTTCCTCTTAGATTTATTTTTTACAAAAGAGAATCTTTCCTTTTGCCTTCTTGATAAAATTTTTAAAATTTTATGGTAATAATCTACTACATGCCAAGGTAAAAATACCTGCCTTTTCCCTTCTACCTTATCTGATATGTCATAGTCATCTTTGCCCCGACCCTTATGATATCAAGTTGAACCCTGTCCATCCCTTTAAGTGCTGTGAATGCCTGAAGTGCAGCTTCGGGATTAGAGATATTATACTCATTTATCCTTAAAAGGACATCACCATTCTGAAGACCAAGGCTCTGATATATTCCACCAGGCCTCACCTCCCTTAATACAAATCCCTCCTGTTTGCCTTCAACAATATTTGGTAGGAGCCGGGCATCAGTCATAATCTGGTTGGGATTTTCTATTGCTTGTTGAACCCTTTTCTGGTCAACTGTATAGACTCCCTCACCCGTCTTCCGCGCAAAGCCAGCAGGAGCTGTCTCACCCATATATGGTCTTTTAATCTCCCTTATTATTGTTATTTCTGCTATAGGAATCTCTATATACCTGCCACTGCTACTTATAAATACTCTATCCTTTTCAACCTTTTTTAGGGTTCCAAGACCAAAAACAGGATTACCCACCCTGAAAACATCCTGAAGGCCTGTCTTATCAGCAAAGATTGCATAGCTCAGACTTTCTGATCCTGAAACAGTGCCTATAAGGGATATATCTGTCCTTGAGATTGATGCCTCTCCTGATGAAACAATAATGGGTTTCAATTCGCCTCCGGGAAAACCAAAGGGGTTATTTTTAAGTATAGGTGCATAATCCTGCAGGGACACGGCGCTTGTCCTTGCAGGACTGGATTTCTCCTCATGCATAAGAGTCTTTCTATCATGGCTTATTGAGATTGAAATAATATTCCTGACAAAAAAGAGGATTGCAAAAATCAGAAGTATCCCCATACATGTATTAATCAGGAATATCACCTTCGGAGCTCTCAGGCTGAAATTCACCTTATACATTCTCATCTCTGTAAGGATAATAATATCAAATTTCAACCCGAATTACGCAAACCTTTCAAAATGTCATTGCGAGGAGCGGAGCGACGTGGCAATCTCATCACTCAAAATGAGATTCCTCGCTTCGCTCGGAATGACACAGTGTGGTCATTTAATACA
>JBFMDQ010000007.1:2302-59234 GCA_040753955.1 Nitrospirota bacterium | reverse complement strand
TTTTATATCCGATAAAGGCATTCATGACTGTTAGAGGTCCCGGGGTAACCTGCCCGATAGCAATAGCATCTATAAATTCTTTGTTGGTTAACCAGTGATTTTTTTCCACAAATTCCTTTTGAAGCATCGGGAGCATGACGAAGCCTCCCCCGATAGTCAGGGCATTGACAATAATCAGTATCCAGCAAAATTTAAGTAGAATCATCTGGATTTCATCCCATAAACGACCAAGCCGATTATACCTGAAGTCAGAATAAGGCCGATAGGATTAAGTTTAAGTACAGCCAGTGCAATAAAGGCAGATAATGCAAATAAGGCTGTTTTGTAATCCTTTATGATTTCTCTTGCCATCTTATAGACAATAGAGAGGAGCAGACCTACTACAGCCGCCCCCACACCTTTCATGATTGAGCCTAATAGAACATTATCTCTGGTTTTTATGTAGAAAATTGCCAGTAGGATAGCCAGAACTGTACCTGTGAATGCTTGTCCTACAGTAGCTATAAGTGCCCCTTTTATTTTCTTCAGTTTATACCCGATACAGATCCCGGTATTCACAATGGGCGGGCCTGGGGTCATCTGCCCTATAGCTACACTCTCAATATATTCGTCATGCGTGAGCCATTTATGTCTTTCCACCAATTCTTTCTCAAAAAAGGCAAGCATGGAATAAACCCCTCCAAAGGCAAAGGTACCAATCTTCAGAAAAACTAGGAAGATGTTTTTTAATGAAACATTTTTCAATCTGCGTACCCCCGAGCTTAATGGAAAGTTTAACATGTTTCCTGTAGATTTGATTTTTGATAGAGAAAAGAGGATTATGTTTTGACTACCAAAACTGCAGACTTTGCATGACCGATGACCCTTTCAGTCACGCTTCCCATGAGTAGTCTTTCCGTGCCAGTCCTGCCATGATTTCCAACAACTATAAGACCTGCATTTTTCTGCTTTGCTATATTGACTATAGCCTCAAATGGCAAGCCTTTCGGGGTTAGAGCTTCCACCTTTATGCCTTCCTTTTCTGCAACCTTTCTCACCATATCAACGCTTTCCTTTGCTGCTGGAAGATTTTCATCTCTTTTAGCAACGGAAAGGGCGATCAGGCTACTATCGGTGCGTTTTGCAATGCTGATGGCCTCACGGGATGCTAATTCGCTATATATTGAACCATCCGTAGCAATGAGGATCTTTTCAAAGGTGACTCTAGCATCCTTAGGTACAACCAAAACCTTGCAAGGGGCATGGCCTATAACCTTTGCGGTCACACTCCCCATCATAAGCCTCTTAAGTCCTGTTCTGCCGTGCGTTCCTATGATTATCATATCGACTTGATTCTTTGCTGCATCGTTCACTATGTCCTGAAAAGGCTCTTCACCCCGATGAACAATTATCTCGCAGTCAACGCCTTCCTTTGAAGCCCTGCTCTTAATTGATTCAAGATGTTCCATCGCCTCTTTTTCATCCTTTTCAACGACCTGTGGCATGACAGCCTCAAACTCAGGATTCGTTTTGACTACTGATACTGCGTATAGCTTGCTTGAACATGTCTTTGCAAGATTTATTGCTTCTCTTATGGCACTTTCGCTAAATTCAGATCCGTCTGTTGCTACAAGCAGTTTCTCCAGTCTTGCTACCGGGCATACCAGCCCTTTCATATTTGTGCCTCCTATTTCATAAAAAACTGCGAAATATAACGAAATGAGAGGAAGACAATAATGAGTCCCAACATGAGTTTGATAAACTTCTGAGGAACGAATTTTTGAAATCGTGCGCCGATGTACATACCTGCAAATCCTCCTATACCAAAAAGGAATCCTAATAGCCAGTCTGGTGAGGTGACCATCCCACCCGGAGCAGGTACGATGCTGTAAAAAAATACACCTGCAATAGAAGTTAAAAATGTCCCCATTAAGGCAGCGCCAGCAATAGTATAAACTGGCAGATGGAAGATTGCCACATAGAATGGCGCAAGAATTGCCCCTCCACCGATTCCATAGGTACCTCCAATTATCCCGACAATAAAGGCAACAAGAAAGAGGGGTAGTGTGCTGAACGAAAATCTTTCTCCCCAGAACTCATATTCTATTCTCTTTACACTTGCCGAGGCTGTTTTAACTACAGCTTCTGGAGGAAGGCCTGCAGCTATTCTGCTTTTTTGTTGGTTTTTAATCTGTTTACTTCTCTCCCTGAATTTTTCCTCGAGCGCCTTCATCTTCAATTTTCCGGCTGTTGCCTTTCCTGTAAGATCATAAAGAAGGCGGCTACCGATATAAAGAAGTACACATCCAACAAAGAACTTGAAGGCTCGTGGGTCAGGCAGATACCTTACTCTGAGATAGTAGCCAATAAGTACCCCGGGGAGTGTTCCTATAATGACAATATTAGTCAGAGGCCATGCCATTCGACCTTCCTTGAGATAGCGGTAAACCCCGGTTGGGATTGCGACAATGTTATAGACGAAATTGGTAGCGCTTACAGATGGACTTGTAAAATTAAGGACACTCACCTGAAATGGTAATAATAAAAATGCACCCGAAACCCCACCCATTGAGGTGAGAAAAGAGACGATTAGTGCAACCAGAGGGGGGATAAATATATATGTCTTAACTCCAGAAACAGGAAAAAGCATATAGAGAAAATCCATATAAGGCCCCTTTTAAAATTAAGAGGTATTAATTAACACGATAATTATAGTTTTCGTGTTGATTAACACTTTACCATGTACTATAGAGTCTGTCAAGTGCTTCGCACAAAAATGTGATATACTAAAAGTATGGCAGTCATTAGCGTTCTGAGAAAAAAATATATATGTGCCCGGCGCTGAGATTATAGAGACAATATTATGTTTCGGCATAGACAGCATATACAACGGTCATCGATAACTGAGCGGTCAAGCCATGCACGCATTGTCTCTATGCCAGACAAAGCACACTGCCTCGATGCGGTTCAGCTCAATAAAATGGAGCAGTCATTTCGTAGCTGGGTGGAGAATTCTTCAAGATCAGACGTTCGTCTATCCCGTCGGCGTATCTTGCTGTTATTCCTTTTGATACGCTATACCGGAGCAAAACTGAACGAAGTTTTAGCCCTCAATCCCTTTCGGGATATAGACTTCAATCGACAAACGGTGGTTTTAGGAAGAACGAGTATCTCTGACAGTCGACCACCAAGGAAAGTCCAGATACCGGGAACAATTTCTGAAGAGATCAAGATTTCTTTGAATGAGCCTTCTTTCAAAAAATATCTGGGCAATTTGTTCAAGGTAGACCCGGGCCATGTTCGCCGTAAGTTTTACGAGAGGGCACTTGATTGTGGCTTACCTCCTGCCTTGGGCGCCCCGGATGTCATACGAAAATCCCGTGCTGTGGAACTACTGCAGAGCAATATGCCATTGCCTGTTGTACAAAGGATGCTGGGCCATTCAACACCCAGCGTAACAGCTTCCTATGTTGCATTTTCCGATGACGATATTCAGCAAGTAGCAAAATATTTTATAGAAAAAGAATCTTCTCGAAAAACGAGTGCCCGAAATAGCTTTTTCGGTAAAATCCAATCTATCCAGAAGGGAGACATACAGTCGAAAATTGAGATGGTCACAATCAGTGGTGATAGAGTGACGACGGTGATAACCAATAACAGCCTGTCAAGGCTCGGACTCAAAACAGGCTCATTAATTACAGCGGAGATAAAAGCTCCCTGGGTGATTTTACAGAAAAGCGATAAAGAGCCCGAATCTACAGCGGAAAACCGATTTTTCGGAACCATTAAACGTATCAGCAGAGGTAAAATTACTACAGAGTATGTCGTGCGTATTTCGGATGGAACGGAACTGTGTTCAGTGGTTAGCACAGAAAACGCTCGCGAGAGAGGTTTTCAAGAGAATGATCGTGTATGGGTCATATTCAATAGCTATTCCGTGGTGTTGCACACCGACTAAAAATATGAGGCTTACAATCCATTGCGAAGTGTTTGTGATAATAAATTTTCTCAAGCTGCATCTCACTGAGTAAATAGGGATGTATAACTGTTTCTTGTAGAGTTCTACGATTTCCTTCTCTGTCAAGAATTTTCACACTGTTGTTATCTTTAGAACATACCATTACTTCGTTAAATCCCTGCTTGCTTATTACTCAGCGATTATAGTAAAATTATATAAGCGATGGAGTTCGCTTAACTGTCTCGATAAATCGGGACTGATAACTCCTACCACTCTAACCTTCTCCCTTACAGGGAGGGCAGGTGGGGTTGTAGGAGTTTTTTAGTTTAGGGTAAAGACTCCTATAAAGAAAGATGATAGGAGGATAAAATGGTTCTCGATAAATATTCTCATCTGAAAGAAGGGCTTCTAAAGTGTATTGAGTCCATGTCTGTTATTGAAGATATTCCCGGATGTCCCTGCGAGGAGCTTAAAGAGAAAATCCAGGATAATGTATTTAACCTCGTTGTGCTCGGACAATTCAAAAGGGGCAAAACTACCTTAATTAATGCACTTTTAGGAGCAGAGATATTACCCACAGCAGTTGTCCCCCTTACTTCTATAGCAACGATTCTGAAATTTGGCGATTCACTGAATATAAAGGTCTTTTTCAATGATGGCAGGGTGATCGAGATTAAGCCTGAAAATCTTTCAGAATATGTTACAGAGAGGGGAAATCCAAGGAATGAAAAAGATGTCCGGGAAGTTGTTATCACCTATCCTTCCACTTATCTGAAAGATGGTGTGAGGCTGATAGATACACCGGGCGTTGGCTCTATTTATCAGCACAATACAGATATTGCATACCAGTATCTACCGAAATCAGATGCCGCCCTGTTCCTCCTTTCAGTGGACCAGCCAGTAGGCCAAGCAGAACTCGATTTTCTAAAGGATGTAAAAGAATACTCCAATAGGATATTCTTTCTCCAGAATAAGGCGGATTATGTCGATATCGAAGACCTCAAAGAATCCATTTCTTTCTCTAAAAAGATTATAGGGGAGTGTATGGACAGAGAGGTAAAAATTTTCCCACTTTCTGCCAGGTTTGCTATTGAGGGTAAATTATCCGGATCAAAAGAACTCCTTGAGAAAAGCTATCTCCCTGAATTCGAAAGTAAACTGAATACATTTCTTATGGAGGAGAAAGGTAAGGTTCTGCTTCTCTCGGTATCAAATTCTCTACTGAGGGTTCTCTCTCAAGCATTGTTTGAACTCGGACTCGAGATGAAATCATTGACAATCCCTGTTGAAGAACTTAAAGCGAAGATAGGGATGTTTGAGAAAAAGAAAAAAGAGGTTATGCGTGAAAAGCAGGATTTCGACATACTCCTTGATGGCGAGGTCAACAGACTTGTAAAAAGAGGCCTTGACGAGGACCTTGAGGAGTTTAAGAAAGAGACAGTTTCTATACTTTCAGCAGGTCTCGAATCTTTTTACAGAGAAAAACAGTCACTCCCGTCAAAGGAGTTGAATAAAGCCCTTGAAGAATATGTGATCGATGAAATAAGGAATGCCTATAATAACTGGTGGGCAATGGAAGATGAAAAACTTGCCTCTGCCTTTGAGGCTATATGTAGTAGATTTATTACAAAAATAAACGAAATCGTTGATTCCCTCTTTAAATTTTCTTCAGAGCTTTTTGCTATCCCCTTTGAGGCATTCAAGGCAGAAGAGTTATGGACAATAAAACCGAGTTTCTATTACAAATTTAAGTGGGAACCAGGAATGCTCGAGTTTCTTACAACATCATTTACTCTCTCGTTACCTAAGTTCATAGGCGAAAAGATTATTCTGAAAAAGATCAAAGAGTATATACTCGAGATGGCGGACGTGCAAGGTGGGAGGATAAGATATGACTTTGTAAAAAGGCTCGACAAGAGTAAGCTTGATTTCAGATGGGAGATGCTTCAAAGAATAGAAGCAACCATCGAAGGAATATCTACTGCTGTAGAAAAGGGGATGAGCCAGAGAGCAAAGGGTGAAAAGGATATTAAGGAGCGAAAGGCAGTTCTATTAGAAACAGAAAAGAGGATGAACGAGATAAAAGATAATCTGATTCAGATAAGGCAACAGGTTTCTTCATAGAAAAGCCTATCTAATCTTTACGGCCGTACTTATGCACTGCCTCAACCAGGGCAACTGCATTTTCAACAGGTGTCTCTGGCAAGATTCCGTGCCCGAGATTGAAGATATGACCTTTTGCGGCCTCTCCTTTCCATAATATATCTTTAACCCTCTCCTCAATCTCTTTCTTTGAAAGAAAAAGTGCACATGGATCAAGGTTTCCCTGAACAACCACTCTCCTTCCAAGTTTTTTTATTGCATCAGCTATGTCAATCCTCCAGTCAATTCCGATAACATCAGCACCTGATTTCTTTACCTCTTTAAGTATCCCTGCGCAATCATTTGCGAAATAGATTATCGGAACCGCTTCTCTCTTTAACTCAGAAATAATTTTCTTAAGATAAGGGAGCACGGTTTCTTTATAGTCAAAAGGTGTGAGCACACCTGCCCATGTATCAAAAATCTGTACTGCTTGGGCACCAGCCTTTATCTGGGCGGAGAGATAGGAGATAACAGTTAGGGTTAATTTTTCCATGAGATAATTGAATAGCCTGTTGTTCTGAAACATCATCTTCTTTGTATGGAGAAAATTCTTTGAACCACCACCCTCAATCATATATGCAGCAAGTGTAAAGGGGGCGCCTGAAAATCCTATCAGTGGTACCTTATCCTTAAGTTTTTCTCTCAAGATCTTAATTGTCTCAATAACAAAAGGCATGTCGTCTTCTGCATCCGGCATAATTAACCTGTCAACAGCAGATTTGTTTCTTATCGGCTCACTGAGGATAGGCCCATTTTTATCAGAAAATTCAAGGGACACACCCATTGCCTCAACAGGGATGAGAATGTCAGAAAATAGTATGGCTGCATCAACTCCAAGGATGTCAACAGGCTGAAGCGTGATCTCTGCAGCAAGTTCAGGCGTCTTACAGAGCGTAAGAAACTCAACATCGGCTCGTACTGCCTGATATTGAGGAAGATATCTCCCTGCCTGGCGCATAAGCCAGACAGGTATATATTCAACTCTTTCTCCACGACATGCCCTGAGGAAGGTATCATTCATGTTACCCCCTTATAAAAGTAGCAAGTAGTTAGTAGTAAGTAGTAAGTAGTTAGGATAAAGAAGATAATAACCCATTAAGCAATTTACCTACTTCATCAGCCTTTAATGCCAGACGTTCATTTTTTGCATAACCGAGATCTTCCGATAAAATGAAATAATATTTCAGCTCCTCGAGCGATCCCTGAGACATATTATAGAAATTGCTTTTATCTTTTATACTTCTCTTTACAAAACCTTCTGCAAGATTAGCAGGTACGGATACAGCTGCACGCCTCATCTGTGATACAAGACCGAATCTTTCCTCGGAAGGGAACAGTTTTGTTGTCCGATAGACTTCAATTACAAGTTCATGTGCTTTTTGCCAGACTACCAAATCTTTAAATGTTTTTGCACTTTCCATTTCTATTTCCTCCCTTAACTACTAACTACTTTCTACTTACTACTTCAATTTACGTGGTATATAGCTGCAGAATGGTTCTTCCTCAAGATAATCACCATATACGGCATACGCCCTTGCGCGGCATCCTCCGCAGACAGTTATATATTCGCACGAACCGCACTTGCCTTTATATGTTTTGAAGTCTCGGAGCTCTTTAAAGAGCTCCGAGTTCTCCCATATATCTTTGAAGGATTGCTCTTTAATGTTTCCTGCAGGTTTAGGAAGGTAACTACAAGGGAGCACATTACCATCAACATCTATAAAGCATATAACCTGTCCAGCAATACAACCCTTAGCTCCACCTGTCGAAAATTTCAGTGTCCTCCTTTCAAACTTAACACCCTCTTGTCGTGACCTCTGAAAGACTATCCTGTAATAATGCGGCGCACATGTAGGCCTTACAAGTATGTCCTTTTCATCCTTTTCCATCTGGTAATGCCACTCGAGGATTTTCTCATAATCCTCCTTAGAAATAAGCTCATTCATTATCTCCTCACCCCTGCCCGTGGGTACTATCATAAACATATACCATGCCGTTGCCCCGATTTCTTTCGCAAGTTTATATACTCTCGGAATCTCTTCCTGATTTCTCTTTGTGATGGATGAATTGATGATAAACTCGATACCATGTTTTTTAAAAAGGCTTGCTGCCCTTATACTCCCATCGAAGGCACCCTTCTGGTTCCTGAAATTGTCATGTGCTTTTTCTGTTGAGCCATCAATGCTAAGAGAGACTATCTTTATTCCTGATGTTTTCATTTTATTGCAGACATCATCCCTGACGAGTGTACCATTTGTAGCAAGACACATCCTCAAGCCTTTATCTGTGCCATATTTTGCAATATCAAACACGTCCTCCCTGAGAAGTGGCTCGCCCCCTGAAAGGACAACAACAGGTCTTGCGTAACCGATAATGTCCTCTATGATTCTGAATGCCTCTTTTGTGGAGAAATCAGGGTGGTCTTTTACTTCTATTTCAGATGAAGAACGGCAGTGTATGCACTTAAGATTACATCTCCTCGTAATCTCCCATGCAATCCATTTGGGGGTAAATTCCATCTGACCTGCCTTAGCGTTACCTTATCATTTCTGCCAGTTTTCCATTACTATCAAAGACTCGCCGAGGCAAGAAGACCCGTTCTTCTATAGCATTTAGAAGGGGCTGAAATGTTGACGAATCGAGTGCTGAGATTGCGACTGCGCCATAGCGCAGGGCGAGATTCTGTGCCTCTTCATTACCTAATCTGTCTATCTTATTAAAGACAAGAAGCTTCCATTTCTCGGACAGATGAAGCTCCTCGAGTATTTTATCTACAGATTCTATATGCTGCTCAAAACGGGGGTTTGAGACATCAACAAGGTGCAATAATAAGTCAGCATCCTCGAGCTCCTCAAGGGTTGCTCTGAATGCTGCTATTAGATCCTTTGGAAGGTTTCTTATGAAGCCAACAGTATCGGTAATAATAACCTCCCTCTCTCTCGGGAACCTCAAGCGCCTGCTTGAGGTGTCGAGGGTTGCAAACATCTTGTCTTCGATAAATACAGAGCTCTTCGTAAGGGCATTGAGGAGCGTTGATTTTCCAGCATTGGTATACCCTATAATGGAGACGATCGGAATGTCTCTCCGAACCCTTTTATGTCTCCTCTGTCGCCTTGCCTCGCTTAGAGACTTCAGTTCTTTCTCGAGCAGGTTTATCTTCTCGCGTACCCGCCTCCTGTCTACCTCAAGTTTCATCTCTCCGGGTCCTCTTCCACCAATTCCTCCCATCAGACGGGACATAGCTGTCCCCTTACCCGTAAGCCTTGGTAGCCTGTAGTTGAGCTGTGCAAGTTCAACCTGTACCTTTCCATCCTTACTGTGTGCACGCCTCGCAAAGATATCCAGGATGAGCTGCGTGCGGTCTATTACCTTAAGTTCAGTGGACTCTGCTATTGCCTTTGCCTGAGATGGGCTCAGGTCCTGGTCAAATATCAGAAGTGTTGCACCTTTATTCATGGCATTCATAATGAGCTCTTTAAGCTTTCCTTCACCCATAAGATATTTCGGGTTAATCTCCTTTGGTCTCTGGATAACAGCATCGAGGACGATTACATCGCTTGATCGGGCAAGCTCCTTTAGCTCTTCTACAGAATCTTCCTGCTCATATCTTGGTCTTGTCGAAATACTTACCAGTATCGCCCTTTCTTTCCCATCTCTCTGGTCAAAGATTATCGCCCTTTCCATCTCCTCTTCGAGAGATTGTATAAAGGGATTAAAATCCAGTTTAAAGGCATAGAAATTTTTTGAGGGTAGTACTTCTATTTCCTTTTCTGAGCCCGAAGGCATTAGATGTGCTACGTAGATATTTCCTGGTAACCCATCTTTTACAGATATTGCTGCTATGAGGTCGAGCCTTAATAAGGCAAGGTCAGTAAGGTCATCTCGATTGAGGGGCTCTTCTTTCAAGTGGGTATGCACAAGCCTGAGTCCTCTTAAAGCCCTTCTTCCTACAGGATAATCCTCAAGCGGAGGAATAACGATTCCCTTTGCATCACCAACAATTACATGGGTAATAGTGCCATCCCTGTCAATGAGAATGCCTACTTGGCGACCTGTTTCAGAAGAGAGCTCAGTAAGGTATCTTCCAAGCTCGGGGGTGACTATCTCGCTATGTACCTTTCTCCGGTAAACCCTCTCGAGGGAGTTAAGATAGCTGGCCTTGAGCCCTGTCAGATTTCCGTAGAGTGCTGGTATTTATACCCTCCAATTTTTTATATTATATCATAATGGTTAAATAACCGGAGCGGGAACGGGAATAACCAATCACCAAATTACAATAACCAAATGATGACCAATATTCAATTACCAATAACCAACACGGTGCTTATTTGATGAATTGATTATCGGAGCTTATTTGGTGCTTGGTTATTGATTATTGGTTATTTTAAAAAAGGGAGGTTTATGAAGGTTATTTCTGAGAAAACCATTAACAGGAAAACCCTGAGGCTTGTTCAGGGAGACATTACAGAGAGAGATGTAGATGCGATAGTAAATGCGGCCAATTCTTGGCTTCAGCATGGTGGAGGAGTCGCAGGCGCTATTGTAAGGAAAGGGGGTCAAATAATACAGGAAGAGAGTAACAAAATAGGGTATACACCTGTTGGCACCGCAGTTATTACAGGTGCGGGGAAGTTACCTGCAAAATTCGTCATCCATGCAGTTGGTCCGAGGATGGGTGAAGGAGATGAGGATAATAAGCTGGAGAGTGCTATTTTGAACAGTCTTATGCTTGCATCAGAAAGGGGCTTAAAGAGCATATCTATACCTGCAATAAGCTCTGGTATTTTTGGATTCCCCAAGGATAGATGCGCTGAAATACTGGTAAAAGAGGCGGTGAATTATACAGAGAAGGATCCAGAGAGCAGCCTTGAACTCATAGAATTCTGTGTCTATGACGACCTTACACTGGGATACTTTAAGAGGGAGTTTGATAAAATCAGTTAGGTTATTGAGACTGTTTGTTGTACTGTATCCTGATTTCGTAGGCAATGCTTGCATGGTCAGAGGCAAGGGTATCACCTTTTCCATTACAAACGAGTTTTCCCTTTCCCAACTTCTTATGATGTTTAATCATATCAGTAATCACTGAGGTTAAATCAAAACCACCGCCGACACAGCCCTTTATCATGCAGTCCATATTAAAATATGCATAACCAGAGGGGAAGAAATTAACAGTGCGCACCATGAGAATAGGACTTACTCCTTTATGATAGTAAGTCATATGAATTACTATGCCTGAAACTTCAGGAAAGCGTTCAGAGACCAAACCAGATGCACGTCTGAGTTGTTTGTTCAGTTCCATCCTTTCCACATAATTTTGTTTGTGTGCCATTTTCTCCTTTCAATATAAAAGCCCCCTGTTTAACAGGGGGCTTTTGCCGTCAATTAAAGTTTAATCACATTGATTGCCTTAAGACCTTTTTGGCCTTTTTCAACATCAAAGCTGACTGTATCACCCTCGGCAAGAGACTTAAATCCGTTGCCCTGGATAGAGGAATAGTGGACAAAAACGTCACTGCCGTCATCGCGTGTGATAAAGCCAAAACCCTTGGACTCATTGAACCACTTAACTGTTCCTTTAGCCATCTTTTTACCTCCTTACACATAGACTAAAGTCTCAGAATGAACTTAGCCTAACAAAAAAGGGCCACAAAGCCTAAAAGTCTTTGTGGCCTTATCAGTTACAAAAACTTCTGAAACTTGTAGAAAAAGATAACATACTTGAAAATAAAAAGTAAACCCCGCACCATGCTAACGCATGTTGCAGGGGCTGCAAGGGTGGGGCTTTAAACCCACCCTTGCAATAAGGAAAATCTATAGTGCTATTCATCCCCAACCAAAGGTTAGGGCATTCTGGCATGGTGCGGGGTAAATACTTTCTACAAGGTTTGAAATGTTCATGATTCCAAGGCTTACGGCAAAAGTATTGAATGAGTGATCACCATAAAGGTTTAGCATTAAACTTGTTCTCCATGCTATTATGACTATAAATCAAGGGGGTCACATGGTAAAACATGCTGGGGCATATAAAAGTGAAAAGAGGAGAAAAGAACTGTCCCGTCTGAAAAAGCAGGAGGAGAAAAGGCAGCGACGTTTTAACAAAGGAGTCAGTACCCGAAAGGATGCTGAGCTAATAGATTCAGAGGACAAAGACAAAGAACAACATTAGAGAATAAGGTTTGTTTTTGCTAAATGAGGCTGGTAATTTAATGACTGCTTTATCTTTTCCTGAACCTCTTCAGGTGTAAAGATAGACCCGCCAGGCCTTCCGTAAAAGAGTACCTTGGATTTACCATTAATTGCCAGTTTCACATCTTCGACCATCTGGCCGGCGTTCATCTCTATTGTAATAAACCGCCTATTTTCTTCAGCAAGCATAGAGAGTTCTTTTTCAGGAAAGGGAAAGAGGGTAACTGGTCTGAAAAGGCCGACTTTAAATCCATCACGTCTTAGCCTTCTCACCGAAGAAAGGGCAATACGTGCAGCAATTCCAAAGGCAACTACTAAAACCTCTGAGTCTTCAACGTGATAGCCAACAAACTTCACCTCTTTTTCTCTCATCTTTTCATATTTTCTCTGCAGGATAAGATTTCTCATTTCAAGTTCACCCTCCCCCATATAAAGGGATTTGATCATTCGTGGTTCCCTGTCCTTGCATCCATCGAGTATCCAGTCTTTTTCAGGAAGTTCTGGTCTTACATAAGGTGTTGGATAAAGAGGCTCAATCATCTGGCCAATTACACCATCAGTAAGGATCATCACAGGATTCCTATATTCATCCGCCTTATCGAAGGCGAGCATCGTGAGGTCCCACATTTCCTGAAGATTGAAAGGCGCATAGACAAGTAATTTATAGTCGCCGTGGCCACCACCTTTTACTGCCTGAAAATAATCTGCTTGGCTACCTGAGATATTCCCGAGGCCGGGCCCTCCTCTCTGCACGTTAACGATGACAGCAGGAAGCTCCGCACCTGCAAGGTATGATATCGCCTCCTGCTTCAGGCTCATTCCCGGGCTGCTTGATGAGGTCATGGCCCTTACACCAGCAGCAGATGCACCATAGACCATATTTATTGCAGATAGTTCGCTTTCGGCCTGGATAAAGACACCGTCTGCCTCAGGCATCCTCCACGACATATACTCAGGTATCTCATTCTGGGGAGTTATTGGGTATCCTGCATAGAAGCGACAACCCGCCTGAATTGCTGCCTCAGCAATCACTTCATTGCCTTTCATGAGAATTTTTTTATTCACGCCTGAAATTATAACACAAAAATCCTTTAATCAGTTCATCTCATAACCCCTCCTTGCCGAGGAGGGAAATAAGGGAGAGGCGAAGTAAGGTGATTTGACAAAGACTTTACCCTTACTTTATGATTTTTTTGTTGGTTTCTTGAGTTTCTCAAGTTTGTTGCGTTTCTTGGGTTTATTAAGAGCTCGTAAACACAATAAACTGGGTAAACCAGGTAAACTAAATAAACTAAGAAACGGATTTCATTATGTATTTTCAGGAATTGATTTTAAGACTTCACCAGTTCTGGTCAGAAAAAGGTTGTATTATCCTTCAGCCCTATGATGTGGAGGTGGGAGCTGGGACATTTCATCCTGCGACATTCTTCAGGGTCTTGGGGCCGGAGCCATGGAGAACAGCCTATGTTGAGCCCTCGAGAAGGCCAACGGACGGTAGATATGGGGAAAATCCTAACAGGCTTCAGCACTACTACCAGTATCAGGTCATACTGAAACCATCTCCACCCGATAGTCAGGAAGTGTATCTCGAAAGCCTTTCCTATTTAGGTATAGACCCACTCAAACACGATATACGGTTTGTAGAGGACGATTGGGAATCACCCACCCTCGGTGCCTGGGGTCTTGGCTGGGAGGTATGGCTCGATGGTATGGAGATCACCCAGTTTACCTATTTCCAGCAGGTTGGAGGTATTGATCTTAAACCCGTCTCACTTGAATTGACATATGGACTGGAGAGGATTGCCATGTACCTCCAGGAAGTGGATAATGTATTTAATCTTTTCTGGTGCAGGGACATAAAATATGGAGAAATGCACCATACTGGCGAGGTAGAATTCTCGAGGTACAATTTTGATTATGCTGATACAGAGCTGTTAACAAGACATTTTGATGGATATGAGAGAGAGTCAATCAGACTCAATGAACTCGGCCTCGTGCTTCCTTCTTATGAGTTTTGCTTGAAGTGTTCACATACCTTTAATCTCCTTGATGCAAGGGGTATCCTTTCTGTCACGGAGAGGACGGGATACATTGCGCGCGTAAGGAATCTTGCTCGACTCTGTGCAGAGGCATATTACAAACAGAGAGAAGAAAAGGCATTCCCCCTTCTTGAGTTAAAAGTTTAAAGAAATAGAAAACAGGAATGAATCATGACATTAAAAATAACCCTTCACTCCTCACTCCTCACTCCTCACTATTGTTGGAGATAGGCACAGAGGAGATACCTGCAAGGTTCCTGCCTGGGGCAATCCAGAGCTTAAAGGAAAATGCTGCCACAATCCTGAGTGAAAACTATATCCATTTTTCAGAAATAAAGGCCTATGCAACACCGAGAAGACTTGTTCTTATAGTTGCTAGATTGCCAGAGCTACAGGCAGGCCGTGCGAGGGAGGTATTCGGTCCTGCAAAAAGGGTAGCCTTTGACGAGGAAGGCAATCCAACAGAGGCAGCCTTGAAGTTTGCGAACTCTCAAGGAGTAAATGTAGAGAGTCTTATTGTAAAAAAGAGGGATAAGGGCGAATATGTGGCTGCAGTGATTGAAGAGAAAAGGTTAGCTGTTAGAGACCTTCTGCCAGAAGTATTAAAAAAGATTACCCTTTCAATACGCTTCCCTAAGACCATGAGATGGGGAAATGGTAGTATTAGATTTGCCAGGCCAATACACTGGCTATTAGCGATGTTTGGTAAGGATGTCATTCCTTTTGAGATTGACGGAATAAAAAGCAGTAACATGACATGGGGGCACCGTTTCCTTTCACCAGCCGCATTTGAGGTGGAAGAGATATCGACTTACACAAACCTTCTCAAAAACAGCTCTGTAATCCTCGACCAGGAAGAAAGAAAAAAGACAATTCTTGAGGGCGTCAGGAGGCTTTCTGCTTCAGCAGAGGGTAAACCCGTAGAGGATGAAGAACTCATCGAGACAGTTAATTTCCTTGTTGAATATCCGTTCCCTGTGCTATGTAGCTTTCAGAAAGGATATCTGGAACTTCCAAAAGAATTACTTATTACAGTCATGAAGGACCATCTGAGATGCTTTGCTATAGAAGATGGAGAAGGCAGACTGATCAATCACTTTATTGTCATAAGCAATACAAAAGAAGAAAATGAAGAGACAGTTAGGATTGGCGCAGAGCGAGTTATTAAGGCAAGGCTTGAGGATGCAAAATTTTATTTCGAAGAGGACAGAAAAAAACTGCTTTATGAGAGGATAGAGGAACTAAGAAAAGTTACCTACCAGGAGAGACTCGGAAGTCTATATGAAAAGACAGAACGGGCGGTCTCTATTGCGGAGTTTCTTGCTGAGAGGCTTTCGCCTTCTGTAAAAGGCAAGCTTGCTCGTGCTGCATGGCTTTCAAAAACAGACCTCTTAACAGGGATTGTAAGGGAGTTCCCTGAACTACAAGGAATCATGGGTAAATACTATGCTATGCATGATGGAGAAGACAGCGAGGTTGCAGAAGCTATGGAAGAACAGTATCTTCCAGCACATTCAGGCGGAATACTTCCACAGACAGAAGTTGGAGCACTTCTCAGCATAGCTGATAAAATAGATAATATAGCTGCCTTTTTTTCTATAGGGCTTACACCTACAGGCTCTGAAGACCCTTTTGCCCTTAGAAGGCAGGCACTCGGAATTATAGCGATACTGTTAGAGAGGGGCTATCATCTACCCCTGAGAGATCTGATAGACAAGGCCTTACAGAACTTGTCAAGTGTATTCCCCTCGCTGGGGGAGATAGAGGAAAAAATCTTTCAGTTCTTCGAGCAGAGGCTTGAACCCCTATTTTCTGGCAAGGGATATAGTCCTGACCTTGTACAGTCAATCCTTTCCATGTCGCTTGATTTACATCTAAAGGAAATAGAGGGAAGGCTTGACGCCCTGAAGAGATTAAAAGAGGACAAGGATTACAACAATTTCCTCCTCGCAATGAAACGCGTTAATAATATTATTCCGAAGGAGGTAATTCCTGAATTAAAGGCAGAACTCCTTATAGAAGAGGCTGAGAAGAGGCTTAAGGAAAAACTCGATTATGTAAAATCTGATCTCCCTGTCCTTCTTAAGGAAAAAAGGTATTATAATGTAATCAGTCTCCTCTCCTCCCTTACAGATCCAGTTAGCCATTTCTTTGACCATGTCCTTGTGATGGACAAACGGGAAGAGATAAGGCAGAACAGGCTGGCATTGCTGAAAGAGGTCTGGAGAACCGCCTCAACTATTGCAGATTTTTCAAAGCTCCGTGCTACTCTTTAGAATTAGACGAAAGGAAAGGATTTTGCAACATCTCGCGGGCTTACTAAAGAAATATAGTCGATGACTCGTAGAGAGGAGGAACGCATATGGATTACAGAAGAATCATTCCCTGTTTAGACGTAAAAGGTGGTCGCTTAGTTAAGGGTGTTCATTTTATTAACTTGAAGGATGTAGGTGATCCAGCAGAAGCCGGAGCCACTTATAGCGAAGCAGGCGCGGACGAATTGGTGTTACTTGACATTACCGCAACGATCGAGGATAGAAAGACACTTATCGATACTGTGAAGAGAACTATAGAAAGAATTAACGTGCCTCTTACAGTTGGCGGAGGTATCAGGAGTATCAAGGACATTCAGGGTTTAATGGACATTGGAGCATCAAAGGTATCCATCAATACAGCAGCAGTAAAAAAGCCTGATTTAGTCAAAGAAGCCTCGAGAGAATTTGGCAGAGAAAAGATCGCAATTGCCATAGACACACGCAGATCAACAAGGCTTCCATCGGGCTTTGAGGTAATGATAAGCGGTGGGACGAAACCCACAGGGATAGATGCCGTTGAATGGGCGAAACAGATTGGGGATTTAGGGGCTGGCTCGATATTGCCAACAAGTATAGACACAGACGGCACACAGGCTGGATATGACATCCCGATGACGAGGGCAATAGCAGATGCCGTGAGTCTGCCTGTAATAGCCTCGGGTGGCGCTGGGACACTCGAACACCTCTATAGAGCCATCACTGAAGGCCATGCAGATGCCGTCCTTGTTGCCTCAATTGCACACTTTGGAAAATATACGATTAAAGAGATGAAAGAATATTTAGATAGGCGGGGAATTCCCGTGAGGTTGTAGCTAAATCTTGGCTGGGATAAAAAATGGTAGATATTAATTTTGAGTGATGAAAGTCCTTGCAATAGACACATCGACAATGCTCGGGGGCGTGGCTATCATGGATGATTTTTTGGGTCTGATTGCTGAAGTAAGGCTTAATATAAAATCAACACATTCAGAAAGGCTGATGACATCTATAGACCATGTCTTGAAACAATCAGGATACATGATAGCGGACATGGATTTCTTTGCAGTAGCTATAGGTCCCGGATCTTTTACAGGGTTGAGGATAGGTTTGAGCACAGTGAAAGGTTTTTCATATGCTGCAGGAAAACCCGTCGTCTCTGTTCCCACACTTGAGGCACTTGCATGGAATTTTCCCTTCTGCCAATATCCTGTCTGTGCTATGCTTGACGCAAGAAAGAAGGAGGTATACGCTGCCTTATTTAAATGGAAAGACGATGGTTTTATAAGATTAATAGATGAGGTGTCAATAAAAGTAGACAGGCTTCTGGAAAGACTTGCTGAAAATAATCCCCCCATCCCCCCTTTAGTAAAGGGGAGTAAAGGGGGATTTGGAAGATCGTTTTCGCATGAAAGACTTATTTTCACAGGAGACGGGACAATCCTGTACAGAGATAAAATTTTAGAGCTGACGGGTGAGAGGGCTATCTTTGCATCCCCTGAAAAGATGGTGCCTTCACCGGCTAATGTAGCCTACATCGGAATAAAAAAGGCCCTGAGAGGTGAATTCTCTGAGCCCATAAGCCTTGTTCCATTTTATATAAGAAGATCAGAGGCCGAGCTTAAAAGGATAGAGGGTAACCTTTCGGCAGGATCAGGGTGATAAAGAATACCGACGACTCTTCAGTAATTGAGATATTCATAAGAGATATGCATGCCTCTGACATCCCTGAGGTCTTAAGAATCGAGCGCATGTCCTTCACTACCCCTTGGTCTGAGGCTGCCTTTTTTAACGAGATCCACGATCCATATTCAATAACGAAGGTTGCTGTGCTTGAAGACGAGGTTATTGGCTATATATGTGTAAACCATATGATCAACGAAGGCCATATACTGAACCTTGCAGTTCATCCTGACCTGAGAAGACGGGGCATTGCTACTGCACTTGTTGAAGAGGTTCTGGATGAATTGAGGGGAAAAGGTTGCAGGTCCTTATACCTTGAAGTCAGGATTTCAAATCTTGGTGCAAGAAGATTTTACGAGCGTCTTGGCTTCAGGCCTGTGGATGTCAGGAGGGACTATTACACATTTCCGAGAGAGGATGCAGTTATTATGATGCTTGAGCTGTGATTATGACCATACACCTTTAATCTCTACCTCACATTCTGGGCATCTTCCGTCTTTAATCCTATTTTCGATAATGCTGAAGCCGAAGCGCTTGATGAGGAGCTTTTTGCAGTGGTGGCAATAGGTATTCTCTCCACCTTCTCCTGGTACATTGCCCTCATACACGTATTTAAGGCCTGTTTCAAAACCGATATCTCTCGCCCTTCGCAGTGTCTTTATGGGTGTCCTTGGCTTATCAGTCAATTTATATGTCGGATAAAACTGGGTTACATGCCAGGGTATAAAGGGGTCAACTGATCTGATAAATTCTGCTATATCCTTCAGACCCTCTTCAGAGTCATTATAATCAGGAATTATCAATGTCGTTACCTCGACCCATACACCAAGCTCCTTCATGAGTGCTATTGTCTCTTTCACAGGCTCAAGCCTTGCACCACATACCTTCTTGTAATGCTCACTGTCTCCTTTTAGATCTATATTGTTTCCGTCGAGATAGGGTGCAATCAGCCTTGTTGCCTCAGGGCTTGTATATCCATTGCTCACGAAGACATTCTTTATACCCCTTTCGTGTGCAAGCCTTGCGCAGTCATAGGCAAACTCAAAGAATATTGTTGGTTCAGTATAAGTATATGAAATACTCTTACAACCATACCTCTCTGCCGCCTCTACTATAGCCTCTGGAGTAACAGATTGCCCGGGAATGTCTCCACCGTGTTCCTTTGGATACTGGGATATCCCAAAATTCTGGCAGTGTGTGCAGTGGAAATTGCAGCCTACTGTTGCAATGGAAAAGGAGGTTGAAGCAGGCAGGAAGTGAAAAAGGGGCTTCTTCTCTATAGGGTCAATATTCATAGAGATAACCTTACCATAAACAAGACTATATAGAGTGCCGTCTCTGTTCTCACGCACGAAACAGATTCCCCTCTTTCCATTTTTGATCGTACAGCGGTGATTACAGAGGAAACACCTGACTTCCTTTTCATCGAGTTTTTCATAAAACATCGCCTCTTTCATGAAAACATTATAACAAGGCCATCTTAATTATGTATAATAAACATATGAAACTTAAGCCAGTTGCGTTAGGTATCGCCCTCGGAGCAGTCTGGGGCGGGGCATTATTTATAACAACATGGCTTTCTTACTTCACAGGATACGGAAAGTTATTTCTTGAAGCCCTTCCTCAGTCTCTCTATCCAGGATATGCCATCTCACCATTGGGAAGTCTCCTCGGCCTAATCTATGGTTTTGTTGACGGCCTAATAAGTGGCGTACTGATAGGGTGGATTTATAACAAGTTTGTAAAGTCCTGAAATAGCGAGCACTTCTTCGCTTCGCTCAGAATGACATACTAAAAATGCTTCAGGTTCTATACGCTTTGTTTACCTTAACGTAATCCTCTGTTAAATCGCAGGTCAGGACTTTTACAGAAGACCTCCCGAGGTGTAGGTCAATAACTATTCTGATTTCTTTCTCCTTTAAGACCTCCTTTGCATCCTCATCTTCTCCTGTACCTAATCCTTTATTCACAATTTTTACCTTACCAAAATAGATATCCACCTTCTCTTCTTTAATTGGGATACCCGAGTATCCGAGGGCTGCCATGATACGTCCCCAGTTTGGATCATTTCCATAAATGGCTGTCTTTACAAGGTTTGAATTTGCCACCGAAAAGGCAGCCCTTTCAGCATCCGCATTGCTCTTTGCACCTTTCACCTCTATCTCTATAAACTTAGTTGCACCCTCTCCATCCTTAACAATCAGTCTTGACAACTCTGTGGTGGCATCATAAACGGCCTTTTTGAAAGCGGTGTATGCTTCTGATCTCTCTGTAATCAAAGGGTTACCGAGCCGGCCATTGGCCATTATGAGTGCTGTATCATTCGTCGATCTGTCACCATCAACAGTAATTCTATTGAAAGACTGACTTACAGCTTCTTTCAGTGTCTTATCCAGCGTCTTCTGCTGTACTGCAACATCTGTCATCAGAAAGCAGAGCATCGTAGCCATATTTGGCCATATCATGCCAGCACCTTTACAGATACCGATGATTAAACCTGCCATATCACCAATCTTCACCTTTTTATGCACGATTTTTGGAAATGTATCGGTCGTCATGATTGCTTTTGCAACATCTTCTATTGATGACCTGCCAAGATTATTTACCAGTTCATGAATCTTTGGTTTTACTCGTTCCATTGGCATGGGAACACCTATTACACCTGTCGAGCAGACATAAACAAGAGATTGTTTTATATTAAGGCAACTGGCAACACGATCTGCCATCTCAGAGGCATCCTGCAGACCTCTTTTTCCTGTGCATGCGTTGGCATTGCCACTGTTTACCATTATTACCTGTCCTCTGCCTGACCGTATCTTTTTAATGTTAAGTTTTACGGGTGCTGCCTTGACCTTATTAGTTGTAAATGTCCCGGCTATAGCTGCCTCCGCCTCAGAGTATATGAGGGCAAGGTCTTTACGGCCTGTATCTTTGATCGCAGCCTCTGCAGTAGAAAAGAGGAATCCTTTAGGACTCATGGAGTGCTTTATGGGAAAAGACCCGCGGTGTCAAGTGCTGTCTTTTCATCAAATCCCATCATGATGTTCATGTTATGCACAGCCTGCCCTGAAGCACCTTTTACAAGATTATCTATTGCAGTAATTATAATAAGGGTATTTGTCCTTATGTTTACAATTAGCCCTATCTCACATAGGTTCGTCCCGCGTAGATTCTTCACATTGGGAAATCTTCCAACATCAAGAATCTTTACAAATGGTTCATTGGTATATGTCTTTTTATAAAGTTCTATAATTTTTTCTGTATCCACACTCTTTATAAGCCTCACGTACATAGTTGTGAGTATCCCTCTGTCAAAAGGGGCGAGGTGAGGTGTAAAATTGACCTTTATAGCTTTACCAGCTATGGCTGAAAGCTCCTGTTCCATTTCTGGTGTATGCCTGTGACCTACCACAGCATAAGCCTTAAACCCTTCGTTTACCTCACAGTATGAGTATTCGACATCCGACTTTCTTCCAGCGCCACTTGTCCCTGACTTAGAATCTATAACTATTGAGGCTACATCAATGAGTTTATTTTTTATGACAGGATATAACCCAAGGATTGCACCTGTCGGATAACAGCCGGGATTGGCCACAAGGCTCGCCTTGGCGATCTTTTTACGGTAAAGCTCTGGGAGGCCGTAGACAGCCTTTTCAAGAGTCCTTTGAAATTTATGGGACACCCCATACCATTCTTCATATGTCTTTATATCTTTGAATCTGTAGTCAGCAGAGAGGTCAATAACCTTCTTCCCGTTCCTGAAGAAGAAGTCCACTGCCCCTTGCGATTCTCCATGCGGAAGGGCCATAAAAAATAGTTCTGCCCTGTCAAGGATATCTTCGACACGTAACGGCTCGTATATCAGGTTTGAATATTTGTGAAGGTTCCGAAAAAGATCAACTACAGATTTCCCTGCTGATCTTTCTGAGGTGGCTGCTGTAACTGAAACTACTGGGTGTTTTGAGAGGATACGGAGTAGTTCGCCTCCCGTATATCCACTGCCACCACATATGGCAACACGTAACATCAGTCGATAGTCAATAGACGATAGTCCGCAGTCAAAGACGTCTTTCCTTTTGATATCTGACTAACAACTGTTGACTGCCGACTGGTAACTGCCATTTTTATCTCTTAGAGAACTGGAATCTCTTCCTTGCACCCTTCTGACCATATTTCTTTCTCTCTTTTTCCCTTGGATCTCTTGTGAGAAGGCCTTCTTTCTTTAGCCTTAGACGAAGGTCATTATCCATATTAACAATCGCCTTTGCTATGCCATGCCTTATTGCACCTGCCTGGCCTGCGAGGCCACCACCGCTTACTGTTGCAGTAATGTTGTATTTTCCTGTTATGCCGGCAAGCTCAATTGGTTGACGTAGCATCATCCTTAATGTCTCTCTTGGAAAATAGACATTGACAGGTTTTTTGTTTATTATTATCTGGCCATCCCCTGGAGCAATGGTCACCCTTGCTATACATGTTTTTCTCCTTCCCGTTGCATAATATTGAATCTCAGCCATTTACAACTCCTTTACCCCGTTAAAAGAAAGCCCCACCTTTTCTAACGAGGTTTATACCAGACTTATCCGCTCACTTCAGGGGCAATATTTCCGGTTTCTGTGCCTTGTGGGGGTGTTCAGGTCCCCTGTATACCTTAAGCTTCTTTAACATTGCTCTTCCAAGCCTTCCCTTTGGAAGCATTCCCCACACCGCATCAGCTATGATCTTTTCTGGTCTCTTGCTAAGACGCTCTTTTGCAGTCTCGGCCTTTAGACCACCTGGATAACCTGAGTGATGATAGTAAATCTTATTCTCAAGTTTTTTGCCTGTAAGCCTTACTTTATCTGCATTAACAACAATGATAAAGTCGCCTGTATCGATATTAGGAGTGAATATTGGCTTGTTTTTACCGCGAAGGTGAGTGGCTATCCTCGTTGCAAGCTTTCCGAGAATAGCATCTTCAGCATCAATGAGATACCACTTTCTTTTGATATCACCCTTTGAGGCAAATTGAGTTTTCATACTCTCACCTTTTTTCACCCCTGAAGTAAACCCCGCACCACGGCTTTACTCAGCCCCTGTGCACAGAGGCTTCACACCTGTGCCCCGTACCAAGTTTGCTTTGCTGCGGGTAAACCACATTTGTTATTGAACACCTTCAAAAGGATTTTAAATAAAATAATATAATCAGCATGAGATTGTCAATGTCTGCAATGGATCATCTAAATTTAACCTTAACTCGCTGGAGACGAGAGGATTGGAGGATACCAAAGAAGAGAGTTCGGTGATTACGAGAACTGAGAAAGGTCAGGCAGATGATCAGATAAACGAGAGTTCAAGATTTCAGAACAATTGTTCTAAAAATAGCATTTTAAATATCGTTCACTAAAATGCATTATTTGTTTTTAAATATAATTTTTTTGTTGACAAATAGAAATTTTTGTTGTATAAGTTTATATAGGTGAGTGGATGTTAAAGAGTTTATTTTCATCATCAATAAGGGCAGATGTTCTTTCGCTGCTTCTGAACAGCCCAGACGAGCAGTTCTATATTAGAGAGATTGCAAAGCTCCTTAGAAAAAATCCCTCCGGCGTGAAGAGGGAACTTGACAATCTTGAAAAGATGGGTATGGTGATTGGCGAAAAGGTTGCCAATCTCAAGTATTTTCGAGCGAACAAAGATTCACCTCTGTTTTCTGAGCTGAAGAATTTGATAACAAAGTCTCTTGGGCTGCCAGGTGCACTCAAGGCAGTCTTGAGGGCCTCTGGTACAAAGGCCGCTTTTCTTTACGGTCCGTATGCAGAAGGGGACGATGTGGATACTGTAAACCTTTTTGTTATCGGTGCACTATCGTCCCTTACAAAAGAACTTAAGGATATTGAAAGAAGGTTTGATCTAAAGGTTAACTGCACTATAACTGACGAGGACGAATACAGACTTAAGAAAAAGAAGGGTGATGCTAATCTGAAAAGACTCTTATCAGGTAAAAGGATTACCCTAATAGGCAGACTGTGAGCTCAGAGTATCCCGCACTTACCTGCGCAAGTAAGTGCGGGCTAGAAAGGGGGTGAATATTTAATGGCAGCAAAGAAGGCAGCCGCAAAGAAGACCGCAAAGAAGCCCGCAAAGAAAAAGAAATAGTTTCCCTTACACGCACATGCGATTTCAGGCTGGAGAAGAAATTCTCCAGCCTTCCTTTTTTGCGGTCTTCTATATAATAATAAAACTCAATTTTTGAAAAATTCAAGTAAAATTTATAACTTGTTGAAAATAAAGGATTTTTTAGAATAGCTGTGGTATCTCTGAGACTATTTCCCAGCAGTCCTGGTAGGAGAGGAGCTTTTTCAGGAATTTCAGGTTTGTCGTATGGCCTGACTTACTGGCAACGATGTGACCGTAAATGGGAAATCCGATTAATGAAAAGTCACCTATCAGATCAAGCATTTTATGGCGTACGAATTCGTCTTTGAACCTAAGGCCGGAAGAATTTAATACACCGTCTTTACTGAGTATTATAGCGTTTTCAAAGGAACCACCCTTTGCAAATCCATTTGCCTCTAAGTATTTGACATCCTTGAGAAAACCGAAGGTTCTTGCAGGGGCTATTTCTTTCACAAAGATTTCCTCTGAAAGTTCTAAGCTTAACCTTTGCTCTCCGAGCAGGTGATGATT
Organism: Nitrospirota bacterium; assembly: GCA_040753955.1. Taxonomy (GTDB): domain Bacteria; phylum Nitrospirota; class Thermodesulfovibrionia; order Thermodesulfovibrionales; family SM23-35; genus JASEEX01. The sequence continues at coordinate 34,281 of JBFMDQ010000007.1, read as the reverse complement.
AAAATGAATCCTGTATGTTATTCGTCTTCCATTATAGGGAAGGGCTGCAATCTTGGTGTGACCGTCAGTGAAGACCACAGGGTTTGTTATTCTGATATAGGGTCTTTTCTTGCTCTGCCTTGCGATTCCACCCTTAAAGATTACGCTTATTAATTCTATTGAGCTTCCGTCAAGGATGGGTATCTCAGGCCCATTAACTTCCACGATCAAATTATCTATCCCGAGGCCAGATAAGGCTGCAAGAATGTGTTCAACAGTCCTGATCTTCACCCCGTTATACCCGAGCGTGGTTGAAAAGGCAGTATCTATAACCGAACCCATAGAGGCCCTTATAATTATCTCTTTATCTGGCTTTACAAATATTATACCTGTATCCCTCTGTGCCGGTTTGAGGCGAACTTTTGAGTACTGCCCCGTATGCAGTCCGATGCCTTCAAAGCTCACTTCCTGTTTTAGGGTCCTTTGCAGTCGCATAATCATCTGCTGAATATTTTCTGCAAATATAATGCCAGCGATAATCTGTTGTTAAATAAATGATTTAGAGGCATAGTGGTGTTGCTTATCATCTATGGGTTGTGTAGTATTTGACACAGTGTTATACCTCGCCACCGACTACCATCTCAGGGATCCTGACTGTTGGCATTGCATCCGAGATAGGGACGTCCTGAGAATCTTTACCACATGTCCCGATAGAAAATCCTAAGTCAGAACCAACCATATCTATGGATTTCAAGACCTCTGGCCCGTTTCCCGCAAGAGTTGCGCCTCTTACAGGTTCTTCTATCCTGCCTTTGTTGATAAGATAGCCCTCCTGCACCTCAAAAACAAAATCACCTGTAATTGTATTTACCTGTCCTCCCCCCATTTTTTTGACAAGCAGGCCGTACTCTACAGAGTTTATAATTTCCTCTGGAGGCATTTCACCAGGTGCAATAAATGTATTGGTCATTCTTGGTATAGGCCTATGCTGGTACGATTGCCGCCTTCCATTGCCTGTTGACTTTACCCCATCTTTTAATGCAGTTAATTTATCGTATATGTAGCTTTTTAAAATACCCCTTTCTACAGGGACACTCTGCTGGGAGGGGGTACCTTCATCATCAAACCTGAAGGAGCCTCTCTTCTTTTGAATAGTTGAGTCATCTATTACTGTTATAAGAGGGGATGCAACCTGCTGCCCTATCTTCTTCGAGTAGACTGATAACCCTTGCTGTGCAAAATCAGCCTCAAGGCCATGGCCTATAGCTTCATGTATCATAGTGCCTCCTGCCTCAGATGAAATAACAACAGGCATCCTTCCGCCAGGTGCCCTTCTCGCAGTAAGCATCATCACAGCCCTTTTTGCTGCTTTCAGGCTTAACTCTTCTATATCTGTTTCATCAAAGAGTTCAAAGCCGATAAAGCCACCTGTGGATTCGTATCCTGTCTGTATAATACCGTCATCTGCAGCGATCACCTGGATTACTGTCAGTGTGTGAACCCTTTCGTCCTCAGCGATTGTTCCATCTGTTGTTGCAATCTGGACGTTCTGGATAAAGTCATTGTATATGACACTGACCTGTCTCACTCGGCGGTCGTAGCCCCTTGCAACACTATCAGCCTTTCTAACAAGGAATATCTTTTTCTCTACGGGTATATTTTCTGGAAAGAGCTTTATACTAAAGGAAACAGAGGGAGTTTTGATCCTCAGGTCAATAACAGAATCGGTAGCCTTGCCAGGTGCAGCCCTGCTTACTTCAGATGCAGCCCTTAGCAGTGATTCTTCAGACAGGTCGTTGCTGTAGGCATAGGCAGATCTACCATTATAAATGAGGCGGATGCCCAGACCATAATCAACACCTGTGATTACTTTTTCAATCTTCCTGTCTTCCAGGTGGATGAAGATGGGCTTTTTATGCTCTACGAATATCTCTGCATATTCGTCTCCGGATGAGAGGGTCTTCTTCAAGACCTTTAAAAGAAGGTCCTTATCGAGCATAGAAAATTATATCAGATGTGGCAGAGGTTTAGCTGTTACTATTTCTCATAATCTGCTATTATCTATAAGTAATTCACTGTAACTTAAGAGTGAAGGGATGCGATAAGATTCGAAGTGAATAACATGCCAAAGATAGGGGTTATCGGGGGAAGTGGTCTATATGATATACCGGGCCTGACTATCACAGAATACAAAAAGATCACAACTCCCTTTGGAGACCCCTCAGATATCTACCGTGTAGGAGAGTTATCAGGTGTAGAGGTCGTATTTCTTCCAAGACACGGCTCACCACATCATATACCCCCCCATAAAATAAACTATAGGGCAAACATATGGGGGTTCAAAGAACTCGGCGTAGAAAGGATTATATCCATTGGTGCTGTTGGGGGCATAGGGCCTGAAATGAAACCAGGAATGATCACTGTTCCAGATCAGGTTGTAGATATGACGAAGGGCAGGGAATCTACATTCTATGATGGTGACGAAGTTGTACATATAGACTTTACAGAGCCATATTGTCCTGAGTTGAGGGAATCTATTTTTAGAGCAGGCGAAAAGTTAGGGGTAGAGTTAAGGAAATCAGGAACGTATATATGTATGAATGGACCGAGGTTAGAGACCAAGGCAGAGATAAAAATTTTTTTGAACATGGGCATTAATATTGTGGGGCTGACAGCGATGCCCGAGGCATCTCTGGCAAGGGAAGCGGAGCTTTGTTTTGCCGGTATTGCAGTTGTTACAAATTATGCTGCAGGGATTACGGAAAAAAGGCTAACAACAACAGAGGTTATGGAGATGATGGGGGGGACTACTGGAAAGGTGGTGAACCTGTTGAAGGAGGCCTTTAAACTTATACCCAGCGAAAGAAGATGTGCCTGTAAGGATGCCCTTAAAGATGCGAGGATGTAGAAAACATCTCCTTGCTCATAGAGATTAAAGAATATGGTATTGAGGCTTGACAGTGTAATTATTATACAATTATCATAAAATTGGCTCTTGACTAACGAGGGAAATTACCAATAACCAAATGATATCCAATGACCAAATTACAATAAGCAGACATTTGTCTGGTTATTAGTAATTGGAGCTTATTTGATGTTTGGTTATTGATTATTGGTTATTTAATTTGGAGAAATAATCATGTCAGGGCATTCTAAATGGGCACAGGTAAAACACAAAAAGGCCTTTGTTGATGCAAGGAAAGGAAAAATCTTTTCCAAGATTGTTAAAGAGATAGCTGTTGCTGCAAGGCTCGGGGGTGGAGACCCTGATGGAAATCCGAGGCTCAGGGCTGCAATAGAGAAGGCAAAGGAGGTAAACATGCCCCATGAGAATATAAAGAGAGCGATCATGAAAGGGACAGGCGAGCTTCCTGGCGTGGCCTATGAGGAGTCTGTATATGAGGGGTATGGTCCTGGTGGTGCCGCTATACTTTTAGAAGTGCTTACAGACAACAGAAACAGAGCGGTTTCTGAGATAAGACATATTATGACAAAAAATGCCGGAAACCTGGGTGAGGCAGGTTGTGTTGTCTGGATGTTTGAGAAGAAGGGATACATCCTTGTTGAAAAGACAAAAATCGACGAAGATTCCCTGATAACAGTTGCCCTTGAGGCAGGTGCTGAGGACATGAAGAATGACCCTAAAGAAGAAAACTATGAGATTATTACAGCCCCTGAAGATATGAATAAGGTGAAGGCTTCTTTAGAGGCAGAGGGGATTCCTGTATCCCTCGCAGAGATAACGATGCTACCAAAGAGTTATGTTGGCCTCGATGGAAGGTCCGCAGAGCAGATGATCAGGCTGGTGGAGGCACTCGAGGAGCATGATGATGTCCAGAATGTTTATACTAATTTTGATATTCCTGATGAGGTGATGGCTAAGGTTGGCAGGTGATATGGCCACTTCCATCCGTGCCACCTTCAAGAGAAGGTTTTTTGCAGGACTTCTGGTACTGATCCCTATTATTGTTACCCTCTTCATAATAGGGTGGTTTTTCAACTTTGTTGATGGCCTTCTTGAGCCCTTGTACTACAGGATTCTTGGCTACCATATCCCTGGTCTTGGCTTCATCTCAGCAATGGTACTTATATTCATCGTGGGTGTTATCTCCACGAATGTCTTCGGGAGAAGGGTCATAAAAATTTTTGATAAGATCATGCTCAAGATACCTGTATTCAAGGGTATATACACCGCTATTAAACAGCTTGTTGATGCCTTCTCACCTGAGAGTAAGGTTTCGTCATTTAAGAAGTTCGTTGTTGTTGAGTACCCGAGACCCGGTGTTTTTGCATTCGGATTTCTTACAAAGGAATGTGTTATCACAAAAGAGAGAGATGGTCACGAATCCTGTCTAAAGGCTGTTTATATCCCTACAAACCTCATCTACTTTGGTGAAATAGCACTCTTCAGAGATGAAAATATATTCTACACCAGCATTCCAATAGAAGAGGGGATTAAGATCATACTCTCGGCTGGTATTGTGACACCTGAGAGGATTTCTGAGGCGAAATAGTGAAGAACGTAGCTAATAGCAACGTTCTGAAGTTAGCAGGTGTCATCCTGGCTGCAGGGCTTGGAAAGAGGATGAATTCATCTTTACCAAAGGTTCTCCACAAAATTCATGGCACCCCAATGCTTCAGTATGTCTTAAATACCCTTTATGGACTTAAACCGCAAAAGATTGTTGTTGTAGCAGGAAAACATTTTAAGGAAATAAGGGAATCTATAAAGGGTGATAGTTCAATCTCTTTTGCACAGCAGAAGGAGGCAAAAGGCACAGGAGATGCACTCCTGAAGGCATGGCCAGCTCTCAAAGGATTTAAAGGAACAGTTATTGTTATCAATGGAGATATTCCCCTTATTACTCGAGAGACCCTCAAGAAATTTTTAACCCTCCATAAGAAGAAAGGTAATGTTATTTCAATACTCTCGTTTATGGCTAAAGAGCCAGGTTCATATGGCAGGATTATAAGAGGTGAGGCAGGTAATATAACATCCATTGTTGAGGATAGGGATGCCACGGATCTACAGAAGAATATAAAGGAAGTCAACAGCGGAATATATGCTATTGAGTCTGAGGCCCTTCCCATTCTAAAAGAGATAAAGCTAAATGAATCAAAAGGTGAATATTACTTGACCGACATGATTAGTATTGCAAGGAATAAGGGGATAAAGGTAAATGCTTGTTGCACCGGCTCCGAGGATGAGTTGATGGGGGTGAATACTCAGGAGGAGCTTGAGAGGGTCCGGCAGTTAATGAAAGACAGGATCATTAAAAGATGGATGGACAGAGGCGTGAGTTTCATGGATACCGTTTCAGTATTTATATCTCCAGATGTTGAGATAGGTAAAGATACGCTCATCTATCCAAATGTTCATCTCGAGGGTAACACAAAAGTTGGAAGGGGGTGCACAATATATCCAAATGTTCGGATTCATAACAGCATCATAGGTGATGGGGTCGTTATCAAAGATTCGACTCTTATCGAGGGGTCTGTTGTAAAGAATAGGGCCTCTGTGGGACCCTTCACTCACATAAGGCCGGGTTCTGAGATTGGGAAAGGTGCAAAGATAGGTAATTTTGTTGAGGTTAAAAAATCAGTAGTAGGCTCCGGTACAAAGGCAGGCCATCTTACTTATCTTGGAGATTCAAAGATAGGGAATAATGTTAACATAGGTGCAGGTACAATAACCTGTAACTATGATGGTTACAAAAAGCATATTACAGTTATCGAAGACAACGTTTTTGTAGGAAGTGATTCCCAGTTTGTTGCGCCTGTAAAAATAGGTGAGGGCGCATACATTGGTGCAGGTTCTACTATAACAAAAAATGTCCCTTCCATGGCCCTTGCCTTGAGTAGGGTACAACAGAGGCATATCGAAGATTGGGCACTTAAAAGAAAGTTAAAAGTGAGAAGTTTAAAGTTAAAAGTTAAAAAAGGAAAGAATAAATAAAATGCATTTTGTATTAAACTCTCCACTCATAACTCATAACTTATAACTGTTGTAAAATGTGCGGGATAATTGGATATATAGGTAAAAGAAATGCGGTCTCAGTGATACTCGAAGGCCTGAAGCGTCTTGAATACAGGGGATATGATTCTGCAGGGATCGCCTTTTTCTCTGATAAGGGCATCGAGATTAGAAGGTGTACGGGTAAAATAAGAGAGTTGGCCTCTATGCTTGAATCCGAAAACCCATCCAGTAGTACTGCGATAGGGCATACGAGATGGGCTACTCATGGGAGACCTTCAGAAGAAAATGCCCACCCGCACAGGTCAAATAGTATTGTTTTAGTGCATAACGGAATAATAGAGAATTACCTTGACCTTAAGGAGAGGATGATTAAAAAGGGATATGAGTTTAAGTCAGAGACTGACACAGAAGTCCTCTGCCATCTCGTCGAGGAGTATACGAAGAGATATCCTTTCGAACAGGCTGTAAGAGAGGCCTTGAAGGAAGTTAAGGGTTCCTATGCCCTCGTTATTGTTAAGGAGGACGAGCCTGCTAAGATCGTGGGTGCGAGGAAGGATAGCCCCCTCGTTATCGGGTTAGGTGAAGGAGAGTTCTTCCTTGCGTCAGATGTGCCGGCATTCCTGAATTATTCGAGAAATGTAATATTTCTTGATGATGGGGAGATGGCTGTCCTGACATGCAAAGGCCTCGTGATTACTGAACCTGATAATACCCCTGCCCAGAAGGATGTGAAGTCTGTGCCATGGAGCCTTTCGATGGCAGAGAAGGGCGGTTACAGGCATTTTATGCTTAAAGAGATATATGAACAGCCAAGGGCGATAGGAGATACATTGAGAGGCAGGCTTTATCCTGAAAGGGGAGCTGTGAATTTCGATGAATTCGGGTTTGGTATTGATGAGTTGAAGAAGGTCAAGAAGATTTTTATTGTGGCCTGTGGCACCTCCTATCATGCGGCCCTTACAGGCAAATATATGATAGAAGAGCTTGCAAGGACCCCCACCGAGGTTGATATCGCTTCAGAGTTTCGCTACAGGAGACCTCTTGTGAAACCTGGTGACCTTATGATAGCTATAACCCAGTCTGGAGAGACGGCTGATACACTTGCTGCCCAGAGGGAGGCAAAAAGGCTTGGTGCAAGGATATTGAGCATATGTAATGTTGTCGGGAGTACATCTTCGAGGGAGGCCGATGCTGTATTTTATACCCATTCGGGGCCTGAGATAGGGGTTGCCTCGACAAAGGCGTTCACAGCTCAGATTGTAGCGCTTTACCTTTTTGCAATTGGTCTGGGAAAGACAAAAGGTGTAATCTCGGAGAACCTTTCAAGGGAGTTATTAAAGGAGCTTCTGATGCTCCCCGGGAAGGTAGAGAAGGCATTAGCTATAGATGAAGACATAAGAAGGATAGCAGAGGGTTTTTTTAAGGCGAGAGGGTTTCTTTACCTTGGAAGGGGTATAAATTATCCCATTGCCCTTGAGGGTGCATTGAAACTTAAGGAAATATCATACATACATGCAGAGGGCTATCCTGCCGGTGAGATGAAGCACGGCCCGATAGCATTGATAGACGAAGAGCTCCCGGTTATTGTCCTTGCACCCATGGATAACCTGCATAAGAAGATAATCTCTAACATCCAGGAAGTAAAGAGCAGGGGGGGAAGGGTAATATCAATCACGAATAATTCTGATAGTGAGGTTTTCAGGACTTCAGATAAATGTATCCTTGTACCAAATACGAATTCATATCTTACACCTGTATTAATGGCTATTGCCGTACAACTCCTTGCTTATTATGTCGGTGTTTTAAGGGGGTGCGATGTCGACCAGCCGAGGAATCTTGCCAAGAGTGTTACCGTTGAATAGTGGTGCTGTAGATTTTAATGATAAATATCTGTTAATTTTAAAATAATATGTCAAAAGACGTCCTGATGCGTGATTTAAATCCACAGCAGAGAAAGGCCATCGTCTGTACAGAAGGTCCCTTACTCATATTAGCGGGTGCAGGAAGTGGTAAGACGAAGGTTATAGCTCATAAGTTCTCATACCTTGTAAAGGCGGAGAGACTTTCCCCAGATTCGATATTCACAGTTACATTTACTAACAAAGCATCTGATGAGATGAAGGAGAGGATATATAGTCTCCTCGAGAAAGATATCAATACCTCCTGGATAGGCACATTTCATTCACAGTGTAACAGAATACTACGAAGGGAGATAAAGATCCCTGGATACAATAATAATTTTTCCATTTATGATGAGGATGATCAATATAGCCTTGTGAGACATATATTAAAGGAATTCAAGATTCATGAGGCCCTTTATAAGGGTGTTGCAACAAGGATAAGCTCTCTAAAGTCTTCCCTCACAGGGCCAGAAGAGTTTCTTTCTTCAAGTGATGGTTTTGGCTTTGATGAGAAACTGGCAAAGGTTTATGTGAGGTATCAGGATGAACTCAAGAGGAGTAACGCCCTTGATTTTGACGATTTGATTATGCTGACGGTGAAACTATTCGAAAAGAATCCAAGGATTCTGGAAAAATACCAGAATATGTTTTCTTATATACTCGTTGATGATTTTCAGGATACTAACTATGCGCAGTATTACTTCCTTAAACTCCTGACATCCGCTCACAAAAGAATATGTGTTATTGGGGATGACGACCAGAGTATATATAGGTTTAAGGGCGCTAATGTAAATAACATTTTGAGTTTCGAGAATGACTTCCCAGAAGCAAAACTCATGGAGCTGGAACAGAACTATCGTTCTACACAGAGTATACTAATTGTTTCAGGTGCTGTGATTTCACAAAATTCTGAAAGGAAACACAAGGAGTTATGGACAGACAAGGGCTGGGGCGAGAAGGTATACTGCTGCTGGTTTCATACATATGAAGAGGAGGCAAAATACATTGCTAAGGTTATAAAGGAACTCTATCTGAAAGGGAGACATGACTACAAAGATTTTGCAATATTCTATCGTATAAACCTCCAGTCGAGGGCTTTAGAAGATGCACTGCGTGAAGAAGGTCTCCCTTACCGCGTTCTTGGTAATGCCAGTTTTTATCAAACGAAGGAAATCAAGGATGTAGTAGCATACTTGCGTTTATCGCTAAATCATGGAGATAATGTAAGCCTCAGGCGGATTATAAACTGCCCACCACGGGGAATAAGTGCAGCGACCCTTTCGAGGATAGAGCATGAGGCAAAGAAAAGATCTATATCTCTCTTTGATACGATAAAGGCGACCCTTCGTAGTGATAGCTTCTCCCGTACTATAAAAGATAGGCTTACAGAGTTTGTCAAGCTGATTGAGGATTTCTCTGCTACAAAGTACGGGTCTGCAGCAGAGATGTTAAAAGGCGTATTTGAAAAGTCGGGTTACCCAGAAACCCAGGATGAGGAAAGGGCAAGGAACGTTGAGGAGCTCATCTCCTCTGCCGAGGGTAAGGAGATAAAGGATTTTCTTGATAGGGTGTCATTGTTTACGAGTATGAACGAAATAACAGGAGGAGATTACATTTCCCTCATGACACTGCATAGCGCAAAGGGTCTTGAATTCCCTGTTGTATTTATTACAGGACTTGAGGAAGGTGTACTGCCGTACTGTAAGGCCTTAGAAGGTAAGGATGAGATCGCCGAAGAACGAAGGCTTTTTTATGTAGGGATGACAAGGGCGAAGGATGTCCTCTGGCTAACAGGTGCCAGTAAGAGGAGATTATACACAAAGTTACAGGATCAGGAACCTTCGAGATTCCTGAGAGATATACCCAAGAACTGCTGCCAGTGGATAGAAAATATAACAGACTATCAGAAAATAAAGCCTGCGCCTGTGAAGAGAAGGGTTGAACCCAAACGCCCTTTCGCCCTGTATACTGCTGGATGCAGGGTAAAACATCCAATCTGGGGCATAGGTGTGGTGCGCGACTGTTTCGGAGACGGAGACGATCAGAAAGTAACGGTCAACTTTCCGAATATCGGGTTGAAGAGGCTTGCAGTGAAGTTTGCAAATCTGGAAAAGATGTAGCAGGATGGGAGAATGAGGATATCTAAAGAAGAAATTGAACATATAGCATCATTGGCAAGGCTATATCTCTCTGAAGAAGAAAAGGAGCTATTTGGCTCACAGCTAAGCAGTATTCTTGATTACATGGAAAAGCTAAATGAACTTGATACAAAAGACATTGAACCAATATCCCATGTCCTGCCGTTGAGCAATATAATGCGGGATGATACATTAGGGTATTCGATCCCGAGGAGCGATGCCCTGATGAACGCACCGGACCGTACAGATAAATTCTACAGGGTGCCAAAGATAATAGAGTAATGATTTTGATATCTTCTTCGGTCAAATCGTACAATCTGTATACAATCTGGTCGATGAGCCAGTCGGTTTTGCGGAGTCTTTCTTTCACCTTTCTCCTCATCCTAAAATAATTGGGTTCCCCTTAGTCGGAACACGCAGCTTCTTTGAATCAATATTTCTTTTAAAAAACTCTGGGTTCTCGGTGTGAACTGGGATGACAAACCGTGGGTCAATTGTCTCAATGAGTTCTAATAGATCTGGACCCGCAATATGCCCCGACGAGTGAAATCCTTGCTCTCTGTCAGGCACTTTTCCTGTATGAGCATCCGGTACTCCTATGGACTGCATCTGGAACAGGCTTAACCAGTTTCTAAGCCTAACGATGTCTAACTTTTGTTCCTCGTCGAAAGCCTCGCTGGAAGAATATATATAAACTGTCCCGGGTTCAGGGTCAATTTCTATTAGCTCGTTGATGTCCCAGAAGCTGAAACATAAAATATAATCAGCACTATTCCTTTTAACTTCTTGAGGGTCAACACATCTGTGTTTGTATCTGACATATATCTGCTCTTCCCACTTATCGAGACGCTTTGGCTCTTTATACAGAAGTATTATTTCGTCTTGCTGAGGTGGTATGAATAGGTCTGAAGCCAACGAAGCAGCTTCTAAAAGGCAAATGTCTTTGGCCGTGACCACCAGCTTTCGTTTGCAGTCTTTTGCTATTTCCCGGAATGTCAAAAGACGCTCAAGGTTACGTGGACCAAAATCTGCTATCACTAAACTGTGGCAGTTTTGAACAACGTCAAGAGCCTTAGCATATACCGTAGCTTCATCAATAGCACTATCCATATCAACATGGGTGCCCTCGCATATAAGAGCAACAGGATTCAGAACTCTGGCTGCATCTGCAAATGCTCTGGTAAGTAAGCCGTGTTTGCCGTGCATTCTTAGATCTCCGGTGTAAACGACCCAACCTTGGCTTGTTTCCAAGGCAAAAGCTGCGGCGCCGAATATTGAATGATCTACCGGGAATGCCTTAATTGGTAAGCCCTCAATAGTCCCCACCCTATTTAAACTACATGAAATAATGTCTCTGCTACCAGGTATGTTTCGCCAGAATTTACATCCCTCTTCGGAAGGGTCCCAATCGCACACTTTAAAGGGACGTTGTTTCGCTTCGAATTTCTTATAATGACCTGACTGAAGCAGACCATTGCTTTCCACTTTAGGAATCAGATAGCATACCTCCTTCTCAAAGTCTGATTTTGATGAGTCTTGGATTGCTTTAGCTATGTAAGCGGTACAAAGGCTGGATACTATTGGAATATCCTGACGGAGGAAAGAGATATATCCACTGTGGTCTAAATGAGCATGGGATAAAATAACCCCATGGAGTTCAATCTTACGGATGGGATAAGGAACATGTACTCTTGACCAGATATCAATACTCTCTATTTCTAAGTCTGGCCTATAGATACCCTGTAGAGGAGGTAGCAAGCTCATGTGAAACATGTCGAGTAGTCCTCGTCGAGGGCGTGGAACTAAGTACTCTTCAAAGTATTTGTTACGAAGATTGAAATTTATGCCAAAGTCAAAAAAGATGTTAATTCCCTGGTCTTCCATCAGAATTTTATTCCCGCCTATTGTGTCAGCACCATCATATACTGTGAGCTTCATGTATTCCTCGATTAATTTTTGTGGTTTTTAGAACAACCCACTCCAGATAAAGCATGAAAAATGTTTTCAGATCGTCATTTTCTGATAACAAATTCACAATTCAAGGCCTGACACCAACTCATTCATTTATTAAAAACTTCAATTTTTACATTCGGTTGATATCTTTGGGATGAACTTTCATTTTATTTTTTTCTGTTGACCCTCGACTACTTTGATTTCTTCTTCAGTCAGACCATAAAGTTTATAAACAATCTGGTCGATGAGCCAGTCGGTTTTACGGAGTTTCTCTTTCAGGGGTAGAAGTGTTGACAGGGATTTTTCATATTCGGATTTGATGGTTTCATAAAGCCCTCTGGATTTTAGATTTGCCTGAATCCTATTTCTGTTTTTCTCCAGAACTTTCCAGAAGTTTTCAAAAGACAGATGTACTTCCCCTTTCTGATAGTCCCCTAAGTAGGTTTTCATATGGCTCTTTCCAGTAAGAGCTTCTATTCCTTTATTACCATCCTTATCCGGCTGAGCTTTCAACTGACTCTCAAGCCATCCAAGAAATCCTTTAATTTCAGATTGTTTTTCTTTATTCATCTCGATCATCTGTTCCGCGAGGTATGCCAGAATGTCATGTACCACGTCAGACTGCTCCCACAAAGCTCCTTCGGGAATCTGCCAGTCTTTATTTAATGGATCAGCGTTATGCTTTTTGACAAGTCCAGGCTCTGGTTTATGCTCCTTAGTTAATCTAGATTCAATGAAGTAGACAATGGTATCCGAGTTTCCACTTTCAAGATATTTTTTGTAGTAATTTTTAGCCTCCTCAAACAACTTTTTCCTTCCATCTTTAGGCGTAACAAAGGAAATGCTGCGGATAGGAAGACTTTCATAGAACGAAACTGGATATCTCAAAGAACCTTGAGGGATTCTCGCACTATAAAAAGATACTATGTGGAGCCAATTCAAAAGACTACTGTTTATTAAGCTTACAAGAAACAGACCATCTCTCAAGCTATGATAAGGTATTCCGTGGACAGCTACCAAGAGGGCATAGCCGGCCGTATCCAGAGCAGCTGACAACTTTCGAGCTGTTCCACGAACAACAACTTTTGATGATTCAAAAAATTTTCTGGCCATCTCATTTAGGGGAGCATTTCGAATATCGAGAACTGGATAAAATAGGCTAGTTTTGTAGATATCAATCGGCTGCAACCCCCAAAGCACCTCGTATCTATCAATTAGGCTTGGTGTCAATAGTCTGAGATTATCAGAAGAAGGTGATTCCTTCTCTGTTATATAAGGTTCAAAGCTCCAGTATTCGAAGCCCATCACACCAGTCCTAATTGACCTTAACTTCTTTAATAGTAGAGATTTTGAATATATTTTCCTTTCTAAACGTTTCTTATTGCCGACTAAATAAATATTGAAATGTCCTGTTTCTGGATGTCTTAATTCTTTGGGCAACCTTCGCTCAACATCCACAAGATCAGTCTCCAAGCTGTCAGTACACTGATAGAACAGATCATAAAGTTTGGATATTTCTTCGGGTAAATCTTTTTTAAACACAGCGATATAAACAAAATCTGATTTAATTTTACTTGCAACTATCACTACCGGACTAATTAGTGCATCCCTGAATACACTTGGGCATTCTGTCAGATCGATTAATTGCGAAACATTATATTCTTCACAGAGCAAATTCCTTAATTTGTCTCCATAATCTGATATAAGAAATTTATTGGATACTATAAATGAAAATCTTCCAATAGATGAAATAAGCGAAAGTGATTTCTCCATAAAAAGTACATAAATGTCATAAGCACCAAAAGCAGTTTTAAAAAATTGATCATAAACATTTTGATCTTGGATGAGATATTTAGTCCTTTCATATGGTGGATTCCCAACAACTACATCAAATCCTGGATTTTCTTTTCTCAGGTGCCCTTCAAAAAAGACTTCTGGAAATTCAAGTTCCCAGTGAAAGAATCTTTTTTCATTTGCGATCCATTTTGCTTTTTTAAACCATGGCTCATGGCCTAAGCTTTCCCATTCCTTATCAGGGGAACGAAGCTTATCCTGAAGGCCCTGATATTTTCCAAAATCTATTTCATTCCCAAAATAATTGCTGGTCCAGACATCTGCCACATCCTGAAACCGAGAGACGATTTTCCTGAAATCCTGATAAAGTTTCTCTTTCTGTCTTATTTGTTCGACTGTATCGGAAGGAAGTGATTCAATCTGAGCAAATGCACCAAGAAGAATATTTACCTTTTCTTTAAAGACACTTTCGAAAAGACCAAGCTGAACAGGTTGCCCTTCAGGCGCTTTCTTTTTCTTTTTTATTTTGGGGAGGCCTGCCAGGTCATCTATTCTTGCTCCAATCAGAGAATTTCCACATCTTAAGTGATGGTCGAGGAAATTAAGGGGTCTGTTCTTTGCAACGGTGTAAAGCCACAGGGATAGTTTTGCAAGTTCAACTGCCATCGGGTTTAAATCCACTCCGAAAATACATCTCTCTACAACCTCACGTCTTGCCCATCTTATGTCTTCTTCCTCTGGTTCTTTCAGACCGTATGGTTCCAGGGTTTCACTAATAACCATTTCTTTTGCGTGCTTATCAAGCGGTTCTCCACTCAAGACTTTCAATAATTCCCTTGCCAGAAAATCTGTAGCTTCGACAAGAAAATGACCGCTCCCCATTGCAGGGTCAAGCACCTTTAATGAAAGAATCTCATCTATTAAAGTCCCTTCAACCTTTTTGAGTTCTTTTTCAAGCAGTTCTCTGTTCAGACCTCTTGATACTTTGATTCTTTCTCTCAGATTCTTAATATTTTCTGAGACCTGCTTCCTTTTCTCCTCTACCAGAGGTCCAAGAGTATTTTCAACAATATACTTCACAATATAATCAGGGGTGTAATAAGAACCGGTAGCCTTACGCTCACCTTTGTCTGTTACGAGATACATTTCTCCTGTTCGAACTATCTCATCTTCTCTGATTTTCTTCTGCTTTTTTGCCTCCTCAAGAGAGACAAACTTTTCCTTGCCTTTATCCTTCAGAGGAATAATATTTTCTTCTGCAATCCTCAGTTTGTATTCGAGAAGCCCCTCATAGATAGAGCCCAGATGTCTTATTTCAAGGCTTCCGTAATCAATGTATGCCTTGTCCCTTGAGCGTGAAAGGAGATCAATCGCTCTTGCAACAAAGAAATCACCCACCCTGTGTTTTTCGAGAAATGTATGTTTTTCCGAGTCGAAAAGACCACCATTATAAGGAGGAACTTCGAGTTCTTTGTTGCCAAAATTAATAATCTCAAACAACTCTTTCAGTTTGTTGCAGTAGCTAAAAGTCGAGATAGCAATGGGCTCATTTTTATCAAGCCTGTTTGAAATCTCCTTTTTAAAGGCATCCAGACTGTATGATTCGGTATAAAGCCTGTTCACTCCGATGGGAAGAAGACTACGATACTCTGCATAGAGGATGAAAAGAAGACGATAAAGCAAGATCAAAGAATTATCATGGGTTTCTTTTAAGTTAGCTTCTGAAAGATTATTGCCAGGCGTTTTCAAAAATCCCTGTGACAATATTTTAAGAGCCTGATAAATATTCTCTTTGAGTTCCTCGCCAACAGCTTCTGCATAATCAACGCTCCCTTTATAGACCTTCTCTATGAATTCAGGAAAGGCATCCTTACGGAAGAGAAGATAGAAATATCGGAAATCTTCAGGCGAGCCTGATTCTATAAGATCTTCAAGGTCAATTTCATAAAAAATGTCGAGCCTCTTTGAAGTCTCACGTTCATAAAGCCGCCAGTATTTTCCGTCTGTAAGAATTCCCCACTTAACACCGGTAAGCCATAAATAACGGCTAATCTGAAGCGATGGGTTCTGAACCTCAAGTGGATCGGCCTCTGTCTTAAGTTTTCTGTCGAGAGGTCTTCCCCACCGCTTTGCTTCAGCAACACATATAGTTTTCTTGAAGTAATCTTCCTTCTTACCCTTATGTGCAGATTTTAAAGTCTCACTATCCTGAAAGAAGGCATAGTCAGGCCGCTTTGACCATTCGCCTACCGGGACAGGAGCGTTAACATCTACCACCCATCCCAGGCAATCCATTACTTTATCCAGAAAATGTTTTCTTAGTTGATCTTCGTTGATGGCTTCAAATCTGCTTTTATCCCAAATCCCTTTGACTTTCTCATAGACACCTTTGACCACAGAAATGGAAACTTTGAATTCATCCTCTTTTGGAAGTAGTTCATCCAAGTAATAATTTGAGAAAAGTCCTCTATTTCGGTGGGCCTTCATGATTTATTCTTTGTTATGATTATAGCAACTGAAAATAATTCAGGATTCCTTTCGATAACCAGCTCCTTTTCTTCAAAGCGGTCAAAAGCCTTTTTAAGTTCATCTTTAAATCTCATATTTATCTTATTTACTTCTTCAGCAAAGTTCAATAACCATTTGGTTGTCTTTTTGTTTTCCCCGGCAGGGGTTGGACACTTGAATTTGTTATATGCCAAGATGCATAATTAAATAAGAAAAGGATACTGTCATGTTAAGGTGCATACTTAGGGCAAAGATACATATGGCAACAGTTACAGAGTCAAACCTGTCATATGAGGGCAGTATTACCATAGATGAGAAGATATTAAAAAAGGCAGGGATACTTCCATATGAACAGGTGATGGTAAGTAATCTTAATAACGGAGAAAGATTTGAGACATATGTGATACCTGGCAAGAGGGGTGAGGTCTGCCTTAATGGCCCTACCGCAAGAAAAGGTATTATTGGAGATAAGATTATAATCTTCTGTTACAGCTATGTTGAAGATAATAAGCTAAAGAGATTCAAGCCAAAGATAGTCCTACTTGACGAGAAGAATAAAATTCTCAGCGTTAAATAACCTCTTACAAATTTAGTCTTTCAAGTTTTCCCTTGACTTCTTAGCTCATTTTATAGTAAGTAATTACTTACAATAATGAAGAAGCCTAACACTGAGGAGAAGCTTTTAGAGGCAACTCTGCGATTGATTTCAGAGAAGGGCTATCTTGGGGCCACAACAAGGGAGATTGCCCAGGAGGCAGGTGTTACGGAACTTACTCTCTTCAGACACTTTGGCTCTAAAGAAAAGCTCTTTGAGGAGGTTCTCAAGAGATATACCTTCCTGCCTAAACTAAGGGAACTCCTGCTCCAGCTTGAGGGGCTTTCCTTTGATAAGGCGCTTAGGTTAGTAGGCATAAGGTTTCTTGAGACCCTTAAGGAGCGGAAACCTCTGATTATGATTATGCTTTCTGAGATGAATATCTATCCAGATAAGATCAGGGCGGTCTACAACGGTTTCATTGATGAACTTATACAAACTCTTGCGAATTATCTTGGGTCTCTGCAGAAAACGGGTTTACTCAGGAATTTTTCCAATAGAATAGCTGCCAGGGCATTTCTCGGGATGATCTTCTCCTATTTCAAGGCTGAAGAGATTGTAAAGAGGCGCAATATCTCCAGAAGGGAGACGGAAAAGACAATAGGAGAGTTTGTTGATATATTTGTAAATGGCACCCTAAAAGATAAACATCAGGTAAAAGGAGAAGGCTAATGACCGGAAGGAGGAATTACAACAGGTTGTTTAAATTGATAACCTGCACCCTTGTTGCATTTATTTTTTATATCGTAGCCTCAGGCACCGAAAATACTTTTGCCCAGGAATATTCACTCGATGACCTATACAGGATTGCCCTTGAGCGCGCTGAGGTAATAAAAATATCAGAAGAGGGCGTTTATATCGCAGAAAGAGGAAAGGATAAGGCTCTTTCGGTGCTCCTTCCCAAACTTTCTACTTTCTGGGATTATACGAGGTATAGTGAAGCTAAAACAACCGGCACATGGGTTATTCAACCTGATTATTCTACATCATGGGGATTAAGGCTTGACCAGTCAATGTCCTTAAGTGGTAAAGAACTAAAGGCTTTTAAAATCTCGAAGGAAAACATTGAGAAGAGCGGATATGACCTCTATGCAGTAAGAGAAGGCTATCTTTTCAGCATTGCCTCAGCCTATTATGATGTCCTAAGGGCGAAAAAGGCTCTGGAGATTGCGAGGGCAAATATGGAGAGGCTAATAAAGCACAGGGATGCGGCAGCTATAAGGCTTAAGGTTGGCGAAGTAACAAAGACTGACCTCCTGAGGGCAGAGGCGGAGCTTTCAGGCGCACAATCTGAGATGGTAAAGGCAGAAAACAACCTCAAGCTTGCAAAGGCAGTTCTTGCAAGAATTGTTGGAATATACGAAGAATATACTCTTAAGGAAACACCTTTAGAAGAACCCGTTTATCTTTTTTTGCCTTCTTTACGAGAAGAGGCGAGAATGCAAAGGGCAGAGCTTAAAAGTTCCGAACTCCAGAAGAAAATTGCAGAAGATCAGGTTAAATATGCAAAAGGGGCGTACTGGCCAACCCTTTGTGTTGAGGGTGTTTATTCAGGGAAAGACGAAGACCCAGCCTCCCCGTTTTTTCTTAAAGAAAGCATTTATGGAGGACTAACGCTAAACTTCCCTTTTTTCGAGGGAGGTCTCCGAAGGGCTGAAGTGAGGGAAGCAAAAGCAAGACAGAGGCAATCTGAACTTATTTATGAAGATTTAAGAAAGACAATAAATATTGAAGTAGAAAACGCTTACCTTGACTTTATGACGCAAAAAGGTGTTTTGAAATCCCTTGAAGATGAAGTTACATTTGCCAGGGACAACTATAATTCCATCTCAAGGCAATATGAATTTGGCCTTGCCAATAGCATAGATGTTATTGATGCTAATACGTTGTTGCTTACATCAGAAAGGCAATTATCAGATGCACAATATAATTATGAGTTAGCTATTTTGAGGGTAGAACGGGCAACGGGAACACTGTTAAAAACAGTACTCAGTAAACAGTAGTCAGCAAACAGCATACGGGAGGAAAAAATGGGCGTTTGTACCAGTTTTCAGGATTTGATTGTTTGGCAAAAGTCACATGAATTAGTACTTGATATTTATAAAATTACAAGGAATTTTCCCGATGAAGAAAAATTTGGGCTTATCTCTCAGATGCGACGTTCTGCAATTTCGATCCCGGCAAATATAGCAGAAGCTGAAAATGAAGAACTGTTGAGAAAGATCGATGTCATAGGGAAACTTTTGTATAAATTCGTGGGA
The DNA here is from genome assembly GCA_040753955.1 of Nitrospirota bacterium. Lineage (GTDB taxonomy): Bacteria > Nitrospirota > Thermodesulfovibrionia > Thermodesulfovibrionales > SM23-35 > JASEEX01. Next base: position 15,175 of record JBFMDQ010000007.1, on the reverse strand, counting down.
GCAACGTCAAAATGAAAAAAATGTCTTTTGTTGTTTTCTGTTTACTGTTTTCTGTCTACTGTTTACTATCCGTTGCTGGTTGCAAGAAAAAAGAAGTGAAGACCGTAGGAGAAAGGGCAGTTAATGTGAGCATAAAGGCTGCCGAGAAGAAGCCTCTGAGGCCTTTTGTTGAAACGATCGGCACATTGAATCCCTATGAGGAAGTTATCGTGAGTGCAGAGGTGGATGGGGGTTTAAAGAGTGTAAGAGTTGATGAAGGGACTGCGGTTTCAAAGGGCATGGTTCTGGCGGCGATTGATGATACTGATTACAACCTTGAAGTTAAAAGAGCTGAGGCGGCTTTAAGGCAGACGGAGGCGACCCTAGCCAATACTAAATTAGAATATCAGCGAAAAGAAGTCCTTTATAAAGAGGAGCTCGTTACAAAACAGCAATTTGATGATGTCTCAACGAGGCTCTCTCTCGCTGAGGCTGAAATAGAAAGGGCAAAGGCAACACTTTCCCTTGCAAGAGAGAAACTCAAAAAGACAAAAATGTATTCACCTCTATCAGGTGTTGTAAAGGAAAGAAAGGTTTCGACAGGTGATTATGTGAAAAATGGCACTAATCTTTTTGTAATCATCCAGAATAATCCCCTCAAGCTGAATTTTACTGTAACCGAAAAGGACGCGGGAAAATTGAAGAAAGGTCAGGATGTGACCTTCAGAGTGGATGCCTTCCCTGATAAAGAATTTGAGGGGAAAGTAAGCATTATCTATCCAAGCCTTGAAGAAAGAACAAGGACACTTGAGGTAGAGGCATTGGTTCCGAATCCAAACGGGCTTTTGAAACCAAGTTTCTTTGCCCACGTCACGCTTTACATGGGTGCTGCAAGGGATACTGTAGTTGTCCCTGTCACATCTCTTCTTTATGAAGCCGAGAATGTAAAGGTGTTTGTCGTGGAAGGGGATAGGGCAAGGGAGAGGGAAGTAAAGATTGGGAGTAAATACGGAGAATTGATGGAGATAATTGAAGGGTTAAAGGAAGGGGAAAAGGTAGTCATAGTCGGTCAACAGAACCTTTCTGAAAATGTGAAAGTCAATATAGTCGGCAGTCAAGAGTCGGCAGTCAAGAAGGCATTTTAAAAATGGCTAAAATCTCAAGATTTGAGGATATTGAAGCGTGGAAAAAAGCAAGGGAAATGGTGAAGCAAATATATCAGCTAACAGAAAACAATAAAAACTTCAAAGGTGATTTTGCGTTAAAAGATCAGATAAGAAGGTCTGCAATATCCGTAATGAGCAACATTGCGGAGGGCTATGCAAGGCAAACGGATAAAGAATTTACAAAATTTTTATACATTGCTATTGGTTCTAATGCTGAGTTTCAAAGCCAACTTTATGTGGCTATAGACCTGAATTATATAAGCAGAGATGAATTTGAAAGACTTTATTCTAAAAGCGTAGAAACGTCGAAACTTATTAGAGGCTTTATCAAGTATTTGACTCCTGACTCTCGACTTTTGACTAAGGACTAATTAATATGTGGCTCGCTGATACCTCGATTAAACGTCCTGTATTTGCAACAATGGTCATTCTCGGCCTTGTTGTCCTTGGCATTGTGAGTTACCCCCGTATCGGTGTTGACCTGTTCCCAAAGGTAGATTTTCCCATCGTGAACATTACCACCATCCTTAAAGGTGCAAGCCCTGAAATAATGGATATTGATGTTACTGACAAGATAGAGGAAGCAGTCAATACCATCAATGGCGTAAAGACAATCACCTCCACAAGCACAGAGGGCGTTTCTGTTGTTACAGTTGAGTTCGTCCTCGAAAGGGACATCGACCTTGCTGTGCAGGATGTAAGAGAGAAGATTTCAATCATCAGAAAGAAGCTCCCTACTGATATAGATGAACCTGTGATAGAAAAGGTAGACCCAGATGCAACCCCTGTTATGTGGCTTGCCCTCACAGGAGAAAGATCCTCCAGAGAGCTTTCTACCTATGCTGATGAGGTATTGAAAGAACAGCTCCAGAAAATAAATGGCGTTGGAGCCATAAGGATGGGAGGGCTAAGGCCGAGGCAGGTAAGGGTCTGGCTTAATTCTGATAAACTTTCCGCTTACCAAATAACCGCACACGATGTATTGATGTCCCTTCAGAGAGAAAATGTCGAACTTCCGGGTGGCAGGATTGAGAGCGAAACAAAGGAGTATTCCGTAAAAATCAAGGGTGAATTCAGAAGTCCGCAGGAATTTAACGATCTTATCGTCGGATATTATAAAGGCGCTCCTGTGAGGGTCAGGGACATCGGCAGGGCTGAAGACGGGATGGGGGAGAAGCGTTCAATAGCGAGGTTCAACGGTACACCCGCTGTTGGCCTTGGAATACAGAAGCAGTCTGGCACGAATACTGTTGAGGTTATAAACAGAATTAAAAAGGAACTTGTAACGATCAGACAGAATCTTCCCCCGGGAATAAAACTTGAGACCTCTTTTGACCTGTCTGACTTTATAAAACGTTCCATTCACGAAGTCCAGCGGCACCTGATCTACGGAGGCTTCTTTGCTGCTCTGGCTGTGCTCCTGTTTCTAAAAAATTTCAGGGTTACGCTGATAAGTGCTTTAGCTATTCCGACCTCAATAATTTCTACATTTACTATAATGAACGCCTTTGGATTTACCTTCAATAATATGACCATGCTTGCCCTTGCTCTTTCTATCGGGATTCTTATTGATGACGCCATCATTGTCATAGAAAATATCTACAGGCATATAGAGGGGGGGATGAAGCCGAGGGATGCTGCATCTTTTGCAACCTCTGAGATAGGGCTCGCAGTTATGGCTACAACCTTTGCTATCGTTGCCATATTCCTTCCGGTAGCATTCATGAAAGGGATTATCGGGAGATTTTTCCTGCAGTTTGCTCTGACAGTAGTTTTCGCAGTACTCGTGTCACTTTTTGTCTCTTTTACACTCACGCCCCTGATGGCATCACGCTATCTACATACCCCCTCTAATCCCCCCCTTAGCAAGGGGGGGACTGGGGGGGTTCTCCATGGAATTTCAATGCGCCTTGAAAAAGGCTATAAAAAAGTAGAGGAGCTTTACAGGAGACTGCTTGCAATTGCCTTAAGACACAGGGCAATTGTGATAATTCTGGCAACCGGCATTTTTATCTTCAGCCTTTTTATGACAGGATTTTTAGGTAAGGAATTTATACCTCCTGAAGACCAGAGCCGATTTATAGTAAGGCTTGAAGCACCAATAGATTATTCTGTTGATGAGGTGGACAGGTGATGAGGTGGACAGGATGTTTAAAAAGGCAGAGGATTATATACAATCCATACCTGAAGTAAAAACCGTTTTCTATGCACAGGGGCTTGTTGGAGGAGAGGTCAATAAGGGGATAATGTTCATCGGACTTAAGCCAAAGGCAGAAAGAGAGAAAAATCAGGAGCAGCTAATGGCAGAGGTGAGGAAGAGATTCAGACAGATTCCGGGACTGACGGGAACAGCTGAAAATGTCTCTCTTATCGGTGGAGGTCAGAGGATGGTTCCCATTCAGTATAGCATCAGAGGAAGGGATTTACTGTCCCTTGAGACATATACAAAGCAGATTGTAAATGAATTTTCAAAACTTCCCGGCATTGTAGATGTTGATACATCCCTTGAAACCGGAAAACCAGAACTGAAAGTTTATATTGACAGGGATAAGGCAGCGGATCTTGGAGTCAAAGTCGCTACAGTTGCCGAGGCTATAAACTTCCTTATAGGTGGTGAGGTTGACGTCACAAAGTTCAAGGATGAGGCAAAGGGCAGGAGATATGATGTCAGGGCAAGGCTTATCCCCATAGATAGGAGGAATCCTGATGATATAGGAAGACTTTATGTGAGATCAAGTGATGGAAGGCTTGTCGAAATTTCTAATGTGGTCAGTGTTCAGGAGGCAGGTGGTCCGAGCATCATCAATAGGGTTGATAGGCAAAGGGCGGTAACAGTCTTTGCAAACCTTGAAAGGAAACCCCTCGGTCAGGCAAAGGCAGAGCTTGATAGTATATCAGCAAAGGTTCTGACACCAGACTATTCAGGAAGGTATAAGGGTATGGCTGAGGTTATGGAAGAATCTTTTTTCTATCTTTTGTTCGCTCTTGTGCTCGGAATAGCCCTTGCATATATGATTCTTGCGGCCCAGTTTGAAAGCTTCATCCATCCTTTTACGATACTTCTTTCGTTGCCCCTATCCTTTATTGGTGCCTTTGGAGCCCTCTTCATCACAGGAAAGACAATCAACATCTTCAGCCTCATAGGGATTATTCTACTTATGGGTCTTGTAAAGAAAAACGCAATATTGCTTGTAGATTATACAAACACACTGAGGTCAAGGGGAATGGAGAGAAAAGAAGCGATACTACAGGCCGGGCCCGTTCGACTGAGGCCGATATTAATGACTACATTCGCAATGATATTCGGTATGATGCCCATAGCCCTCGGAATTGGCGAAGGTGCGGAGACGCGGTCTCCAATGGCCATTGCAACTATAGGAGGTCTTCTGACATCTCTATTTTTGACTCTTGTTGTGGTACCTGTGGCATATGATTTATTTGATGAACTGCAGGGAAAGTTTATGAAAAGATCAAAGTAATCATGCATAAAGAATTTGTAACTATTCAGGCTTTAGTAATCCTTCTATGTCTCCCTTTAGAAAAGGGGGACTTAAAATGTAGTGTAAATCTATCGAGCCGAAAGAGGGGGGACATGAAGAGGGTTAAGGATATGAGAAAATAGTAGAACATGGGGATGTATGAAAAAGGGTGGAACCATCGTAATAACGATATCAAGACAAGAGGCAAGCGGCGGTTCTTATATTGGCCATCTGGTGGCAAGAAGGCTTGACTTTAAATATTTCGACAGGGATATCCTTTATGAGGCGTCTAAATACCTGGAGGTAAATGAGTCAGAGATTTCAAGCCTCGAGGAAAAGCCATCGAGCTTTTTTGAAAAACTTTTGAGGGCCTTCTCCTTTGAAATACCTGAAGTGGCTTATATGCCGCCATCTAGGCCCATATACGACAGAGATTTATTTGATATAGAATCTAAAATTATCAATGAGATTGCTGAAAGGTATAATGCAGTTATCATTGGTCGTGGAGGATTTTATGTGCTCAGAGGGCATCCTGGCCTAGTGAATGTTTTTGTTCATGCACCTCTGAATTTTCGCATCAAACGGATAATGGAGGTTCGCAATATCTCTGATAGAGATAAAGCACTCTCAGAGATAGAGGAATCGGATCGCAACAGGGAAAAGTTCATACGCGACATGACAGGCGTTAACTGGACAGATGCAAGGAATTACCATCTATGTATAGATACAAGCGCGGTCAGCTTTACTATAGCAGAGGAAATGATTGTTAAACTTGTTGAGAGTATAAGATATAACCTCGGTTTATAATAATCCATTGAGAGAAAAGGAATGTTAGCATTTTTACAATGTCACTAAGGTTTTGTGAATAATACTGCAAATAAAAGAATAACTTTAATCATTGCTACAATGGCCTCTTTTCTTACACCTTTTATGGGCTCTTCAGTCAATATTGCACTTCCCTCGATAGGGAGAGAATTTGAGATGAACGCAGTATTGTTAAGCTGGATTCCCACCTCCTTTCTTTTATCCGCAGCAATGTTCCTTGTTCCCGCTGGAAGAATAGCGGACATACATGGAAGAAAGAGGATTTTTACATACGGCATATTTATTTTTACCCTATCTGCCTTTCTTATGACAATGTCACCCTCTGCCAATTTTCTCATTTCCCTCCGATTCTTGCAGGGAATTGGAAGTTCAATGGTCTTTGGTACGGCAGTGGCGATTCTAATATCCGTGTTTCCCGCCGGGGAAAGGGGTAAGGCCCTTGGAATAAATGCTGCTTCAATTTATTTAGGACTTTCCCTTGGACCATTTGTCGGTGGGTTTTTGACTCAACATTTCGGCTGGAGAAGCATTTTTCTTGCAACCATCCCGGTTGGCTTAATAGTAATTACCCTTATTTTCCTGACATTAAAGGGAGAATGGGCTGAGGCAAGGGGGGAGAGGTTCGATTTAAGCGGTTCCATAATCTACAGCCTCACCCTTTTAGCAATTATGTATGGTCTTTCCCTTTTGCCTGCACCGTTGAGTCTCTGGCTGATTTTAATTGGTATTTTAGGGATCTTCGCATTTATTAGATGGGAAATAAAGGCTATAAATCCCATTCTGGGTATAAATCTTTTCAGGAATAACATGGTCTTTTCCTTTTCAAATCTGGCTGCTTTCATCAATTATTGCGCAACATTTGCCGTTGTATTTCTTTTAAGTCTTTACTTGCAGTATATAAAAGGTTTAAGCCCACAGAAAACAGGCTTGATTTTAGTATTCCAACCCGTTGTGATGACTATCTTCTCACCCTTTGCTGGCAGGCTTTCAGACAGAATCGAACCACGAATAGTTGCCTCGATAGGGATGGCTTTGACAGCCCTCGGACTTTTCCTCCTTACTTCTTTAAATGAGAAAACAAATCTCGAGTTCATCATAGCCTGCTTGATTCTTCTTGGCTTTGGCTTTGCCTTTTTCGCATCTCCCAATACCAATGCCGTGATGAGTTCTGTAGGGAAAAAGTTTTACGGGGTAGCCTCAGGGACACTCGGAACAATGCGGCTGATAGGGCAGATGCTCAGCATGGGAATCGCAATGCTGCTATTTGCAATATACATCGGGAAGGTTCAGATTACACCTGAATACCATCAACTTTTTATGAAAAGTGTGAAAGCAGCCTTTATCATTTTTGCTACTCTTTGTTCCGGAGGCATATTTGCATCGCTTGCAAAGGGTAAGGTACGATAAAGAAGATTCCTGGATAAAACATGTCATCATGTCATTCTGGCTTGTCGTTCGACTGAACCTTCGGCCCGAGGCTTCGGCGTGAGCTCAGCCGAACGCTCAGGTCGAGGGCTCACGCCGAAGTCCAGAATCTCTCTGAAGAAGGATTCCCGACCCTGGCCTCGCTCTGCGAAGCAGGGCAGGCAAGCGGGAATGACAGCAGTAAACCACCCCACCCACAGGGTGGGGCTTTCTGGGTGGGGTGGTAAAGGATATATGGTCATACCCGAAGCAGTGCTTCGAGGAATTCTTTTGATAAAAATCAAAAATAGAAGAAAGAGGCACAAAAATAACAGGAGGTAAATGAAAATGCCAGAGAAGATCGTCGAAAAGATCAGGGAAGATGTATTGGAGATCATTAAAAGGGGAAGGGAAGTCTCGAAGGATGTGAGGGAAAAGGTGAAAGAAACTGTGGCCTCTACTCTGGAAAAGACAGAGGCTACAGGGGAGAACATCAAAAAGATTACAGAAGGTGTAGTAAAAAGTGCCGCTGAGGCAGCAAAAGAAGCCGGCGGCAAATTAACCGATATCGCTCACAGCGCAGCAACAGGGGCGATTGAGGCTATAAGTGAGGCTGGAGATAAAACAAAAGTCTTTCTCAAGGATGCCGTGGAGGGAGCCGTGAAAGGTCTGGAGCACACTCTGGAAATAGCTAAAGAAACTACCAAAGAAGCAACGGAAAAGGTCAGGGCTGAGATTAGAGAGGCCATCAAGAATATAAAGGAACGCTTTTAGGAAAGGAAATAATGGGTATTATCAAGAAAGCATTGGCCTAGCACCGGAACCCATAGATTGCGGTGCCTTTAGACTGGAACTGGCAGATTTTCTTGAACGCTATTTTCCCCCAGTTGGATAGATGAATTCATGAAAAAACGGATAATTACCTTTGCCATAATCTTTCTGATAGCAGTCACAATCCTTATGGTTTTCTTTGCCCAAAGGGGAAAAAGGGCTGAAGCAATCCATACAACAGGAATCATTGAGGGAGTAGAGGTGAATCTTTCCTCAAAGGTATCAGGCAAAATTTCTGAGATTTGCTGTAATGAGGGCGACAAAGTCGAGAAAGGCCAGATCGTTATTAAACTCGAAAGTGATGACCTCAGAGCGTCAGTAGAGCAGGCAAGAGCAGGAGTTGAGAAGGCAAAGGCAGATGTCAGGGTTTCAGAGTCAGCAATTGAAAATGCAAAGGCGAATATTCAAAACGCTGAGGCCGAGATTAAGAGTTCAGAGGCAGATGTAGAAAAGGCCCGTGCAGTGATGGATGAGGCAAAGAAAAAGCTTGACAGAGCCACTGCCCTTTACAAAGAGGAATTAATCTCTACGGACTCCTTTGAGATAGTAACAACCAATTATGATACATCTGTGGCGACCTATATGTCTGCAAAGGCAAGACTCACGGCTTCTTACTCAAAAAGGGATGCTGCTACAGCTCAGCTTAACGCATCAATCAGTCAGCTCAACTCTGCAAAGGCAAAACTTAAGGAGTCAGAGGCCAATCTTTCTTATCACATATCAAGGCTCTATGACACCGTGATAAAAACTCCTATATCAGGGACAGTCATATTCAAGTCATTGGAAGAAAGTGAAACAGTAAGTCCAGGTGTGACAATTTTAACAATAGTGGACATGGACAACCTTTATGTCAGGGTAGATATAGAGGAGACCCTTATAGGTTCTGTGGCGCTAAATAGCGAGACGATTGTCAGGGCGGAGGGGATTCCTGATAAAGTGTTTAAAGGAAAGGTTTCAGAGATAGGAAGGTATGCAGAGTTTGCAACCCAGAGGGATGTAACACGCGGAAGGCAGGATATAAAGACCTTCAGGGTTAAGGTAAAGTTAACTGATACTGCTGAAGTGTTAAAGCCAGGGATGACCGTAGAAGTGGAAATACCAAAAAAGGTATAAGGATTATGCAAAAGACCAAGGCCATAGAGGTCTCAGGAATAACAAAGAAATTTGGCCCTATTACCGCCGTTGATAATGTGAGTTTTGATGTGATAGAGGGCGAATTCTTTGGCTTCCTTGGTCCAAATGGGGCCGGAAAGACGACTCTTATCAGAATGCTTACCACGCTTCTTAAACCAACAGGTGGGAGGGCTGTTGTTGCATGTTGCGATGTGGCAAAGAATCCGGAGGCTGTCAGGAGAGAGATTGGTGTCGTTCCGCAGGCGATGACGACAGATCTCGATCTCACAGGCTATGAGAATATGGATATTTATGGACGGTTCTATGGAATACCCTCAAAAGAAAGGAAAGAGAGGATTGAGTATCTCCTTGAGATGGTTGGCCTCACAGCAAGGGCCAATGACCTTGTTGCGGCATACTCAGGCGGAATGAGGAGGAGGCTTGAGGTTGCACGGGGTTTAGTGCATAAACCAAAAATCCTTTTTCTCGATGAACCGACTATTGGGCTTGATCCCCAGTCTAGACATGTTGTCCGGGATTTTCTCAGAAAGCTTAGAGAAGGAGATACAATAACAATATTTCTCACAACCCACTATATGGAAGAGGCAGAGGTGTTATGTGATAGGGTTGCTATCATAGATTCGGGAAAGATAATAGCGATTGGAAGCCCTGATGAGCTTAAGTCACAGATACCAGGAAATGATATCATTTCTTTAACTATTGAGGATCTATCAGCAAGCATTATTGAGAAAATAAAAGATTTGCCTTTTGTACATAAGGTAAACGTTGAGGATGACAGTGTCAGGGTCTATGTTGACAGTGGGGCACAGAACCTCCCTGTGCTCATGGATGAAATGAAATCATCCGGTGGGAAGGTTTTATCAGCAACAATCCACGAGCAGTCCCTTGAGGATGTTTTTATCCACTACACTGGCAGGTCTATAAGAGAAGAAGAGGCAAAGAAGGTGAGCCTCCTTTTAGGTGCGGGGATACCCCGGAAATGGGGAAGATGAAAATAAAAATTGAAAGTTTAGGAGTAGTATGGTAAGACTGCTGGCGGTTATTGAAAGGGACTTAAAGAAATTCAAGCGGAATCCTGTTGTTCTCGCAATGAGCATTATCATGCCTATCCTTTATCTTATAATTTTAGGGAATTCATTTCAGGGAAAATTGAGAGGCCTTCCCCTGGTTGTCATAAACCAAGACTCAGGCCCTTACTCTGAGAGATTCATCCAAAATTTGCGAGCTGTTGAGGCAGGGCCACAGACATTTACCATCATCAGGATGAAAGATCAAGGTGATGCCCTTAATGGAGTCAGACAAGGCAGATATAAGGGAGCGCTCATCATTCCTCCCGATTTCAATAAGCGAATCTCCTTAAAGAGGAGGGCAGAGGTAGGTCTCTTTCTTGATAATACAGACAGCATATCTGCTGAGGCCATAAGGAATGCTGTTGATGGTGCTTTTCGGTTTCTTGAACCAGAGTATGCATCAATACGGGAAAGGACTGATGAAAAATACCTGCGAGGCATAGACCTTTACAGAAAGGTCGACTATTACCAGTCTCTCGTTCCCGGTGTGGTAATTATGGCTATATTCCTGGGGGCATTGACAACGGGTGCTTTTAATCTTGTTATGGACAGGTTTCTTGGAATCGATGAAAGCTATCTCCTCACACCACTTTCCAAATCGCATATCGTATCTGGCCTTATCATCAGTGGTCTCTCGATAACAACGATCATTGCCACGTTAATTTTAGTTGTGAGTTTGCTCATAACGGGAATTCCCTTTCCAAGAGTTATAGAACAGGGTGTCTCTATATTTATCGTGATAATACTGACGACACTCTGTCTGCTCAGTATGCTGTTCGTAATCCTTGGAAGGGTAAGTCATCCAAGAGTTGTTGGGATTCTCAGCGGATTCCTGAATGTTATCCTCTTCTTTCCGAGTGGTGCAATATATCCTATTGCAAGCTTTCCCGACTGGCTCAAGGTATTTGCAAAGGTGAACCCAGAGGCATATGCTGTGGATGCCTTGAAGTCAATTCTCTTTAAAAATGCAAGTCTCTCTACTATTTCAGGTGACATAGCCTTTCTTCTGGTTTTTACCATTGTGACGATGACAATATCAATAGCGACATTTAAGAGGACACTGTGATTCTTTACTACCCTTTGTTCCGGGATATTTGCATCTCTGTTAAGATGAGATACTTTATTGATTTCGGCTACGGCGTATTATTCAAGGGCAATGGACTTGCTTATGTATGGCACGACATATTGGATATAATGCTAATGGGAATCTTGCTCTTCGTCTTTTCCAGATGTGGTTTGGAAGGACGGTATCAAAATGAAAAGCAGGACAATATATAGAACTTGAGATCAAGAATAAGGTAGAGAAAGGTCTGAAGATGCAAAGAAAGGGTCTATTTTTGCACCTTATACTTTTTACATTTACATTGTTTTCTACATTGCTTGCAGGTGCAATGCAGGCTGGGGTAAGTATATTGAAGGAACCTGAAAAAATCTACAAGGGCCTTCCCTTCGCATTAACACTCATGTCAATTCTCTTGGCCCATGAATTATCACATTACTTCGCATCAAGGAAACACAGAGTAAAGGCTACGCTTCCGTATTTTATCCCTGCCCCTACAATTATCGGTACCTTTGGGGCCTTTATCAAAATGAAGTCCCCTATTTCTACAAGAAAGGCCCTTCTGGATATTGGTGCATCTGGCCCTGTAGCAGGCTTCATCATCTCGGTCGTGGTCTCAATTATTGGGCTTTCTCTTTCTAAGGTCGTTCCGATTCAAGAGACAAAGGGAGCTATCAGTCTTGGAGATTCCTTGCTTTTTTCTATCCTTTCCAGTTTGATTCTCGATTATCAACCCGGTTCTCAGGACATACTACTTCACCCGGTTGCCTTTACCGGATGGATCGGTCTCTTTGTAACATCTATAAACCTTATACCTGTTGGACAGCTCGATGGCGGTCATATTGCCTACGCACTGTTTGGCGAGAAATATAATCTTATTTCAAATATACTTATACCCATAATGCTTCTCCTCGGACTATTATTGTGGGAAGGATGGGCTATATGGGCTGTCTTATTGTTGATTCTTGGCCTGAGGCATCCACCTATTCTGTATCCGGAGGTTCCATTAGATCGTAAGAGAAGGTTCATCGGTTGGATTACACTCGCCATATTCGCCCTTACCTTTATACCAGTCCCATTCAAGATCTTGTGATTTCCCCCATCTTCTCGATCTCTTCTATTAAATCCCTTGTTTTCAAAAGACTTGGAGTTCTGCTGCTTTACGGACCTTTATGGCAAGTATCGCATAAAGTAATTAGTCCTTGAATAATTCGAACCCATAGGGTAGTATTAATAAAATTCTTGAAGGAGACTCATGGCGAAGGTAATTCTCAAGGAAGATGTCAAGAAGGTTGGGAAGATGGGTCAGATTGTGAATGTGGCAGATGGATATGCAAGAAATTATCTAATACCGAAGGGACTTGCTACCGAGGCCAACACCAAAAATATAAGATCCTTAGAACATGAAAAGAGGATTCTCCAGGAGAAGGCAAGGAGGCTCAAAAATTCTGCTCAAGACCTCGCAAACAGGATCTTGACCATGACGCTCTCGATCAAGGCAAAGGCTGGTGAAGAGGGAAAACTCTTTGGTTCTGTAACAACTATGGATATTGCCGGGGCACTTCAAAATGAAGGGATCGAGATAGACAAAAAGAAGATTTCCCTTGAAGAACCAATAAAAAGGCTCGGCTCTTACTCTGTAAATATAAAGCTCCATCCCGAAATATCAGTACAACTTAATATTCAGGTTATTCAGGAATGAAGGAATTGTATCGACAATGTCATTGCGAGGAGTGAAGCGACGAAGCAATCTCAAAAGACGGGGTTCCTCGCTTCGCTCGGAATGACAGTTTGGGGATTATTCAGGAATGAAGGAAATAGACTCGCAGTTAGATAGACTACCTCCCCAGAACATAGAGGCAGAACAATCTATCTTAGGCGCTATACTTATTGATAACGAGGCATTACCCAAAGCGCTGGAGGTC